>SVFI01000006.1 GCA_015056905.1 Lachnospiraceae bacterium
ACTAAATCGTGAAAATCATAGTTTGTATTAAACAGGTACCTGATACAAAGGGTGGAGTTAAATTCAATCCGGACGGTACATTAGACAGAGCAGCTATGCTTGCTATTATGAACCCAGATGACAAAGCAGGTTTAGAGGCAGCTCTTAGATTAAAAGATCAGTATGGTGCAGAGGTTACAGTTCTTACAATGGGACTTCCGAAAGCGACAGACGTTCTTCGTGAAGCATTAGCAATGGGTGCTGACAAAGCAATCCTTGTTACAGACAGAGTTCTTGGTGGTGCTGATACATGGGCAACTTCTACAACGATTGCCGGCGCTATCCGTAACCTTGAATACGACTTAATCATCACAGGTCGTCAGGCTATCGATGGTGATACAGCTCAGGTTGGTCCACAGATTGCTGAGCATTTACAGCTTCCTGTTATTTCTTATGCACAGGATATCAAGATTGATGGCGACAAAGTTATCGTTCAGAGACAGTATGATGACAGATATCATGTATTAGAGTCTCAGATGCCATGTCTCGTTACAGCTCTTGCTGAATTAAACGAGCCACGTTACATGACTCCGGGTGGAATTTTTGATGCTTGTAAAGCAGAGATTACAACTTGGGGAAGAGCAGACCTTAAAGACGTTGAAGATTGTAACTTAGGTCTTGCAGGTTCTCCTACAAAGATTGCAAAAGCTTCTGACAAAGTTCGTAAGGGCGCAGGCGTAAAAGTTACTCCTGATTCTCCGGAAGAAGCAGCTGCTTACATTGTTGAAAAGTTACAGGAAAAACATGTTATCTAAAATAAAGGAAAAGTGGTGAACAAAATGAGTTTAGAACAATATAAAGGCGTATACGTGTTTGCGCAGCAGGTTGATAATGAAATCAGCGGCATCGCATTCGAATTACTTGGTAAAGCAAAAGAGTTAGCAGCTCCTTTGAATACAGACGTTACAGCAGTATTACTTGGTTACAACGTAAAAGATCTTGCTGACCAGCTTGCAGAGTATGGTGCAGATAAGGTTATCGTTGTAGACGATGCAGAATTAAAAGAATACAGAACAGAGCCATATGCACATGCACTTTCTTCTGTAATCAATGAATACAAACCTGATATCGTATTAGTTGGTGCTACAGCAATCGGTCGTGACCTTGGTCCTACTGTATCTGCAAGAGTAGCAACAGGTCTTACAGCTGACTGTACAGTTCTTGAGATTGGTGACTTCCCATTAGTTGCTATTCCTGGAAAAGAAGATGAACAGAAACATAATCAGTTATTAATGACTCGTCCGGCTTTCGGTGGTAACACAATTGCTACAATCGCTTGTCCGAATACTCGTCCACAGATGGCAACTGTTCGTCCTGGTGTTATGCAGAAGATTGAGCCAATCAAAGGTGCTAAGGCTAACGTAATCGAATTCAATCCTGGATTTACTCCGGATAACAGATATGTAACAATCAAAGAAGTTGTAAAAGCAGTTTCTGATACAGTAGATATCATGGATGCTAAGATTTTAGTATCCGGTGGTCGTGGTGTTGGTAGTGCAGAAAACTTCCAGATGTTAGAAGACCTTGCAGCAGTTCTCGGCGGAACAGTAAGCTGTTCACGTGCTGTTGTTGATTCCGGATGGAAACCGAGAGACCTTCAGGTTGGACAGACAGGTAAGACAGTTCGTCCTAACGTATACTTTGCAATCGGTATTTCAGGTGCTATCCAGCACGTTGCAGGAATGGAAGAGGCAGACATCATCGTTGCTATCAATAAAGACGAAGATGCTCCTATCTTTGATGTAGCTGACTACGGTATTGTAGGAGATTTAAACAAAATCGTTCCACAGCTTACAGCAGACATCAAAGCAGCTATGGCTAACAAATAAGATTGTAATATAGCAAGTCAAACGGGCGTTACCCAAATGGGTAGCGCCCGTATTTTATCTTATGCAAATTGTGTCAGATTATGAGTTTTTTGAGAGTAATTTTTGAAGGGAAGTCAATTCCTTTTCGAGGTCACGCACTTTTGAGTTGAGACGCTCGTTTTCACCTGAGAGTTTCTCGTTTTCACCTGAGAGTTTCTCGTTTTCACCTGAGAGTTTCTCGTTTTCACCTGAGAGTTTCTCGTTTTCGCTAGAGAGCAGTTCCTTTTCGGAAGTAAGCAACTCTTTTTCGGAAGTAAGCCGGTTCATTTCGGAAGCGAGTTGCTCCGTCTTGGAAGCAAGTTGTTCCGTCTTGAAAGCCATTTGTTCTGCCTCGGAAGTCATTTTGTCGATTTCTGCAGACAACTTTACTTTTTCGGCAGTTAGTTTTGCCTTCTCCTTCTTCATTTCTTCCCACATATACTCTTCTGTACCACGGTCCATCATTAATAGTGCTTCTGAAAAATAACTCATGATATCCTCCGTTTGGTTTCTGAAGTTTGCGAGTTCACGGTACAATTCCACAAATCCGGGATGACTGTTGACAAGTCTTAGAATATCCTCCGATTTCCATGTACTAAGAAATGTCAGCCATGCATGGAGTGGTGTGTCTATATTTTGAACGACTTCCTGAAAAGTGTCAAGGGATATGTAGATGATATTGGAAAGTTCAGCAATTTGTACATTGGTATCATAGGTTGAAATTTTGCGATGAATGTAATGCGGTGCAACCTTTTGAAATTCAGAAGGACTGCTTTCCATAAAGATGATGACATAAACCGGTTTCATCGAGCGAAATGAAAAATTTTGTTTGTTCTTTTTTGCTCTTGCCTTGGCACGATTGTACTGTCGCATAATAAGGTCAGAAGCATAGCAGCATGAGCGCTCGCCGGGAAATGCATAGCCGATTTTTTGAATTTCGACATCCATGATGGAACCATCTGTCAAGCTTACAACGATGTCCATGATAACAAGACTGCTTTCGCCGTGCAGTTTTTGACCTTCGCGTTGTAATATTTTTTGGATTTTAATCGGCTGACCCAGAATCGAACTAAGGAGTGACTCTAGACGTTCCGGATAGAGGTCGGGGTCAAAAATCATTTTGAAAAATGGGTCATAGGTTATCCGAAGACCGCTTTTTCCCATGAGAAAATCCAGGACTTCACGCTGTTTCTCCTCAGGGAAGTCTAAGTACGTTTCATAAAGTTCTTTGTCTTCGAAAATCGCAGAAAGTGCTTCTGCTTCAGAACTCGCAGGGCCTAAAACATCCGCAAGCTCATAGTGTTGTTTGTTAAGGGTTTCTGACATAACAATCCTCCTTACATGAAAATAAAACGTGATTGAGTTGCGTTGCATATTTAATGTTTATCCTATGTGAAAATATGGTCGAATGACCGCGAAATATATCGCAGAATGCGATATAAGATGGTTCTATTTTGCGACAAAAAAGAAGAATTGTCAACATTATTTTATGTCGGTGAGACAGAGAAAATAGTCGGAGAGAAGTATGTTCTCTTTTTCTATTCACAACTTTGTGTTAAAATAAGAAAAAAGCATGGAAAGAGGTAATACTTATGAATACATTTTATTACATCGTAGAAAGCATTGACGGAGATTATGCAAATCTCCGATTGACAGATGAAGAAGGAAACGTAATCAGTGACGATTTAAAGCTTGTGGCAAGAGCGCTTTTGCCGATGGAAATTACGGAAGGATGCAGAGTCGTTAACGAAATGCTTCAGTATCATATGTTATAGTGAATTTATGTGATGTGAAAATGAGGATAAGAAAAATGAAAAAACTTATTTTGTTATTGCTCATGGGAATCATGCTGGTCGGATGTGGCAATTCGGTAAAGACAGAGGATGCGGAGCAATCAGAAGATATAAAGATAAGTAGAATAGAGGATGAGGAATCGGAGGAAGAATCATCGAAAGATAGCGAAGAATTGCCGGCAGAAGGAGAGATATATTCCTATGACGATATGGAGATTAAGATTCCGTCATCATGGGAAGGAAAATATATCATCAAAGACGGACAAGACGGTTTTGCGATATTCCAGAAAGCTTCGTATGAAAAAGAGGAAGGCTGGGGTTTTTTGTTCGGTTTTTATAAATCCGGTGACGTGGTGGATGAGTCAGCTGGGGCAACTCAGATAGCTTATACAGACAGCTGTGTATACTATATACAGGAGCCGACCGATGTAACTTTCTGGCATGAGGATGAAGCAATTTCAGCGGAATACATGCAAATGTCACATGAGAAGGAATTTATGATAAATTCGCTTTCAGTGAAAGCAGATAATGTCCGCTATGATGCAAGAGAGTATGTGCTTCCGATGAGTGATGTAAAGGAGATTCCGGAGTATATTCTTCAAAATATGTCTGCGGATGAATTATGGATTGCTCGAAATGAAATTTTTGCAAGACACGGGCGAGAGTTTACCAATTCTTATTTAAGCAACTATTTTGCGTCCTGTAGTTGGTATGAGCCGGCGATATCAGCGGATGATTTTGATGAAGGCGTGCTTTCACAAGCGGAGAGAGAAAATCTTGACGTGATTACAGCGCAGGAAAATGCGCAAGCGGAAGAAAAGCAGTATCCGAAGAGTTGTAAGTTTGATGAAGAGTATTCGTTTGACCTGGATGGCGATGGCGGTAAGGAAACATTTTACATTAGCGGGCGTGAGATTGTAGATAACTACGCGTATGATGTATCGTATGTTGAGGGGGATATGGTTTCAAAACTGTGTCAGGACAATGTGGATTATTTTTCTCTGAACAGGGACGAATACTATGTTACTGATATCTCGCCGCATTTTCCGGGATTGGAAATTGCGGTGATGGATTATGGCATGAGTGATGATCTTGTTACGCATTTTTATACATATTGTAATGAGGGGCTTTATTACATCGGAACTGTTGGGGGGTTTCCGTTCAAAAAATACATGAGTCGCGATGGTTTTGCATGGTCAGGATGCGTAAAGGGAACAACGCGGACGGATTTGATTCATACATGTTACTCATACGCAAACTGGTACTACAACTATGAGGAAAAGAAACTGGAGCTTCAGGATACAGGAATGTACGAGATGGTGCCAACCGGAGCACATGAGTTGTATCGGGATATTGAAGTGCTTCTCGGGCAGGATGTTTCGGCAGATAAGGTAACGCTCACGGCGCAACAGATTTTCTTCCTTGAGACAGATGGGGAGGAATGGTTGAAAGTAAAAGGAAAAGACGGTACCACAGGATACCTTCATGTGACAGATGGAAAGATTGACGGCGTGGAAGAGAATCCGCAGGACATTATTTCGGGATTGTTTTTCGCGGGATAAGCTTTTTGTTCAGAGGAATAGGAGTTGTACAATGCAACCGATTATTATTGCGAGTGAAAAGATAAAACTTCATAATGAACTTTGCCGACTGTGTGACTTTGTCGGATATACGGATGCATGGCGTGACCTGTTTTGGGAAGATTTGTTGCAGGAAGAAGAAATTTATAAAGAGTTTCTCTACTACATGGAGCATCAGGATTTTTTGGATGAATACCGTGTGGAGGGGAAAGGGGTACTCGATATTTTTGTGTGGCAGATGCGTAAATTCAACCTTCGTCTCGATCGCGGAAAAAACGGAGAAGAATGTGATAAGATGGCAATGCTCCTTGAGACGTTCCGCTATATGATTGACATGAAACGAAAGGGCGGGGGAATTGAGTGGAGCATGGAAATAAAAAACGGAATGGATGAATTGTAATGGATAAAAAATATTGCGTGGTCGGAGCCGGCGGTGTCGGCGGAAGCATTGCTGCTTATATGGCAAAATCAGGATTTGATGTGACTTTAATTGCCAGGGGAGAACATTTGGTTAAGATAAAAGAATGCGGTCTTACGATGGAAACACCGCATTTGGGAACGTTTACCGTGCCGCAGATAAAAGCAGTAGCGGCGGAAGAATACACAGAAATGCCGGATGTAATCTTCGTCTGTGTGAAAGGATATTCTTTAGCGGAAATTATTCCGTTTCTGAAAACAAAAAGCGATGCGCACACGATTGTAATTCCTGTTTTAAACATATACGGAACGGGAAGCAGGTTACAAAAAGAACTTCCTGACAGTCTGGTGACAGATGGGTGTATTTACATTGCCGCAGAAAAGAAAGCGCCGGGTATCGTTCAGCAGAAAGGAAGTATTTTCCGCATAGTATACGGAGTGCGGAAACAAGAAGATTTACGGAAGGAACTATTTGAAATTGCAGCAGATTTGTGTGCGTGCGGAATTGATGCACGGATTTCCGACCATATTGCAAGAGATGCGTTTCAGAAATATTCTTATGTTGCGCCGATGGCGGCGTGCGGATTGTATTTTGATGCGAAGGCGGAAGTGTTTCAGAAAGCAGGGGATGAACGTGAGTTTTTATCCGATTGCATGTGTGAAATCAGTGCGCTTGCAGAAGCGATGGAGATACCGTTTCTTGTGGATATCGTGAAAACAAATTTGGAAATTCTTGATGCTTTGTCGCCGGAAGCGTCAACTTCGATGCAAAGAGATTTATGGGCAGGAAACAGCTCTGAGATGGACGGTCTTGTGTTTGAACCGGTCCGTATGGGAAGAAAATATGGTGTTCCGATGCCAAACTACGAGCTGATTGCACATAAATTCGGTTATAAGGAATAAAAGAATGCCCTGCCATTTTCAAAAATGGCAGGGCGATTTTGTTTCTTGTTAAATTTCTATGGTTGGACGGTATTGCTCAGTTATGACAACAGGTTCCATGGCATTGTAAAATAACTTACCTTTGCTTCGTTTCACAAGAAGGATGGTATTATCCGTATGCACTCTGTAATATTCGTCTTCACATACTTTAAAACGGCCTTTGTTACCGCGGGAATCAGCTAAAATTAAAAAGTAATCGGTGATTCTGTATCTGGGACCGGAGCGGATGCAATAGTATTTTTCGACAAGAGTTACTTCGGTGACGGCATAAGCCCCTTCTCTGATTTCGGTAATGCGGTTCCGGTAGACTATGTCCAAGGTAAAAAATGTCACAATTCCCGAGAAAAATGCAGGCAACGCAAATGCGTTTACAAATACGTCTTTAAGATGGGTTAAAAAATAAAGTGAATCCATCACGGAACCGGCGATTCCGAATAAAATGAGTCCGCCTGAAAGCGGATAAGCGATGGCATATTTGAGTTTGCAGTGTTTGCTGTAATGCGCGTAGATGGATTCAAAAACGAATTGAATTTGTGTACGATGTTCTGCTTTCGGGGGACGAAATTCGAGAATCATTTTTGACGGGTCCTCAAATTGACTGATTGCATAATAAAAAGCTGCAAAGAGAAATAAGCTTACGAATAAAAACAGAACCGTTAATGAACTTTGTTTTATATTTTCGAATTTAATATGGAGCGACAGGATCGTAAAAAGTGCACTGTAAATGGCACCGAATAATAAGTAGTAGCATCCTGCCTTGCTCAGCCCTTTTATTCCCCATTTTTGTTTATCCATGGAAGCTCCTTTCTCAAAACCCATTTTGTTTTAGATTTTGTACAATGCTTTGATAAATTTCTATGCTGTCAAACCCTTTGATGTCTTCTCTTTTTAAATCAATCATATCACCGTGAGATATACCACGTACAGTCTTACTTTTTAAAGTACCGAGAAAATTTCCCCATTGCGCAGATGACTCTGTCACAAGACCGTCATTTCGCTCTCCTGTCATCCACCATAAAATCAAATGCGGAAAGAAAAGAAGAGGATCGCTGAAAGAAAAACGCATTACCGACGCGTAGCTCTGATACAGTACATTTTCTGCATTGGGCGTACGCTCATTAAACTCTTTACAGTAAGCCGGAGCTAACTGCTGCGCGGAAGCAAAAGAGTCCGGGGTGTCATCTCCGAATGCGGCAAACGACCGGTCGAGAATTTGTGTTAATTTGCGAAACAGCGGTTTTGGAAGTGCATTTAAAAAGTCGACGAGAGCTGAACCGCGATGCGGTGTGGACATAGTAGTCAGAGTCGCAACTTTGTCTGCATAGCCCAGATGCGAAATCAAGTAGCGCGAGTCTAAACCGCCTTTGGAGTGAGCGATGATATTGACTTTTTCTGCTCCGGTTTCGGAAAGTACGCGGTCGATGGTCTGCGCAATGGCAATAGCATTTTCTTCGATGGTTCCCCAGGCTTTCTGATGACCGTAATAGATGGTTGCGCCGTTCCGCTCAAGATAACGTGGAGCGCGTCCCCAATAGTTAAAAAATTTAAGGTCGCGGAATCCGATTCCGTGTACCATGATGAGTGGATATTTCGTTCTGCAATCCTGCGACGCCTGTCTGACGGAGGCATTCTGATTTCGTGCCACATAGATGGAGTACTCATCTTTAGCAGCGCGGGCCAGATAATGAATCAAAAACAAATTTACAATCGGAATCCACATATTCAGGCAGATGAGAAGCCTCTTGACAATACCGAGTCTGTGACAACATAGGATGACACGAAGACATCCGTTGAGCAGGAACAGAAATAAAAAAATCATGGTATATATGATGTCAAAGGTCAGCAGAAGCTTAGTATTCGTATTTGTGGTAATATCGAGCTTGAGCTTCAAAAGAGCGATTTCTTCCGGTAGAAAGACATAAAACAGCAGGTAGTGCAGAAGCTGAAGCCATCCGCCCCATATGCCGATTCGGATTAGGAATGTGCCGCCATACTGGACGCCCACACGAAAGCTTCCGCTTTCATTTTTGTGATGGAGCGGCCAAATGTGCAGACGTACCGTTGAGTAAAAATGATACAGAATCATCGCAACCGCTGCCAGGATGAGCAATCCCTTTTGCAGACCGGCGAGATTGGCACAGTGGCCATATGCATACATATAATATAAAATTAGCGGAAAATGCGGCACAAGCCACGCGTACAAAATAGTTCCCAAAATATAAGCCCTACAATCCTAAAACTTCTTCTACAATTTCAACCGCGTCCATGATGCAATCCGGACAGGAACGAAGCGGTGTGCCCGTTGCAACACCTTTTAAGTCTTTGCAAAGGGAGCCTTTGTTCTTTTCCTCAAATTTGGATACAATCTCTTTGGAGAGCTGATAGGTTGCAGCTTTTGTAGTCGGATTATCAATATCTCCGTCGCTGTTTTTCAGTCCTGCGAGAGCAACCGCACCGGAAATGGCCCCGCAGGTTCCCTGCATACCGCCCATACCGAGACCGAAGCCTTCCATCATGCGGAAGATGGTTTCTTTATCCATACCGACTTCGTCAGCGAAAGCGCAGGCAACAGCCTGAGCACAGTTGTATTTTTTATCATGTAATGCGATAGCTAATTCTTTCTTTGTCATAATATAAATCCTTTCTTTCGTAGCTTTTTCGTTTATTTTACCTAAAATGATTATAGATTTTTTTTCCTTTTTGCGCAATAAGTTCATATACGCAGACGGAAAATTATGCTATATTAGTTAAGGAATGATTTTTTATCAGGAGGAAGTAAACATGCAGATGAGAGCAATTGAAACAGAACTTCAGAATAATGCATATCCGGGACGCGGAATCATTATCGGAAAAAGTGCAAACGGTAAGTATGCGGTAACTGCTTATTTCATTATGGGAAGAAGCGAAAACAGCCGTAACAGAGTATTCGTAGAAGATGGACAGGGAATCCGCACACAGGCCTTTGACCCTTCTAAGCTGAGCGATCCGAGCCTTATCATTTACGCACCTGTACGTGTGCTTGGAAATAAGACGATTGTGACAAACGGTGACCAGACGGATACGATTTACGAACTGATGGACAAGCAGCAGACATTTGAGCAGGCCCTGCGTACGAGAGAGTTTGAACCGGATGCACCTAACTACACACCACGTATTTCCGGTGTTATGCATGTAGAGAACGGAACATACAACTATGCAATGTCCATTTTGAAGAGCAACAACGGTAACCCGGCTGCATGTAACAGATATACATTCGCTTACGAAAACCCGGTAGCGGGTGAGGGACATTTCATCCATACATACATGGGCGACGGAAATCCGCTTCCGAGCTTTGAGGGTGAGCCTGAACTTATTTCGATTCCGGACGATATGGAAGCTTTTACACAGCTTCTTTGGAACAGCTTAAACGAAGAGAATAAGGTATCGCTTTTTGTGAGATATATTGATATCGCTACAGGCGAGTATGAGACAAAGATTGTAAATAAGAATAAATAATATACCGTGGGCAGGTGTCCCGGAGACGGAGGATAACTATGAATGAATTAGAACTGAAATATGGCTGTAATCCAAACCAGAAACCTTCCAGAATTTATATGGAAGACGGCAAAGATTTACCAATCACAGTATTAAACGGGAAACCGGGATATATCAACTTCCTGGATGCATTTAACGGATGGCAGCTTGTAAAAGAATTAAAGAAGGCAACCGGACTTCCTGCGGCGACTTCTTTTAAACACGTTTCTCCGGCAGGAGCGGCAGTAGGACTTCCGCTTTCAGATGTGGAAGCTAAGATTTACTGGGTAGATGATCTCGGTGAGTTATCTCCGCTTGCATGTGCGTATGCTAGAGCCAGAGGCGCAGACAGAATGTCTTCGTTCGGCGACTTTATTTCTCTCTCCGACGTTTGTGATGCAGATACAGCAAGAATTATCAAAAGAGAAGTATCTGATGGTGTGATTGCACCGGGTTACACAGAGGAAGCGCTTGCAATCCTGAAAGAGAAAAAGAACGGAAACTACAATGTGATTCAGATCGATGAAAACTATGTTCCTGCTGAAATCGAGACAAAACAGGTTTATGGTATCAATTTTGAACAGGGTAGAAATGAACTTAAGATTGATGACGAACTTCTTTCTAACCTTGTGACAGAGAACAAAGAAATTCCTGAGTCAGCTAAAATTGACCTTGCGATTGCGCTTATTACACTGAAATATACACAGTCCAACTCTGTATGTTTTGCAAAAGGCGGACAGGCCATCGGTATCGGTGCAGGGCAGCAGTCGCGTATCCATTGTACAAGACTTGCGGGTTCGAAAGCAGATAACTGGTTCCTTCGTCAGTCTCCACAGGTTATGAACCTTCCGTTTGTGGACAATATTCGCAGAGCTGACAGAGACAATACCATTGACCTTTACATCGGCGAGGACTACATGGATGTTCTTGCAGAAGGAGAGTGGCAGAAGTTCTTCAAAGAAAAACCTGCAGTCTTCACAAGAGAAGAAAAGAGAGCATGGCTCGACCAGATGACGGATGTAGCGCTCGGTTCCGATGCATTCTTCCCGTTTGGTGATAACATCGAAAGAGCACACAAGAGCGGTGTGAAATACATTGCACAGCCGGGCGGCTCTGTTCGTGATGACAATGTTATCGACACATGTAACAAATATGATATGGCAATGTGCTTTACGGGCATTCGTTTGTTCCATCACTAAGAGATATTTGTATATTCCGTCGAGAAAAGAATGTAAAATCGAAGTAATATTTATGTAAAAAACCATCTTGTTTGTTTTTGTCAAATAAAGTATGATTATGTAGTGGGTATTCATAAGGATTCCCGCTACATTTTATTTTGAAGAGGATATAAGTATGGAAACAATTTTGATGATTATTAAACTCCTCGGTGGTCTTGCTATGTTCCTGTATGGTATGGAAATTATGGGAGACGGATTGAAACAGGGTTCCGGTAATACGCTTAAAAATGTACTCGGAAAATTGACGAAAAATGTGTTTCTCGGTCTTTTGACAGGTACACTTGTAACAGCGGTCATTCAGAGTTCGACGGCAACGATTGTACTTACGGTAGGTCTGCTCGGCGCCGGTATCCTAAATCTTCGTCAGGCGGTCAGTATTGTGCTCGGTGCCAATATCGGTACAACGGTGACAGCACAGATTATTCGATTGATGGATATTGATTCTACGGGTAATTCGATTCTGGCGTTTTTTAAACCGGACACACTTGCACCGGTAGCACTCATTATCGGTATCATTTGTGCGATGTTCCTAAAAAAAGAGAAAGCCAAAAATGTAGGTATGATTGCTCTGGGTTTTGGTATTTTATTTATGGGACTTCTTGGTATGACAGATGCTGTGGAGCCACTTTCCAGTTCAAAAGCTTTTGCGGATGTACTTGCTTACTTTACGGATATGCCGCTTCTCGGTATATTGACAGGTCTGGTTCTGACGGTCATCGTACAGAGTTCTTCGGCGATGGTCGGTATTCTTCAGGCACTTTCTTCTACGGGAGTGATGACATTTGATCTTGTATATCCGATTATTATGGGTATCAACCTCGGTACCTGTGTGACGACAGCTTTGGTATGTTCCATCGGATCTTCCAAAGATGCAAAACGTACAGGTATCGTGCATATTGTGTTTAATACGGTTGGTACCATTTTCTTTATGATTCTTATGGCTGTGCTCCGCAATGTCGGTTTTATGCCGAAGCTTTGGGGTGGTACCGTGGATAGTGGAATTATTGCGAATTTCCAGACGATTTTTAATCTTGTCACAGCGGTTGTTCTTCTGCCGTTTACAGGACTTCTTGTAAAGATTGCATGCGCGATTGTAAAAGATGACAAGCAGGAGGAGGGAGAAAAATATCCGGAACTTGCTGCACTTGATTCGAAGCTTATGATGACTCCGCCGATTGCTCTTGCAGAGGTGACTAAGATTGCAGTCAATATGGCTTGTCTTGCGCAGGAAAGTATTTCTCTTAGTTTAAAACAGTTTAAAGAATTTGATGTTGAAAGATCCGTAAAGATCAATGAAACAGAAGATAAATTGGATTGTTTTACGGATCGGTCAGAGAACTATCTGATTGAACTTTCCAACCATCTTAAAGCTGAAAGTGACAAGCGTCAGCACAGTATGCTGATGCAGTGTATTCGAGATTTGGAACGTATCGGTGATTACGCAACAAACTTTGATGAATTTGCAAAGAAAAAAGCCGATACGGAGGTTAACTTTTCTAAAGTGGCAAAAAAGGAGCTTGCAATTATCGAAGATGCCATTACAGAGATTTTGCGACTGACTATTGAGGCTATGAAGGATGAGAATGATTATGTTGCAAGACGTATCGAGCCTCTTGAAGAAGTTATTGACGATATGGTGCTTCTTCTCAAAAACCGTCACACGGATCGTTTGTGTCAAGGTGTTTGCTCTATCAATGGTGGCTTAATTTTCATGGATATCCTTACTTATTTAGAGCGCACAGCAGACCAGTGTTCCAATATTGCGATGTTTCTCCTTGGAAAGAATGATGAAGAGATTTCTAAAAATCATCATCTGTATATGCAGGAGCTTCATGCATCGACAGACCAGTCTTATCTGGCAGAGCAGGAGAACCGCAGGGCACAGTATCTTACGCCGCTTAAGAATTTAAAATAAGAATCAATCGAAGAAGAATCGCAGATAACTTTTCTGCGATTCTTTTTTGGTAAAAGTATATATTATGCATTTCTGTCCGGTGTATTATAGTATTTGCACAGCAGACACTTCTTTCATTTTTTGAGGGAGGTAGGTGAATTGTCAAACGAATGAAAGGAAGAAAAAAAACGGGTAACGACTTTCTCGTCGTTACCCGTTTCTATGCTACATGGCAATATCTTAATATTCTTTTGCTGTTTCTTCGCCGTTCATAACACGGAGAGCACCCTGTGTCAGAGCCAGAAGTTCGTCTTCGCCAGGATATACGGTAAACGGAGCCATCCATTCACAACGTGCTTTTAATCCTGCTACGACTGCTTTATCGTATGCGATACCGCCTGTTACGATAATCTGGTCTATTTTTCCGGAAAGAACACAAGCCATGGAACCGATATCTTTTGCCATCTGCAAAATAAATGCTTCGCGGACTTCGATTGCATGCGCATCGCCTTCGTTTGCCATTTTCTCTACATCACGCATATCATTGGTTCCGCAGTAAGCATTGAATCCGCCGCCGCCGACGATTTTCTTGTAAACTTCTTTTTCCGTGTACTGTCCGCTGAAGCACATCTTGATCAGTGCTCCGCTTGGAACTGCACCTGCTCTTTCAGGAGAGAAAGCACCATCGCCATCAAGGGCATTAAATACATCTACGATACGTCCTTTGTCATGTGCACCGACGGAAACACCGCCACCCATGTGAACTACGACAAGATTGAGTGATTCATAAGGGACACCCTGTTCTTTGGCATAGCGTTTTGCAACGGCTTTTTGGTTCAGCGCATGGAATACGCTTGTACGCGGAAGTTCCGGAACGCCGGAATAGCGTGCGATAGGCATCAGTTCGTCGACAACAACCGGGTCAACGATGTAAGAAGGAACACCGATGGAATCTCCGATTTCGCGTGCGAGAATACCGCCGAGGTTGGATGCGTGCTGTCCCTGTTTTCCGATCTTTAAGTCTTCAAGAAGTGCATCTGTCACTTCGTAAGTACCGCCCGGAATCGGTTTTAACATACCGCCGCGGCCGACAACAACGTTCAGAGATTTGATATCAAACTCTTTTTCTGCCAGCAGATTTACGATGATGTCTTTACGGAAGTCTTTCTGGTCTACGATGGAAGCGTACTGTGCAATTTCCTCTGTAGAATGTCTTAAAGTTTCTTCGAATAATAAGGTTTCATCTTCAAATACACCGATTTTTGTAGAAGTGGAACCCGGATTGATAATTAAGCTTTTGATTGACATATATCCGCCCTCCTGATGAAATTAATTCTGTTTTGCCATAGCATCTGCAACAACAGCTGCAAGAGCGATGGAATTTACCTTTGTTTCGAAAGAATCGGAACGTGATGTCAATATAGCAGGAGCAGAAGTTCCTGTTAAGATACATCCGTTTTTGAATTCTGTGGTATGTACAAGTACTTTGTATACAAGATTACCTGCATGAATGTCAGGGAAGAGAAGAACATCTGCATCTCCGACAATCTTACGGTCTGTAGCACCTTTGTGAAGTGCTGCTTCAGGTTCAATCGCAAGGTCCATGGAAAGAGGACCGTCTACGATACATCCTGTAATCTGGCCTTCCTCGTTCATCTTTGTGAGTTCAGCGGCCTCTACAGTACAAGGCATCTTCGGATTTACAACTTCAACAGCAGCGATTGGAGCTACTTTCGGCATATCGATGCCGCATGCATGGCACACATCAACTGTGCTGTTAATGATATTTACTTTATCCTCAAGTGTCGGATACGGAATGAAAGCAACATCTGTTAAGAATAACAGGTGATCGATGCCTTTGATATCAAAAACAGCAACGTGAGATAACGGTCTCCCGGTACGGAGTCCGCGCTCTTTGTTCAAAATACTTTTTAAGAAGGATTTTGTGTCGATGATACCCTTCATATACATATCTGCTTTTTTGTCATGTACAAGCCCTACGGCAATGAGTGCTGCTTCCTGTACGTCTGCTTCGTGGATTACTTCGTAATCGGCCAAATCCATACCGATCTCATCTGCGATTTTCTTGATTTCGGCTTCGTCACCGACTAAGATGGCATCTGCGATGCCTCTCTCTTTCGCAGCTTTGACTGCTTCAAGTACCGGCTTGTCCTGAGCTACGGCTACTGCCAGTTTTTTCTTGGAGCAGGTGCTGACTTTTGCTAACAAATCATCAAAACTTTTTGACATTTTTCTGCACCTCGTTTGTTATTATTTTTTTGTAAAAAGGTATTTGCAAACGCAAAAACCCCACTTGATAAAATCATAACACTTATAGATGGGAAAATCAATCTTAACAAAAATTTAACTTTCTGCACATTCCTTTTTTATTGAATAGTCCTACTAAATCTGTTACAATGATATAGTTTAAGATAAAACGAATTATTAGGAGTCGAAGTGAAAAATGGGAATGTTTGAAAAGGTATTCGGAACCCACAGTGAGCGGGAACTGAAACGAATTGAGCCTATAGTAGATAAGATTGAGAAACTCAGAGATTCTATGGTGGCTTTATCCGATTATGAATTAAAGGAAAAAACGAAAGAATTTAAGAATCGTCTGGCAGAGGGCGAGACGCTTGATGATATTTTGCCGGAGGCATTTGCTGTAGTCAGAGAAGCCGGACGTCGTGTGCTGGATATGGAGCATTACCACGTGCAGCTTATTGGTGGAGTGATTCTTCATCAGGGACGTATTTCCGAAATGCGTACCGGTGAAGGTAAGACACTTGTTTCCACACTTCCGGCGTATTTGAATGCTTTGGAAGGAAAGGGTGTCCATATCGTTACGGTCAATGACTATCTTGCAAAGCGTGACGCGGAGTGGATGGGACAGATTCATGAATTCCTCGGATTGAAGGTCGGAGTTGTACTTAACTCTATGAATTCAGAGGAGCGTCGTGAGGCATACAATTGCGATATCACCTATGTTACGAACAACGAACTCGGTTTTGATTATCTTCGTGACAATATGGTTATTTATAAGGAAGAACTTGTCTTGCGCGGATTGCATTATGCCATTATCGACGAGGTTGACTCGGTTTTGATTGATGAGGCACGTACACCGCTCATCATTTCCGGACAGAGCGGAAAGTCGACGAAGCTTTATGAGGCATGTGATATTCTAGCGCGCCAGTTAAAGCGTGGTAAAGACCAGGAAGAACAGTCCAAAATGGACATCATTCTCGGTATTGAGCAGGAGGAAGACGGCGACTTTATTGTCAATGAAAAGGATAAAATTGTGAATCTGACTGCGGAAGGTGTTACGAAGGTAGAGCGTTTCTTCCAGATTGATAACCTTGCAGACCCTCAGCATCTGGAGATTCAGCACAATGTCATCCTTGCGCTCCGTGCGCATCATTTGATGTTCCGCGACCAGGATTATGTGGTAAAGGATAATCAGGTTTGTATTGTTGATGAGTTCACCGGACGTATTATGCCGGGACGTCGTTACTCTGACGGTCTTCATCAGGCGATTGAGGCGAAGGAACACGTAAAGGTAATGCGTGAAACCAAATCGCTTGCTACGATTACCTTTCAGAACTTCTTCAACAAGTTTGAGAAGAAGGCGGGTATGACAGGTACGGCTCTTACAGAGGAAAAAGAGTTCCGTGATATTTATTTCATGGACGTTATTGAGATTCCGACGAACCGCCCTGTGGCACGTGATGACAGACAGGATGCAGTTTATAAAACAAAGAAAGAAAAGCTTCGTGCAGTTGTTGCGGAGGTAAAGGAAGCCAACGCGAAAGGCCAGCCGGTTTTGGTAGGTACGATTACGATTGAGGCATCTGAAGAAATCAGTAAGATGCTGACGCGCGAAGGTATCCATCATAAAGTATTAAATGCCAAGTTCCACGAGATGGAAGCGGAAATCGTTGCAGATGCAGGTATTCACGGTTCTGTTACGATTGCGACAAACATGGCAGGTCGTGGTACGGATATTAAGCTGGATGATGAGGCAAGAGCAGCCGGTGGACTTAAGATTATCGGTACGGAGCGCCATGAGTCCAGACGTATCGACAACCAGCTTCGCGGTCGTGCCGGACGTCAGGGAGACCCGGGTGAGTCGCGTTTCTATATTTCTCTGGAAGATGATCTTATGAGATTGTTCGGTTCAGAGCGTATGATTACGATGTTTAACACGCTCGGTATTGAAGAAGGACAGGAAATTCAGCACAAATTGCTGACGAAGGCGATTGAGACAGCGCAGAGTAAGATTGAGAGCAATAACTATGCGATTCGTAAAGCTCTTCTCGAGTACGACCAGGTTATGAATGAACAGAGAGAAATCATCTACGCAGAGCGCCTCCGTGTGCTTAATGGCGAGAGCATGCGCGATGTGGTTTACAAGATGATTACGGATACGGTTGAGAATGCAGTAGATACTTGTATTTCCGATGATAAGTCAAGTGATGAATGGGATTTGAAAGAGCTCAACCAGCTTCTTCGTCCGATTGTTCCGATTCAGCTTGTCATTCGTGATGCTGTAAAGGGAATGAAGAAAAACGAACTCAAACATACATTGAAAGAAGAAGCAGTTAGAATGTATGAAAGCAAAGAGATGGAATTCCCTCAGGCAGAGGCAGTACGTGAAGTGGAACGTGTTATTCTTCTGAAAGTTATTGACCGTAAGTGGATGGGACACATTGATGACATGGAACAACTCCGTCAGGGTGTCAGTCTTCAGGCGTATGGTCAGAAGGACCCACTTGTGGAATACAAGCTTGCAGGATATGATATGTTTGATGCCATGACGGCGACGATACAGGAAGAGACAGTAAGACTGTTATTTAATGTTAAGATTGAACAGAAGGTAGAGCGCGAACAGGTTGCCAAAGTAACCGGTACAAACAAAGATGATACTTTGCAAAAAGGACCGGTTCGTCGTGATGCGGCGAAGGTGTACCCGAACTCTCCTTGTCCATGCGGTAGTGGTAAGAAATATAAAAACTGCTGCGGTAAATTAGGTTAGGTGGTGAATAAAGTGGTAGAACTGGACCAGTTAAAACAGGAACTCGGTGCATATGAATCTCCGCTTAAGGAAGTAAGGGATTCACTTTGACATCGCGAACAAAGAAAAGCGAATCGAAGAATTAGAGAGAGAAATGGAAGCGCCTGATTTTTGGAATGATGCAGAATCGGCGCAGGAAAAAACCAAGCGTCTCAAAAGCCTGAAAGATGATGTGGAGACATGCGAAAAGCTGTTTTCGCAGTTTGATGACATTCAGACTCTGATTGAGATGGGATATGAGGAAAACGATGCGGAACTGGCGCAGGAAGCCAGAGATGAGTTTGAGGATTTTGTGCAGACGCTCGAAAATATCCGTATCCGTACCTTGTTGTCCGGAGAGTACGATAAATGTAATGCCATTCTCAAGCTGAATGCGGGAGCAGGCGGAACAGAAAGTTGCGACTGGGCAGCGATGTTGTATCGTATGTATACGCGTTGGGCAGAACGAAAAGGATTTGATGTGGAGGAGCTTGATTTCCTTGAAGGCGATGAAGCAGGAATCAAATCCGTGACATTTCAGGTCAACGGCGAAAATGCTTATGGCTATCTGAAGTCAGAGAAGGGCGTACACAGACTTGTACGTATTTCACCCTTCAATGCGCAGGGGAAACGCCAGACATCGTTTGTTTCATTGGATGTAATGCCGGATATCGAAGAAGATGTGGATGTGGAGATTAAAGATGATGAACTTCGTGTGGATACGTACCGGAGCTCAGGAGCCGGCGGTCAGCACATCAACAAGACGTCTTCTGCGATTCGAATTACGCATCTCCCGACGGGAATTGTTGTGCAGTGTCAGAATGAACGCAGCCAGCATATGAACCGCGATAAGGCGATGCAGATGCTCCGTGCTAAGCTTTACATGCTTAAACAGGAAGCAAACGCAGAAAAGCTTTCGGATATCCGCGGTGAAGTGACGGAAATCGGCTGGGGCAATCAGATTCGTTCCTATGTTATGCAACCATATACAATGGTAAAAGACACAAGAACGAGCGCAGAAACCGGAAATGTGGATGCGGTATTGGATGGAGATATTGATAAATTTATCAATGAATATCTCAAGTGGAAGAGCCTCGGTAATTAAATTTAAAATTACTTCAAAAAATACAATGTAAACTCTTGACATACAAGAGTTTACATTGTAAAATACATGATGTTGTCGGTAATAAAACCACAACGAATGTGCGCGTAGCTCAGCTGGATAGAGCGTTTGGCTACGGACCAAAAGGTCGGGAGTTCGAATCTTCTCGCGCACGCTAAAAAGCACTCCAAACGGAGTGCTTTTTCTATTTCTTTAAAAACAAAAGCTGTAATTCCAAAGATGCATCGGAATCTGCCTTTTTCATGTCTTCTTTCAAGAGATCTGTTTCCACAAGCAGATAATGATCTTTCTTTTCTACATTTAATAAGGACGGGAAGAAAGAGTCGGCCTGTTCAATCTGGTGTTTGTTTTCCTTTTTGACATAATAGGAACCTTCCGGCAGGGTACGCGCGCCGAGTTTCTCTAAAGCTTCCGGAGATGCGCCTGAAAAATCTGCATGTACAAAGACGTATTTCTGCACCTTTTTGCCGGTTCCTTCATATAATAAACCGGATGGGTAAGAGGCAATGATACCATTGCGCTGGGCTTCTACGAATAGGGCCAGGAGCTTGTGGTTGTAGCGGTCACAGGTTGTCACTTCGTCAAATGGAATGGTCAGAATTTGACGCTTCTCAATGTTGCGGGAAGGAACGATACTGCCCGGTGTCTGCTCCAGCATGCGGATGGTTTGCTGCAAGGTGTCAATGCTGCAACGCATGGATTTAATCTTTTCCTCGGCCAGTGCTTTGCCGTCGAACAGAAGATTTTGCAGATTAATTTTGCCATTTGCGTCATAATATTTCGGAAAGCTTTTTAAAGGAATGCCAAATTCAATACAGAGTGTGATGGCATCCAGCAGAAATAGCTGTTCTTCTTTGTAATATCTGTAATTGGTCGCCTCATTTATGTATGCCGGTTTTAAAATACCGATTTCATCATAGTAGCGAAGCGATTTGATGCTTACGTTCTTTAATTTGGAAACTTTTCCGATGGACAAATATCCCTTCATAAGTACCTCTCAGTTGTATTAAAGGGCTTATGCCCTTCGGTTTGTGTGTATAATGTAAGTATGACATAAACTGCCCAAAACAACAATATGAAAATGAATTATAAAAACAATATTAAAAATAGAAATAAAACATTTCCTGAAATCCAAAACATGGTAAAATGTTAATATGAAAAAAGAAAATATGGATGAAAAACTGAATATCCGTTTTAAAGCCGGAGCACGCAGAGCGCATGAAAAAGGAAAACATGCGCTGTTTCGTCTGCTGTTCGGAAGGACGATGATAACACTTGTTTTGATTCTCTTGCAGATATATTTCATATATGAGGTTGTCAGCCGGGTGCAGTATTCTAATGTGCTCAAAGGAGTGTTTGATGTACTTGGGGCAATAGCGATTGTTTATATCATTAATAGTGAGGAAAATCCGGCATTTAAATTGGCGTGGATTTTACCGGTCTGTATTTTCCCTGTGTTTGGTGTGGCATTTTACTTATTTATTATGTTAAATCCCGGAAATCGTAGTCTGCAGAAGGCGTTGGGAATTCGCATAGATGAAACGAAACCGTATTTGCAGACGGAGCACCGTGTCAAAGAAAAGCTGAAAAAAGAAGACAGTGGAATAAGGAATCTCGGTCGCTATATTCAAAAATATAATGACTTTCCGACATATGACCATACAAAAGTGAGTTTCTTTGCGTCGGGTGAAGAGAAATTTGATGATATCATGGAGGAACTCCGCAAGGCAGAGAAGTTTATTTTTATTGAGTATTTCATTATCAATCGCGGGTATGTGTGGGATTCTGTGCTTGAAGTACTGGAGGAGAAGGCAAGGCAAGGCGTGGAGGTTCGTGTGATGTATGATGGCATGTGCTCGCTTGTGGCGCTTCCGCACAATTATCCGAAAGAATTGCGCAGCAGAGGAATCAAAGCAAAGGCTTTTTCTCCGATTAAACCGCTTTTGTCAACACATCAGAATAATCGCGATCATCGAAAGATTCTTGTGATTGATGGAAAAGTAGCATACAACGGAGGAATTAACCTTGCAGACGAATACATGAATCGCAAGAAACGCTTTGGTCATTGGAAAGATACAGCAGTTAAGCTCGAGGGAGACGCGGTCAAGAGTTTTACATTAATGTTTTTGCAGATGTGGAATCTGTCAGAGCGCGGTGCGGAGGATTACGAGAAGTATATTCTTCCGCCGACGGGGATGAATTTCGGAGATGGTTTTGTGATTCCGTACAACGATGATCCGACGAATCGTCTCGATATCGCAGAGTGTGTCTATCTCGATATACTTCATCAGGCAAAAGACTATGTGCATATCATGTCGCCTTATCTGATTATTGACAATGAGATGGTGACTGCGCTTACTTTTGCGGCGCGTCGGGGTGTCGATGTCAAAATCATTCTGCCGGGAATACCGGACAAAAAATCGGTATATGCGATTGCAAGAACATACTATCCGCAGCTTCTTGCGGCCGGTGTTAAGTTGTACGAATATACACCGGGATTTGTGCATGCCAAGGAATTTGTTTCGGATGACACGAAAGCGGTTGTGGGAACGATTAATTTGGATTATCGTAGTTTGTATGAACATTTTGAATGTGGAACATATATTTATAAAAATCCGGTGGTGTATGATATCGAAAAAGATTTCAAAGAAACGCTTAAAAAATGCAGGAAGGTAGATTATCAGTACTATGTGGATCTTCCGTGGTGGTACCGCATCACAGGACATGTGCTAAGGCTTGTTGCCCCGCTTGTATAATAAACGTAAGATTTATAATTGCATAATAATATAGAAAGAACATATAAGAATCCCCGCACATAAGTGCGGGGATTCGGATTTTTGTTACTATTAGATTAACCCATAACAACTTCAACGGTATGTGTTTTGCCGTCACCGAAAGAAGGAATGACATTTCCGTCAATCGCATTTCCATCAACGACAACGCTCTTAATACCCTTGCATACATGATTAGGGTTAGAAACCTTGATATCGTAAGTAGCACCGCGGAACTGACGTGTTGCAGATAATCCGTCCCATGCAGCCGGGATAGAAGGATCAATCTTTAATCCGTCGAAGTCAGCCTGTACACCTAAGATGTACTGAGAAATAGCTACCATGTTCCAAGCAGCGGTACCTGTCAGCCAAGAGTTCTTACCCTGACCGAAGTTTTTGCCTGTCTGACCGATATCAGAACCTGCGTCTTTACCGCCAATCATCTGGCCGTATACATATGGCTCTGTCTTGTGAAGATCGGAAGTTTCCTCTGTAAATGCAGGTGCAATTTCTGAGTAGTACTTAAATGCCTGATCTCCTTCACCGGCATAAGCCGCAGCACAGATAATCCATGCATTATTGTGAGTGAAGATACCGGCATTCTCCTTGTATCCGCCTGGATATGTAGAAATTTCACCGTATTCAACATAGTATTTTGTGAATGCAGGGTTGTTCAGTACAAGACCGTGCTCTGTGTTAAGTCTTTCGTCAATAGCCTTAAGTGTTTTCTTTGTAACTTCGTCGTCAAGACCTGACATAATAGCAAATCCCTGTGGCTCGATGAAGATCTGGCCTTCTTCGCATTCTTTAGATCCCATCTTGTTTCCGTTTGCATCGTATGCACGGAGGAACCAATCGCCATCCCAAGCGTGTTCCATCATGTTTGCCATCATCTTATCGATTTCAGCCTGTGCTTTGGCAGCTTCGTCGTCCTTGCCTAAATGTTTCAGGATTGCTACATAGTTAGGACCGGCGTATGTGAAGAGTGCAGCTACGAATGCTGACTCAGCAACTTTTGAATAACCGCCTTCCTCAGCAAACTTAGGATTTGTATAAGTCTGGAAGCTTTCGCCAGGCGTATCGGAGAAGCATGAAAGGTTAATACAGTCATTCCAGTCAGCGCGCATTGCAAGCGGAAGACCGTGAGGACCTAAATTCTCTACAATATGGTAGAAAGAAACCTTTAAATGATCAAGCATTGTCTGAGCGATGCTCATATCATTGTCGTATGGAACCATTTCATCTAAGATGGTCCAATCGCCGGTTTCTTTGATATATGCAGATACTGAAAGGATTAACCATAATGGGTCATCTGAGAAATCACCACCGATGTCGGCGTTACCTTTCTTTGTAAGTGGCTGGTACTGATGATAACATCCGCCATCCGGGAACTGCGTAGAAGCAATATCGATAATTCTTTCTCTTGCGCGATCCGGAATCTGGTGAACGAAACCGAGAACGTCCTGGTTTGAATCACGGAATCCCATACCACGACCGATACCTGACTCAAAGTAAGATGCAGAACGTGAAAGGTTAAATGTAACCATACACTGATACTGATTCCAAATGTTAACCATTCTGTTAACCTTGTCATCCGGTGTATTTACGTTTAAGATGCCGAGTAATTTATCCCAAGTTTCTTTCAACTCTGCAAGTCCTGCAGCAACCTTCTCAGGTGTGTTGTACTGCTCCATCAGCTGAAGAGCTTTTACCTTATTGATTGTTTTGCCGTCCGCTTCGAATTTCTCTGCGACAGGCATTTCTACATAACCAAGAATGAATACTAATGTTTTTGTTTCACCCGGTGCTAATGTAATCTTTTTGTAGTGAGAAGCAATCGGTGACCAACCATCGGCAAATGAATTGTTTGCCTTATCAGCTTCAACTACCTGTGGGTTGTGGAAACCATTGTAAAGACCGATGAAAGAATCTCTGTCTGTATCGTATCCGTCGATGGCATCATTCACAGTATAGAATGCGAAGTGATCACGACGGTCTCTGTACTCTGTTTTGTGATAGATAGTAGAATCTACAACTTCTACACGTCCGGTACTGAAGTTTCTCTGGAAGTTTGTGCAGTCATCCTGCGCATCCCACAGACACCATTCAGCAAATGAGTAAAGAGAGAAGTTCTTTTCGGTGCTTCCTTCATTCGTTAATACTACTTGCTGTACTTCGCCGGTGTAATTCTGAGGAACGAAGAATGTAACTTCTGCCTTCAGATCATTTTTCTTACCGGTAATGATTGTGTAACCCATACCATGACGACATTCATAGCTGTCAAGTTCTGTCTTAACCGGAGACCAGCCCGGGTTCCAGATGGTTCCTGCATCATTAATATAGAAGTAACGGCCACCCATATCGATTGGAACGTTGTTGTAGCGGTAACGTGTAATTCTGCGAAGACGAGCATCTTTGTAGAAACTGTAACCGCCCGCTGTGTTGGAAATCAGGGAGAAGAAATCCTGTGTTCCCAAATAGTTAATCCATGGATACGGAGTTCTAGGTGAGGTGATGACATATTCCTTGTTATTGTCATCAAAATAACCAAATTTCATATCTTTTTATGTCCTTTCGTAATTTAAATTTCGCGAAAACTTAGAAAACGATTAAGTATGACATTAGACGTGAAATCTATACCTAAAATTATACTCAATGACAAATATAAAAGCAAGCAAAAAAGAAGATATGAAAAAGGAAAATTACATATATATAGAAGGGACAGGAATTTCGGAGTGTAAGGCATAAATAAAACATATTGAAATATACGTGAAAAAGTGTTATAGTTTTAAATGTAAACAAAATATGAACAGAATATGTACGTTTGGTTCAAAAAGACAATCGCAAAATTGTGAAATAGTGACAAAAATATAAAAAGTGTACAATAAATACAAAAAAAATATTGCCAATCTGTCCAAATTGTTGTATATTAAGAAAAGCGAAAACGATTAAGTAATTTTAACGTGTCAACAATGGCATTTATACCACCTCGGTGGTAATTACAATAAATGCAAAACTATTAACCAACACTTATTTCAAACATTTTTTAGAGGAGGACAAAAAAGAATGAAAAAGAAATTATTAAGTGTTCTGCTTTCAACAGCTATGGTTGCATCTTTATTAGTAGGATGTGGCGGAAGCGAAGAAGCAACAACATCTGATGCACCAGCAACAGAAGACACAGCTGATGAGACAACAGAAGAGCCAGCTGATGAAGAGCCAGTAGAAGAAGATACTCTTGAAGTAGTAGAAGCTGCTACAATGGAAGCTCCTTCAACAGACGGATGGGATGAGTCTAAGAAGATCTATGTTTACTCATGGAACGATGAATTAGGTTCTCGTCTTGCTTACATCATCGGTGAAACAGACGCAGCTGGAAACACATTAACAGACCTTCCAGATGACGTTACACCAACTAACCCAGAATTAGCTGAGTACGTTGAGTACGTTAACCTTGCAGTTTCTGGTACAGACGGTACATACCAGACAGCTATCGACACAGCTATGAGTGCAGGAGACAAATATCCTTCATTAATCCCAGCTGATAACGACGTAGCTAAATACTACACAGAAAGTGATATGACACTTGCTCTTTCTGAAATCGGTATCACAGATGAAATGTATGCTAACGCATATCAGTTCACAAAAGATTACGCTACATACAACGGTGAGTTAAAAGCTTTATCTTGGCAGGCAGCTGCTGGTAACTTCACATATCGTTACTCAATCGCTGAAGAAGTTCTTGGTTCTGGTGAACCGGCTGACGTTCAGGAAGCAGTTAAAGATTGGGATACATTCTTCGCTACAGCTGACAAGATGAAAGAAGCTGGTTACAAGATGCTTTCTGGTCCAGACGACGTTAAATACGCTATCTGGGATCAGCAGACAAATCCATGGGTTACTGTTGCAGAAGATGGTTCTGAAACATTAACACTTGACACATGTGTAACAGAGTACTTTGAGACAGCTAAGAAATTATACGATGGCGGATACACAGATCAGACATCTATGTGGTCTGACGGTTGGTCAGCTAACTTCGAAGGTGACGTATTCGGTTACTTCGGATGTACATGGTTCGTATACTGGTCAATCGCTACTTCTGAAGATTCTCCAACAAGCACATATGGTGACTGGAGAGTTTGTGAAGGTCCTGTAGGTTACCACTGGGGTGGTACATACGTTTCTGTAGGTGCTGATACACCTAACCCAGAGTTATGTGCATACTTACTGTATCAGTTATGCTGTAACGCAGACGTAATGTACACAGTAGAAAAATACACATTCGACTTCGTAAACAACAAAGAAGCTGTTGCTAGAATCATTGCTGACGGCGAAGGCGCTTCAGGCGTTCTCGGTGGACAGAACCCAGTTGAGACATGGGCAAACGCTGCTCTTAACATCGACTTAAGCAACTCTACATACCTTGATGCTAACCTTAAAGCTATCATGGACAGAGCTTCAGAAGCTTACAATGCTGGAACACTTGGTTCAGCTGAAGAAGCTGTTCAGTTCGTAAAAGATGAAGTTGCTTCTACATATGATTACATCACAGTAGAATAATCTGATTCGATTACTAAATGAATAATATTTAAAATGGCTATGCACCAATGTGGTTGCCACATTGGTGCATAGTTTTAAAAAGAAGATATTTCTTTGAGGAAGTATGCTCTTCTTGGATTGAAATATTACAGATTGGGAGTGAAGGTGTGAAGAATAATAAGAAAAAGACAGTTGAATACGGAAAGTACGGTTTTAGATTTATCGCGCCGTTCTTCATTGTGTTTTTAGTTTTCCAGTTTTATCCACTTCTGTATACTTTCTATGAATCATTTAGATATGAACATAAAGTAGGCAGAAATAGTGCCACAATGGTATTTGGATTTGGAAACTACGCAAATTATGTCTTCTCCGGAAACGGTGAAGTGTGGCAGGCCATTCTTGTCACAATTGGTTTATGGTTATTGAATTTTATCCCACAGATTCTTTTATCTTTGTTACTGGCAGCTTGGTTTACAGATATCCAGTTGAAGTTAAAAGGTCAGGGTGCATATAAAGTTATTATGTATATGCCGAATATTATTACAGCAGCTACTATTGCCGTGTTATTCTACAGCTTATTTGATGTACATGGTTCTATGACAGCTGTTTTAAGAGCATTAGGTCTATGCGGTGAAAATGGTGTTTTATTGCAGGGCTGGTGGTCATTTGGTATTATCGCTTTCATCCAGTTCTGGATGTGGTATGGAAATACGATGATCGTGCTTATTGCCGGTATTATGGGTATCAACCCGGCTCTTTACGAAGCAGGTATGGTGGATGGTGCTACAGCGAGACAGATGTTCTTCAAGATCACAGTGCCGCTGTTAAAACCGATTTTGCAGTTTACAATGGTAACATCTGCAATCGGTGGTTTACAGATGTACGATATTCCGCAGCTGTTCAATGAAGGTGCTCCGGTTATCAATGTCGCTGGTGCAAAGGTATTTTCTACAAGAACTATCGTTATGTTGATTAAATCCTACATCAATGCAGGTGCTCAGCAGAACTACGGTAGAGCTGCGGCATATTCAGTCGTTCTGTTTATTATAACTCTCATTGTAAGTATGGTATTCTACAAACTTACATCAGAAAAGAATTAAGGATAGGAGGTATAATAAAAGATGATTAATTCAAAAAGCAATGTATCGGCTAAAAAGATTTTTAGATACGTAGTATGCATTTTTTTATGTGCCCTTGCTATCTTCCCATTTTATGTGTTGATTATTAACTCAACATTGCCATCAAATACGATTAAACAGGGTATTCATATGTTACCGGGCACGAATTTCATCGCGAACTATAAGTCGCTGATGTTAAAGTCTAGTGTAACTTCTTCTGTTTCTCTTTGGAAGGCGTTATTTAACTCGTTAATCGTTACAGTACCTACGACTGTTCTTCAGGTTTATTTTGCGACATTAACAGCTTATGGTCTTACTGTATACCAGTTCAAAGGTAGAAATCAGGCATGGGCATTTATCTATGCTATTATGATGATTCCTACACAGGTTTCTATCATCGGTTTGATTAAAGTTTGTGATATCACAAATATGTATGGTACATATTGGCCATTAATTCTTCCGGCTATGGCTGCTCCGACAACTGTTTATTTCATGAAACAGTATATGGCATCCGGTCTTTCGGTTGAAATTATCGAAGCTGCTCGTATCGACGGTTCCGGCGAGTTCCAGACATTTAATACAATCGCCCTTCCGCTTATGAAACCGGCTATGGCTACACAGGCTATCTTCGCATTCGTTGCATCATGGAATAACCTGTATACACCATCTATCTTATTAGCTACAGAGAGAGATTTAGCAACAATGCCAATGTTCATTGAAGGTTTGAAGTCAAACGACAAACAGCGTGACTTTGGTGAGATTTATGCAGGTATGTTAATTACTGTTCTTCCAATCTTAGTTGCTTACTTACTCTTGTCTAAATACATCGTTGCCGGTGTAGCACTCGGTGGTGTAAAAGAATAATTTTTATTCTTATAAAAGAGTGATTATAAGTGCAATTACGCAAATTATTAAAATTTTGTGTAATTGCACTTTTTTGTTGTCATGGGCGTGCGCAATGTATTATAATGTGTATTGTTGCATAGAAAATTTGCAATGAGATATACTAGGAGGATGATTATGAAAATCAAAAGAATTATTTCGCTGATTATCGTGCAGATGTTATGCGTTTTTATGCTTGCCGGTTGTTCGGGAAATGCACAGCAGGCACAGGGCGAAGGTGTTGCGCTGGTGGGTGAGCAGATTATTTCTGTTGAGGATGCGAAAAAGACAGTTGTATTTACAATAGAAGAAGAGGACGTTACTCTGGATGAAATGTATTTATATTACATTCAGTATTTATTCAATAATAAAGTAACGGCGGAGCAGATGAATGATGCCAAGAAGGCAGAGCTTGATTCCACGGTTGTCAGCCAGATGATGGTAGATACTGTGGAGTATTTGCTTGCGTTGCAGATGGAGGAATTGGAAGTAACGGATGAGGATTTGGCAGAATCACAGAAGGGTGCTGAGAATTTTTACAATTTCTTCGGTGAAGGTACTTTAGCTAATTATGGAATCGATAAGGCAACGGTAGAGGAATTGTTCCGTAAGCAGACCTATGTTGCTGCCGTGACAAACAAGGCGATTGAGGATCTTTCCAAGAGTAATTTGGAACAATACGAGGAAGAGTATAAGGATTTGAATTTTCACAGTATCACATATGCGCTTTTCCCGAGTATTGCGTATGATGAGGAAGGGAACAAAGTGTCAGATGAGGCAGGAAATAATGTTTCCCTGTCTGAAAGTGAAATGAAGCAGCAACTTGCAAAAGCACAGGAACTTCAGAAGAGAGCTGCTTCAGGTGAGAAGACGATGGAAGAACTCATTGAGGAGTATGGTGTTTCTCATTGTTCCGGTGTGGAGCGTAACTATGAAGGTGCGTATGCGAAGGAACTCAATGATGTCGTGAAGGCATTAAATGAAGGTGATGTTTCCGAGGTTATTACAATGGATGCGGGTTACATGGTAGCCAGAATGGACAAGAAGAATGACCAGGAGTACAAGGATTATATGATTTCTTATGCCGCGCAGCAGATGGCGCAGTCGCTTCTTCCGAAAATGCAGGAAAAATGGGCAGAGCAGGCAGGGCTTGATAAAGTTGTGGTAGATGAAAAAACGGTAAGTGCTATTGATGCAAAAGCAATCTGCGGCGAAATGAAAATGAAAGGTTTATACTAGAATGAACAAAGGGAAACAGGTAGATAAAAGAAATTTCCTATTAAAGGGATGGGAGATTTTTGGAGACATTTTCATGATAAATGTCATGTTTGTGCTCTGTTCGCTTCCGATTTTTACAATCGGAGCATCACTTTGCGCGCTGTATGCAGTAAGCATAAAGCTGGTAAATAGGGAAGATGGATCTATTACGAAGAGTTTTATCAGAGAGTTTAAGCGCAATTTTAAACAGGGTACAATTGCGTGGATAGTTGTTATGCTGGCCATTGTGGCAATCTGGGGTGAGCTTCTTTATATTGCGAATTTCGGAGATGTGATGACGAAAATATACACTGTGGTTGTTGTTTTGGAAATTGTCGGACTTGCGCTTGTGCTTCCGTTCCTGTTTCCATTGATTGCGCGGTATGAAAATACTCTTTGGAATACGATTCGAAATGCGTTTTTGCTTTCCATCAGTAATTTGGGAAAATGGCTGAAAGTATTTTTGGCGTGGTTTGCGCCGATTGCGTTATCAATTCTTGAACCGGCGCTGTTTTTTAACACTTGGTATTTGTGGCTTCTTATTGCGTTTGGACTGATTGGCTATGGGACGTCGCATTCGATTCTCGTGGTATTTGAACGTGTCAGTGATGTAAAAGAAGAGGATATGAAGAGAGAGGAAATTGAGCAGGAAAAGCGGAACACGCACGGAGCTATCAGAAAGCGCGCCATGATGGGGGCAGAAGAAAGTGAAGAATGAATAAGGCGGACTATATAAAAACGATTGAAAAAGCGTTGGTGGGTCATGTGAGTGCACAGGAGCTGCAGGATACAGTCACATACTATCGCGATTATATTGATATGGAAATCCGTAAAGGCAGGACGGAAGAGGAAGTGCTGGAGAGTCTTGGAAATCCGCGCCTGCTGGCAAAGAGTATTATTACTGCAAGGCAGGAGAAAGAAAATGTCGAGCATGAATCTGTGAAACAGTCTGCGTGGCAGGAAAGGGAGAAACAGACAAGCGGATTTCGGATTCCGTTGCCGGTTCTTATTTTAATTATTTTCCTGTTTTTGGGAATGATTATCGGTGTACTGTTTTCGATTGCAAGATTTTTAATGCCGATATTGCTTCCGGTGTTTCTTGTGATTGGCGTGATATCGATGTTAAAACGATGGAAACGTTAGCTGATAACTGGAATAATTTGTAAAAAGAAAAATAAAAAGGTAAAAAGCGCATCAGGGGTGATGCGCTTTTTTGGGGAGTATAAATATAAATACTATTTTACAACAGAGCAATTGGGGATTGCTGTTGTACTTAAATTATAGGTCATTCAATTCAATTTAGCAAGCTTTTTTTGTCATGAAAAAAGATGAATGAAAAAAATTTTTCTCCACATACTATTGCTGTAACCGGAAAAAAGGAGGAATTGAAAATGGCAAAAAACGATTACAACTCACAGAATAACTCACAGAACAACCAGGATTACAAAAACAATTCTAAGAATAGTTATCAGGACAACAGCCAGAAAAACACAAACAATGATAACAATTCCAAAAACTCTACAAAGAACGAGAGTAACTGCAAGTAGTCTGTGACAGGAAAAAAGGGGCAATATATTGCCCCTTTTACATATATAAAGTGATGTGCTGTCGAATAGGGAAAAAGATTGACAGTGTATGAAATTCAATTTAAGATAGAGTTATGAAAAAATTTGAATGTATTGTTCCTTGCCATTTTGGCCTGGAAGCGGTGTTAAAAAGAGAAATTATAGATTTGGGATATGAGATAACATCGGTCGAAGACGGTCGCGTCACCTTTTTGGGAGATGCGGAAGCTGTTTGTCGCGCCAATGTTTTTTTGCGTACAGCGGAAAGAATCCTCATTAAAATAGGCTCTTTTCATGCAGAAACATATGATGATTTATTTGAAGGGACGAAAGCGCTTCCGTGGGAAGAGTGGATTCCGAAGGATGGTAAATTCTGGGTGGCAAAGGCGGCCAGTGTGAAGAGCAAATTGTTTAGTCCTTCCGATATCCAGTCCATTATGAAAAAAGCTATGGTGGAGAGAATGAAATCCAAGTATCATATTGAGTGGTTTGCGGAAGACGGTGAGCGTTTTCCGATTCGTGTCTTTTTGATGAAAGACGAAGTGACGGTAGGACTTGATACAACAGGAGATTCGCTACATAAGAGAGGCTATCGTAAGTTGACGGCGAAAGCTCCGATTGCGGAAAATCTTGCGGCTGCGCTCATTATGCTGACGCCGTGGAATAAAAGCAGAATTCTTGTGGATCCGTTTTGCGGGAGTGGAACTTTCCCAATCGAGGCGGCACTGATGGCGGGAAATGTGGCACCGGGTATGAATCGCAATTTTCTTTCGGAAAGCTGGGGACATTTGATTGCTAAGAAAGAATGGTACGATTGTATTGACGAGGCCAATGACCTGATCGATTTCAGCGAAATGCCGGATATTCAGGGATATGATATGGATGGAGAGATGGTGCGTATTTCCAGAGAAAATGCCAAGCTGGCGGGTGTGGAGCAGTATATACATTTCCAGAAGAGAAGTGTAGAACAGCTCAGCCATCCGAAGAAATACGGATTTTTGATTACGAATCCGCCATATGGTGAACGACTGGAGGAGAAGGCATCTCTTCCGGCAATTTATACAGCGCTTGGCGAGAGGTACAGAGCGCTTGACAGTTGGTCGCTTTATATGATTACGTCCTATGAGGCAGCACAGCAGTACATCGGACGGAAGGCAGACAAAAACAGGAAAATATACAATGGAATGATGAAAACTTATTTTTATCAGTTCATGGGACCGAAACCACCGAGAAGAACATAGGATGAAACAATGTCAGACAGATTAGCTACAGTATATATATGGATAACATTGCTTGTTTCTGCGTCTGTAATAGCAATTATGGTGCTGACAGGGAAGCCGCAGCAGGATTCGTTGCAGGCTGCAAGCACGGAGCAGGATACGGAGCAAATGACGAGAAGTTTTTGTGTGGCGAATGATTCGCTTGCGGAAAACAGTCTGAATATGTTCCTGCCTGCGGGGACAGAGGAAAAGCATGTTACTATTGAAAATGATTATATGAATAAAATACTTCGGATTTGCATTTCGAAACAGACGGAAAAACCGGTGACGGGGGAATGGTTTTATGAACACCCGTTGCAGATAAATGCGTTTGCTGAGGGAGTGAAGCTGGATGAGGATGCGAATATGGTTACGATTTCTCTTCCGTTTGAGAGTGTTTTTGAATGGGAAACAAAGTATGGAAAAAAGAGCGGACAGAACTGTCTTTATGTGCAGTTGACCCAACCGAAGGAGAAATATGAGAGGATTGTTGTGCTTGATGCGGGGCATGGCGGTGCGGATACAGGATATATTGTTTCCGGGGTAGATGAAACAACGGTGCTGGAGGAAGAAGAACTGGCTCTTGCGGTTGTGACAAAAGCAGGAAGTTTGCTTGAAAAAGAGGGAATTCATGTCTATTATACGAGACAGGAGAATAATCCGTCTGAGGAGGAACGGGTTGCCCTCGCAAATGAGACGCAGGCGGATATGCTCATTAGTGTTCATGCGGACTATGCAGATGACACATCTTTGTATGGAATGCGTACGATATATAATGAGACGTATTTTATACCGAATTTTGCAAGTGCGGATTTGGCATACCTTCTTCTGGAAAAAGTAGCTGCAAGCACGAATGAAAAGGCGATTGGGTTTGAACCGGCGTCGGGTGAGAGTTATATGATACAGAATGCGATGGTACCGGTGGCACAGCTGAATATTGGATATTTGTCCAATAAGCAGGAACAGAAGTTGCTTGGAAGAGAAGATTATATTGACCGTATCGCGTCCGGAATCTGTGACGCGGTAAAGGCCGGTTATAAGGAGATAGAGAAATGAAAGAAATCGTATTAGCAAGTTCCAATAAAGGAAAAGTCCGTGAAGTGGAAATGATGATGATGGATATGGGGATTAAGGTGATTCCGTTGTCCGAAACAACGTTTACGGAGGAGATAGAAGAGAACGGCGCGACATTTGAAGAGAATGCGGTGATCAAAGCCAAGGCGGTTGCGGATGTTCTTGGGGTTCCTGTGCTTGCGGACGACTCCGGGCTTGAGATTGATTTTCTTGACAAGGCACCGGGGATTTATTCGGCGAGGTATCTTGGACACGATACGCCGTATAGCGTGAAAAACCAAATGATATTGGAAAAATTGCAGGATGTACCGAAGGAGCAGAGAACGGCGCGCTTTGTGTGCTCCATGGCGCTTGCTATGCCTTATGGTGCGGTTCTTACGACGACGGCGACAATGGAGGGGGAAATCGGATACGAGATTAAGGGTGAGAACGGCTTTGGCTATGACCCGATTTTCTTTCTGCCGGAGTTTGGGATGAGTTCTGCCGAGATTTCACCGGAGCAGAAAAATGAAATCAGTCACAGAGGCAAAGCTTTGAGACAGATGAAAGAAGAAATTGCGAAGTTAAAGTAGGATTTTTTATGAGAGTATTGATTGTGAGTGATACACATCGCAACAATGACAATTTTTTTCGTGTCATAGAAAAAATCAAAGAAATTGATCTTGTCATTCACTGCGGTGATGTGGAGGGAAGTGAGTATGCTATCAGTGAGGGAGCGGGATGCGAAGCGCTGATGGTCATGGGAAATAATGATTTTTTCTCGGATTTGCCGAGGGAAATTGAAACGGAGATAGGCGGATACCGGGTGCTGATTACGCATGGACATAGCTATTGTGTTTCCATGGGCAGCGAGCGCATCAAGGAGGAAGCCATTCTGCGCGGATTTGATATTGTGATATTCGGGCATACGCACAAGCCGCTCGTGGAGCGGGATGAGGACGTGATTGCACTAAATCCCGGCAGTCTTTCTTATCCGAGACAGGATGGAAGAAGACCGAGCTATATGATTATGGAAATCGACAGAGACGGGGAGGCGCACTTTACCGTCAACTACCTTTAAAAGCTAAAAAAATTGCAAAAATAGGTTGACAAGGCAAAAACCATATAATATAATATGACTTGCGTCACGGATAATAGTGTGTTAACGGGGTGTGGCTCAGTTTGGCTAGAGCACCTGGTTTGGGACCAGGGGGTCGCAGGTTCGAATCCTGTCACCCCGATTTTTTACGCATACTTGCGGGTGTAGTTCAATGGTAGAACACCAGCCTTCCAAGCTGGATACGTGGGTTCGATTCCCATCACCCGCTTGATGTCTTTAAAGGCATCACAGGCAGCCAACCTGAATACAGGACAAAGGTGCCCCATTATTATTCAATCAAATGGTATTTTGCCAGAGAAGCAAATCATACTAACAGATGTGTGTTCGTAGCTCAGCTGGATAGAGCAACGGCCTTCTAAGCCGTGGGTCGGGGGTTCGAATCCCTTCGAGCACGTGTGAGGGAAGGACACCTTCCCTCAAAGTTTTATGGTGGGTATAGCGCAGTTGGTTAGCGCGCCAGATTGTGGCTCTGGAGGCCAAGGGTTCGAATCCCTTTATCCACCCTTTTGTTTAATAATGGGCTATCGCCAAGCGGTAAGGCACAGGACTTTGACTCCTGCATTCGGCAGTTCGAATCTGCCTAGCCCAGTTTCTATTATGGGCCACTAGCTCAGGTGGTAGAGCACTTGACTTTTAATCAAGTTGTCCGGGGTTCGAGTCCCCGGTGGCTCATGAAGTACCATAACAAACATGCTTTGTTATGGTATTTTTTTTAAAATTGCATACGCGGGTGTGGCGGAATTGGCAGACGCGCCAGATTTAGGTTCTGGTGGGCGACCGTGCAGGTTCAAGTCCTGTCACCCGCAGGAAAGCCCTTATATGGGCGGTCGAAAAGACTCCTTGGCGAAAGCTGAGGAGTTTTTTGGTGCAGAGGTAGCATTATTATGATTTGTATGTTGGCTTTGATGATGAAATGGTATATAGTATAGATACGATACCGGTCAATTTTATATAATGTCAATATATTGCCATTGATGTATTAAAGGGGGTTACTAATGAAAAATAATAAACTGCATAAACTGGATTGGATTCTTCTTGGTGGAATGGGACTTATAGGACTCATAGGTGTATTGCTGGATCTTGTTATTATAAGAAAGATAAATTTTCCTATCTATTCCATTGAGAGTATATATGCTTCTTATGCTCTGTGGATTATACTGCTGATATATTCTTTCTTTAAAAATAAAGGAAATCAAGATAAACCAAAACTTGTCAGGTGGTTTGTTGGTTTTGCTTTACCGTATTTTCATTGTGTGTTTATAGTAGCCGGCTTTGCGATTGTTATTTTGTTCATGAAGCTCTTTAATCTATAATTAGCAAACAAGATAGGTTCTGATGGGCGACTGTGCAGGTTCAATACCTCCTAATATGCAGTCGGGTTCCCTTTTGCTATTAAAGATGAAAAATAGAAGTTTGCGGAGTAACCGGTGCTTGGATTTGTGTGAGTTGGGATAAATTTGAGATTTTTTAGATTTTTATCCTAGAAAAACGGCGTTTTTTTGACAAGATTATTTGAGACGTAAGCGCGAAGTAGGATAAGATTTAGAATTTTAAGAGATTTATCCTATATTTTAACTGAAAAATTAATTTTATGAGATATATTCTTTTTGTTACATAGAGAAATCTAGGATAAATTGTCGTGATTTCATGTTTTTATCTTATGGGCGGTTTGCATAAAGTTTCTGCGACGCATTTTTTGGGGGGATAGTATTGAAAAAATTTGTATAGCCGTTTTGATCGGCTTAATTGCTTTTGGTTTATACGCTTGTTCGTTCGCTTCCAAACTGGAAGCGTTATACTATGCAAAAAACGAATTTGGTAAGGTAAAGTATGTTCGGACAGAAGAGATAGACGATAAGAAAGTTATATATTATTTTACTGTGGATGGCAGATGTTTTGGTGTATGTAGAAGGTAGATTGGTGTGGTATAATAACTACGAAAGTTTTGAGGGAAATGATTAGGATACAAATTTATAAGTATATCTAAAATGAAAAGGAGAAATTTTTGTGGAACAGGAAAAAGAAGTGAAACAGGAACAGAGGCAGAAGAAATCAAACAAGTTGTTTGAAGTGTTGATGTTGATACTTTTTATCGGATTAGGTGTGGGATATTTCTTCTATATGAAAGGAATGGTTAAGCCGGTAGTCAGCATCAACGGAACAGAACTTACGGTCAATATGACGGTGCAGGAATTAGTGGATGCAGGTTTTACCGTGGATGATTCGATGAGCGGAAGAGGCGATATGGATTTAGATGCGCAACCGCAGATTCCGGGGGAAAGTTATACCTCGACGTTTTATTATGTCTATGCAAAGGATCAGAATGGATACAATGAATATGCAAATGTTGTATTCCACGTGTTTAATAAGGGCGTTAACTCCGTAGATTTTAAAGACAGTCAGATTTATGCATATCGCTATGATCCGAGTTTTGAATTCAGTAAAGCTTCGGTATTGGTGAATGGTATTGATTTTGTCGGTCTCAGTAAAGAGGAAACCGTTGCTGCGTTGGAAGAACTGGGGGTTAAATTTAAGGCGGAAGACAAAGAAGAATTTATGAATGGCGAAAGTCATATTATTTTCGGTAAGTCCGGAGATTATTCTTATATGATTGAAACGGATATTCATGAAGATGTCGTAACAAATATTGAATCAAAACGAAACGTATAATGCAACCGCCCAAAACGGTTAGCTTTTTAGTGAGTAAAAAAGTCACAATGAGTGGCTTTTTTATTTTTTGTTATTTATCCTATTTAAGTAGGCAAGCTTATGCTATGATTAAAAAAGAAAATGGAAATCCGGCCGCTATATGAGTAGTGAGATTTAAAAAATGTGTTAGACTTTGTTTTTTTATGCGTCTATTAATTTGAAGGCCTTGAAAAAACAAAGGAGGGAAAACGTGGAAGATAAGCAGATTATTGAGTTGTACAATAAAAGAGAGGAGACGGCTATAGAGAAAACTGCGGAAAAATATGGGAAGTATTGTTTCGGTATTGCAAGCAATATTCTGCACAGTTATGAGGACTCGGAAGAATGTGTCAGTGATACGTGGCTGAGAGCGTGGAATGCAATTCCGCCGACTGTGCCGAAGTATTTGAAGGTGTTTCTCGGAAAGATCACGAGAAATCTTTCGTTTGACAAGTATCGTGCGAAAACAACTTTGAGTCGCGGTGGGGGTCAATTTGCAGTTGTTCTCGATGAACTTGCTGAGGTTGTTGCCGATTCGTGCGATGTGGAAAAGCAGTTTGAACAAAAGGAGTTAATGGGAGCTATCAATACATATTTAAAAAGGCTTCCTGAGCGTGAATGTAATATTTTTGTCCGTCGATATTTTTATGCGGATGACACAAGCAAAATCGCAAAACTATATGAAATTAAAGAGAGCAATGTGCTCATGATTTTATCCCGTACACGTAAAAAACTACACACATTTTTGAAAGAAGAGGATTTTATATAATGAGAAAAGAGGAGCTGTTTGAAGCGATCGGTGGCATAGATGATATACTGGTTGCAAAAAGTGATAAGAAAATAAAAAGAAAGAAGAACGTAATGTTCCGCTCTGTGTTAGCTGCGGCGGCCTGCTTTGCGCTGTTGCTTGGCGCAACCATTGCAATGAATCAGGCGGGAATCTTAAAACCACTTAAGCCGGGAACGGAGCAGGACAGTTCTGATAGTCATGGGATTCCGGGGGCGCCGGGGGAGGAAGTCGGCATCGGTGCGGATGAGCCGGATATTCCGTATGACGGACCTTCTATTATAAATGGAGGAGAAGGAGAAGGTGAAGAGACAGAGATTGAGTATACACGCGGGATGATTCCGGGGGATGAATTTGTGGAATTTAATCCCGGACCGCTTATGCCTGTGACGTTAGCTCAGGCGAACAGCGCTGTTACCGCACAGCGTGATATGACATATGATTTTTCGGCAGTAACGAAAGAAGCGAATGGTTTTGTGGCAATCAAAGATAGCTATGAACTTACAAACACATCTGATACAGACCAGAACATAACGGTGTTATATCCGTATCTGGGTACTATTTTCGATATGAATAACGGTTCTAAGCCGGAAGTAACTGTGGATGGTGAGAAAGTCGATGCAGATATGCTGACGGGAAGCTATTACGGAAATGATGGTTTCGGATATGAACAGCTTTTGTCCTTTGCACATACAACGGAGGATATGGACTGCATTATCGGTGATGTGGCATCTCATGTGGGTGCGGGCACAATTGACGAGGATTTATGGAACAAGAATGTACTTGTCTATGAATTTTCCGATGTAAAATGCGAAGGTGACCCTACAGAGTACGGTGCTTATGCGGTGAAGTTTAAGGCTGATGATTATAAGAACATTTATTTCCAGGATATTGGCGGCGTAACTTATTATGAAGGTTATCTGTATGTCGGATTTTATGTGGAGGATGTGCTGGGCGGCGATACGCCGAGAATTATTTTCATGGATGGCAAAGAACCGACGGAATACTCGGAACAGGGATATTCATGCATGGAATTCTTTGCGGAATATGAAGTGGATGATATCTCCGCAAGTATGAAAAAGAAGAAAGTTTCTTTCGGCAAAGTGTTTGATGAGGTTATGGAGAGTAACCGCGTAGCAGAGTATTGGGGCAAAGACAGAATACTTAATGATCGGGAGCAGAATCTTTTTAAGGGATTTGTTGCGCAGATTGTAAGCGATGTGGTACGTAGAAATGCGCAGGGCGGCGAGATGAGTGATATGTCGGCGTATTTCTCAAATTCGATTTCTGACATGGCATATTATGCATATACCGGAACTGCGCTTTTTCTTGTGAAAAATGAGGTATCCATTCCGGCGGGAGGAAGTGTAAATCTGGTATATACGTACAACAAACAGGGACAGCATGATGAGACTTGTCCGGAACCTGACTTCCTTGATTGCTACGGATATGACAATGCCATCAACATGGGAACCAATGTGACATTTACAGAGCAGATTGCAAATATCGTGCAGCAGGATAACATTGAGATAATCGAGCAGAATTACGGATTTGATTTTGAAACCGGTGTGACGAGCGTGGAACTTGCGCCGGATGAAGAAAAATATTATATGATAGTCCACATATTAAAGTAAGGATTTTGAAGTGATGGATTCTAAGAAAAGAACGGTCATTGGAAATTACAATTCCAAGACCGTTCTTTTCATGCTGTACAATTTTTATCTGGATGGCATTGCTTTCAGCTTTTTGTCACTGAATCCTTTGACGATGCTCTTCCATGAAGATGCACCGATGGTTTTCAGGTATGCCTTTGTGTATGTATTATACTTTGGTGTGTCCATGTATTTGTATACAGCCTCTGCCTTGCGTCCGTGGAAATCGAACTGATAACCGGCACCGCCGTGGTCGCCGCTTGAGAAGATGACGGCGTCAATCATGTCATTAAACTGAGCCTTGTAATAGAGGTAGGCAACAGCAGCAGCCTGTACGCTTTCGCCGCTCTGACGTCCTCTGTTATATGGGGAACCGACACCGCCGGAGCAGGAGAATCCCTGTTCGGAGAGTATGATGCGAACATCTTCTCCAAAGTTTTCTTTAACATAAGTAGTCAGGATTTCAAGGTTTTTTGGAGAGACGAAATCGGCTCCGTTATTGTTTGGCGCAAGGCTTCCGTCGTTCCAGAAATCGGCATTGGTCAGTACGGCAGAATATGCATGGTAGGCAAGATTCCAGTCAATATTCTTGTTCTGGCTCTTGATTTCTTTGTTAAATGCTTCCATAAAGTGCTTGGTACCCCAGTCGTTTTCGCGGTTAATCCATGTGTGATCACAGCAAATGTAAACACGGCTGTTTTTGCTGTTGGATTTAACTGCGTAGTAAAGCATACGATAAGTGGAAGCGTAGTTTTTCATAAATTTATCTTTGGAAATGTTGCCGGCATAATACCATTTCGCATTCATGTTCGCATAAGTATTTACCTCATTTCCGAGAATCCAGTTGTCGATGTGAAGTTCTTCACGGCTTGCCTGCTCAGCAAGGAAGTGGAAGGCTGCTTCAAGTTTTTCACGAGATGCTTTCTCGTCTGTGTTAAAAGCATAATAATGTGCACCCGGCGTGCGTCCGCTCTTTAAAATCAAATCTTTACAGTTGTCATCATACTGGAGCATAAGCTGCACGGTTACGGTTCCGCCGTCATCGTTGACTGCAGGAATATTACCGAAATTCGGGAAGTTGAAGTAGTAGGTTTTTCCGTTGTATTTGTATTTGATGCCGTGGTTATTCTTTGTTCCGATAATGGAATTTAAGTTAAAGTTAAAGAAATAATTTTTATCTCCCATATCGGAGTCATAAAGTCCCTGGCGTCCTTTTTTTGAAACCGGTTTAGGGAATGCACCTGTATATTTGGCAGCTGCTTCCGGATTGCTGATAAAAGATGTCCCGGTAATCAGCATGTATTTTTTGCCTTTTTTAACGGCAACGCCGTATTTGCCCTGGACGTGGTTGTTTCCCTTTTCGTCCTTTAGAGGAATTTGGAATACGGCTTTTACGGTTTTATCGGTCTTGGCGATCTGCTTTAAGACCTTTCCGGTGTTTGGATCGACTTTCACAAGATAATAATAGTCGTCGGAACTCTTTAAACGTTTGGAAACTTTTGCATAGACATAAAGATCAGTCTTGCTTTTTACGCATACTTTTTTGAGCTTCCCTGAATTGCTTTTGGCGGTATACTCCTTTACACCCTTCTTGATTTTGCAGGATTTTACGGAAGAATACTTGCCATAGATCTTGGCACCGGTAGAATCAAGTTTGTAACCTCTTACTTTGATATAATATGTTTTTCCTTTTGGTAGATTCGTCAGGGTAACAGAGGTTTTGCCTTCTAAATACTGGGTTAATTTATTTTTCTTAAAATTTTTTGCGGTAGAATAAGCAACTTCGTATCCGTCAACTCCGTCCATGGCTTTGAAACTGATTTTCATTTTTCCTGTGCCGGAATTTTTTGCGGATGGTTTGGATGCTTTTCCTATTTTGATAGGTGCCCATTTGGCATATAGCATGAGTCTTTCTACATCACCGCATTTGTCGGAGTTGATAAAAGAGCCTTTTGGAATGTTTGGTACAGCTTCTGTCAGCGCGGCGTCTTTGTACCATCCTTCAAAGGTGTATTTGGAACGTTCCGGAAGCGGGAGAGTAATTGTGTCACTCTCGACATTGAAAGAAGTAGGTTTGTCTTCAATGTCCTCAGGGAAAGAACCGCCATTTAATGTATAGCGGATGTCGAAGTCGTAAGGCTCTGTGCGCCAAATGGCCTTGAAATCAAGATTTCGTTTGATTTTTAAAGTATTGTATATATAGTAAGAGTCATAGGTTTTTCCGTTGGTCATACAATACCATTCGTCGAGTGCATAGCCGTTGTGTATCATAGAAATCATTCCGATATGCTCAAGATGCGAACTGAGCCAGGTGTATGTATTCGGATAACTAAACTGCATTGGTACTGAGAGAAGTAAAGTGGTGCCGTCGTCATCGTAGAAATTTACGGTAATGTTTGTCGGCTCTTCTGTACTTTCTGTTTCGCTTTCCGGGATGACAATTTCTTCCTCCGGGGCGCTCTCTTTTTCCGGTTCTGATTCTTCTATGATCGGAATATCGATGCTTTCCTCCGTGATGTCGTTTTCGGAAACTGTACTTGTAAATTCTGTGGCCTCTTCATAAACATTTTCTGTTGTCGGAACAACTTCCGTTGCGTAAGCGGCAATGGGAGCCTCGGCGATGGTGCCAAAAAGCATCATCAGACAGAGAAATGAGGAAAGAAGACGCATGCTTAATTTTTTCATGTATAAATTCCTCGCTTTCATATAGTATGTAAAAATGTTTTGTGCTAATTGAAATTATATCGCAAAAAGGTCCTGTCTACAACCGACAAAACATGATTTATTCAAGGAAAAGGGACTTTACAAAGTCCTTTTTTTGTTGTAGATTTTTAAGGAACGATGTAAGTGGTAATATAGGAGGAATGAAATGACACTACAGAGAGAAGTAATTGAATTGAAACTGGAAGAGCAGCTCGAAGGTATTCTGCAGACCAATTATGGAAAGAAGATTGCAGAATGTGATGATACAGAGCTTTATTATGGGATTTTACAGCTGACCAAAGGTATGCTTGATGCAACAGAACCTAACAGCGGTCAGAAAAAAGTATATTACATATCCGCAGAGTTTTTGATTGGAAAGTTGCTTTCGAACAACTTAATCAACCTCGGAATTTACGGAAAGTTAGATGAGATTCTCGGAAAATACGGAAAGAAACTTGCTGCGATTGAAGAGGTGGAGCCGGAACCATCCCTCGGTAACGGCGGACTCGGACGTCTGGCAGCCTGCTTCCTTGATTCGATTGCAACGCTCGGTTATCCGGGAGACGGAATCGGTTTAAACTATCATTTCGGTTTGTTTAAACAGGTGTTCCGCAATCACAAGCAGTGTGCAGAGAAGAATGAGTGGATTGAAAAACAGTCATGGCTCAATAAGACGGATGTTTCGTTTGATGTTATGTTTGGTAAGCGTAAGGTAACTTCACGTTTGTATGACATCGATGTTATCGGATATAACAACGGAACGAACAAACTTCATTTGTTTGATATTGAATCTGTCGATGAAAGCCTTGTAGAAGATGGCAGTATTGATTTCGATAAGGAGGAAATCGAGAAGAACCTGACATTGTTCCTCTATCCGGATGATTCCGATGAAGCAGGTAATCTGCTTCGTATTTACCAGCAGTATTTCATGGTAAGCAACGGTGCGCAGCTTATCTTAAAAGAACTGAAAGAGAGAAAATGTGATCTCCGCAAGATGTATGACTATGCGGTGATTCAGATTAATGATACACATCCGACGATGGTAATTCCGGAACTCATTCGTATTCTTGTGGATGAGAAAGCATTCACGATGGATGAAGCTATTGAGGTGGTAAGCAAGACTTGTGCTTACACGAACCATACGATTTTGGCGGAAGCTCTTGAAAAATGGCCGCTTAAGTATCTTGAGAAAGTGGTTCCTCAGCTTGTTCCGATTATCAAAGAACTCGACAAGCGCGTGAGAGCACAGTACAAAGATGAAAAAGTACAGATTATCGACAAGGATGACCGCGTACATATGGCACATATCGATATCCATTACGGATTCTCGGTAAACGGTGTAGCAGCGATTCATACAGAGATTTTAAAAGATACGGAACTGAATCATTTTTATAAGATTTATCCGGAGAAATTTAACAATAAGACAAACGGAATTACGTTCCGCCGCTGGTTACTCTCATGCAACCGTCCGCTTGCAGATATGCTTACGGGAACTATCGGTGACGGTTACAAGAAGGATGCGGATGAACTCAAGAAGCTTCTTGCATTTAAAGATGATGTCAAGGTGCTTGATGCAATCGCGCAGATTAAACAGACGAAAAAAGATGAGCTTGCAGCTTATCTGAAAGAGAAAGAAGGAGTGGATGTTGATCCAACTTCCATCTTTGATATTCAGATTAAGCGTCTTCATGAGTACAAACGTCAGCAGATGAATGCACTTTACATTATTCATAAATATCTTGAAATCAAGGGCGGTAAGAAACCGGAGACTCCGATTACATTCATTTTCGGAGCAAAGGCTGCGCCTGCTTACATCATCGCACAGGATATCATTCACCTGCTTCTCTGCTTGCAGGAAATCGTGAATCATGATTCGGACGTTAAGGATTACATGAAAGTTGTCATGGTAGAGAACTACAATGTAAGCTACGCAGAGAAACTGATTCCGGCGTGTGATATTTCCGAGCAGATTTCTCTTGCAAGTAAAGAGGCTTCCGGAACAGGTAATATGAAGTTTATGCTTAATGGTGCGGTGACACTCGGAACAAGTGACGGAGCAAACGTAGAGATTGACGAGCTGGTCGGACGCGATAACATTTATATTTTCGGACAGGATTCCGATACAGTCATTGCGCATTATGACAAGGCAGATTATGTATCAAAAGACTATTACAAGAAGAGCCCGGTCATCAAAGAAGCGGTTGACTTTATCGTGAGTGATGAGCTTCTTGCAGTCGGTGATAAGGTGAATTTAGAGCGCCTTTACAAAGAACTTTTGAACAAAGACTGGTTCATGACATTACTTGACCTTGAAGACTACATTAAAACTAAAGACCAGGCGTTTGCTGACTATGCAAACAAAGAAGAGTGGAAGAAGAAAATGCTTGTAAATATCGCGATGGCGGGATTCTTCTCATCGGATAGAACGATTAAGCAGTACAATGACGATATTTGGAAACTCAAAACAGAATAAGAGGTCATTTATGAAAGCAAGAAAAAGAACGGCGGGAGTTCTTCTGCCGATTACAAGTCTTCCTTCTAAGTACGGTATCGGAACGGTCGGAAAGGCGGCTTATGAATTTGTGGATTTTCTCAAAAAATCCGGACAGACCTACTGGCAGATTTTGCCGGCGGGTCCGACCGGTTACGGCGATTCGCCGTACCAGTCATTTTCGACTTTTGCAGGGAATCCGTACTTCATTGATTTGGATATTTTAGTTAGCGAAGGCTTACTTCTTCAAGAGGAATGCGATAAGGCTGATTTTGGGGATAATGAACAGTATGTCGATTACGAAAAACAGTATTATAACAGGTTTCCGTTACTGAAGAAGGCGTTTGCCAGATTTTGTGCTGCAGGCGGACAGCAGCGAGAAGAGTACCTCTCTTTCTATGAGGAGAACAAGTACTGGCTGGATGATTACGCAGTATATATGGCGGTGAAGAATCATTATGACGGGAAGAGTTTTCGGGAGTGGGATGAGGAGATTCGCATGAACGATGTGCTGGCATGTGATGAGTATCGTGAAAAGTGCAGGGAAGATTACGATTTCTACTGCTTTTTACAGTTTGAATTCCGCCGGCAGTGGATGGCATGGAAAGCATATGCCAATGAAAACGGAATTCGGATTATCGGAGATATCCCGATTTATGTGGCAGCAGACAGTGCGGACACATGGGCAAATCCGGAACTCTTTCAGCTTGATGAAAATGCAGTGCCGACGCGTGTGGCAGGTTGTCCGCCGGATTATTTCTGTAAAACAGGACAGCTTTGGGGAAACCCGCTCTATGATTGGGAATATCACAAGAAGACCGGTTATGCTTGGTGGGTGAAACGTATTGCCTATTGCTTCGAGCTTTATGACGTGGTGCGCATTGACCACTTCCGCGGATTTGATGAATATTATGCGATTCCGTACGGTGATCCGACGGCTGAGTTCGGTCGGTGGGAAAAGGGACCGGGAATCGATTTGTTTAATACATTGAAGAAAGAACTCGGAAAGATGGATGTGATTGCAGAGGATCTCGGTTTTCTGACACCTTCCGTACTGCGCCTTGTGAAAAAGACCGGATATCCGGGGATGAAAGTGCTTCAGTTTGGTTTTGACCCTGAAGGAGACAGCACTTATCTTCCACATCACTATCCGGAAAACTGTATTGTATATAGTGGAACGCATGACAACGACACATCGGTTGGTTGTTATAAGACGATGCGACACAAGGAAAAAGCATTTGCAAAGAAGTATTTAAATATAACTTCTCCAAAGCAGGTTAACTGGGCATTTATCCGTACAGCGCTTGCGAGTAACGGGAATACAGCCATCATCACGATGCAGGACTATCTCGGACTTGGTTCCGAGGCGCGTATCAACACACCGTCCACACTTGGTGACAACTGGAAGTGGAGAATGCTTCCGGGTCAGGTGACGGAGGAACTCTCACAGGAGATTCGGGAACTTTGCTTTGTCTATGCCAGATGTGAGAAATAAAAAAGAATAAAAGAAAAAAGAGTCCGGCGGCAGACATTATAACTGCGTGTACATCGTGGCTGCGCGTACATCATGGCTGCGCGTACTTCACAGCTGCGCGGGGTATGGGAAGGAAGAATCTGTCCTCCACACCCCGTTTGGACTGATTTTCGTACAAAACCAGGTGATTGCGGGGTATGCAGAGAGGCGTTTTGCTTCTGTATGCCCCGTTTTTCTATGGGGCGGGGTAGTGGAGTCGGAAAGTTACTTTCCATACCCCGGGGGCTAAAAAGTTTCTTGCGGTTCGCATTTAGATTATATGAATTAGTCTTTATGAGAATAAATCATATTCGAATTATGATATGCCGGGTCGCCGGTGACATCCTTATCAAACCAGTACGGCGGCGTGAAAGAAAGTGCACTTTCTTCATCCGGAAACTCGACTTCCGCCATGATAAGGTCGGAAGGACTTTTGAAAAGGTCAAGTTCGATTAGGAGAGCGATGTCTTTGGAAAGACCGGCGTCGGCTCCTGAGAGCGGAATCCGATAACGTGTCTTGGAAATGATACAACCTTCCGCTTTCGGAAGAAGCTGCTCAAAAGCTTCCTTGTTCAGCGGAAGATTGTATTCTTCGCGAACCATAAGACCTTTTCCTTTGTAGGTAAAAACATAGGTTTCATCCTGCTTGCGGATGCGCATGACAGGATTGGTGCACAGATAGGCTTGTGTAATTTCAGAGCATGGATAGGAATCCAAATCTGCAGGTAATGTTTTTATCAAAAATTTACGTTCAATTTCCATGTAGATGTTCCTTTCATAAAATAAGTCATGCAAAATTATGCTACTTTCGGTTGCGGATGGTTGCATAAATAGTATACCACAAGTGATTGCGCTTTGTTCTTTTTTCTTATATAATGAGAAAAATATCGGAATTCGGAAGGAGATACATATGAGTAAGATTTGTGTATTCCTCGCAGAAGGAATGGAAGAGATAGAAGCATTGACTGTTGTGGATTTGTGCCGCAGGGCAGGAATAGAGCTGTCGACGGTGTCGATTACAGATTCGCGCATGGTGACAAGTTCGCATGGGATTACCGTGCAGGCGGACGAGGTGCTTTCCGACATCAATTTTGATGAGGTGGATATGATTGTTCTTCCGGGCGGAATGCCGGGAACGCTTAATCTGGAAGCTTGTCAGCTACTTATGGAGCAGGTGGAAGCTTTTGATAAGCAGGGGAAATATCTGGCTGCAATCTGCGCAGCGCCGAGTATTTTCGGACATAAGGGAATGCTTGAGGGACGCAGTGCCTGCTGTTATCCGAGTTTTGAAACAGAGCTTAGGGGAGCGCAGGTGAGCCGGAATCCGGTGGAGGTGTCCGGACATATCATAACAAGCCGAGGTATGGGTACGGCGATTGATTTTGCGCTCTCGATTGTTGCGCGGATGAAAGGACAATCGTGTGCAGATGAAATAAAAAAGGCGATTATTTATCAGCAGTAATTGCGATACAAAAGTGAAAAGGGAGAAAAGTGTATGTGGACAAGAGCAGATTTAAAGAGTAAAGCAAAAGAAGATGTCAAACGAAGCTACTGGGGTCTTGTGCTTGTGGCGTTTGTTGTGGCTTTTTTGACCGGCGGCGGTGGCGGAGGCGGCAGCAGTGCCGGTAGTTCCTCTTCGTCGGATTATTCCGGGGCTTCCGGAGGGGCTTCTGATGCGCTTGGCGGATTTGATATGGCGTTGTTGACAGGATTGATTGTCGGAATGTTGGTTGTGTTTGTAATAGCATTTATTATCGGCATTGCATTTACAACGTTTGTGACGAATCCGATTATGGTTGGAGCGCAGAGATACTATATTGAGGCAACCTACGGACAGAAGAGCGCAAATGAAATCGGGATATTGTTCTGTGTTTTCAAAAAGGGCGTATATATGAACGTCGTTAAGACGATGTTTTTGAGAGATGTGTATGTGGGATTGTGGACATTGTTGTTTATTATTCCCGGGATTATCAAAGGGTATGAATACCGGATGATTCCGTACATTCTTGCGGAGAATCCTCAGCTTGAATCTTCGGAAGTGTTCCGTTTGACCAAAGAAATGATGGACGGAAACAAATGGGACACTTTTGTACTCGGATGGTCGTTCTTCGGTTGGAATTTATTGTCAGTATTTACATGTGGACTTCTTTCCATCTTCTATGTAAATCCGTACATGCAGATGACATATGCGCGCTTGTATGAGACGTTGAAGCACCGTGCATCAAAGGATTATTATGATCATTCGCTTGCGGGCAACGGATATGCGTATTCGAGCTCTTACGGAAATCCGGGCGCATATGCACAGTCGAATCCGAATTATGCATCGGGTGAAATGTTTAATCCATCAGCGCCTGTGGACGATGACCCATACAGATTGCCGAATGATGAACAATAAATAGAATAAAATGAAGTTACAAAAGAAAGCGCCGTTCCGATCCGGAACGACGCTTCTTTTTATTGTGATACGTTTATTTGAGCTGAGACTCGTAATTTTTTACCATTCTACGAACCATTTCGCCACCGATGGAACCTGCTTCTTTAGAAGTTAAGTCACCGTTGTAACCTTCTTTTAAGTTTACACCGAGTTCTGATGCAACCTCTGTTTTAAAACGATCCATTGCTGCTCTTGCTTCCGGTACTTCCATTCTATTTGTTCTGTTACTTGCCATTTTTTTCACCTCCGTGTTTGTGTTTTATTTGTTTTAATATTTGTTTCCAAGATAAGTGTCAAACACTTATCCGGAAACGTTCGGACTCGTGTTCTGTTTCTCACTTATCTTGGTTATATTATGTTCGCTTTGCGAAAAGAATATGATGGTAACTTTTGTTAAAAAAGAAATAAAATTCTGTCGCAAAACCGCGATAAAACCATCAAAAAAAAGCTAGTAATTAGAAAGGACTTGTGTTATAATCTTAAAATGACTGTGAATATGGGAAATTGTTTCTTTTCCTATATTACATTGAAAGAAAAAGAGAAAGTGATACGAATGAGGTCACATAAAGGAGGAAATACAAAATGAGTTTACAGATGGAGAAATTAGAGCACAATATGGCTAAAATTACAATTGAGGTCTCCGCAGAAGAAATGGCAAAGGCAGTAAATGCCGCATACCAGAAAAATAAAAACCAGATCAGCATTCCGGGATTCCGTAAAGGAAAAGTTCCGTTTGCAATGGTGGAAAAAATGTACGGCAAAGGTGTATTTTTAGAAGATGCAGCCAATGCAGTAATTCCGGGTGCTTACGAAAAAGCAGTCAGCGAATGCGAAGAAGAAATCGTTTCGGCACCGGTGATTTCCGTGATTCAGCTTGAGCCGGACAAAGAGTTTATCTTCACAGCAGAAGTTGCTTTAAAGCCGGAGGTAGAACTTGGTAAATACAAAGGTGTTAAGATTGACAAAATCGACACAGAAGTAACAGAAGAAGAAGTAAATGAGATGATCGAACGCGAAAGAAAGAACAACGCGCGTGAAATTTCTGTAGAAGATCGTCCGGTAAAAGATGGTGACAAGACAACCATCGATTTTGAAGGTTTTGTTGACGGTGTTGCTTTTGAAGGCGGAAAAGGTGAGGATTATGATCTTGTTATCGGTTCTCATTCTTTCATTGATACATTTGAGGAGCAGCTCATCGGAAAATCTATCGGTGATGAAGTGGAAGTAAACGTTACTTTCCCGGAAGAGTACCATGCAGAAGAGCTTGCAGGCAAACCTGCAATGTTCAAGGTTACTATCAAGGAAATCAAAGAGGACGAGCTTCCTGAACTTGATGATGAGTTTGCTTCTGAAGTTTCTGAGTATGAGACATTTGCTGAGTACAAAGAAAATGTAAAGAAAGGTCTTGCTGAGAAAAAAGAAAATGATGCGAAAGATGCAAGAGAAAGAGCAGCAATCGAAGCAGTCATTGAAGATGCAAAGATGGATATTCCGGAAGCAATGGTAACAACGACACAGAGACAGATGATGGATGAATTTGCTCAGAGAATCATGAGTCAGGGACTTGCTTTTGAACAGTATTTACAGTTCACAGGCCAGACAGAAGAGAAGATGTTCGAGCAGATTAAGCCACAGGCTGAGATGCGTATCAAATCAAGACTTGTTCTTGAAGCTGTTGCAGCAGCAGAAGGTATTGAGGCGGCTGAGGAAGATTTCGATAAAGAAGTAGAAAAGATTGCCGGAATGTACCAGATGGATGTTGAAAAAGCAAAAGAGATGATTGGTGAGCAGGGCAAAGCTGAAATTATGAAAGACCTTGCAATTTCCAAAGCAGCTGAATTTGTAGCAACAAACGCAAAAGAAAGCAAATAATCTATCAGACAGATAGGATGTTAAGGAGGAATTACCATGAGTTTAGTACCTTATGTCATTGAACAAACAAGCCGTGGAGAACGTTCCTATGATATTTATTCCAGACTTTTAAAAGAAAGAATCATCTTCCTTGGAGAGGAAGTAAATGATGTTTCGGCGAGCATCGTAGTGGCGCAGCTTTTATTTTTGGAAGCGGAAGATCCGGAGAAGGACATCCAGATTTATATTAACAGTCCGGGTGGTTCTGTAACAGCGGGCATGGCTATTTACGATACGATGCAGTATGTAAAATGTGATGTATCCACCATTTGTATCGGTATGGCAGCGAGTATGGGTGCGTTCCTGCTTGCAGGCGGTACGAAAGGTAAGAGAATGGCTCTTCCGAACGCGGAAATTATGATTCATCAGCCGCTTGGCGGAGCACAGGGACAGGCAACGGAAATTGAGATTGCTGCCAAACACATTTTAAAAACAAAAGAAAAGTTAAATCGTATACTTGCAGCGAACACAGGGCAGGATTATGAAGTGGTTGCAGCAGATACAGAGCGTGATAACTGGAAGAGCGCTGAGGAGGCGTTAGCTTACGGTTTAATTGACAAGGTAGTTGAAAATCGCGCAAAATAATCAATTACAGTTAGGGAGTCGCAAGAATGGCAGGAAAAAATCCTGAAATGAAAATCAGATGTTCTTTTTGTAATAAGTCGCAGGAACAGGTAAGAAAGCTGATTGCCGGACCGACAGGCGTGTATATTTGTGATGAATGCGTAGATTTGTGTGCGGACATTATCGAGGAAGAGTACGAAGAGGAAATGGTAGAAGGCGGACCTGATATCAATCTTCTCAAACCGGCACAGATTAAAGAATTTTTAGATGAGTATGTCATCGGTCAGGAAGCAGCCAAAAAAGTTCTTTCCGTGGCAGTGTACAATCATTACAAGCGTGTTACGGCAGAGAAGGACCTTGACATTGAATTACAGAAGAGCAATATCATAATGATGGGACCAACCGGAAGCGGTAAGACATTTTTGGCGCAGACACTTGCCAAGATTATCAATGTTCCGTTTGCGATTGCGGATGCTACCACGCTCACAGAGGCAGGTTATGTCGGTGAGGACGTAGAAAACATTCTGCTTAAGCTGATTCAGGCGGCAGACTACGATGTGGAAAAGGCGCAGTACGGTATCATCTATATTGATGAGATTGATAAAATTACAAAAAAAAGTGAAAATGTATCCATTACGCGAGATGTTTCCGGAGAAGGTGTACAGCAGGCACTCCTCAAGATTATAGAGGGTACTGTGGCATCTGTTCCGCCGCAGGGTGGCAGAAAACATCCGCATCAGGAACTTATACAGATTGATACAAGCAATATTTTGTTCATCTGTTCCGGTGCTTTTGCAGGGCTGGAAAAGATTGTAGAAAACAGATTAAACCGCAAATCGATTGGTTTTAATGCAGAAATCGGAGAACATTCCGAGCGGAGTGAAAGCGAGATTCTTCACGAAGCCAATTCGCAGGATTTAATCAAGTACGGTATGATTCCTGAATTTGTCGGACGTGTTCCGATTGTTGTTTCACTCGATGGACTTGATGAAGAAGCGATGTGCAGAATCTTGACTGAGCCGAAGAGTGCGATTGTGAAACAATACCAGAAATTGTTTGAAATGGATGATGTAGAACTTGAATTCACGCCGGAAGCAATTACTGCGATTGCAAAACAGACGATGGATAAAAAGACGGGAGCCAGAGGTCTTAGAACCATTATGGAAAGTGTCATGATGGATGTTATGTATGAAATTCCGTCGGATGAGACCATCACGAAGTGTGTTATCACAGAGGATGTTGTGCTTGGCAAATGCGATCCGATTGTAGAGCGTGGCGAAGAAGTTGTATCAACGAAAAAAAGAGCATAAAATAAAGCGCCGCCTTTAGGGCGGCGTTTTGTGTATAAGAGAGAGAAAAAGAATGAGTGAAGTACAGAAAATGACAATTCCGGCAATTCCGCTGAAAAACATGTGCGTTGTGCCGGATTCTATCATACATTTTGATTTGAGTCGCAAAAAATCCATTGCCTCATTGGAAAAGGCAATGAGCACCAATCAGGAATTGTTTTTGACGGCGCAAAAGAACCCGGAGAACAACAATCCGGGACTTGATGGCGTATATGAAATCGGGACGCTTGTCCGGGTAAAGCAGATTGTAAAAATGCCGAATAAGATTGTCCGTGTCCTTGTCGAGGGCGTCGGACGGGCAAAGGTCGTAGAGTTTACGACGGACCCGTATTTTATCGCCAAAATCGTTCTGGCAAAGTCTGAGCAGCAGCTCGAAGAAGAGATGGCTCCGGCGACGAAGGAAGCGATGAAGCGTCAGATTTGTGAAATGTATTTGCAGTATTCTCTGCTTGTCAGCAAAAAAGACCAGGGAATTGTGCAACATTTGAGCGGTATTGAACAGCTTGGAAAGCTTTTGGACCAGATTACGATGCTTATGCCGGTTGATTACAAGAAGAAACAGGTGATTTTGGAAGCCATTCATTTGCAAAAACGATTTGACCGTCTGACGGAACTTCTGCAAACGGAGTCGGGAATTTTGGAAGTGAAGAATGAGCTTGCCAAAAAAGTAAAAGACCGGGTGGAGAAAAATCAGCGTGAGTATGTGTTGAAGGAGCAGATGAAGTTTATCCGGGAGGAACTCGGAGAGGACAGCCCGCTTTCGGATGCGGATACGTTCCGTGAAAAGCTGGAAAATATCAACGCTTCGGAAGAAGTTAAATCTAAAATTAAGAAAGAGATAAAGCGCTTTGAGAATGTATCCCAGAGTTCATCGGAAAGTGCAGTAGAGAGAACGTATCTGGAAACAGTACTTGATTTGCCATGGGATTTGGCATCCGAGGACAATACGGATCTCGACAAAGCGGAGGAGATATTAGAGGCAGACCATTATGGACTTACCAAGGTAAAGGAAAGAATTCTGGAATATCTTGCAGTTCGTCAGCTTCGCGGGGATGCAGGGTCACCGATTATCTGTCTGGTCGGACCGCCGGGAACCGGAAAAACATCGATTGCCCGCAGCATGGCAAGGGCGATGGACCGCAAATACGTGAGAATCTGTCTCGGTGGTGTGCGTGATGAGGCGGAAATCCGCGGACACAGAAAGACGTATGTCGGTGCAATGCCGGGACGTATTGTGACGGCAGTAAGGCAGGCGGGAGTGAAAAATCCGCTGGTACTTCTGGATGAGATTGATAAGATGAGCCGTGATCACAAGGGAGATACGGCTTCTGCTATGCTTGAAGTGCTCGACAGTGAGCAGAATGAACATTTTCAGGACCATTATGTCGAAATACCGATGGATTTATCACAGATTGTCTTTGTGGCAACGGCGAATGATTTGCAGGCGATAGACGGGCCTCTCCGTGACCGTATGGAAATCATTGAAGTGACAAGCTATACGGCCAATGAAAAGCTCCATATTGCCAAAGAGCATCTTGTAAAGAAGCAGCTCAAGGAACACGGAATTGCCAAAAAACAGCTTAATTTTACGGACAAGGCGCTTGAGAAAATAATTCTCGGTTATACAAAGGAAGCAGGGGTTCGTGAACTTGAGAGACAAATCGGGAAAGTATGCAGAAAAACGGCGCGCGAGATATTAAAGGACGATAAAACAAAGATTAAGATTACAATCCACAATCTGGAAGAATATCTCGGCAAAGAAAAGTACTCACAGGATAAGGCGAACAAGAAAAATGATGTCGGACTTGTGCGTGGACTTGCGTGGACAAGCGTCGGAGGTGTCACGCTTGAGATTGAAGTGAATGATATGCCCGGAAAAGGTGAGATGAAGCTGACAGGGCAGCTTGGCGATGTTATGAAGGAATCTGCAATGGCAGGACTCAGCTATGTTCGCTCGATAGCACCGCGATATGATGTGGCGGAGGACTATTTCGAGTCTCATGATTTGCATATTCATATTCCGGAGGGGGCAGTTCCGAAGGATGGGCCGAGTGCAGGTATTACGATGGCGACAGCGATGTTGTCCGCGATAACAGGAAGAAAAGTTAAGGCTGATTTGGCGATGACGGGTGAGGTGACGCTTCGCGGCCGTGTGCTTGCCATCGGCGGACTGAAAGAAAAACTTCTTGCAGCCAAAACAGCGGGCATACATAATGTGTTAGTACCGCAAGAAAACGAAAAAGACCTGCATGAGATAGATGAGGAAATTAAAACAGGATTAAACATTGTATGCGTTTCGACCATGCAGGAAGTGATTGATTATGCATTTGCAGCGGGGAAGGAGTCATAATGGTAATAAAGAATGTAGAACTGGAAACCGTTTGCGGTATTACAAGTACATTGCCGGAAAATGATTTGCCGGAGATTGCCTTTGCAGGCAAGAGTAATGTCGGAAAATCATCTTTGATTAACGGGCTTATGAACCGAAAATCATTGGCGCGGACATCCTCCCAGCCGGGAAAGACACAGACCATCAATTATTACAATATCAATAAGGAACTCTATTTTGTTGATTTACCGGGATACGGATTTGCAAATGTTTCTGTTGAGGTAAAAGCAAAGTGGGGAAAAATGATTGAAAAATATCTCAAAGAGTCTAAAATGCTGCGAGAGGTGTTTCTCCTGATTGATATCCGTCACAAACCGGGGGCTAATGATATCCAGATGTATGACTGGATTGTTGCCAACGGATATAAGCCGATTATCATTGCGACAAAGCTGGATAAGATTAACCGTTCACAGGTACAGAAGCAGATTAAGCTGATTAAGGATGCACTTCAGGTGGAAAAGGGGACAATTGTTTTTCCGTATTCTGCCCAGACCAAGCAGGGGCGTGACGAGATTTATGCATACATTGAGGAGCGTGTTTTAGAATGCAGGCAGTAAAGCATTTTGGAAAGATTATATTAAACCTTATTGGGGCAGTACTTGTAGTTATATTATTAATAGCTGTGCTGCCGAAGATTATCGTGTTTTTTATGCCGTTTGTGGTCGGTGCGGTTATCGCATGGTGCGCAGGGCCGATTGTACAGTTTTTGGAAGCGCGTATGAAGATAAGGCGTAAGGCAGGGTCGGCGTTTGCGATTGTGCTTGCCATCGCACTTGTGGCACTTGTTTTATACGGCATCGGTCATTTGCTCTTGGATCAGGCGGAGGGGTTTCTTGCGAATCTTCCGCAGATGTGGGAGTCGCTTTCGCAGGATTTTGCACAGGCAGGGAATAAATTGCAGGTGATATTTAATAAAATGCCGAGGCAGTTCCGTGAGGAATGGGTTTTTCTGGCGGATAATATATCACAATATGCGGGCAATCTGATTGGAAATTTGAGCTCGCCGACCATGGAGAAGCTCAGTGAGTTTGCCAAGAATGTTCCGGGATTTCTTGTGAGTGTTGTGATGGCACTTCTGTCAGCCTATTTCTTTGTGGCAAATAAGGAAGAGGTGCAGGAGTATTACCGTAAATTTGTGCCGAAGACAATCAAAGATAAGTGGGACATTGTCAGGAACAGTTTAAAGAAGGCATTTGGCGGATATTTGCTGGCGCAGCTTAAAATAGAAGTTTGGATGTACCTTCTGCTCTTTGTGGGACTGAAAATTGCCGGCGTAAATTATGTATCGCTCGTGGCACTCGGGATTGCATTTCTTGATTTGCTTCCGGTATTCGGAACAGGGACGGTACTGATACCATGGGCAATTATCAAGGTAATCGGCGGGCATTATACAACGGCTGTTATTTTAATTGCACTTTGGGGAATCGGACAACTTGTAAGACAGCTCATTCAGCCTAAAATTGTCGGAGAATCTCTGGGAATGCCGGCAATTCCTACACTGTTTCTTCTCTATATCGGATGGAAAATCAATGGCGTCATCGGAATGATTGTGGCAGTACCGATTGGGCTTGTTTTTGTTAACCTTTACAAGGAAGGCGTATTTAACACAACGAAAGACAGTATCATGATTCTCGCAAGGGATTTGAATGCATTTCGACAGTACAAAACAGAGGATTACGAGTTTTATAAAAAAATAGAAGAGAAGGATGATAAAACATGCAGGTAACCGTTTACAATTTTAGAGAGTACGATGAGAAGAAGTATTTTGATGCATATGCGGAGGAACTTGGAATAACACTTGTTACTTGTCCGGATGCGCCGACGCTTGACAATGTTTCTTTGGCAAAGGGGAGTGAATGTATTGATATATTGACCTCCAAAATGACGCCGGAGCTGATTGCTGCTCTTGCACAGCAGGGGGTACGCTATATCACGACAAGAACAATCGGCTATGATCACATTGATATGAAAGCCTGCAAAGAGCATGGTATTACGGTTGGTAATGCACCTTACGGACCAAATGGTGTGGCAGATTACACGGTCATGCTTCTATTGATGAGCATCCGCAAGGCAAAACAGATTTTGCAGCGTACAAATATTCAGGATTATACGCTTAAGGGAAATCTCGGGCGTGAGCTGAAGGATATGACCGTCGGTATTATCGGAACCGGAAGAATCGGTAAGACGGTCATTCAGAACCTCAGCGGTTTTGGCTGTAAGATGATTGCATATGATTTATATGAGAGTGAAGAGGTTCAGAAGCTCGCAACTTATGTTTCACTCGAAGAAATCTGGTCACAAGCAGACATCATTTCACTACATACCCCTTTGACGGATGACAACTATCATCTGATCAATGCAGAGACTATCGGAAAGATGAAGGATGGCGTGGTTTTGATTAACACGGCGCGAGGACCGCTCGTGGAGGCGGAAGCACTTCTTGCTGCGATTGAGAGCGGTAAAATCGGTGCTGCGGGGCTTGATGTTGTGGAGAACGAGTTTGGTTTATACTATTATGACCGCAAAAATGATGTGCTGGATAACCGTGAACTTGCGCTTTTGAGAAGCTATCCGAATGTGACGGTAACACATCATATGGCTTTTTATACGGACAATTGCGTCAAGACAGTCGTAGAGGATTCGCTAAGGAGCTGTGTGTGCTTTGTAAACGGTGAAAAGAATCCTTGGCAGGTGTCGTGACGTTCAACAGGGTAAAATGGGGATTAAGGTTATTTCTGTACAGGAGTGATAGGGAATGTTTGGATTTGGAAAAAGTAAAGCGGCGAAGGAACTGGATGAGATATTAAAGAGTCTTCAGCTGGCCTTTGAAAACAATTACAAAGACAATGCACGTGCCAACCTAAAGAAGTTTGAGGAGGCTTATGCCGAGGCGAAGTCTGCGGGAAAACTTCGGGGGAAAGAGCAGGAGTCGTACGCGGCGATGCTTGAGGAACTGAAAGAGCGGCTTAAGAATTTTCATCATTAGCCAAGTTTTCATTGAAAAAAGCATGCAGATAGGTTATACTATATAAAAGTATTATGATTGAAAGGAGTGACTGTATGGGAATCGGTGCTATTTCAGGATTTCAGCCGTATGTTTATAACACGAACAGCGTAAGCGGCAGCAGTTTAAATCGAATTTCTGCAGTGGATAACGACGTGACCAGCAGCCACATCAAGCCGGCGAAGACGTCGGATTACAGCGGTGAAACCATCAATCCGCTGGAAAGAGGCGAGACGGCAGATTTTGCCGGGGTTCTCGCGATGCAGATGCAGATGGGTATGAATCATGCAGATATGTTTTTCGGAGCAGATTCTGTATTTGCAGGTTAATTGAATCAAAGACTCATGGATGGCGTGTCATCCATGGGTTTTTTTATATGAGTTTTATGAGCTTTGGGAGAAATATTTTTTAGAAAGAAGGAAAACACATGGTTGCACTTAAAAGTGTGGTACTTGTTATTGTCGGCTTTGTTTTGTTGATCAAAGGAGCTGATTTTTTTGTGGGAGGAGCTTCGGGAATTGCAGAGAAGTTTAAGATTCCGCAGATGATTATCGGTCTTACGATTGTAGCGTTCGGAACAAGCGCACCGGAGGCTGCGATCAGTATTTCGGCAGCACTTCAGGGAACAACCGGTATTGCTATCGGAAATGTACTCGGAAGTAATCTGCTGAATGTGCTATTGATTCTCGGTCTGACGGCTTGTATCGTTCCACTCCATATTCAGAAATCGAGTCTCAGATTTGATATTCCGTTTAATCTTGTGATATCCGTTGTATTGTTGGCGATGGGATTTTTCCTTGGCAAATTGAATCTTGCCTGCGGAATTATTTTGTGGGTATTTATGATATTCTTTATGACGAAACTTCTTCGCGATGCCAAAAAGGGAATGGCGGAAGCGGCAGAGGAAGAACCGACACAGACGAAGAATGTATTTTTACTTATTTTATACACGCTCGGTGGACTTGCTGCAGTTGTGTGGGGAAGTGATATCACAGTCGATAATGCCAAGATTATAGCATCTCTGCTCGGCATGAGCGACCGCCTCATCGGTCTTACGATTGTCGCGTTCGGAACGTCGCTTCCGGAGCTGATTACATCAGTAACGGCGGCGCGCAAAGGAAATGCGGATATTGCCGTTGGAAATATTCTCGGAAGCAATGTTTTTAATATTCTGTTCGTACTTGGTACGGTTGCACTGATTCAGCCGGTTGAGTTTGCGTCCGCGTTTCTGCTTGACGCTGTGCTCTGTGTTGCTTCTATGGTATTGCTGCTTGTTCTGTGTTTCAAAAAGCAGACATTATCCCGCAGTGGCGGTGCTGTAATGCTTGGATGCTACGCAGCATACTTTGTGTATCTGCTTGTGTCATAAATTTGATATGAATGTCACATCTGTTATATACTTTGGCGGAGAGGGACATTATAGTTTGAACTATAATAACTATGTAAAGGAGAGAGGTACAAGATGAGAAAATTTGAGGGTTATTACCGCGGTATTAATCTGGGAGGATGGATTTCCCAGTGTTGTCATGAAATTGAGCATTATGACACGTTTATTGTGGAGGATGACATTAAGGAAATTGCTTCCTGGGGGGTAGACCACATCCGTGTTCCGATGGATTACAATCTGATTGAGACAGAGGAAGGCGAAAGAATTGAAGAGAATTATAAATACCTGGACAAGTGTCTTGAGTGGTGTGAGAAGTACAATTTAAATATGATTCTCGATTTGCACAAGACGGCAGGATATGTATTTGATGATTTAGAGTATAGTAAGGATTTCTTTCATGATGAAGCATTGCAGGAGCGCTTTTTAAATCTTTGGGATGACTTGGCATCAAGATATGCGGCAAAATATGCGGACAGACTTGCACTTGAGCTTTTAAACGAGATTGTAGACCCGAATGTGGCCAAAGAATGGAATGCACTTGCAAAGAAAGCGATGCTCGTGATTCGCAAGTATTCTAAGGATGTTAAGATTTTGGTAGGTGGAATCAACTACAACAATGTACTTTCCGTACAGCAGCTTGATCCGCCAATCGATGAAAATATCGTTTATAACTTCCATTGCTATGATCCGCAGATTTTCACACATCAGTCTGCGTACTGGCAGGATTTTATGCCGGCAGGATTCCATTGCGATTATCCGCTTACGATTGATGAGTATATCCAGCTTGCAAAAGATAACAATTTCCCGGAGGGTTCCACGGATCATTTCCGTTATCCGGGAGTAACAAAGATGGATAGCACTTTCTTTGATGCAATTTTTACAACAGCCATCGCACATGCAGAGAAGTATGATGTTCCGCTTTATTGCGGTGAATATGGCGTTATCGACCAGGCACCGCTTGCAGGTACCGTAAACTGGTACAAAGACATCCATGAAGCATTTGAGAGACATCAGATCGGAAGAGCTGCATGGACGTACAAGAAAATGGATTTCGGTCTCACACAGGAGCATGTAGCACCGGTGAAGGATGAACTTTTGAAGTATTTGTAAGTATTTATAAAAAGAAATTTAACCGCCCGTTCTTTGGAACGGGCGGTTTAGTGATTGCGGAAAAACTTACATAACTTAAATGAAGCGCCAGTGGGGTATGGAGAGAAATATTTCTTTCTAATACCCCGTTTTTGGTGTTTTTTTCATGGAAATTTATTTCAACGGGGTATGGAGCATAGAAGCTGATGCTCTCTGCCCCGCTTTTTTAGTTTTCGGGGTATTATGGAAGTATAAATAAATTTGGTACCCCACGGGCTTGTGATTAGCTATGTTTCTATCCTTCTGTTCTTTTATTCTTTTATTCTTTTAATTATTCGGTTATCTATTCTACTATGCGCTTGTTTTTAAATTCTATTCGCTATTTTCATTTGCTTTTTTTTATTATTGTTTGTGTATAGTGTGTTTGAGGTCATATACACCTGCAAGGTTGACATAATATATGTTTACATAATTATAAAAAACAAACGATACTAAATTATAAAATAGCATGGAAAATACTAGATATAGTTCTGATTGGTCAAGAAAAACACAAGATTATGTATTACAGAAAACACAAGAAAGAACAAGAGATATTTATATGATTTGGAAGGGAGAAGGGAAAATTAAAAAAATCAAAATTAAATAGCGCGCGGTACAGAAGTTGAAAATACAAGAAAAATAGAAAAATGACATTTTTGTCGCGAAAAATGTTATCCGAACCGGTCAATACTTTTAAAAATATTAAAAACACAAGCTATTTAACAAGAGATTTACATAACGCGGAAAAGGAATTGAAAAACAGGTAACCATAACACAAAATCGCGGTTTTAAAGGTTAAATAACACCACCACAAGATATTGTGGTAAGAGATTACGTTAACCACAAGATAAAAACAAATGCAAATAAAATAACGGTCGAAATATAAAGTAAGTTGATGCAATAGGTTGAAAAAACACGAAGTTTTTGTATAATAAAAATGGTATGTTCTAAAGTACGACATAAATAATAGGAAAACATTAAAAAACGGAGGAGTCATCAGATGGCTGAAGTAAGACGTATCTATGTAGAGAAGAAAGAGGATTTTGCGGTAAAGGCAAAAGAACTGCACGAGGATCTGAAGAATTATCTCGGAATGAATGACATTGAGAAAGTCAGAGTACTGATTCGTTACGATGTAGAAAATATTTCGGATGAGACGTATAAGAGAGCGTGTCAGACGGTGTTCAGCGAGCCGCCGGTTGATATTTTGTATGAGGAGAGTTTTGATGTGGCAGACGGTGCACGTGTATTCTCCGTGGAATATTTACCGGGACAGTTTGACCAGAGAGCCGATTCGGCAGTACAGTGTGTGAAGTTCTTGAAAGAGGACGAGGAACCGATTATCCAGACTGCGATTACGTATGTGCTGGAAGGAAAGGTGACAGATGAAGAGTTTGAGAAGATTAAAGCATACTGTATCAATCCGGTAGATTCCAGAGAAACAGGAATGAAAAAACCGGAAACTCTTGTTTCAGACTTTAAAGAGCCGGATGATGTAGTTATATTTGACGGATTCAAGGATATGGCAGAAGCAGACCTGAAAGATTTGTATGATTCTTTGGGACTTGCTATGACATTTAAAGATTTCCTTCATATCCAGAATTATTTCAAAAATGAAGAAAACAGAGACCCGTCCATGACGGAAATCAGAGTACTTGATACGTACTGGTCTGACCACTGTCGTCACACAACATTCTCGACAGAGCTTAAGGACGTTGCATTTGATGAAGGATATTACAATGCTCCGATTGTGGAGACGTATGAGAACTATCTTGCTACAAGAGAAGAAATTTTTAAAGGAAGAGATGATAAATTCGTATGTCTGATGGACCTTGCTCTCATGGCGATGCGCAAGCTCAAAAAGGAAGGCAAGCTTGATGACATGGAAGAGTCAGAAGAAATCAATGCATGTTCCATCGTTGTTCCGGTAGAAATGGACGGAAAGACAGAAGAGTGGCTGATTTTCTTTAAAAATGAGACACATAACCATCCGACGGAGATTGAACCGTTCGGTGGAGCTGCGACATGTCTCGGCGGTGCCATCCGTGACCCGCTTTCAGGCCGTGGTTATGTATATCAGGCAATGCGTATTACAGGTGCAGCGGATCCGACTGTTCCTGTGACAGATACAATGAAAGGTAAACTTTCACAGAAGAAACTCGTTCGCGGAGCTGCGAGCGGATATTCTTCTTACGGTAACCAGATTGGACTTGCAACAGGCTATGTCAAAGAGCTGTATCATCCGAATTATGTGGCAAAGAGAATGGAAATCGGAGCAGTTATGGGGGCTGCCCCGAGAAAGAATGTTATCCGTGAGACATCCGACCCGGGAGATATCATCGTTCTTCTCGGCGGACGCACGGGACGTGACGGCTGCGGTGGTGCGACAGGCTCTTCCAAAGTGCACACAACAAGCTCTATCGAAACCTGCGGTGCGGAAGTACAGAAGGGTAACGCACCGACAGAGCGTAAGATTCAGAGATTGTTCCGCCGCGAGGAAGTCAGCCGCCTGATTAAAAAATGTAACGACTTTGGTGCAGGTGGTGTGTCAGTAGCTATCGGAGAACTTGCTCCGGGTCTTGTCGTAGATCTTGATAAAGTTCCGAAGAAATATGCAGGTCTTGACGGTACAGAACTTGCGATTTCCGAATCCCAGGAACGTATGGCAGTTGTGGTTGACCCGTCGAATGTGGACGAGTTCATGAAATATGCAGATGAAGAAAACCTTGAAGCAGTAAAGGTGGCTACGGTAACAGCAGAGCCGAGACTTGTGCTTTCATGGAGAGGAAAAGAAATCGTTAATCTTTCCAGAGCATTCCTCGACACAAACGGTGCGCATCAGGAAACTTCTGTGAAAGTAGATATGCCAAGTCCGGAGGAGAACTACTTCAAGAAGGTTTCTATCGATAAAGTAGCGGAAGATGTGAAAGCAGGAAACGTAAAAGGTGCGATTCTCGATACTTTAAATGATTTGAATGTCTGCAGCCAGAAAGGTCTTGTGGAAATGTTCGATGCATCCATCGGTGCAGGCAGCGTTTATATGCCTTACGGCGGACAGTATCAGCTCACAGAGACACAGACGATGGTAGCTAAGCTTCCGGTTCTGAAAGGAAAGACAGATACCGTTACGATGATGAGTTACGGTTTCGACCCGTATTTATCAAGCTGGAGCCCATACCACGGCGCTGTTTATGCAGTGCTTGAATCACTTTCTAAGATTGTGGCAAGTGGTGGTGATTATAAAAAGGTTCGTTTTACATTCCAGGAGTACTTCCGTCGTATGACAGAGGACCCAAGCAGATGGAGTCAGCCGTTTGCAGCACTTCTCGGTGCTTACGACGCTCAGCTTGGATTCGGACTTCCGAGTATCGGAGGAAAAGACAGTATGTCAGGTACATTCAATGATATCGATGTACCGCCGACACTCGTGTCATTTGCTGTGGATATAGCGAAACATCAGGAGATTCTCACACCGGAGCTTAAGAAAGCAGGCAATGTGCTTGTGACATTCGAGATTCCGAAAGATGAATATGACCTTCCGAAATATGATGAAGTAATGAAGCTGTACGAAGCAGTACATGCAATGATTTTAGATGGTATTCTGCAGTCTGCATATTCGGTAGACGCAAAAGGTCTTGTTGCTGCTACGGCGAAGATGGCGTTCGGTAACAAACTCGGTGTTGCATACGATGAAAACTTATCCGTGGACGAACTGTTTGCAAACGGAATCGGTAATATCGTAGCAGAAGTTGCGGCAGATAGACTCTCTGACATTAGTGTCACATACAAGAAAGTCGGTGTTGTGACAGAGAGCGGCTTCTCATACAAAGATGTGGCAGTAAGTGAAGAAGAGGCACTCAGCAGCTGGACTTCCAAACTGGAAAAAGTATTCCCTACGAAAGCGGAAAAAGGTACAGAGCCGGTAAATACAGGACTGTACGATACAAAAGACATTTATGTATGTAAGAATAAAGTAGCGCGCCCGACGGTATTTATTCCGGTATTCCCGGGTACGAACTGCGAATATGATTCCGGCAAGGCGTTCGAGAGAGCCGGCGCGGATGTTATCACGAAAGTATTTAAGAACATGACAGCAGAAGATATCCGTGAGAGTGTGGAAGTATTTGAAAAAGCCATCGCACAGGCACAGATTATCATGTTCCCGGGCGGATTCTCCGCAGGAGATGAACCGGATGGTTCTGCGAAGTTCTTTGCAACTGCATTCCAGAATGAAAAGATGAAGGAAGCAGTTATGAAGCTGTTAAATGAACGCGACGGTTTGGCACTCGGTATCTGTAACGGTTTCCAGGCGCTTATCAAATTAGGTCTTGTGCCGTACGGTGAGATTTGCGGACAGAAGGAAGATTCACCGACACTTACATTCAACACAATTAACCGTCACATATCCAAGATGGTTTACACGAAGGTCGTTTCCAACAAATCACCTTGGCTGTCACTTGCAGAGGTTGGCAAGACTTACGTTAGCCCGGCCTCACACGGCGAGGGACGTTTCGTAGCTCCGAAGGAGTGGATTGATAAGCTGTTTGCAAACGGTCAGGTTGCGACACAGTATGCAGACTTTAACGGAAATATCTCCATGGATGAAGAGTGGAACGTAAATGGTTCCTATGCATCCATCGAAGGTATTACATCTCCGGACGGAAGATGCTTCGGTAAGATGGCGCATGCAGAGAGACGCGATGAGGCGGTTGCAATCAATATCTACGGAGAACAGGATCTTAAGATCTTTGAATCCGGTGTTGCTTACTTCAAATAAACAGAATATATTCCAGCTAATGATGAACGACGGGGTATTAAGAGACATTGATTTGTTTCTGATACCCCGTTTTGCATGATAGCGGGGTATCAGCGGTGATATTTTCTTTCCTATACCCCGGAGGGCAAAGAATACACCATTAAAAAGCAAAAAACAGAGCGAAACGGGGTAGTGAGATAAAAAATTTGTTCTTAATACCCCGGGCAATATAATGAGTATAACCAAGGTAATATGAGGGGGAGGAAAAGTGACACTCTTTCCGCAAAAGCTTGACGTATTGTATCGTTTGCATTATTATAAATAATACAAAAACACAGTGCATAAACATGAAAAATAATTACGGAGAGGGAACAGATATGATTATCGTATTACAGGACGGCTGTGATATTCCGGTATTTAAACAGATTCGAAACCAGATTGTCATGGGGATTTCAGATGGTAGACTGAAGCCGGGAGAAAAACTACCGACAGTACGGGCACTGGCGGAAGAGATTGGTATCAATTCTATGACGGTAAGTAAAGCGTATCAGCTTCTGAAACAGGAAGGTTATATTATGACGGACAGACGCAATGGTGTCCGTGTCAGAGAAAGTTTTGCGCTGACACCCGGACTTTCGGCGGAGGCGGAGCAACAGCTTGCGCAGCTGATTTCGGAGGCAAAGGTCAAAGGAATGCCCAGAGATGAGTTCGTTGCCATCGTAGATAAGTATTTTGCGGATAGGGGGATTGAGGAATGAGCGTGACAGGACTGATTTTAACAATATGTTTATATCCTTTCATACTGATTATGTATGTATTGTTGAAAAATGATGCAGAGCCGAAAAACGGATTATATTATGGGGTAAAATTGCAGAAAGAGTATCGAAAAGACGAAGCGGTAGAGGAGATTTCAGCGGTCTACAAAAAGCAGATGAAGCGTTGCTTGTGGATTATGATGTTGGCCCCGCTTCCGGCGCTATTCATTCCGTGGGATTCGATCGTTGTGGCAGTATGGATGGTGTGGCTTACGGTGTCGATCTTCATTTTCTTTGTTCCGTTCGCCGTTGCGAACCGGAAGTTAAAAGACCTTAAGGAAGAAAAGGGATGGATGGAAGCAAAGATAACGGATATCCGGATAGAAATGAAGGATGCGGGCAGAATTCGACGTGTCAAATGGTATCATTTTTTTCCGCAGTGCCTGATTAGCACGGCAATTTTTGTATGGACAATGGTCGGAGACTGGGGAAACAGAGCACAACCGCTTCTGATTATGAGTGCTGGCTTTGCAGGGATTTCCTTTTTGTTCTGGTGGCTTTCTGCGTGGGAGGACCGCAAAAAAACGCAGATTATCAGTTCTGACAGTGATGTCAATGTGAATTATAACCGTGCCAAAAAGAACCAGTCCAAGAATTTCTGGGTGGCATGTGCATGGGTTAATGTACTTTACATGGTTGGAATGTTGTTTTCCGTAAATGAGTGGGGACAATTTACAGATGTGTTTTGGTGGGTAAACGGAGCCTACGTTGCGGTTACGGTTTTTCTCGTTGTATGGCTTGTAAAAAAGAAAACAGCGCTGGATAAAACATATGAAGATAGGCGCGATATGGAAATGGCGGAAGATGACGATGACAACTGGATTTGGGGGCTGATTTATTACAATCCGAAGGACAGACACTCCATGATAGAAAAGCGTGTCGGTATTGGTACTTCCATAAATATGGCGACGCCGACAGGAAAGGGATTTGCTATCTTTTGCGGTCTGTCGCTGTTATCTATGCCGATTATCAGCATATGGGTCATGATGCTTGAGTTCACACCGATACAGCTTGTTGCAACCCAAGGGGAAGTACAGGGAAATCATTTGAGGCAGGAATATGTAATTCCGATGTTAAACATCGAAGATGCAGAACTTTTGACGGAACTTCCGAAGATGTCCAGAAACAGCGGAACTGCGATGGAAACACTCAAGAAAGGGAGCTGGAGCGTAAAGGAAGAAGAAGGCAGCTGTAGTGTTTTCCTGAATCCGAAAAACAGTTTATTCCTGCGGATTGAAACGCCTAGCAAGGTATATTATCTCAGCGGAGACAGCGACGCCGAAACAAGGACGGTATATGATGCAATCATGATGTATCAGGAAAATGAGTGATAAGAAACCCCCGGTCATTCAAAAAGATTGACCGGGGTGATTTATTGTCTGCACGACTCAAAAGTCTCATTGCTACAGGCTATTCTGTTGTGGTCTCTGCCGGCGGTTCGGTTGTAATTGTATAGCTTCCGTCGTCACCGAGACTTTCCTGAAGAAGCTCTGCTACATCCTGTGCAGCATCACCGGAGGTGGTAGTGTCTGAGGTGGCAGAACCTGCCTGCTGCTGCGTATAATATACAAGATAAGCGCTGCCTGCAATCAGAGCAGCGGCAACTAAAATACCGATTATCCATCCGAGAATTTTGTTTCTTTTCTGCTTTTTCTCTATCTGTTTTTTATTTTTCTTCGCATTCTTGTATGCGTCCATCTTTTTCTGGCTCATGTTAGGCTCCTCTCTTTGTGTGTAATCTGTTTCTATTTTATTGAACTTTAAATTGATTGTAAAGGATATTTGTGAAAAAAATATGAAACGCCTATTGACATAGTAATAATCGGTTTATATAATAACATATGAACGGGTATTCATATGAAAGATTATTCAACTATATAGGAGGTGTGTATGGCCAAGGTATACGAAGAGGTGGAAAAGTGTGAATGCATGCATGTGCATGAAGATATCATCCAAAAGGTGGAAGAACATATGCCACAGGAGGAAGAACTTGTAGATCTGGCAGAGTTTTTCCGGGTATTCGGAGACACGACAAGAATTCGTATTTTGTATGTGCTGATGTGTTCCGAAATGTGCGTGTGCGACATCGCTACGCTTCTCGGGATGACGCAATCAGCGATTTCGCATCAGCTCAGAGTGCTGAAGCAGATGGATCTTGTGAAGAACAGAAGGGACGGAAAAACAATTTTTTATTCGCTGGCAGACGGACATATCAAATCCATCTTAAACCAGGGATTAGACCATATCAATGAATAAATAACAGGAGGTTTTAAATATGAAAAAAACAATTATACTTGAGGAACTGGAATGTGCACATTGCGCAGCCAAAATGGAAGCAGCGGTGAAGGAACTCGCAGGAGTGGAAAACTGCAGTGTTAATTTCCTGACACAAAAGATGGAAATTACGGCAGCAGATGATAAGATGGACGGTATTCTCAAAGAGGCGGAAAAGATTGTAAAGAAAATCGAGCCGGATGTTGAGTTTGTTATAAAATAACGGGTGGTACTTTGAAATGAGTAAGAAATTAAAGAGAAGACTTCACAGGATCATGATCGGTGCAGTCTGCTTTGTGCTTTGCATCCTGATGCAGAATCTGTTTCCGGGGCTGAATGAGAATCTGATTTTGATAGCGTATCTGGCTACGTATTTTATTGTCGGAAATGATGTCGTGAAAGGCGCAGCGGCAAAAATGCGTAGGGGACAAATGTTTGATGAAGAGTTTCTTATGGTGATAGCGACCGTAGGAGCGTTTTTTATCAGTGAGTACCCGGAAGCCGTGGCGGTTATGCTGTTCTATCAGGTGGGAGAGTGGTTTCAGTCCTATGCAGTCAATAAATCACGAAAATCTATCCGTGAACTGATGGACATTCGTCCGGATTATGCGAACGTGATGCGGGACGGCAGGGTTGAAGCAGTCGATCCGCAGGAGGTAAAAAAGGGAGAAATCATACAGATAAAACCGGGCGAGCGAATTCCGCTTGACGGAGTGATTTGCAAAGGAAATACCTCTGTGGACACGATGGTGCTTACCGGCGAAAGTATGCCTCGGGATTTGGATGCGGGAGATGAGGTTATCAGCGGATGTATCAATCTTTCCGGGGTGATTGAGGTTACGGTCACGAAGGAATTCGGGGAATCTACCGTGACGAAGATTTTGGATTTGGTTGAGAATTCTGCTTCAAAGAAGGCAGAAACCGAGAACTTTATCACGAAGTTTGCGCGCTACTACACACCGGTTGTTGTTGTTTTGGCGACCATACTGGCGATTGTGCCTTCTCTTATTACCGGTGCGTGGGCAGTTTGGGTGTACCGTGCGCTTTCATTTCTCGTTATCTCATGTCCGTGTGCCCTTGTTATTTCTGTTCCGCTCAGCTTTTTCGGTGGCATCGGTGCAGCGAGCAGGGCCGGAATTCTTGTCAAGGGAAGCAATTATTTGGAAGCACTTGCAAGTACTGAAATTGTTGTCATGGATAAGACGGGAACGCTTACCAAGGGTGAGTTTGCAGTGGCGCATGTTGAGGCGGTCGGTTGTGAAAAAGAACGATTGCTATTTTATGCGGCGTATGCGGAGAGATTATCGAATCATCCAATTTCCAAATGCCTCATGACAAGTGTGTCAGAAATATCGGAAAGCGCAGAAAATTCGCGGGTAGAAGAGATTGCCGGACATGGTGTCATTGCCATGTATGAAGGGAAGGAAATTGCCGTCGGAAATGAAAAACTGATGCGCCGGCAATTAAAAAATAACGAGTGGTACGAAATTGGGGGCGGATTACAGACAGGAACCATATGTCATGTTGCTTATGGTGATGATTATATGGGATATATTCTTATTGAAGACCAGCTCAAGAGTGATGCCAAGGAGTGTATCGCCGGACTGAAAAAGGAAGGTGTCAAAAGGATTGTCATGCTGACGGGCGATAGGGAAGCGACAGCTTCTAAGGTTGCAGGTGCGCTTGGAATTACGGAATATCATGCCCGGCTTCTCCCGGGGGATAAAGTGGACCGGGTAGAAGAATTATTTACAGGGAAGAAGGAACAGAGCAAGCTTATGTTTGTGGGCGACGGAATGAACGATGCTCCGGTGCTCGCACGTGCAGATATCGGAATTGCAATGGGAGGTCTTGGCAGTGATGCGGCGATAGAGGCAGCGGACATTGTGATTATGACAGATGAACCGGCGAAGATTGCACAGGCAATGCGCATCTCAAAAAAGACACTTCGCATTGTAAAACAGAACATTGTGTTTGCGATTGGTGTGAAGGTGCTTGTGCTTGTTTTGGCAGCGCTTGGAATGGCGTCCATGTGGGCAGCAGTGTTTGCGGATGTCGGAGTGGCTTTTCTTGCAATTTTAAATGCAATGCGTGCTCTTAAAATTAAATAGCGATTGTCATTTATTGTTGTATATGATAGAATATTTATGTTTTCAGGGGAAACAGGTGAAAAACCTGTGCGAGCCCGTCGCCGTAAGGGAGACTATGAATCGGACTTACCTGCTTGCCGCAAAGCGGGGACATGTCATTGGCGAAAGCTGAGAAGGCGGTCAGATTTCTTCCGAGCCGGAATATCCTGAAGACAAAGCCTTTCGCATCGGAAGATACGCTGCGGCAGCCGGCGGAGAGAGGAAATATACGTTATAAGGAGAATACAAAATGAACAAGACAGGAATTAAAAAACATCTGTCATTATTCCTTTGTATGATGCTGGTTGCGGCTACAGCACTCGTTACAACAGGTTGTAATGACAGCACACAGGCACAAAAGGAAGCAACGGCGGAGCAGGCAGTGAAAGCAGAGGCTGCTGAGACTCAGGTGGTTGGTGAAGGTACGACTATGTTTGCATTTACTGTGGTGGATGCAGACGGTAACGAAACAGCCTTTGAGGTGCATACAGAGAAATCAATTGTAGGGGAAGCTCTCCTCGACTGCGATTTAATTGCGGGTGATGAAGGAGACTACGGACTGTATGTCAAAGTGGTGAACGGTATCACGGCAGATTATGATACGGACGGAGCATATTGGGCGTTTTATGTGGATGGAGAATACGCGCAGTCCGGCGTGGATGCTACGAATATTGAGGAAGGTAAGACATATACCTTTAAATACGAGAAGTCATGAAGCTGACGATCAAAGAAATGACACTATTTGGGATGCTTGGGGCAGTTATGTATTGCTCCAAGATTTTCATGGAGTTTTTGCCGAACGTACATCTTTTGGGGGTTTTTACCATTGCTTTTACAATCGTATATCGCAAGAAAGCACTGTATCCGATTTATGTGTACGCCATGTTAAATGGGCTGCTTGCAGGGTTTAACATGTGGTGGATACCGTATTTGTATTTGTGGACGGTTCTTTGGGGTGTGGTGATGCTCTTGCCGAAAAATACACCGAAGTTCGTTTACATTCTTGTGTGCGGTGCGCATGGTTTTTTGTACGGAACGTTGTATGCGCCTGCGCAGGCGGTAATGTTCGGACTTGATTTTAAAGGGATGGTTGCATGGATTATAGCCGGGCTCCCATATGATTGCATTCACGGAGTTTCGAATCTCTGTGTTGGGGTATTGATTGCACCGACGGTGGTACTTTTGAAGAAACTTGAACAAATAGGCAAATGAATGAGCAGCTGGAAGAGGAGTGTGTAACGAATAGCTGTTTATAAAATTTTAAGAATCCGCAACCCCGCATAAACACTGGGGTTGCGATATTTTTACAAAAGAATTAGCACTCACCTCTTGACAGTGCTAACAATTTCGTATAAAACGGAGATAGAAACGGAAAAATAAGAGTAAAAGGCAAGAGGAGGCGTGATGATGAATATTTCAAAATTTACGAAAAAGTCATTGGAAGCAGTCAACGGCTGCGAGAAACTTGCATATGAATACGGTAATCAGGAAATCGACCAGGAGCATCTTTTGCTCAGTCTTCTTCAGGTGGAAGACAGTCTGATTCTGAAGCTGATTGAAAAGATGGAAATCCACACGCAGCATTTCACAGAGAGAACAGAGCAGGCGGTTGAGAAGCGTGTGAAGGTAAGCGGCGGACAACTTTATATGAGTCAGGCGCTCAATCAGGTACTTGTGATGGCAGAGGATGAGGCAAAGGCAATGGGAGATGAGTATGTCTCTGTGGAGCATTTGTTCTTATCTCTTCTGAAACGTCCGAACACGGAGCTGAAGAAGTTGTTTGGGGAATACGGACTGACAAGAGAGCGTTTTTTGCAGGCTCTTTCGACGGTGCGGGGGAACCAGCGTGTGACGAGCGATAACCCTGAGGCAACTTATGATACACTCGAAAAATACGGGCAGGACCTTGTGGAGCGGGCGCGCAGCCAGAAACTTGATCCGGTCATCGGGCGGGACAATGAGATACGAAATGTCATCCGTATTTTATCGCGCAAGACGAAAAACAATCCGGTGCTTATCGGGGAACCGGGAGTCGGAAAGACGGCGGTTGTGGAAGGACTTGCACAGCGTATCGTGCGTGGAGACGTACCACAGACACTGAAGGATAAAAGGATTTTTGCGCTTGATATGGGGGCACTTGTCGCCGGAGCCAAATACCGCGGAGAATTTGAAGAACGCCTGAAGGCGGTACTGGAGGATGTGAGAAAGAGCGAGGGGCAGATTATTCTGTTTATTGATGAGCTTCACACGATTGTCGGTGCAGGTAAGACGGACGGAGCGCTGGATGCGGGGAATATGTTGAAACCGATGCTGGCGCGAGGCGAATTGCATTGTATCGGTGCGACGACATTGGATGAACACAGACAGTACATTGAGAAAGATGCGGCGCTTGAGCGAAGATTCCAGACCGTGATGGTTGAGGAACCGACCGTGGAGGATACTATCTCGATTTTGCGTGGTCTGAAGGAGCGTTATGAAGTGTTTCACGGCGTAAAAATTATGGATAATGCACTTGTGAGCGCAGCGGTGCTTTCGAATCGCTATATCACGGACCGCTTTTTGCCGGACAAAGCGATTGACCTTGTGGATGAGGCGTGTGCGCTGATTAAGACCGAGCTTGATTCTATGCCTACGGAACTCGATGAGCTTTCGCGCAGGGTGATGCAGATGGAAATTGAGGAAGCAGCACTCAAAAAAGAGGACGACAAGCTTTCCAAAGACCGTCTGGAAGCGCTGCAGAAGGAACTGGCGGAACTCAAAGAGGAGCTCGATAGCGGAAAAGCAACATGGGAAAATGAAAAAAGTTCGGTAGAAAAACTTCAGAAGCTGAGAGAAGAAATCGAGCAGATAAACAATGAAATCCAGATTGCACAGCGCGAAGGAAATCTTGAAAAGGCAGCGGAACTTTCGTATGGTATACTCCCTTCCCTCAAAAAACAGCTGGAAATTGAGGAAGAAAATGCGCAGATGCAGGAGCATACGCTTGTGCATGAAAGTGTAAATGATGATGAGATTGCGCGGATTGTATCGCGCTGGACGGGGATTCCGGTTGCAAAACTCACAGAGGGCGAGCGCAACAAAACATTGCACCTTGACGAGCAGCTCCATAAGCGTGTGATTGGGCAGGACGAGGGTGTAACAAAAGTGACGGAGGCGATTATCCGCTCTAAAGCGGGGATCAAGGACCCTTCGAAACCAATCGGTTCGTTCCTGTTTTTGGGACCGACCGGTGTCGGAAAGACGGAGCTGGCAAAGGCGCTTGCGGAAAATTTGTTTGATGATGAAAGCAACATGGTTCGCATTGATATGAGTGAATATATGGAGAAATACGCCGTATCCCGCCTGATTGGAGCACCTCCGGGGTATGTCGGATACGAGGAGGGCGGACAGCTGACGGAAGCGGTAAGAAGACGGCCTTACAGTGTTGTGCTGTTTGATGAGATTGAAAAGGCGCATCCGGATGTGTTTAACGTACTTCTTCAGGTGCTTGACGACGGAAGAATTACCGATTCGCAGGGGAGAACGGTTGATTTCAAAAATACGATTCTCATTATGACATCAAACATCGGAGCGTCCTATCTGCTGGATGGTATTTCCTGTGACGGCGCAATTACGGAAGCGGCGGAAGCAGCTGTCATGGGAGATTTGCGCAATCATTTCCGTCCGGAGTTTCTTAACCGTTTGGATGAGATTATTTTGTTTAAACCGCTTTCAAAGGAAAATATCGGTGGAATTATCAAACTTCTCGTGGATGATGTGAATGCGAGACTTTTTGAAAAAGAAATCCGCATTGCACTGACGCAGGAGGCGGAGCAATTTATTGTAGAAAACGGTTACGACCCGATATACGGTGCGCGTCCGCTTAAGCGTTTCATGCAAAAGCATGTGGAGACACTTGCGGCGCGGATGATTCTGGCGGATAAAGTAAGCGCCGGCGATACGATTGAAATCGGAGTCAGTGGTCGGGAGCTTGTGGGCAGGGTGCACTAAAGTGATAAAAATTCGGGTTTCGGCTTTTAAAAGTCGTATTTTCATGGTAAGCTAAGAAAAAAGGACAGGTGAATAGAATGATTCCGAAAGACCCGGTAATGTTGCTTAGCTTCGTAAACTTAAAATTGCGTGATTTTTATCCGTCGCTTGATGCTTTGTGCGACGACCTTGATGTGGACCGACAGGAACTGACGGATAAGCTTTCCGGAATCAACTATGTTTATGATTCGGACAAAAATCAGTTTGTGTAGGAATGCGCCATGGAGAAGGAAAACATCAGACTAGAAATAAAGGGTGAAGGAGCGTTTTCTCTTAAAAAAGGGGAAAACGTTCTTTCTGTGCTTATAGGGCAGAATTTATTCGTTGATTCCCACTGCGGAGGGCATGGGACCTGCGGAAAATGTGCGGTTCGTTTCACGTCAGGGGCTCCGCTCCCGCTTCCGGGGGACAGAAGGCGGTTTTCGCCACAGCAGCTGAGGGAAGGCTGGCGACTTGCCTGTCTTGCAAAGCCTAAGCAGGATTGTGCGCTGGAGCTTGGATTTACTAAGAAAGATGACTTTATTTTGGATAAGACGCTCTTTGGAAGGTGTGATAAAGAGTGTGCGCTGGGGAACGAGCCCGCGGGGGCAGATTCAGACGGACAGGATATGAAGACAATGGTTGTAGCAGACCTCGGCAGTACGACAATCGTCTTGCAGCTGGTTGAGAGCCGGACCGGAAAAATAATAGACACCTACAAGACCATGAATCCGCAGCGGAAGTACGGAGCGGATGTCATTACCCGAATGGAACATGCGTTAGCAGGCAAAAAGCAGGAGTTATCCGATTTGGTCAATGATTGTTTGGAAGAGGCGGTTCTTGGCTGGAAGCAGAGGGGATATCATCCGGAGCGTATTTTGCTTGCGGGAAATACCGTGATGGTACATCTGTTAATGGGATATGAGACGGAAAGACTTGCGAAGGCACCGTTTGTACCGGTCACGACGCAGTTATGTTCTTTTGAGGCTGCAGGAACTGACGCTGTGACCTTACCGGGGATTTCGGCATTTGTCGGCGGGGATATCACGGCAGGAATCTATGTTTGCAAGGAACTTATGCAGAAGGAAAGTGTGCAACGGGCGCTCCTGATTGACCTTGGGACGAATGGGGAGATGGCATTTCTTACGCCGGAGCGGATTTTGTGTACGGCGACGGCAGCAGGACCGGCATTTGAAGGCGGATTTGGCTCCTGTATCTATGGTTCGGATGTCATTGCTGTGGCGGCGGATTTGCTTGAGAAAGGAATTGCGGATGAAACAGGGCTGATGGCGGAACCGTATTTTACGGATGGGTATAGAGACGGTAACATCTCGGTGTATCAGGAGGATATACGAAGCCTTCAGATGGCGAAGGCAGCGGTGTTTGCGGGAATCCGTATTCTGCTCGAAAAAGAGGGAATGAAAGCCGGCGATGTACAACGCGTTTATCTGGCCGGAGGATTTGGCTATAAACTGAGTGTGGAGGCAGCGTGTCGCATCGGACTGATTCCGTCCGTGTGGAGAGAACGCACCGTTGCTGTCGGAAATACGGCGCTGGCAGGTGCGTATATATATGGGAAAACAGAGAGTGACACGAGTGTCACTAGTGGGAATAACGCAGAAGAAATGCTGCAAAAATGCGAAAGTATCAATTTAGCAGAGTGCGATAACTTTAACACCTATTATTTACAGGCGATGGAGCTGAAAGAGGAAAGGGATTTGTCATGAATTTCGGAGATTTTTACAGTGGAAATGCATTTGATGCTTACGAATTTTTCGGGGCACATATAGAGGGAGACGGCGTGTGGTTCCGCGTGTATGCGCCGAATGCGGAGCGCGTGTATGTGACCGGAGATTTTTCCGGATGGAGCAAAATGCAGATGGAACACGGGTTTGACATGGGGGTTTATACACTTTATGTTCCGCAGGCAAAGGCGGGAATGCTTTATAAATACGTGGTGGAAGACAAAAACGGTTATCTGTGCGAACATTGTGATCCGTATGGTTTTGCGATGGAAAAAAGACCTGCGTTTGCTTCGATTGTCACGGATTTAAAGGGCTATTCGTTCGGTGACGGTGAGTGGATGGAAAGGCGCGGCGGATGTGAGAAAAATTACAACCGGCCGATGAACATATACGAGATGCATCTTGCCTCGTGGAGAAATGAAAAGGCAGTCAAAGAGCGTGAGGAAGGGGAGGAGATGTATTTTCCGACCTATGCGGAAATTGCAAAGGAACTGATTCCGTATTTGAAGGAGAATCATTTTAATTATATTGAGTGTATGCCACTTTCGGAGCATCCGGCGGACTGCTCCTGGGGATACCAGAATACCGGATTTTTTGCACCGACATCAAGATACGGCTCGCCGGACGATTTAAAGGCGTTTATCGACTTTTGTCACAAGAATGACATAGGTGTCATATTAGATTTTGTGCCGATTCATTTTGCGGTCGACGGCTATGGTCTTGCGAAGTTTGACGGAACGGCATTGTATGAGTATGACACGGATGATGTCGGCAGAAGCGAGTGGGGAACGTGTAATTTTAACAATGCAAAAGGGGAGGTTGCGAGCTTTTTGCAGTCGAGTGCGAACTACTGGCTGAAGGAGTTTCACTTTGACGGTCTTCGTATGGATGCAATCAGCAGGGCTATCTATTGGATGGGGGACTCGAATCGGGGAGTAAATGACAAGAGCGTCATGTTTGTGAAGAACATGAACTTCGGGCTTCATGAGAGACATCCGGGTGTCATTTTGATAGCAGAGGATTCGACGGACTTTTCAAAAGTGACCGCTCCGGTCGAATATGGTGGTCTCGGATTTGACTATAAATGGGACATGGGATTTATGAACGATACGCTGGAATATTTCAAGGTGCATCCGTCACATCGGCCGGCGCATCATGATAAACTGACATTTTCTATGTACTATTTTTATAATGAACTTTTCCTGCTTCCTTTTTCACATGATGAGGTAGTGCACGGAAAAGCAACCATTTTACAAAAAATGTGGGGCGACTATGAACAGAAATTCCCGCAGGCGAGGGCTTTGTATGCTTATTTTTACACGCATCCGGGCAAGAAGCTCGGATTCATGGGAAATGAGTTCGGACAGCTTCGAGAGTGGGATGAAAACAGGCAGCAGGATTGGGATATGCTCAAATATCCGCTCCATGATTCTTTTCACAAATATTGCAGGGATTTGGCAAAGCTTTATATGAACTATCCGGCGCTGTATGACGGAGAATATGATGCGGGTCGGTTCGGATGGCTGGAGGCAAACGCAAGAGATTTCTCGACATTTGTGTATGAGAGACATGCGCAGGGACAGCATGTGATTGTGATGCTCAATTTGTCCGATCAGTACTGGAGTGATTTCTCTTTCGGTTATGACAGGAATTGTGTGCTTAAGGAGCTTATCAACAGTGATTGGTTCTGTTACAGCGGAAATACGTCTCCGGATGATATGATAGTTTACATAACTAATGAAGAAAAAAACGGAAAACCATACAAAATAGCAACGGATATTGCGCCGTTTTCGGCGAGAATCTTTTTGGTGGAGGAAGTAGCGGATGTCGATAAGGAGGAATAAAAAAATAAGGCATCGCGTGATGATATGCCTTCTTCTGCTTGCAGGAGTGCTGTGTTTTGTGTATTTTACGATGCTTGTGACGTATGTGGGTCCGCAGTCTTTTTTCTTTGTGTTTCCGATGCTTGGTTTGGGATGTTTTTTGCTTGCGCTCCTTTGGCACGGACATTACAAGGGGAGATTTACTTTGCCCCGCAGGCTGATTGTCGTGTTTTGGACCTTGGTCGGAACCGGCGTGATGTTATTCGGTATTTTGTTTGGGATGATTTTGTACGGACAGAGTGTTGGTCCGGATGAAAAGGCCGACTATGTGATTGTACTTGGTGCCGGACTGCGGGGAGAGCGACCGTCGCTTGTGCTGCAAAATCGAATCAATGCGGCGGCGGAGTATTTACATTCCAATTCGGATTGCAAAGTCATTGCCAGCGGAGGTCAGGGAGCGGATGAACTGATTTCAGAAGCGGAAGCAATACGCAGAGGTCTTGAATCTCAGGGGATTTCCACAGAGCGCATTCTTATGGAAGATAAGTCCACTTCGACGCAGGAGAATCTGACGTTTTCGCGTGCATATATTCCGGACGGCTCGTCGGTGGTTGTTGTGACCAACCGTTTTCATGTTTACCGGGCTTGTCACATTGCCCATGAGTGTGGATACACTTCCGTTTCAGGACTTGGAGCAGACAATGTCAGATGGCTGAATCCGACCAATTATCTCCGTGAATGCATGGCGGTGTTTAAAGATGTTGTATTGCCTTGAGCGGGTTGAAATGCGCAGGGGAAGGAACTTGAAGTGGTTGACATAACACAAAGGCTTGTCGGCGGGGTATGGAGAGAGGTAATTTCTTTCTAATACCCCGTTTTGCATATTTTTTAGGACAAAACGCAAGTCTACGGGGTATAGGGAGTTGGGACTGACTCTCTGTACCCCGTTTTTTACGTTACCGGGGTATTATGGGCGAGAAAGCTTTATCTATGCCCCGCGGGGGAGTATGGAAGAAAACAGGGGAAGAAAACAGGTTGACATACTACACCTGACATGTCATAATAGAACAAATGTTCGATAGATTGAGCAATGTGGGAGTGATACGATGTTAGTGGTGGAGGATTTAACAGTAGAACAGAAGCTGGAGATTTTGTCGGATGCGGCAAAATATGACGTCGCGTGCACATCCAGCGGTGTAGAGCGCAAAGGAAAAAACGGAATGATCGGGAATACAGCCGCGAGCGGAATTTGTCACAGTTTTGCAGCGGATGGCAGATGTATTTCGCTTCTGAAGATTTTGTTTACAAATGAGTGTATTCATGACTGCAAGTACTGCATTAACCGAAGGTCAAATGATACGCTTAGGACATCGTTTACGCCGGAGGAAGTATGCGACTTGACGATACAGTTTTATCGGCGCAATTATATTGAAGGATTGTTTTTGAGTTCCGGTGTGCGTCGAAGCCCGGATGAAACGATGGAGCAGATTTATATCACGCTGAAACTTTTAAGAGAGAAATATCACTTTAACGGATATATTCATGTGAAAGGCATTCCGGGAGCATCGCCGGAGCTGCTGGAGGCAGTTGGATTTTTGGCGGACCGGATGAGCCTGAATTTAGAGTTGGCGACAGCGGATGGACTAAAGCAGCTTGCGCCGGGCAAGAGCAGGGAAAAGATTTTGCTTCCGATGCGACAGATACAGAAAGGAATTCACGGACAGAGGATGCTTCTTACGGACGGGAAAGCGGAAACCAGACCGGCGCTTCCGGGATATGAAACAGGATATGGGCAAAAGGAATCCTTTGGCAGTGGATTGTCGGGCGCTCCAGCAATTGGAGATGCGCAATACCCTGCCATGAGGAAGAAGCAGGATTTCGTTCCGGCGGGACAGAGCACACAGATGATGGTCGGCGCGACGCAGGAGAGTGACTATCAGATTTTGACCGTGGCAGAATCACTGTATCGAAGTTATGAGCTTAAGAGAGTGTTTTATTCAGCCTATGTGGCGCTCAATGAGGACAGTGCACTTCCACAGCCCGGCACGAAACCGCCGCTTCTGAGAGAACACAGATTGTATCAGGCAGACTGGCTTCTGCGATTTTACGGATTTCAGGCGTCGGAGTTATTGTCTGAGGATAAGCCGAATTTTAATATGTATCTAGATCCGAAGTGTGAATGGGCAATTCGCCACCTGGAGTATTTTCCGGTGGAGATTAACAAGGCACCGTATGATTTGCTTCTCCGCATTCCCGGTGTGGGAGTGAAATCCGCACGCAGGATTGTGCGGGCGCGGCGAAGTGAAAAGCTGACTTTCGAGAACTTAAAACGTATCGGAGTGGTACTGAAAAGGGCGCATTATTTTATTACCTGCAACGGTAAGATGATGTATCGGACACAGATTGACGAGGATTATATTACAAGGCGCATATTAGAACTGGACAGAAAGAAGAACTGGGAACTGGATTATAATATGACATTCAAACAGCTGTCCCTTTTTGATGACAGAAATTTTGCGTAGTGTAAAGATGCGGGGGATGTGTCAGAAGAAATTGTCAGGAGGACTCAAAAGATGGAACAGGGAAATAGGATATATATATGTGAAAATACACCTGATGGGATTTTTACGGCCATTTACGATGCATGGGAAGCGCGGATTCCCGAGGAAAGACTCAGAATTCTTGCAGATGGCGAGTATGCATATGAGTTGTTTGCAGAGTATCACTATGTGGAGACGGATATGGACAAGGCGGTCAAGGTGGCGCACTCGGTAAGCCGGAAGATTTCGCCGGAAGCTTACAGGCAGATATATGCGGCGGCTCTCTCTCATGAGGAAGATAAGATTATAGCAATTTACCGTTTTTTGAAACTCGGATTCCGGGTTGGGGCGGGAGTGACGGATATGCATGCAAAGAGCGAGGTGTGCAGAGTGTTTGAACTATGCAGAAACGTTGTGAACGAATCGCATAGTTTTCGGGAATTTGTGAGATTTTCGGAGCTGGAAAACGGGATTTTGCTGGCGCGTATCCGACCGAAGAATTTTGTTCTGCCTCTTATGGCAGGACATTTTGCGGACCGCTTTCCGGAGGAGCACTTTGTGATTATCGATGACACTTCGGAGATGGGTGTGTTTCATGAGAAAGGGAAGGCGTGGTTTCTGTCACCGATAGATAGGGAGGCGATTGAGAGGCTGTGGCGTAGTGAACGATCCAAAGAGTATGAGCGGATGTGGAAGACATTTTTTAAGGCGATTGCGATTGAGCAGAGGCACAATTACAAATGTCAGAGAAATTTATGTGCACTCCGATTCCGTGATTATATGTTGGAATTTGACGGCTGAAGGAGCATATACTTGATATGAGAGCATGAGTCGGAGTATAGAATGAGAATCCGTCGATTTGCCTGTATGGCAGGACTTTTTATTTTGGATATGATATTGCTTTCCATGCTGTGTTTTCAGAACCGGAAAAATGAAGAGAATGCAGGGTTAAGCAGGGACAGAGGTAGTGCAGGGGGATACGAAGTGATGAGCGGTGATGTGGCGATCAGCTCAAATATGCAGGAAGAGCGAAAGATTGCACTTACCTTTGATGACGGACCGAATCATATATATACGTTACCTTTGCTGGAAGGGCTCAAGGAGCGCGGGGTTAAGGCGACCTTTTTTCTGCTCGGGCAGGAAGTGGTGGAAAAACCGGAGATTGCTAAGCGCATTGCGCAGGACGGACATCTGATAGGAAATCATTCTTTTTATCATGAGGATTTGTCTCAGATGGAGGCAGAGGAGGCAGTGATGTATGTCAGCCGCACGAATGAGGTGATTTATGAGGCGACGGGACAATATCCGCAGCTGATACGTCCGCCGTTTGGGCGCGCTAATGCAAATAGTGTCTATGAACCGCCGATGGTAGAGGTGCTTTGGACGATTGATTCCAGAGATTGGGAGTTGTCTGATGTCGGAACGATAATGCAAAATGTGTTACCAAATGCAAAGGAAGATGGTATTATTTTGATGCATGACGCTTCTGCATCAAGTGTTCAGGCCGCATTTGCGATTGTTGACAGTCTGCAGGAGCAGGGGTATTGTTTTGTGACGCTCGATGAGATTTTGTTTGACCGGCATTGAATTTCGGTGCTTTGTCGGATATACTTTTATAGAGCCCGTTTGTAACAGATACGATGCGGGAGAAGTACAATTAGGAAAGCACAGAGGCAGACTATGGATTTATTTGAATACATGCGTGAAAATACAATGGAAAAGGAGTCACCGCTGGCAGCGCGCATGCGCCCGTCCACGCTCGGGGAAATTGTCGGACAGAAGCACATTTTGGGAGAGGATAAATTGTTGTACCGTGCTATTAAGGCGGACAAGCTCAGTTCACTGATTTTTTACGGGCCTCCGGGAACCGGAAAAACGACGATTGCTAAGGTGATTGCCAATACGACGAGTGCGGAATTTACCCAGATTAACGCGACAGTTGCGGGCAAAAAGGATATGGAGGAGGTCGTGAAGCAGGCAAAGGATACGCTTGGGATGTATCAGAAAAAGACCATCCTCTTCATCGACGAAATTCATCGCTTCAATAAGGGGCAGCAGGATTATCTGTTGCCGTTTGTGGAGGACGGAACGATTATTCTGATTGGTGCTACGACGGAAAATCCTTATTTTGAGGTAAACGGCGCTTTGATTTCGCGTTCGATTATTTTTGAACTCAAGCCCCTCGAGAAGGATGATGTGAAAGGTCTTCTGCGCAGGGCACTGGAAGATTCGGATAAAGGTATGGGAGCCTATGAGGCTGTGATTGACGAAGATGCGCTTGAGTTTTTGGCAGACGTGGCAGGAGGAGATGCGCGCCATGCACTCAATGCGATTGAGATTGGTGTGTTGACTACGGCGCGGAGCGACGACGGTAAAATACATATTACATTGCCGGTTGCGTCAGAGTGCATTCAGAAGCGAGTGATCAAATACGATAAGTCAGGGGACAACCATTACGATACGATTTCTGCATTTATCAAGAGTATGCGTGGTTCTGATCCGGATGCGGCGGTTTATTATCTTGCCAAGATGCTGTATGCGGGAGAGAGTGTAACGTTTATTGCGCGACGAATGATGATTTGTGCGGCGGAGGATGTCGGAATGGCGGATCCGCATGCACTTCAGGTGGCGGTCAGCGCATCGCTTGCGGTGGAACGTGTCGGAATGCCCGAAGCGCAGATTATTTTGTCTGAAGCGGCGATTTATATTGCGACGGCACCGAAGAGCAACACAGCCTGCGAGGCGATTTTTGCAGCCAATGATTGTGTAAAGGCAACCGGAAATCTGAAGGTTCCGACACATTTACAAGATGCGCATTACAAAGGAGCTGCCAAACTCGGACATGGTATCGGATATCAGTATGCACATGATTATCCGAAGCATTATGTAAACCAGCAGTATTTACCGGATGAGCTTGTCGGAACCGCATTTTATAAGCCAACGGGTAACGGCTATGAGAGAAGTATACAGGAGCATATGAAATGGCTGAAGGAAGAGTAGAAGGACAGAGAATGCTGATTGTCTCTCTGGATGCGGTCGGAGCGAGGGATCTTGCATTTATGAGTGAACTGCCGAATTTCAGACGCATCAGGGAAATGTCCGCGTATTGCGACCATGTAAAAAGTGTCTATCCGTCCATTACCTATCCGGCGCACAGTACAATTGTGACAGGCCAAAAGCCAAGCAGACACGGTGTTGTGAATAACATCCGTATGCAGCCGCAGCGTGCAGGCAAAGAAGACTGGCTTTGGCATCGGAAATATATCAAGGCGGATACGATTTATGACCTGGCACGGAAAAAGGGATGGACTACGGCTGCGCTCCTTTGGCCGGTGACGGCGCGAAGCCGGATAAAATACTGTGTGCCTGAGATTTTTCCGAACAGAGATTGGCAGAATCAGGTCATGATTTCTGCGGTAAACGGACCGATTCCTTATCAGATTGATTTGCTCGGAGAATTCGGTCATTTGCTGGATGGACTGAACCAGCCGAATCTTGACAATTTTGTGACGGAGGCGGCGGAGTATACGATTTGTAAATACAATCCGGATTTGTTTCTCATTCATTTGACGGATGTGGATACACACAGGCATTGGTTTGGACTTGATGCGCCGGAGGTTTTTGAAGCTATGCGTCGTCACGACGAGAGACTTGGAAGGTTTTTGAAAGCACTGGAAGAGACAGGAGACATGGCAAAGACGACTGTTGTCGTATTGGGAGATCATTGCCAGATTAATACGCACACGGCAGTTTATCCGAATTATTACCTCAAGGAAGCAGGGCTTCTTTCTGTCTCGGAGAAAGGAATGATACAGTCGTATGATTTTTATGCGCAGCATTGCGACGGCTGTTGTTATATTTATGCGGGAGAAGCGATGAAACGCAGATTGCGGAAGGCACCAAAGCAGGAGCGCGAGGAGCTGATGAAGCAGCTTCGGGCAGCGCTTAGGCAAATACCGAGCGAGATGATTGCTAAAATCATTCCGCGCAAACAGCTAAGGGAACTTGGGGCCGACAATGATTGTATCTGTATGCTTGAAGCAGTGCCGGGGTATTATTTCCAAAATGGGTATCAAAAGCCATATGAGAACGTGGCGGAGATGACAGAACATCGGATGTTGGCAACGCATGGATACCTTCCCGATTTGCCGGACTATGAGACGTTCTTTATGATGAGCGGATTTGGTGTGGCGAAAGGAGAACAGGCAGGGCAGATGCATTTGTGGGACGAGGCTCCGACGCTGGCGAAGATTCTCGGAGTCTGCTTGAAAGATGCGGACGGAACTGCAATGGAGCAGATGCTTGCAAAGTGATTTTAATTTTTATATATACAAAACAGTAAAAGAGCAGCTTTAAAAAAGCTGCTCTACTAAGTACTGATAAATGTCCTGATTGTTGCGCTCCCACTTTTCACAGATGGAGGCGGCAATATCTTCTGTCGGCACGGATAAAGTTATATCAACCAGTGTCTGTGTTTTTTCACGAGCGACGAGATGTGCTTTGTATTCGCCCTCCGTGCTTTTGAAATATTCTCCGATAATGGAGACTTCATTTTTAAGTGACATAGATTTTTCGTTTAAATACGAGTCTATGTCTTTTTTTATGTCCGGAGAAATACGGTTTTCAAAGAAGTGAAGCGTATCTTCGCCTTCCTCGGTAATAAAAAGCTGTGTCCGGTTCCGTACGGTTTTTTCCAGAATCATGTTGCTGTCGCAAAGCTGTGCAAACACGGTCTGCAGATTCATATAATTGGTATATTCCCTATCGAGTATATAGTCTGTAATCTGTGCGCGCGTCAGCGGAAAGGTGACACGGTTTAACATATAGAGAACAATCAGTTTGTATAGAGTGTGTGGATCTTGAGTCATTTCATTTCCTTTCTTTTACGAACGGTTGCGGGGAAAATCCTTTCCCTGATAATGTCCGCCTTCTTTCATAAGGCGATGAAGGGAATTGAGTGTATCCCACTTATAGAGGCTCCACTCGGGCGCAATCAAAAGGTCTGCCGGGCCGTCTCCGGTCACGCGGTGAAGTACGATTTCCGGGTCAAGCCGGTCGATGCAACGAATAAGCAAAGCGAGATAGTGTTCCTTTGTAAGACACGTAAAAAGGCCGTTGGCATAGTCGGTTGCAAGGTCGGTATCTCTCAGTACATGAAGAAGCTGGAGCTTGATACCGAAAATGTGACAGCCGTTTAGATAGTCGATGGTAGCGAGCATGTCTTCATCTGTCTCACCCGGGAGACCGAGAATGACGTGGACAATGACCGGAACATCCAGTCCGTGAAGGTTAGCCATTGCTTCCTCAAAACAGGAGAGAGGATAACCTCGACGGATGTAGGCGGCAGTCCGCGCGTGTATCGTCTGAAGTCCGAGTTCCACCCAGAGGAATTTATCCGGGAATTCCTGTTTGCAGCGGCTAAGTACATCCAGTACTTCGGGACCGAGGCAATCCGGTCTTGTGGCGATGGAAATACCGCAAATCAGTGGATGTGAAAGAGCTGCACGATACAGCGAATAAAGTCTGGAAGGATCGCCGTACGTTCCGGTGTAAGCCTGAAAATAGGCGATATACTTCCGACCGACGTTTTTGGAACCAAAGAGTCCCAGGGCTTTCTCTATCTGCTCGGGAATGGAGTCCGGCGTAACGGATGTGGCAAATTCGCCGCTTCCGCCTGCGGAGCAGAAAATACATCCCCTATCGCCCTTGGTGCCGTCCCTGTTCGGGCAGGTAAAACCACCATCGAGAGCAATTTTGAATACTTTTTCACCATATTCTCTTTTCAGATAAGCACTCAGGCTGTTGTAGGGTTTCTTTTCATCCATAACTACTGTCTAAATATGAGATTTTACCGCATTTGCAACGGCCTCGGCTACGCGAGGGTCGAAAGCTTCCGGTAAAATGTTGTCTTCGTTTAAATCTTCAGGAGCAACAAGTGCAGCGAGTGCGTTTGCTGCGGCTAATTTCATTTCCTCCGTAATCTGCGCGGCGCGACCTTCAAGAGCACCTTTGAAGATGCCCGGGAAGGCAACAACGTTGTTGACCTGATTCGGGAAATCGGAGCGTCCTGTTCCGACTATTCTTGCGCCTGCGGCTTTGGCTACATCCGGCATAATTTCCGGAACCGGGTTAGCCATGGCAAATAAAATGGAATCCGGATTCATGGAAGCGACCATTTCAGGAGTTACGATGTTCGGAGCGGAGACACCGACAAAAATATCTGCACCTTTGAGTGCATCGGCAAGAGAGCCGGTCTCGTTGTTCGGGTTTGTTGTCTCTGTCATTTTCTGCTGCATCCAGTTCAGACCCTCGGTAGTCTTGGAAAGAATACCGACGCGGTCGCACATTACGATATTTTTGAAACCGTAGGTGAGCAAAAGCTTCGTGATTGCTACGCCGGCGCTACCGGCTCCGTTGACAACAACCTTGCAGTTTTCTTTTTCTTTTCCTACAACTTTCAAACCATTGATGATACCGGCGAGAACTACAATGGCGGTTCCGTGCTGGTCGTCGTGGAAGACCGGAATGTCAAGCGTAGCTTTGAGTCGCTCCTCAATTTCAAAACAGCGCGGAGCGGAGATGTCTTCCAGATTAATACCGCCATAGTTTGGCGCGAGGTATGTGATGGTTTTAATCAGTTCTTCGGTGTCTTGCGTGTCGAGGCAAATCGGAACCGCGTTTACATTGCCGAATTCCTTGAATAACACACATTTTCCTTCCATGACAGGCATAGCTGCGTGCGGACCGATATTACCGAGACCGAGAACGGCGCTGCCGTCGGAAATGACAGCGACCGTATTGCTTTTCATTGTATATTTGTAAGCGGCTTCTTTATCTTCCGCAATCACTTTGCACGGCTCCGCCACGCCCGGTGTGTAAGCGAGAGATAACGCCTCTCTGGAATTTACTTTTACTTTGGAGATAGTGTTGAGCTTTCCCTGCCACTCTCCGTGAAGCTGTAATGCTTTTTCATTCGTTGTCATATGAATATCCCTTTCTGAGAACAAAATTTCATATATAATATAATTCAAAAACGTCTGTCACGCAATGTGTGTCGAGCAAAAAGATGAAAAAACACTTTACTATTTTGGATGAAATGTTTATACTGAAAGCAGTGAAAACAAATCATAAAGTTCAAAGGCAGTTCGAGAAAAATCCCAAACATGTAATTGAATAGGTAATTGAGAAGAACAGATAGGAGATTTTTGAATGGATACAAGTATGAGAGAAAAATATGAATCCCTTGCGCTTACGGATTTAAAAGAGATTGCGAAGACAAGAGGAATCAAGGGCGTTACTGCAATGAAGAAGTCAGAAGTAGTGGAGGCAATGCTTGCGGAGGATGAAAAGAGCAAGATTGACCCGGAAAAACTCAGTTCTGACCTTGACAGCGGAATCGAAGTGGAAGGTATTCTGGAAGTTATGCCGGACGGTTACGGATTTATCCGAAGCGACAACTATCTTCCGGGTGAGAACGATGTGTATGTAGCACCGAGCCAGATTCGTAAGTTCTGTCTGAAAACAGGCGATATCATTGTCGGTAATACAAGAGTGAAAACACAGGGCGAGAAGTTCAGTGCTTTATTATATGTAAAGAAAATCAATGGACTTCATCCGTCAGAGCTTTCCAAGAGAACGCATTTTGAAGATATGACTCCGATTTTTCCGGATGAGAGACTTCGTTTGGAAACCGGGCGTTCTTCCGTGGCGATGCGTATTATGGACCTGCTCAGCCCGGTCGGAAAGGGACAGCGTGGTATGATTGTGTCGCCTCCGAAAGCAGGTAAGACAACCTTATTAAAAGAAGTGGCACGTTCCATCAAGGCAAATAATCCGGATATGCATTTGATTATTCTTTTGATTGACGAGCGTCCGGAGGAAGTGACGGACATCCGCGAAGCGATTGAAGGACCGAACGTTGAAGTTATCTACTCGACATTTGATGAGCTTCCGGAGCATCACAAGCGCGTGTCCGAGATGGTAATAGAGAGAGCAAAACGTCTCGTTGAGCTGAAGAAGGATGTAACAATCCTGCTTGACAGCATCACACGTCTGACGCGTGCGTACAACCTTACGGTTCCGCCAAGTGGACGTACACTTTCCGGTGGTCTTGACCCGGCAGCACTTCATATGCCGAAGAGATTTTTCGGTGCAGCGCGTAACATGCGTGAGGGCGGAAGTCTTACGATTCTTGCGACAGCACTTGTCGATACGGGTTCTAAGATGGACGACGTAGTATACGAGGAGTTCAAGGGAACCGGTAACATGGAAATGGTACTTGACCGCAAACTTTCCGAGAAGAGAGTGTTCCCTGCTATTGATATCCCGAAATCCGGTACGCGTAGAGAGGATTTGCTTCTTACCGAAGACGAATTACAGGCAGTCAGCATTATGCGACGTGCGCTTAACAGCATGAAGCCGGACGAGGCAGTTGAGAAGATTCTTGACATGTTTGTCCGCACGAAGACAAATGCAGAGTTTGTCAAGATGGTACAGAAGATTAAGTTCATTTAGGGACGGATTAAAAATTGTACGAAAAAAATCTATAAAAAAGTCTTGCCATAGGCAAAACGCTGTGATACAATGTAAAAGCTGTTTATGTAAAGACGTAAAACGTAAAGATAATTCATATAGAGAGGTGAAAAAAATGAAAGAAGGAATCCATCCAAATTATAATCAGGCAACTGTAACATGCAACTGTGGTAACACATTTGTGACAGGTTCTACAAAAGAATCTATCCACGTTGAAATCTGTTCAAAATGCCATTCATTCTACACAGGCCAGCAGAAATCAGCAAGAGCAGATGGACGTATTGATAAGTTCAATAAGAAATACGGCGTTGTTAGCAAATAATTTGACGAAAAAGGTTGAGATTTCTTATCTCAACCTTATTTTTTTGAAAATCGTTTAAATATCCAAGGAGCAAAGATACGACATGAGCAAGAAGGCAAGCGACCATTATTGCGGTATCGGCGGACAGGCTGTGCTTGAAGGCATCATGATGAAAAATAAAGATGTCTACGCGGTGGCAGTCCGTAAACCGGATGGCAAGATAGAAATCAAAAAAGATGAATATAAAAGTAAGGCAGATAAGAAATGGAAACAGGTTCCGTTTATCCGCGGTGTGTTTAATTTCGTGGATTCGCTAGTTCTTGGTATGAGCTGTCTGACCTATTCCGCTTCTTTTTATGAGGAAGAGGAGCAGGAAGAAGAGACTGCCCTTGACAAAGTAGGAAACAAGCTGTTCGGTGAGAAGGCAGAAGATGTCCTGATGGGACTAACGGTTGCATTTTCGATTGTTTTGGCAATCGGACTTTTTATGGTGCTTCCGTATTTTCTTGCAGAGCTTCTTTCTAAGGTGGTAGCAAATGATACGTTGCTTGCGCTCTTTGAAGGTATCATCCGCTTACTTATTTTCCTTTTGTACGTTGTACTTATTTCACTTATGAAAGACATTCACAGAGTGTATCAGTACCACGGAGCAGAGCATAAATGCATTAACTGTCTGGAAAAAGGCAGAATTTTGACGGTTGAAAACGTAAAGAAAAGTTCAAGACAGCACAAACGCTGCGGAACAAGTTTTCTTTTGTTTGTTGTGTTTTTGAGTGTGATCCTTTTCTTTTTTATCCGCGTGGAACAGCCGGCACTTCGTCTGGTTGTCCGCCTGTTACTCGTTCCTGTGATTGCGGGAGTTTCTTATGAAATCATCCGTTTGGCAGGAAGAAGCAACAATATTTTTGTACGTATCATATCAGCACCGGGGCTTTGGCTCCAGAAGCTGACGACCAAAGAACCGGACGATGACATGATTGAGGTGGCGATTGCAGCTATCGAAGCGGTGTTTGACTGGAAGGAGTATTTCAAGACGGAGTTTGATTTCGATGTTGACGATGCGCAGGCGGTTTCCGAAAAATCGCAGGAAATTGCCGAGGAGCTGAAGGCAGAAGAGCAGGAAGATTCATGAGATACGCCGATTTATACGCGCAGGGAAAAGCGTTATTAGAAAAAGCAGAAATAGAAGAAGCAGCGCTCGATGCCAGACTTCTTCTTGAACATGTATGTGAGACGGACAGGACGACGCTTTTTGCCCATCCGGAAAAAGAAGTTACCGCTGAGCAACAGAAATGCTATGAGGAACTTATCGCAAAGCGAAGTGAGCACATTCCGCTCCAGCACTTGACTGGGCAGCAGGATTTCATGGGACTTACCTTTGGGGTGAACGAGCATGTACTCATCCCGAGGCAGGATACGGAGATTCTCGTTGAGGAAGTGATGCGCGATTTACATGATGGCGTGAACATTCTGGATATGTGTACCGGTTCCGGATGCATATTATTGAGTCTTTTGCATTATTCCAATGACACCACCGGAGTCGGGGTAGATTTGTCGGAGGAGGCGCTTAAGGTAGCACAGGCTAATGCCGAAAGGTTAGGGAAAGAATCGCGTGTGCGCTTTGTGCAGAGCAATTTGTTTGAGGCACTCGATGAGCAGTTTGACATCATCGTATCCAACCCGCCGTACATCCGGACAGATGTCATCGAGATGCTGATGCCGGAGGTAAGAGACCACGATCCGCGCATGGCACTTGACGGAATGGCGGACGGATTGTTTTTTTATCGCAAGATTATTGATGAAGCAGGAAATTACTTAAAGAGAGGCGGACAGCTTTTCTTTGAGATTGGCCATGACCAGGCAGAGGAAGTATCCACCCTTATGCGTGAGCATGGATATAAAGAGATTGAAGTAAAAAAAGATTATGCCGGGCTCGACCGCGTCGTGTACGGTACATTCTTGGGAGGAGTTTAAGATGTTTGATAAACTGGAAGATTTAGTACATCGCTTTGAGGACATAATGTTCGAGCTCAGCTCACCGGGCATCGCAGACGACCAGAAACGTTTCCGCTCCCTGATGAAAGAGCAGAGCGATTTGACACCGATTGTCGAGGCGTACAAAGAATATAAGGGCTGCAAGGAAACGATTGAGGACAGTCTTTCCATGCTGGAAGAAGAGTCCGATGAAGATATGCGCGAAATGCTCAAGGAAGAATTAAACGATGCAAAGAAGCGTGTGGAAGAGCTGGAAAACGAGCTCAAAATCCTTCTCCTTCCAAAAGACCCGAACGATGACAAAAACGTTATCGTGGAAATTCGTGCCGGTGCAGGTGGAGACGAAGCAGCACTCTTCGCAGCAGAAATCTACCGTATGTACGTGCACTATGCAGAAGGCAGACGCTGGAAAGTGGAAACAATGGAAATGGAAGAAATCGGAATCGGCGGTATGAAGTCCGTTACATTCATGGTAACCGGTCAGGGCGCTTATTCTGTTCTCAAATATGAGTCCGGTGTGCACCGCGTGCAGCGTGTTCCTGAGACAGAATCCGGCGGACGTATCCACACCTCCACCATTACAGTTGCTGTGATGCCTGAGGCAGAGGAAGTGGACGTTGTCATCGATGAAAAAGATATCCGTATCGACGTATGTCGAGCTTCCGGATCCGGTGGACAGTGTGTCAACACAACTGACTCCGCGGTTCGACTGACTCATATGCCGACAGGTATCGTGATTTACAGCCAGACCGAAAAGTCACAGATTCAGAACAAAGCAAAAGCGTATGCACTCCTGCGTACTAAGCTCTACGATTTAGAGCAGCAGAAAGCTCACGACGCCGAAGCGGAGCTGCGCCGCAGCCAGGTCGGAACCGGTGACCGTTCTGAAAAGATCAGAACCTACAACTTCCCGCAGGGCCGTGTGACAGACCACCGCATCAACCTGACTCTTTATAAACTGGATAAAATTATGAATGGTGATATTCAGGAAATTATTGATGCTTGCATTGCAGCGGACCAGGCGGCGAAACTTTTAAAGATGAATGAGAACTAATTTGAAGGACGACACGAGGTGTCGTCCTTTTTGCGAGTGTAGTTGCGGAAACGGGTGGAAGAATTTATAATAATGATATCATTTTGAAGTTTGCGGAGTAACCGGTGCTTGGTTTTGTGTGAGTTAGGATAAATTTGATGATTTTTGGATTTTTATCCTAGAAAAACCACAGTTTTTTGATAGGACTATTTGAGACATAAGGGCGAAGTAGGATAAGATTTAGACTTTTAAGAGATTTATCCTATATTTTAGCTGAGAAATTAATTTTATGAGATATTTTCTTTTGGTTACATAGAGAAAGCTAGGATAAATTGTCGTGATTTTATGTTTTTATCTTACGAAAGGTTTACATAAAATAACCATGACGCATTTTTTAACATAAATTGTTTTGCAAATTGGTCCGCTTAGATGTTTCCGGGCTCATTACAAAGTACAAACTTTCAGTCTTGCGGAGAGATTGAAAGCATGCGATTATTTGAAGGTTCTGTTGTCTTTTGGGCGGATATAATATAGTCTTTGGGGATTTCTATATGTTGGAATTAGTTTAAAAATTCAGGTTAGACGTATAGCATGGGAATTTTAAGAGTTGATATATGCTAAGAAAATTTAGAAAAATAAAGAGACGACAGATATAAGTCAGAGTATGAGGCAATATATATGCCCGCTGGGAACATCTGTTTTAAGGAAAATAGCGGTTTGAACAAAGACGCGAACGCTTTTGTTGTATTTTTCCGAAACTCGACAGATAGATGTGTCAAACATCAAAATATATCGGTTGCAATTAGGAAGTGAGCGAAAATTGAAACGGATAGGACAAGCTATTTGTGAAGAACTATATGTTGCGAACACAAATTTATCTGTCTATGAGCTGGCTCCTGGCGGTCAATCGGCTCAGCTGCCATGCCTCATTACAAAGCACAAACTTTCAGTCTTACGGAGAGGCTGAAAGCACGCGATTATTTGAAGTTTACAAATTGTAAAGAGATTGGGAGAATGGCACATGAAAAATACGAGCAGTATGATGAGTAAGGTATTTAAAGCATCGATTCTAATTTATCCGATTACTTTTTTAATAGCTTTATTTTGTGGTATGGTGATAGGTATAGATTCCGGATGGGCTATGCCGGCTATGAGTAATCATGAAATAATGTATGGCTGGGAAGCTATTGCGAGCTATATGATTTTGATTGTATGGCGATTCTTTATAATTTATGTACTCATTTTAATTTTTCAGGTGAGTTATATTGCTGTTAGAATAATTTCAAAGATAAGAATGTGAAACGTTCAGTCTATCAGGGCAACAAATATGTGATGGCGTTATAATGAATTTGCAGGGAGGATGGCGTTATGGATATCAAAATCAGAGACGTAGTAATTGAAGATTATGATGGGATATATCAACTTTGGGACAGCACAGAGCAATCAAGGCGTGCAATGAATCCGGTGGACGATAGTCGAGAGGGCATTGAACGATACTTGAAACGTAATCCGACAACTTGTTTTTTGGCATATACGAATGATGATAATAGAGAGAAGATCGTTGGTGTAATACTTACAGGCCATGATGGTAGACGGGCGATTGTGCATCATTTGTGCGTTGATCCGAATTTTCGCCGTCAAGGAGTAGCACATATGCTTGTTCAGAGAGCAGAAGAAGCCCTGCGCAAAGAAGGTATTACTAAAGTATTCGGGCTGGTTTTCAAAGATAACGATGTGGCAAATAATTTTTGGGAAGAACAAGGATATGCACTTCGTACGAACTTGAATTACCGTAATAAGAGCTTAAACGAACACGTCCCCCAAGGTGAATAATCTTAGTCATCAACTTTTAATTTCACGATATGAATTTGAAAAAATTGTTGTAATATCTTCAATCCTTGCTATAATGAAATCATAAAAGGCAATCGCCATTTATGCCCCTTCGGGGTACAGAGTGGTTGACCTAGTTTAGAAGAACAAAACCTCCCCTAACTGGCCAAAGTACAGGGGAGGTTTTGTTATGTTAGTGACAAATCAAATAAATGAATGTCAGTAAAGCTAAGAGAAACATCCCAAAAGACATTAAGTCTCTGAAGTCAAATTTCTTCATAAGCATCACCTCCATTCTATGTAGAATGAAGGTCAACCACCCTGTAACACGATTGCCGGTAGCAAAGTTGCTACTGAGATAATTATATATTTGGCAGTTGCCAAAATCTATTGTACAAAACCACGAAAAAATCCAGTGTTAGGACAAAGAACAGAGTTCAAATTCAGGAAACATAAGAGGTTCAAGGTGTTAAAGGAGTTCTTGAAATAAGATATGAAAAATGACTTGTCAGATAAAGACTCATGCTAACAGACCACACACTTTAAGACAAAGGAGGTGTGGTATTAGATGAAATCCGGCAAATCAGGTAAGTCGTTCATTTCAGATGAAACAAAAATCCAAGTGCTTCTGAGAAAACAGTATGAGGAGTAGATGTTTAGCAATGATGAGTATGTCGCTACTGTAATGTTGGTAAACGAAAAATAATCCGACCAAAAGAAAGTGGTAGTGCCAAAGATGTGTAGCATACAGCTAGGAAAAACTAGCTACTCGTTCTGAGATAGATCAGGCGGTGAAGTTGCCTAAGATAAATAAGAACTAGATTAGACGGGGATAAGGTAAGCTACTTCTTATGTGGAGATTTATAGTGAATTAAAATGTGGGAAGAGGGCGAAAGTGGAGAAATATGTAACTTGAAAGAGTTGTAAATATATGGTATGCTTAAAAATAATGAGGGGAGGGGTGTTATGAAGAATACAGTTTAATTATTGAATTTTGATACTGATAGTTGGGATAACTATCAGTTTTTTGTTGGTACATGTAGTATTAAAAATATTTGTAAGGGAGAAAATAGATGAATACACAAAAGACAAATGTTGCAATAAGGAGTAGCGAAGATAAATTAGGAGAGAAGGCTACTGAGCGTGCTTTAAATATCATTATGGATGGGATGAAAAGTGCTTATGGTGAGGCTCAGGTTTATTTAGGTACTGCGTTTAGTCGTTATTTAGATAATGCAACTCTACGATACAATCAGGTTAGAACTTTAGCAACAGGACAAAATCCAAGGAATCTTATAGGAAAGGATAATATTTATGTGAGCATTGGTGTTCAATACGGTGAAAAAGAAATAGATACTGAAACAGTTGATTCCTTATTAAGTATTAGTAATAACATTCTAATACAAGGAACGGGAGGGATTGGTAAATCTATGTTAATGAGATATTTGTTCCTAAATACTGCTAATCGTGGAGAGTATGTACCCGTACTGTTACAATTGAGGCGAATTAGTAATCAGGAATCTGAACAAATATCAATTATTGATTTGATTTATACATGTATGAAAGATTTTGATATACAACTGCCGGTCGAACAGTTTGAATATAGTTTGCGGCTTGGAAAATATTTATTCTTGATGGATGGTTTTGATGAGGTAAAAGAAGAAAGAGCAAAGGAAACTGCAGAAGCCATACAAAATTTTTGTTCTAAATATCCCAAAAATCCTTGTATTATTACGTCTCGACCGAGAAGAGATACTTCACCTTTGGAAACTTTTACAGAGGTAAGGTCTAAAACACTTAATCTTCAACAGGCTGTACTTTTATCATCAAAAATATGGAAAGAAGATGAGAAAACGCGAGGTTTTTGCAGACAATTAGAAGAGGAGTTGTATGAGAAACATAAAGATTTTGCAGAAAATCCATTATTATTATCTATGATGTTTTTGACCTTTATGAAAAATAACTCTGTTCCAGAGCACCTTGCGGAGTTTTACAGTAAAGCATATGATGCCATTTATAGTGCGCATGATAGTCATGATAAAGGGTATTTTCTGCGAGAATTTAAGTGTAAGGATTTAGATGAAAATGGATTTAGGATGATGCTTTGTCATTTTTGTTTTCATACGTATTTCAAAGAGATATATGAGTTTTCTGAAAAAGAATTGCTAGGTTTTTTAAATCAATCAATTCAAAAGTTAGGAATTAGGGATGTTAAAGCAAAGGACTATTTGAAGGATCTTTGTGATGTGGTTTGTATATTAGTGGAAGAGGGAGATGTTTATAGATTTTCACATCGTTCATTTCAAACATATTTTGCGGCTTGTTATACATCTAATATTTTAACTGATGTACAGCAAAGAAAATTATTTCAAAAAGATTTGTCGTTTGCTATTTATTGGAATAGAGCGGATTACTATGAATTGTTAGCGCAGATTGAACCTAGGCGATTCGCAGAAAATGTTTTGGAAGATGGTTTGCGAGATGTAAGAGATAAACTCAATAAAAGTTCTAATTTAGAAATAGATTTTATTAAAATGCGATATAAGGCATTTGAAATTCAGGGAAATAATGGTGGGTTAAGCTTTTTAATTAGTGATAAGAAGGATGCATTGTATAATTATAATGTGGTTACGCTATTTATGAAATATGTTTTGACAGAAAATAAGAGAACTCATCGTAAAAAGGATATACAACAACTCAGTCATTTTGTAAAACGCTTAGATGCTTTTGAACGGGGACGTTTTACTGATTTTGAGGATATAGATAAATCTGTTAGTATTACATATGATGAAAAGAAAACCATATGGAAAATTATTGTATTAATAGAAAATACTAAAAATAAGATAGAGAGTATTTATAAGTGGCTTAAGCAATTGGATGACAATCGTGCAATTCTTACAACGGATAATTTTATTGATGATTTATAAATAAGTTAAAGAATATAGGAGGAAGAAGAAATTTATTATATTTTGCCGGAAGAATGTGAGGTGGAGTAAGGTGTTAAAATGCACCAATATTTAGGAAATTACGCGGTTTTAATTCTAATATTTACTAATAGACTAAACTATGGATATGATAATAGTTTGTGTGATAGTCCAAGGGATATGACGAAAATAAAATGGGCACATTGTAAAAAGGAAGTAAAGATTGTATTGAATTACACGAATTATCTGCTATAATGAAATCATAAAAGGCAATCGCCATTTATGCCCCTTCGGGGTACAGAGTGGTTGACCTAGATGAAAAAAGGAAACCCTTCCCTCACTCGCCAAAGTACAGGGAAGGGTTTGTTACGTTAGTGACAAATCAAATAAATGAATGTCAGTAAAGCTAAGAGAAACATACCAAAAGACATTAAGTCTCTGAAGTCAAATTTCTTCATAAGCATCACCTCCATTCTATGTAGAATGAAGGTCAACCACCCTGTAACACGATTGCCGGTAGCAAAGTTGCTACTGAGATAATTATATATTTGGCAGTTGCCAAAATCTATTGTACAAAACCACGAAAAAATCCAGTGTTAGGACAAAGAACAGAGTTCAAATTCAGGAAACATAAGAGGTTCAAGGTGTCAAAGGAGTTCTTGAAATAAGATATGAAAAACGAAAATTGAGTTGTAAAATTTAAGGGCTTTACCTTGACTTTAAACGGTCAGGGTAAGGTGCTTTTTTGTTGCAGTTTTTGTGAGTTGTAGGTGGGGAGGGTGAGAAACTGATGAAACGTGCTGTTGCGGAAATGGGTGGAGGAATTTATAATGAGTAATATAAAATTTAATTTGAATTTTGTTATACCATTATGTGAAGGAAGTATGTAATGATAGGAATATTTAAAACCAAGCAAACGCTGATTAGACAGAACATAGTAGAATTAAAATTACCAAAGAAAACACAAAATTAGAGACTGCTTATGTTTTATGGTAATTATAGAGAGATGAATTTAACAAGGTAAAGGAGATAATGTGGATTATGGTGAAAGATGAAACATTATCATGATAGAAACAATAATTGTGTTAATAAATCTACGAAGTTGCTTTGAATTACTATGATGAATCGGGATTTAAAGTTTACGGAGGAAAGTGATATGGAAGAAAAATATTATCTTCCTGTGCTGTTCACAGAAGAGGAACGTAAAAGATATGCAGAATGGGGGATAAAAAAAGAAAAAGTATTGGTGCCATTTGCTTTAATTACAATACTTATTGATTTGTTTGTTCTGATTGGAACAGGCGTATATCTGTTTGCAGTTAGAGAACAGGAACCGTATTTTACTATATATTTATCAATTTGGGGACCATTCATTACAGAGTTTGCATATGGAATTGCAATTTTATTGACAGTACTTATTATAAAACCTTTAGATTTAATACTGGATAAAATTTTTAAAAAACCACAAGAAGCAAAAATGCTTTATTTGACACCAAAGGTACAAGGTGTTTGTTATGTGCTATGTCAAGGTAGGAATACTTTATCTGAAGGAATTTTGGACTGGTTCGAATGGAAAAATGCAATTACTTTGGAAACAAATGAAATTTGCATTAAGGGAATGATTTTGCGAATTGGAGCAAACACAATCGAGTCAATTTATCCAAAGGGTAAACAGAATCCGTGGATGGACAGACCGGAAGAAAAAATAAGAAATTCTGTAAAACTTAAAACGATATCGAGGAATTTTGAAGGCTATTTGGCATCTCTAGAAGAACAAAAAAAAGAAGAAGATTGGATCAGACAATTTAACAGAATGTACAAGGGGTGAAAAAAGTGAAAATTGTAATGATAAACGGACAAAATCATAAAGGCAGTTCATATAACATCGGCAGAATGATAGCAGATAAAATTGGTAACGAAGAAGATATCGTTGAATTTTTTCTTCCTAAAGATTTAAATCATTTTTGTTTGGGATGTTATGCCTGTATAGAGGATGATACAAGGTGCCCGTTTTTTGAAGAAAAGAACAAGATTATGACTGCGGTGGAATCTGCGAATGTATTAATATTTACTACACCTACATATTGCATGAGGGCATCAGCTCCGATGAAGAGTTTTATTGATTTGACATTTAATTATTGGATGGTACACAGACCAAGAAAATTCATGTTTAGTAAGAAGGCTATTGTGGTATCGACAGCGGCAGGAAGCGGAACGAAAGCTGCTATCAAGGATATTGCCAATACCTTACTTTATTGGGGTGTACCGCAGGTATTGCCTTATGGGATTAGTGTTCAGGCAATGAATTGGAATGGAGTTGCAGATAAGAAAAAACAAAAAATCGAAAAGGATACCACAAAGATTGCTGCTAAAGTATTGAAAAGAAAGCGCGCTAAAGTGGGGATTAAAACAAAAACATTGTTTATGATGATGCGAATGATGCAGAAAAAAGGCTGGGGCTCCGGTCAATCGGAGAAAGAGTATTGGGAGAAAAATGGTTGGCTAGATAAGGAAAGACCTTGGAGGTAAAAGTGCAAAACTTTCAGTCTTACGGAGAGACTGAAAGTACGCGAAGATTTGAAGTTTTCTTGTTAAGGGATATATCTGTATAAAACCACCGGACATGTTGTGTCCAATATGATAAACTTTGTATTTCTCGCTTTGTGTCGTGGATTTTTACGACGTTGATGTCAGAGAAACTGCCGGTAAAATGGCAGATTATGCAGATAATCACTTATGATGCCTAAATTTTGGAAGAGCAATAGCGGCTACATTTGTTGTACTTGTAATAATAGCTGTAATTACGCTTTATGTTATGGGAGTTCTTAGAAAAATTGTGAAAAACAGGGCTTTAATGACGGCTATTAAAGTGGTGACGATTGTGATTTTATCAATAGGAATAATATATTTCGTTATGATGGCGATTGCAATTGGGCTACTGACATTTAGTATTGTCGGAGCAAAAGTTGAGGTACATAACGATATCGCGGAGTATAATGACTATATTCATAATTCTTCTGAAGAGGTGTATAGCAGATGTAATGGAGAAATGTTTGATGTTTTCCCGGATACAATAACCGAAAACATGAATGTAGAAGAATTTCAGTTTATGTACTATAATCCCTGGGATGCACAGTACATCACATATATGACGGTTGATTATGACGAGGAAGCATATACTGATGAAATAGCTCGTCTTCAGAGTATTGGACAGGGAGAATATCAGGATATATATTCGGTTACGGACGAACCCTCAGGATACGATTTAGTGGCAATTTATCCTGATGAATGTTATGGATTTGTTTATGCAATGATTCCTGAGGGAGCCGACGAAGATTCAACGGTAATTACTTATGTCGGTATTAATTTTTGTAATTACTTCCTTGATGTCGATATCCACGATTATCTGCCGAAAGAATATCTTCTTAAAGGATTTGATGCAACAAGCGATAATCCATACAGAAAACTAAAAATGGGTAAATAGGGGAATGCAGATGATTAGGTGTTAAATTTAAAGTTTCGGTTGTCTTCTGGACGGATATAATATAGTCTTTTGTTCTTTCTATATGTTGGTATTAGTTTAAAAATTCAAGGAAGACGTATAGCATGGGAATTTTAAGAGTTGATATATGCTGAGAAAATTTAGAAAAATAGAGGGACGACAGATATAAGTCAGAGTATGAGGCAATATATATGCCCGCTGGGAACATTTGTTTTAAGGGAAATAGCGGTTTGAACAAAGACGCGAACGCTTTCGTTGTATTTTTTCTGAAATTCGACAGATAGATATGTCAAACATCAAAATCTATCGGTTGCAATTAGGAAGCGAGCGAAAATGGAAACGTATAGGATAGGCTATTTGTGAAGAACTATATGTTGCGAACACAAATTTATCTGCCTGTGAGCTGGCTCCCGCGGTCAATTCGGCTCAGCTGCGCATGTCTCATTACAAAGCACGGATCTGAATTTGGAGGAAACTACTATGACGTACAAAAACGGAATAAAAGAATATGCTATGACAACGTTGCTTTTTTACCTTATTGATGTTTTTTACAGAGTATGGTTTGGAGTTTTATCCTCATAAAATAAACATTTCTCAAAAGAATTTAATGATACCAATAAACTCAATAAAATCGGTTAAAACAAATAAAAACCAGATTATCGTTGAGACAATAGAAAACTTAACATTAGCATTTTATCAAAAATAGATTTTGTAAAACGTGGTTAGGGGGATGAGTCATGGAACCAAGAAAATTATTAGAAGCACTGAGTGTAGCTGAAAGATTGAAAGATACAACCCGGCATTGCTATACAAAAAACGGCAGACACGAGAGCGTGGCAGAACATAGTTGGATGATGACTTTGATGGCATTTTTTATAAAAGATGAATTTCCCGAAGTGGATATGGATAAAGTGATTAAAATGTGCATTATTCATGATTTGGGAGAAGCTTTTACCGGTGATATTCCAACATTCGATAAAACGGAGGAAAATGAGAAAGCCGAGGAAAAGTTATTATATGCATGGGTAAATACGCTACCTGAAAACTACAGAACTGAAATGTTTGCTTTATATGATGAAATGGCAAAGCGAGAAACTATGGAAGCAAAAGTTTATAAAGCGATTGATGGACTGGAAGCAGTAATCCAGCATAACATTTCGGATTTATCAACATGGATTCCTAAAGAGTATGAACTTAACAAGACATATGCAAATGATAAAGTTGAGTTTTCGGAGTATCTGAAGGAATTAAGAGAAGAACTACGGAAAGATACGTTGAAGAAACTTGAGGAATAGAATATATAATAAAAAAGAAGATAAACAAGAGGTGGATCTATGGTTAAACCGGAAACAGGAGAGCGAATTACTAAGATTGATACATATTTAAATTGTGCAGAAGTATTTGCATATAGGAGTACATGTATTAAGAGAAAATACGGGGCTGTTATTGTAAAAGATGATGTTGTTATTTCGACAGGCTATAATGGCGCTCCGCGAGGTTTTGAAAATTGCTGCGATACGGGAAATTGTCCAAGGATAAAAAGAGATTTGCATCAGGGCGAAGGCTATGTAATGTGTCGCGCTATCCATGCAGAGGCAAATGCTTTATTAAATTGTTCCAGACAGCAAACAATCGGAGCTGATTTATATTTGACAGGTGTCAATCCCAAAGACAATTCTATACATAAGGCAAAACCATGTCCGATATGTGCAAGAACTATAATTCAAGCAGGAATTAATAATGTATACTTGCGTGTTGGTGAAGGGGCAGGAAATTATATAGTTGTTCCGGCAAAAGAATTAGAATGGGTACAATCTGCAGAAGGGTAAACTTTTATATTAGGGGGAATGACATATGAATAAAACAGAAGTCATAAGTCCAATCAAAAATTTGGCGTATACATTTGTCCATTGGTTTTTGGTTGTGCTTTTAAGTATAATTTCGTTTGCTGTGCAGTATTCTTTTTTGATTGACACAGGAGAAACATATTCAAGTATTATCTTTTCGGGAAGCATCTATCGTATCAATCCGGTGACGTTTCCCATAGGGGTAGCCTTGTTTTTGGTAGGATTTTATATTGTTTGGAAAAAATATTTGGCGGCCGATTGGAAGGGCTTTCGCGGACAGTTCCGGATGTGGAAAGTCGCTTATGTGGTAATTGCACTCGTTGCGTTAGGTTCCGTATTTGTGGCAGGCATTATAGGATTGTTTTTATACTTGGGGCTTACCGGAGATATCAGACCGGAGTGGACGACATGGGGATTTGCGGCATTTCCGATATATGTCGTGTCGGTCATTGTTATTGATTTTGTTGTGAGCAGAAAAAAGAAAAGGATAAATTAGGAATCGAAAAAAACTTGAAGTTGGTGGAGGAAAAGAAAGATGTCAGATAATCGTGGTAAGGTGCCACCAATGACACCGGTAACATTAACTATATATATAGTTACAATTATTGCAATAGGTATTTTTTTCTTTTTTGTCCGAGGTGATGAGGCAGGAAAATTGTGTGCATGTACTGTATGTCCGGTTATGATTTTGTATCTGATATATGCTTATTTTAAAGAGAAAAAAGCAGATAAAAATGCAAAGTTGAAAAATAAGAACATCTTAGAGGGAAGTTATTTTGCCGGCTCTAAGTGGAAAGAACAGTATACAGACTATCTGAATGAACATCCCTTTGAGAAGCCTAAATATACCAATATGAAACAGGACCTGCTTTCGAGATTTCGCAGAAGAGAATATTTTGTGGGTATGTTGCTTATGCTGTTTCTTATATTTTGTTCATCCTGTTGCTTCATGATACAGCAGCCATTTGTAGGTGTTGTTGGCATTCTTTTATTTGGATTATTCTTTTATTGGGAATTATCCTTGTACATAGGAAGGCCGGTCCGGAAGTGGTTAAATGGTGATATTGATTATAATGAGCTGGAATCTTCATATTTGAATTCAAAAATTTTGACTTATAAAAAGAATGGATTGGCTTTGGGAACATCACATATACATGCATATACAGAGAAGAAAGTGTATGCCATAGACTATAGACTTGTAGAAGGAATATCGAGAAAAATAGTCCGTTTAAAAAAGTACGAGGATAATATTTATTCTTCGGAAGAATATCAGCATTTTGCAATTATACATGTTCGTTTACCGCAAAGCGGAAAAATTCATGACATCGAGATTGAATTAAATGAGTTTCAGGTTCAGATGGCTATCGATCATCTGCACTTATATAAAATTGGCGAGAGACTCACAGAAAATATGACTGTGGAACAGAAAGAAGATAATGAGTTTGTATAATGTAGAAGAGAGTCTAGCCATCTTGCGTAGCTATGGATATGAGGAAGATACGATTAGCAGAATAGTAGTGTGAGTCAAGTATTAAATTCAAATTCAAAAAAGCTGTTGCTCTACGGATATGATATGTCACATCCATTTTGCAACAGCTAATTTTATACGTTATCTCGAGCAACGGAATTGAAGGTCTTCCCAGCGTCTGTCAACTTCAGCCTGGAACTGCTCAAGCAGATGTTCGTTTCCTTTTTTAAACAAATGACGGAATCTTCCCTGCGGACGTAAGAAATCTTCAATCGGAAGTTTTTTCTTTGGTTCGTAGTTCAGAATCCATTTGCCGTGGTCGACCTCAAAGAGTGGCCAATAGCAGGTTTCTACTCCGAGCTTGCAGATTTCCATGATATCCTCGGTTGGGTAATTCCAACCTCTCGGGCAAGGGGCCATGATGTTGAGGAAGGCAGCACCTTCCGTGTAGATGGCTTTTTCAGCCTTGAGGTGCAGGTCTTTGAAATTGCCGAGAAAAGTTGATTGCGCAACATAAGGGACGTCGTGTGCGGCAATAATGGAAGCAAGATCCTTACGGTTTTGCATTTTTCCGTTTGACTGTTTTCCGACCGGTGTTGTGGTTGTATCTGCGTACATTGGTGTGGCAGAAGAACGCTGAATACCGGTGTTCATATAAGCACCGTTGTCATAGCACACGTACACGAAATCATGGTTTCGCTCCATGGCACCGGACAATGACTGGAAACCGATATCGTACGTACCACCGTCTCCACCGAAAGTGATAAATTTATAAGTGTCGTCGATTTTCCCTTTTCGTTTCAAAATATTGTATGCCGTCTCAACACCGCTCATGGTGGCACCGGCATTTTCAAATGCATTGTGAATGTAACTGTCTTCGTATGCAGTATAAGGGTACATAAAGGTAGATACTTCCAGACAACCGGTGGCATTACCTATGACTGCCTTGTCGCCTTCGTGAAGTGCACGAAGCACAGCACGAACAGCGATGGTGCCTCCACAACCGGCGCACATTCTGTGTCCCGGAGCCAAACGTTCAGGTTTATTCATTTCTGCTTTAAAATCATAACTCATCTCATTTGCCTCCTTATCCTCTAAGTCCTATGTAGCGATATTCTTCAAATGCTTTGCCGTCCTTATCGTACGCAGCCAAGTCTTCGTAGATGCGTTTTGCATCTGCGACTGTAAAATCACGACCACCCAATCCGTAAATCAGATTAAAAGCTTTTACGTCTTTTGCATAGTCGTAAAGTGCAGCTTTTACTTCTGCGCCCAGCGGACCGCCTTTTCCGCGGAAACATTCGCTTCGGTCCATGATGGCAACGGCTTTGCAGTGCTTGAGTGCATTGGCAATTTCCTCATCCGGGAACGGGCGGAACACACGCAGTTTTAACAGACCGACCTTCATGCCCTGTTCGCGGAGCAAATCAATGGCGTCTTTGGTGGCGCCGGCAGCAGAGCCGATAATGATGATGGCATATTCTGCATCCTCTAAGCGGTATTCTTCAAAGAATCCATATGTTCTTCCGGACAGTGCGCCGTACTCTTTGCCGATATCCAGAATAACCTGTTTGGCATTGTTCATGGCAGTGTTCTGTGCCATTTTAGTTTCCATGTAGTAATTGGAAACCGCATAAGGTCCTACAGACATTGGCTGTTTTTCATTTAAAAGATAATTTTCAGGACAGTACTCGCCCACGAAGTTTTTCACTTTTTCATCTTCCAATAATTCGATGTTTTCGACTGCGTGACTGGTGATGAAACCATCCTGACAAATCATAATCGGAAGCATGACATCTTTGTGCTCTGCAATGCGATAAGCCTGCACGAAGTTGTCGTAGACTTCCTGATTGTTTTCTGCGTAAATTTGTATAAATCCGGTATCTCTGGCACCCATAGAATCAGAGTGGTCGCAATTGATGTTAATCGGACCTGACAGGGCTCTGTTCACAAGGCAAAGGGCCAGCGGAAGACGATTGGAGGCTGCTACATACAGTTCCTCCCACATGAGGGCGAGTCCGCAGGAAGAAGTTGCAGTCAAAGATCTTGCGCCTGCTGCCTGGGCGCCGATGGTAGCGCTCATGGAACTGTGCTCACTTTCTACCGGGATAAATTCAGTATCCATCTCACCGTTTGCAATGTAGTTTGCTACATATTGCGGAATTTCAGTAGACGGAGTAATCGGAAAAGCAGGCATTACATCAGGATTGACCTGCTTGATTGCATAAGAAATTGCTTCGTTTCCGGATAAACGTTCTCTGATAGCCATATTATTGTCCCTCCTTCATTGAAATTGCATCGAAAGGACAAACCTTTGCACAGATACCACAGCCTTTGCAGTGGTCAAGGTCGAACTCTCCACGTTTGCTGTCGCTAACCGGGATAGAGCTGTCCGGACAAACCGGGACACAGAGCAGACACTGCTTACATTTTTCGCTGCAAAAAACAGGTGTCTGTGTTCTCCATTCTCCTGTTTTAAAAGATTTGGAGGTTCCTTCACCATAAATCTGATTGCCAAGTGTAATGTCCTGCCATTTGCTTTTTTCGGTGATTTTACTGATATCAGTTGCTGCCATTTACTCCACCTCCTCATATGCCATATGTAACGCCTTGAGGTTTCCGTCGATTACCTCAGGTTTTTTGGCAAATTTATGTCTGTATGAGCTTTCCATCTCACGGAAAAAATCTTCCTTTGTCATGACTTTGCTGATAGCGACAATCGCTGCGAGCATTGGTGAGTTCGGGAAGTATTTGCCGAGTGCTTCCTCGGAAATTTTTCTTGCATCGATGGTATATACGGCACCGGTGTAGCCGCTTAAATAAGGTATCACCTCAGCGGCGCTTCTTGTGGTGTTGATTACGATAGCACCTTCCGGATTTAATCCTTTGGTTACTTCCACACTTTCCAGCAAAGTTTCGTCCACGACTACAACGTAGTCCGGCTCATAAATATTGGAATGTACACGAATCGGGTGATCGCTGATTCGATTGTATGCGGTAATCGGAGCTCCCATTCTCTCCGGACCGTATTCAGGAAACCCCTGTACATATTTCCCTGTCATAAAGGCAGCATCTGCGAGCATGAGTGCTGCAGACTTGGCACCCTGACCGCCTCGGCCGTGCCATCTGATTTCAACTGTGTTTTTCACGTCGTATTCTCCTTACTTCTCACTTGTATCGCAGTACGGCTGTGCACACTGCACACAACGCTTTAATTATAGAGGGTGTAAGGATAATTGTAAATTGAAATTTTTTGATGGATAAGCGGTAGGTAACTATTTCGGAAAAAACGCATACATTATAGAAAACGCACGGAGTCCATGACATGGAAATTTATGTTGTAAGACCGGGAGACAGCGCCGGCAGTATTGCAGCTTTTTACGGTATCAATATCAGTCAACTTATTTATGAGAATCAATTAATATATCCTTATGAGCTTGTTCCGGGACAGGCTCTTTTTATTGGAATCGGGCAGCGCCAGCCGGCAAGAACGATCGTTGTCAGCGGATATGCGTATCCTTTTATCAACCGGTGGGTGTTAGAGCAGACGCTGCCTTATTTGTCTGAATTACCTATATTTTCTTATGGTTTTACGGTGTCGGGTGACTTGATACCGCCATTGTGGGATGATACGTGGATGATAGCGTCGGCACAGCAAAACGGTGTTCAGCCTATTCTGACGATGACGCCGTTTGGACCGGATGGACGTTTTAGTAATCAGTTGATTTCCGGTGTGGTCAACAATCAGTCGAGTATCGATAATTTGATACAGAACATGCTACAGTTGATGCGCGACAAAGGATATCAAGGAGTGGATATTGACTTTGAATATATTTTGGCGCAGGACAGGGATGCTTTTACGGCCTTTGTGTGGCAGGTGGCTGAGACGATGCGCGCCAACGGTTATCATACTTCTGTGGCGCTTGCGCCAAAAACGTCGGCAGACCAGAGAGGAGTGTTGTACGAAGGAAAGGATTATCGGGCTCTCGGTGAGGCAGCGGACCACTTGCTTTTGATGACTTATGAATGGGGTTATACCTATGGACCGCCTATGGCAGTGGCGCCGATAAACCAGGTGCGCCGTGTTGTGGAATATGCGGTGACAGAAATTCCGAGAGAAAAGCTGGACCTCGGAATCCCTAATTACGGATATGACTGGACGCTTCCTTTTGAGCGTGGCGTCAGTATGGCAAGAACGTTGGGAAATGTGGAAGCGGTGCAGATCGCAATCAGTCAGGGAGCGGAGATACAATTTGATGAATTAGCGCAATGTCCCTATTTTCGTTATACAGATGATAATACCGGCCGGGAGCATGAGGTGTGGTTTGAAGATGTGCGCAGTTTACAGGCAAAATTTAACTTGATTAATGAGTATGGACTCAGAGGTTGTGGTTACTGGCAGATCATGCAGTGGTTCCGTGCTAACTGGCTGCTTTTGCGGGAGAATTTTTTTGTTCGGAAGTGATTTTTCGGGGATGTAAACCCGGTAACCAAGTGAGTTTAAATGCGTCAAAAGTCTGCCTTGTAAGAAGCAGGTCTGATGAGTATAATTATGCTAAGGAATTTAGGACTAAAAGAGGAAATGGTCATGAAGAATACTTCAAAAATCATCGCCGCATGCGGAAATGATTGTCTGGCTTGTCCGAGATATGTGGCGCCACCGTATGAGAAAACAGAAGAACAATTAAAGTATACAGCGCAATTATGGATGAAAATCGGCTATAGAGACCGCATTGTTTCAAATGATGAGATTGCATGCACAGGGTGCAAAGTTGAGAATTGGTGCAGGTATAAGGTTGTAGCGTGTGTGCAGGAAAAGGGGATAGAAAATTGCGGACAATGTGAGTTGTATCCTTGTGACAATATGAAAGATTGCTTTGAGGTAACTAAGTCATTTGCTCCATCTTGCAGGCAGGTATGTACGGATGAAGAATATGAGAGGCTCAGCAAAGCTTTTTTTGAGAAAGAGAAGAATCTGAACGCAGAAAGGGTCGTCTATGATGAGGCAAATAAAGGGGACATTGATGAATTGGTCCGCCTGCGTATTGCTTATATGATAGATGATTTCGGACAAATCAGTGAATACGAAAGAACGTGTATGGAGACACAGCTCCCTGAATATTTTGAGCGGAGGCTGGGCAAAGAACTGATTGCTTTTGTTGCGAGAGCAGAAGACAGGGTGGTAGCTGTGGCTTACCTGCTTGTGATTGAAAAACCGGCGAATCCGTTTTTGCTGAACGGATTTGAGGGGGAAGTACTCAGTGTGTATACGGAGGAAGCATATCGAGGAAGAGGTATCTGTTCGCAGCTAATGAAAAATCTGATAGAATATGGGAAAAATAAGGGGTTGTGCCGAATTAATTTAATGGCGACTGATGAAGGTTATCCAATCTATAAGAAACTGGGATTTGAGGATAAAGTACAAAGTTATAGAGATATGAGGTTAAAGATTTAAATGGAGTGCATTTTAGAATCTACCAAGAACACCCGAACCATTCTGCCGGACAGCTTGAGATATGTACGGAGTGATGTTCCGGATTATATTACAGCGCAGGAGACAGAGTGGCTGGTCGAGAACAATATTACAACGCTTGTTGATTTGCGGACGAATGAGGAACGGGCTAAAAGGAAATGTGAGTTAGCCGAAGATAACCGATTTCGTTATTTTTGTATGCCTGTAACAGGAGGAAATGTAGTTCCTAAAACGGTAGATGATGTGTCGAAGTCCTACATAAATATGGTGGATGAACAGATGAGAAATATTATTTCAACGATTCAAAATGCGAAGACGAACGTGCTGTTTTTTTGTAATGCAGGGAAGGACAGAACAGGTGTCGTTTCTGCAATTCTGCTTCACAGCGCGGGTATGAGCCGAGAATATATTGTGGATGATTATATGAAATCAAAGACAAATCTGGAAACCATGCTGCAGGATTTTGCGAAACGGTGTCCGGAGGTGGATATCGACGTGATTACGCCGCATGAAAGATATATGCAGGAGTTTTTGGACTGGTTGGAGGAAAATGGTAAAGTGAATATGAGTTTGCTATCAAAAAAGTGTTGATAAATAGAGTTATTTTTAATACAATGTCTTACATCTAGAAGCAATAGCTTTTCTGTTTAATCATGGCGTTCGCCAAAAGTTTCAATGATAAAATTAAATAATAAGGAGTTTCTATGAAGAAAATTTGCATGGCAGAGGAATTGGCGCGATATAATCTTGACGGGAAGTGGAATGATTATGTCGGCGTTCAGAAAGAAGTGCTACGTGTACTGCGCAAAGAAGAATTTTTTACAAAAGAGGAGATTATAAATAGGAAAACGGGAATTTCTGTAAAAATAAATGCAAAAGGAATTAAGGAAACGTTGGGCACAGGGAAACGGTTTCAAATGTTACCCAAAACACTTAAAAAATACAAAATTGCTACTATAAAAAGTTTGAAATGGATCATTGAAAACGCAGAATTAATAAAGGATGATGTTGAGAATATCCATGAGAAAAACGGATATAATTTTGCCTATTTTAGAGGTGAGTTAGTAATAGATGATAGTGTGCTTAAAGTGAGAATTACTGTTAAGAAGAAAATAGGGGTGAATTGGTTTTGGATACATAACATTGATCAAAAAGAAAAAGTTCCAAATTACTCGACCCATCCATAAGATGGAATTTAAAGAGATTTAGAACTTCTGATTAGAGAATAGCACGAAGGAAAACAGTTGTCAAATATACAAAATGAATTGTATGTGTTGCATCAAAATAGTATAATTATGCTAATTGTAAAAATAAAGCATTGAGGAGAAAAATAGAAAATGATGCTGACAGATAAATACCCGATTTTAGAATATGACAACAATAGAGAAGCGAAAGTCAATCCGATTGCCTTAGCGGACAAACCGTTTGAGACGGATAAGCTGGTGCTGACTTTTTTTCCTGAGGTTATGGACAAACTGAAAGAAGAAGGGAAGATATTGTTTGAGAGAACGATTCCGGGAGAAAATCCGATTCAGATGTTTCGGTTTGCGGATTCGGATGTGTTGATTACACTTGGATTTGTGGGTTGTCCTGCATGTGCGGGAAATCTGGATATGTTTCATGCTATGGGAATTAAGAAAGTTATGTTTTGCGGCGGGGGCGGAGTTTTGGATTCCGACATCGGTGTGGGACAGGTGCTTGTTGTAGAAGGAGCGATACGGGATGAGGGATTTTCATATCACTACATAGAGCCTTCCAAGTACATTTATACAGATCAGAATGTCACGGAAAAGATTGTGAGATATCTGGAGGAACAATCGGTTCCGCATCTTCGTGGGATTGTTTGGACAACAGACGCAATTTTCAGGGAAACAGAGGAACGAATTGCGAGGAGAAAAGAAGAGGGGGCTAAAATTGTAGAGATGGAGCAGGCAGGGTGCATTGCAGTCGCGCAGTTTCGGGGCTTTGATTATGGAGCACTGATTTATGGCGGTGACGATGTGACCCGGGAAGAATGGGACAACAGAGAGTGGAGAAATTGTGAAGGAATCCGATACAATCTTGTGCTGCTTTGTGAAAGTTTGGTTCAGGTAATTTGATTTAAGAAAGAGGACACTAAGAATCGTTTTACTTATTGCATTCACAGTGTGCATAAAAATGGTACGAAAGTGTAAAATTGCTTCAGTGGGCGCTGGTGGCATTTGGATGCGTGAAAAAAGGATTAGAATGAGAGGATAATTTATGAAAAAAAGATTCTGGAGTATTTGCCTTATTCTCATAACATCAGTTTGGCTGCTTACCGGCTGTATTTCGGCGGAGGAACGTGCGCAGGCGGAGGAGTGGCGCAAGCAGGGTGAGAAGAATGCAGTTACCTATGTGAAACAAAAATACGGATTTGAAGCTGAGGTTGTGAGTAGTGACACACAGAAGGTTTCAGATCTTTTCGGGGCGAGACTTACATCGAAATCGCTTGTCACGATGGAATATGGTGGCAAAGAATTCGGAGTGCTCATCGAAGCAGAGCAGTCCCGCATGGATGAGGCGGCGGATAATTACCAGAAAGAAGAGGTTGAGGAAGCGTTTACGAAGGAAGTGACTGAGCTTCTCGGAACGTCGCCGGATTGCATCAACATGAAAGGCGGAGACAATGTTGACGGATGGGGTAAAAACGGTGATGCGTTTTACAACATGTATTTTCATGAGTATTATGACGGCGAAAATCTGGAGGAGCTGATTTGCGAATACCGGTTTTATTGTGTGGCGGAGACATTAAAGGATATCGATTTGGATAGTCTTTGGGAGAAGAATGAGAATCCGATGTTTGGAAGTAAAAGTGTGAATCTGCTCTTAGTTACATATGATTCCGAGGAGGATATGGAAAAATGCAATATACATCCTCTTGATAATCTGAAAACAAGCGTATATGAACATGGTATGTTTGTTTCCGATGCTCTGTTTAAAGATACCAATAAGGTGATTACATTTGATTTTGAGATTAAGCAGTGCGGAGATTTTTATTACCTGAATGTCGAAGCAGATCCTTCTCGGTACAGTATCAGAGAAGATGCAGAACTTTATGAGGCATCCGAGTGGAACGGACATGGATTTAATAATGCGACAGCCATCAGTGATACTGCATATTATTTGGAGGGCGATACGGAGTATACGCTTTATATTTATTATCCGAAAGAAAAATTTGCTGCAATTCCTTCAGGTGAACATGAGGAAGGGGTAGTACTTACATCGAGGCGTATATCGAATGAAACGGGCAAGGAATCCTATGATATTTTCTCCCATACAAGCGAGGTACCTGATTATGAAGTGTTCTGGGATTACCATGTGGACAGCGATAATTATTCGTTCCGACTTATGTATAATGCGCAGGAGTAGTTGCTTATGATTAACAGAGAAGATATGTTGGAGATTGTCAGGAACTGATGCAACGCTTATACAATGAACAGAAGAGGAAGAAGAAATGTACGAATTAATTCAGGTTTCGGGAAACAGTTATTATATCCAGAGTCCGGCGAAAATCGGGCTTGTAAAATTAAATGACACAGAGGTTTGCCTCATTGACAGCGGAAATGATAAGGATGCGGGCAAAAAGGTCCGCCGCGTATTGGATGAGAACGGCTGGACGCTGAAGGCAATTTACAATACGCATTCCCACGCGGACCATATCGGCGGAAACAAGTATTTACAGACGCAGACGGGATGCGATATTTATGCGCCGGGTATTGAGCAGTTTTTTACATGCGCGCCTGTGCTGGAACCTGCTTTTTTATACGGAGGATGTCCGGGAAAAGAATTGCGTCACAAATTTCTGATGGCACAGGAGAGTGTCGTGCAGGCCATGACAGCGGACGATTTGCCGGAGGGGATGGAGATGATTCAGCTTCCGGGACACACGTTTGACATGGTAGGATTGCGCACGGCGGATGATGTGGTATATTTGGCGGACTGCCTCTCAAGCAGGGAGACGATAGATAAATACAAAATCGGTTTTATCTATGATGTCGGGGCATATCTTGAAACGCTTGAAAAGGTCAAAGGGATGAAGGCAAAGATGTTTGTGCCTTCGCATACAGTGCCGATGGACGATATCACAGAGTTAGCTCAGTACAATATTGACAAGGTACTGGAAGTGGCAGAAAAAATTGAGGGACTTTGCGACACGCCGATGAGCTTTGAACAACTGCTTAAGAAATTGTTCGAGGAGTACGAGCTGACAATGACGTTTGAACAGCATGCGCTTGTCGGAAGTACGGTGCGCTCTTATCTGACCTGGCTGAAAGACAGCGGAAGAATTTCAGCGAAGATGGATGGGAATGTGTTAATGTTTGAACGAATAGGAGAAAAGCATTGGACATAAACAAACTTAAAGTATGTATACGAATTATGATTTACAGCATTGTAATTTCAGCTGTTTTTCTTTATGCGACCTGTTTTTTTAATGAGTGTAGTCTGTTGCAGGCGTGGGATCATATGGAAGTACGGCCTTGGGTTATTTTTTCGTGCATTTTAAACGGTTATGTGCTTTTGGTCTGCTTGCTTGTGGTGGGGTTGGGATTTACCCCGCTTCCGGAGATTCCCGGACAATGGGAAAAGGAACAGCTCATCGTCTGCAGATATGCGGATTTTACCTATAGCGCATTGGCAGTCCTGTGTATTGGAATGGCAACATTCATGCTGTACGGTGCATATGTAAATGTGACGAACCCGGGGGGATGGAACCCGTGGGAGGCAGCCATTGTGCTGGGCGGCGCTTCCGTTATGTTTTATGCGCTGGGCGGAGTGTTCCTCATGTTTATGGTAAATTACGTGCTGGTGCTCTATCCGGGCGGTTTTGTTTTTCGCAATCTTCTCAGAAAAAAATATTGTATTGAGGATGTTCAGGTAGAGTATGTCAGTGTGATTTATTCTTACAAGCATCGTTCGTTTCGACTAAAGACACCGGACAGGAATTTTTGGATCAACCGCTATTGCAGTCATTATTATGAGGCAGAAAAGTACGTGTGTGCGAAGTATCCGGATATGGAAACATATAGGAACATGAAACAGGAAGTGAGTTCGAGGTAACTTATGCTGAAAATAGGTGATAAAGTAGGAATTGTTTGCTGTTCCAATCCGCAAAGGCGTGAGAGTGAACCGCAGATAAAAGAATTGGAGCGTATTTTGCGGGATATGGGACTGAATCCGGTGTTCGGCAATCACATATATGAGAAGTGTGACATGCACGGGATATGTGGGAGTGCGGCGCCGCAGGAACGCGCCGGAGTGTTGATGAATTTTTACCGTGATGACGCAATCAAGGCAATTTTTGACATTTCCGGAGGAGACATTGCGAACGGTGTCCTGCCGCATTTGGATTATAATGTAATCGCTTCAAAATCCAAACTTTTCTGGGGATACAGCGATTTGACCACATTGGTTAATGCGGTTTATGCGATGACAGGAAAGCCATCCGTGCTCTATCAGGTACGCAATATGATATCTGCGGAGAATGGTAAGCATCAGATAACGGATTTTCGAGATGCGGTTATGGAATCGGAGCGTAGGCAAGAGGTAAGCCGTGGCTTATTTCAAATAGATTATAAGTTTCTGCAGGGAAAAGAAATGCAGGGAATCGTCGTAGGAGGTAATATCCGGTGCTTTTTGAAACTGGCCGGTACTCCTTATATGCCTGATTTAAGCGGGAAAATACTGCTCTTAGAAGCAAGGAGTGGTTTGGCGATGCAGATAGAAACATATTTCGCGCAGCTTGCGCAGATGGGTGCATTTGAGAAGGTGTCCGGTGTTTTGCTCGGCACTTTTTCACAACTGGAGAAGGTGTGCGGAATATCGGCGATTCAAATTTTAATTCAAAAATACGTCAGCAAGGATGTTCCGATTGCTGTCACACGTAATATCGGGCATGGAACCGACGCAAAAGCAATCATGATAGGACGGGAATTGTCATGAAGACATTAAAAAGCTACGAACATACAATTTATGCAAGTTATTTGGGATATATTACGCAGGCGATAGTAAATAATTTTTTGCCGCTCTTATTTTTGACATTATCGGGGCAATATGCTTTGACGTTGGATAAGATTACGCTGATTACAACGATGAATTTTGCGGTGCAGCTTCTGGTAGATTTGCTGTCTGCGAGATTTATTGACAAAATCGGTTACAGAGTTGCTGTTGTAGCCGCGCATGTTTTTGCGGCAGCAGGATTGGTCGGAATGGCATTTTTGCCGGAACTCCTGCCGGGAGCTTATGCAGGAATCCTGCTTTGTGTGGTACTTTATGCCATCGGAGGAGGAATTATTGAAGTTTTAATCAGTCCGATTGTAGAAGCGTGCCCGACGGAAAAGAAAGAGGCAGCAATGAGTCTTTTGCATTCCTTTTATTGCTGGGGACATGTTGCGGTCGTACTTTTTTCAACGCTGTTTTTCCATGTGTGCGGGATTGAAAATTGGAAGGTGCTTGCATGTCTTTGGGCGATTGTGCCACTGCTCAACGCCGTATATTTTGCAAAAGTGCCGATTTTTCCGATTGTGAGCGGGCATGAAAAGATGTCGCTTAGAGGACTGTTCGGACAGAAAGTGTTTTGGGTTCTTTTGGTACTTATGGTTGGTGCAGGAGCATCGGAACAGGGGATGAGCCAGTGGGCATCAACATTTGCAGAGTCTGCGCTTGGCGTGAGCAAAATGGTAGGAGATTTGGCGGGGCCTTGCGCTTTTGCAATTTTTATGGGGACGGCGCGTGCGCTGTACGGGAAATACAGTGACAAAATTTCGCTGAAAAAGGTGATGGTGACAAGTGCATGTCTTTGTATTGTGTGTTACCTGACAGCATCACTGACATCAAGTCCGGCTTGGGGATTGATTGGTTGTGCGGTGTGCGGATTTTCGGTCGGTATTTTCTGGCCGGGAACTTTTTCGCTTGCAGCTGTCAAACTTCCGACTGCAGGGACGGCAATGTATGCGTTTATGGCGCTTGCAGGCGATGTCGGATGCGCGGCAGGACCGACAGTAGTGGGGATGGCGGCAAATCTTTGCAGCGGTGACTTGAAAACAGGACTTTTGTCGGCGCTTGTTTTTCCGGTTATGATTTTAATCGGAATGACAATTTTAAGAGATAAAAAGTAAGCAGAGGATAATGATGGAAGAACAGACCAAACGAGACAAGATAATAGATACGATTGGCTCAGCGTGCATAAAGATTTGTGTGCTTATGATGATGTTTTCGTGGGTCGTTGCATACTATCCGTATTATGAAAAGTTATGGTATGAAAAGACGCAGCCTGTCACATGGGAGAGGTATGAGGCAGAAGCAAAGGCGCAGGCGGCAGAGGGCAGAGAACTTCTGGCGATAGAGTTTACCGGATATCCGACAGAGGGGATGACGACAGATCTTAAGTCTTATGAACAGTTTCTGGAAGCAAAGGACGAACCGATTTGTCTTGAGGTTGATGCTGCGAAATTGAAACCGACGGGAGTGTATGAAAAAGTCTATGATTTTTCGCGTGGAGGGAGTACGAATTCTTATTCGAAATATAATCGTGTGCGGGGTGGGACCGTGATAACACCATCAAGCGCCGCACCGCAGAGAACGACGGAATTGGGGGCTTTTTTTTACCGATATAAAGCAATTTATGCACAATACTATGTGCTTTCGTTTGAGGAACGTGGCAGAATACTCATTCTTATCAATGATACGGTGGTGGACATTCCGAAAAAGGGGAAGGTTCGGTTACCTTTTGCTACCGGTACATGGACACACTTAAAATCCGATGATTCCGAAATGTGGGATTTAATCATAGCAAATAATCTGCAGTATGACAGATATCACGAAATGATGTATACGTTAGATGCATCGACATGGTGGTTTGAGTTCGGACTTGATAAAAGAGAGTTTGAGGAGGTGCGGACCGCGATTGGGGTTATTCTGCTTGCGGGAGGCGGAATCGGGCTGGTTTTGACATTTGTACTTATGTTACTGTTGGCGAAAAGGGATGTCGTAAGACAGGAAGATAATTCGGATTAGAGTTGCCCGATGATTTAAGTCGTAGTATAATAAATGCAGGAAATATTTCATTTTGTGTACGGGGGAATATGTATGGGTGAAAGAAAAAATAGTGCACTTATTGGCGCGGCATTTCAATCGATATTGGACAGCACCAGAGATATGATGTTTGTCAAAAATGCGGATTTGGTCTATATGGCAGCATCGCAGCCGTTTGTAAAAATGGTGGGGAAAAAGAGCTCGGATGAGATTGTCGGCAAGACGGATTTGGAGATTTTCGATGACGAAACTCTTGCCAAAAGATATATTTCAGACGACAAAATACTGCTCTCCGGAGGAGAAAATCTGATTGATTATATTGAACCGATTACGGATGACGACGGTCAGCACAGATATGGTTCTACTTCGAAGTATATTCTGCGGGCAGACGACGGAGAGATTTTGGGGATTTTCGGCGTAACGCGCGACATTACCAAGGATTATATGGCGCGTCAGAATTATCAGAAGGAATTGAAATATTTGTTTGAACTTCCGGGCGATATATATGCAGTTTCCTATATTGACATTGATAGCTGGCGTATTATCAGTCAGCGCAGACAGTTAATCAGTGAGGGGACATTGCAATCCTGTCAGACGATGGAAGAACTTGCAGAGGCAGCGGTGGAATCCATTTTGGATAAAGAGAGTGATGCGTCTAAATTCTATCGCAATTTTACACAGGATTTCCTGCGAAGCATTTTTGAGAGCGGGAGAACACATCTGGCGTTTAAATATGAACGCAGATTGTCAGACGGACGGAAACATTGGGTACTCAATGAAGTGCGTTTTATGACGGATGTTGACAGCGGGCATATGTGTGCCATGCTTTCGGCGAAGAACATCGATAAAGAGAAAATAGAAGAGCAAAAGCTTGTGATAGCCGCGAAGATGGATAAGATGACCATGGTACTCAACCGTGATACGACGATGGAGTATATCCGGCAGATTTTTGAGCGGGATACAACAAATAAGCATGCGCTGTTTATGGTCGATGTCGATAATTTCAAGGCGTTAAATGATACGCATGGTCACCAGGCAGGGGATGAATTTTTGATTGAGTTTGCTGCGGAATTGAAGAAGCGCTTCCGTGACAGTGATATTGTCGGAAGAGTCGGCGGTGATGAGTTTTTTGCATTGATGCGAAATGTGACTGGGCGTGATGTTGTAGAAGCGAAGGCAAAAGAATTATTGGCCACAATACAAGGTGTGTGTAGCGAATATGGGGATGTGAGTTTATCCGGAAGTATCGGAATCGCCGTTTACCCGGAGAACGGTAAGTCGATTGAGGCACTGTATCTGCGTGCGGACACCGCATTGTATCAGGCAAAGCGGGAAGGCAAAAACAAATATGTTTTCTTTGAAAAATAGATGGGAGTGTTTGTATGGAACATTCAGAACATTTTATAATAGGGACCGGAGAGAAACTCCAGTATTTGGTCCATAATTTTAACGATAATACGATTCGTTTTATACTGCACTATCCGGGAAGTCCGGATAGTGCTGTTTTACGATTGGCAGTGAAAAAAGTAATTGAGAGCAGCGATGTGTTGCATTCTTCTTTTTGTGCAGGGGCGGTCCGGTCATTTTGGAAACTGAATAAGATATATGAAGAAAAAGATTACTTTCAGGTAACTGAGACAGAGAGTGTATTGGTAATACGCATCTGTCACCTGTGTGCGGTGAGATGACAGAGGAAGATAGGCAATTAATTATGAAGATGCTTCATCAGATGTGTATAGAAGTGGAAAAGTTTTGCGAGGTAACAATGGAGAATAAAAAAGAAAAAAGAGATTTCCCCGTATGGGCGAAGATATTGCTGGTCATTTTGATTCTTTTTATCAGTTTTTTTGTGGGATTATACGTTTTCATTTATTCAATGATGCTGGAAATGCATGTGGTGTTTACATGGATAAATCCGTTTGTGTTACCTGCAGTTCTGATACCTCTTGTTTTCTGTAACAATAGAGAAAAGGTTCTGAAAATCGAAGGAATTGTGCTTGCTGTTTATCTTGCGGCACTTCTCATTCATGTTGTTGTAATCAGATACAATGAAAGTCTTACCATTGACACATCGCCGAATATTGATGTCAATCAATATATGCCATTTAAGGAGGATTCAAAAATTGCCACGCTCGACAGGGAATCAAGTTTGAAACTGACCGGAGACCTTCCGGTGATAGACGGGGCGGCTGCGGTGTTTCCGGTGTATTCAGCGTTTGTGAATGCGACATATCCGGATACGGTGGAACTTTATGACGGTACATTTGAATATAACAATACCATTGGCGGATATATGTTCCTGGCCGAAAAGCAGACAGATATTTTCTTCGGGGCATATCCTTCGGAAGACCAGATTGCTTATGCAAAGGAAATGGGAACGGAATTTGAATATACACCGATCGGAAGCGAAGCATTTGTTTTCTTTGTACATAAGGATAATCCGATTGCTTCGTTGACGGCGGAACAGATAAAGGGAATTTATTCCGGAGAGATTACGAACTGGAAAGAAGTCGGCGGAGCCAATGAAAAGATTGTGGCGTTCCAGAGAAATGAGGGGAGCGGAAGTCAGAGTATGCTTGTACGCTTTATGGACGGAAAGCCGATCATGAAGGCACCGAGCGAGCAGGTCAACGACCTGATGTCAGGAATTATAGAGCGTGTCTCCGATTATAAGAGTACGACGGCGTCCATCGGCTTTTCTTTCCGTTATTATGTGGAAGGGATTATTCAAAATCCGAATATAAAGATGATCAGCATAGACGGTGTGGCACCGACGGTAGAGAATATTAAAAACGGAAGTTATCCGGTGGTGGGACCATTGTATGCAGTCACCTACAAAGGAAATGAGAATGAAAATGTAGACTTGTTGCTCGAGTGGGTGTTGTCTGACGAGGGGCAGGAAATTATTGAAAAAACCGGATATGCGGGAATTTCAAAATAAAATCAAATATTTTTTCGAAAATGTGTTAGACTTTGTTTTTCTTTGAGTCTATCTGTATGTCGGTTTTTTGTGCCGGCGGTGTCGGAAATAAAGAATATCTGATGCAGCGCGCGGCGGAGTTTTATCAGAAAAAGTCAGCCACCGGTCAGCTACAGGCAAAGGTCAGCCCGGCAGAACTGATAACATATATTTCATCCGCGTATACAGGTATTCAGACATGTGCGATTGTGTATCACTGCTACAATAAAAATCCGATTGCACAGATGTATGATGTGAGAGGGCAGCACAGAGTGCTTGCAAAAACCGTGAATTATCTATTGGGAGCAGAGGAGTAAAAGGAGGAAATAGCAATGAGCAACGAGATGAAGGTACCAAATTACATAACCGGACCGTATGCGGTCGGAACAGAAAATTTTACAGTTACAGATACAGAAAGAACAGAGATTTTGGGACCGGGCGAGGGACCGAGAAAAATGTTTGTCCGCATGTATTATCCGGTGGAAAAGTCTGCGACAGAAGGCTTGGAAAAAGCGAATATATTTACGCAGCGCAAATTACAGGCTCTGCAGAAGGCTTTTCATTTTAAAATGCCGAAGGGAGAACTTCCGAAAGCAGACTATTATGAGAACGTGAACCATGTGGAAGGGAAGAAGTTTCCGCTTGTGATTTATAACCATGGGTATGGGGCGTATGCAGAGGCTAACACTTTTTTGTGCTGTGAGATGGCATCAAACGGCTATATTGTTGCATCCATCGGACATGCATATGAAGCGATTGCCAATGAATATGACGATGGCAGTTTTGAACTGATGGATAAAAATATTAATAAACGGATGTATGGTGGTCTCTTCGAATATTTAAGACTGGTTTTCGTACAGATGAAATTGTTGAAAGAGAAAGGTTCTCCGGAGGAATTGTTTGAAAAATTTGACGTGTTCCAAAAGAAATATTGTGCTTATATTATAGAGCGCATATCTGTCTGGGCACAGGATACGAAGTGTGTGGTACGCGACCTGAAAAGCCGTTATGCACAATGGATTGATTTTTCAAAAGGAATCGGTGCGACCGGGCATTCGCTCGGAGGTGCGGTTGCATATTATCTGTGCCAGCATGAGGAAGAATTTGCCTGCGGTGTCAATATCGATGGCGGTGTATTCGGTGACTATGAAGGAATGGTAATGAAGAAACCATTCATGCAAATCTGCTGCAAGGAAAATTATAATGTGATAACGAGATCTTTAATCCGCACGGAGGCATTTGCAAGATGCGAGATTTTTGAGGATATGAAACATATCGGCTTTTCGGATGCAAAGTTCATGATTCCGCTCGCGGCAGTGGTAGGGAAAATGGACGGAATGGAGATGTATAAGAGACTGTCAGCATGTCACTTTGAGGTGTTTGATAAGTATTTGAAAGAATAGGGGTACCGTTTAAAAATGCTTTACAGCGGCTAAAATAGAAGTGCTGTGAAGCATTTTTATTTTTGAAGTAACCAAATGAGCAGAAAAAATATCTAATGAGTTGTAGAGACAAGTATTTCCGGAAAAAAGATGTCTTTAGGAGGCTTACATGTATAACGAATTGATAAAAAGGGCAAAAAGAAAGGACAAGCAGGCATTTTCATTCCTTTTTGAACAAAACCTCCCGGATATGTATAAAGTTGCCAAGGCGATACTGAAGAAGGATGAGGATGTGGAGGATGCGCTGCAGGAAACGGCACTGATTTGCTGGCAGAAAATCGGGCAACTGGAAAAAAACAGATATTTCAAGACATGGATGATCCGCATTCTGATTAATGAGTGTAACACCATTTTGCGAAAACGAAAAATGGTTTGCAAGGATGAAAAAATACAGGAACGCGGAACAGAGGATTACGGATATCTCAGTGTGGAATGGAATTTGTTTTTAAATACGTTGGAAGAAAAACAACGGCTTGTTGTCATTTTGTACTACGCACAGGGATATAAAGTCCGGGAAATTGCCCGGATTATGGAAACGAGTGAAAGCAGTGTGAAAAAGTACCTGATGAAGGCGCGAAATAAGGTAGAAGAATTATATAAGGAGGAAGGATGAACTATGAGTAAGTTTGATGAAATGATGCAGGGAATTGATAAAGAAACGGAAGTTCCGGAACAAATGAAAAGAAATTTGAAAGTTACTTTGGAACAACTTCCTGAAGAAGGAGCGGTACATAAGGTTAGCCACGCGAAACAGTTTTTGTTTAAGGTAGCAATGTTGGCATTTGTGGTTATTGTGGGTTCGACTACAATTTATGCGGGAGTAAAGAAATGGGGAATAGCCCAGCATTGGAAAAAGACGTGGAATAGAGATATGTCGCAGGAGGAGTTATCACTTGTGGAAACAGATGTAGAGCAGAGCGAGACAAATATGCAGGCCGAGTCTGTGACAGAATATAAGTTTGATGATTTTGTAAATGCAAAAATCACAGAAACTCTTTGCGACAGCGGGCAGTGCATTGTGGAAGTGGTTCTGACGCCTGAAAAAGAGAATTATGTGATTATGGGACATGGAGAGGAGGAAGAGACGGAAAGTAAAAGCGGAAAACAAATTCTGTATGCAAATGCATGGATTAGTGATTCGACGGAATTAGAGGGAAGTGTCACGGCAAGTTGCGGCGTAACGACAGCAGAAGATGGGAGTTGTCATTATGTCCTTGCTTATGATTATCCGATGAACGGAGAAAAAAAGGAGTTTTTGTGTCATCTTGATGTCTGGGGTGAAAGTACGGAACACGAATGGGTGTCGAAAGAAATAGAATTTGCCATGAGTGATAAAAGCAATGCGACAACTTATGTTTTTTTGCCGGAAGAGGTAACGGAAGTAGAAGATTCGAATGTCATGATTGATCAGGTAGTTGTGGTAAAGACAGAACTTGGAATTAAGTGTACCACATATTATCATTTGGCAGAGGAAGTGCCGCAGGACGAAAAAATCAATTTCAGCACATATATGTGGATGCTGGATGAAAACGGTGAGCGTCTGGAAGGAAACCCCGGTGGTGCAACGGGAGGAAGCAGTAAGCTAACAGAAATCAGCACAAAAGAAAAATCTATATCATGGACAGATTATTATGTAGATATGGAGATACAGGATGTTTTACTTGTACAGCCACATGACATTTCGGCGGAAATTATTTATGAGCCTGTTAAAGTATATCTGAAAAAAACAAAATAAATGCTTGACCCTCACGTTACGTCATGGATTATGGTATACTTACACGGGGAGGTCAGCGATATGAAGACAGTGAACGAAGTGAGCAAACTGACCGGAGTGAGCATACGCACTCTGCACTATTATGATGAGATTGGGCTTTTGCATCCGACAGAGGTGACGGAGGCAGGCTACCGGCTGTATGACGATACGGCGCTGGAAAGATTGCAGCACATCATGTTGTTTCGGGAACTTGAGTTTCCGCTGAAGGAAATCAAGGAGATTGTTGATAATCCGAATTTTGACCGAAGCAAAGCCTTGGAGCAGCAGATCAAGCTTTTGACACTGAAAAAGGAACATATTGAGAACCTGATTATTTATGCTCGTGGAATACATCTGATGGGAGTGAAAAATATGGATTTTTCAGCATTTGATACAAAGAAAATGGATGAGTACGCTACGCAGGCGAAGGCAAGTTGGGGCGATACGGATGCTTACAGGGAGTATGAAAAGAAAACCGAAGATTTAAGCAAAGAGCAGAAAAACAGCCTTGGCATTGAGATGATGGGGATTTTTAAGGAGTTCGGACAGTTACTTCCGACTAATCCGGGAGACGAGACGGTGCAGGCACAGGTAAAGAAGTTGCAGGACTATATTTCGCAGCATTTTTATACATGCACGAATGAAATTCTCTCAGGGCTCGGAAAGATGTATGCCGGCGGCGGAAGCATGACGGAAAATATCGACAAAGCCGGCGGAAAAGGTACTGCAGAGTTTGTTTCCGAAGCGATTGAAATTTATTGTAAATAATACTTGAATAATATTTTAAATTAACTTACGCTTGATTCATGGATATCCTAAAAATGATGGAAAAAGGAGAAAACATGAAGAAAAATGAGATGCTTTATGAGATGATTTTTAAGAGAAAGTCATTTCATATATTCAAGGACATTGGATACATTGCGCCGGAAGAACTTGAGGCGATAGAGAGTTTGACAGAGAGTTGTTTGTGGATAACGCACCGGATGACTGTGAGCAGGTGCTTGTGGCAAAGTATAAGATGAAATGAGTGAAAAGGGATCTGAGAAGGTCCCTTTTTTGTATGTTACCATTGAAAAACAAAATTCACTATGATATAGTTTGCAATGGCAAAATGATGATTTAAGAAGAAAAGGAATAAGAAATGAAGGATTTAACAAAGGGCTATCCGGCAAAGGTCATTATGATGTTTGCCATTCCGCTTATGTTCGGATACATATTTCAGCAGTTTTATAACATGGCAGACAGCAAGATTGTCAGCACGTATGTCGGAACGGATGCGCTGGCAGCAGTCGGTGCGACGGCAGTTGTATTTAATACGATGATCTTTTTCGTCAATGGTTTGACACAGGGATTTTCGATACTCATAGCTAACAGCTTTGGAGCGAAAGATATGGTGCAGGTATCAAATGCGTCCGGCGGAAAGGTATCTGTGGAGGATTTGTCGATTGAACGCAGAGTTACAGGCTGGTACATAAACAGTGAGAATATCGTCGGACTGCCATCGGTAAT
>SVFI01000025.1 GCA_015056905.1 Lachnospiraceae bacterium
ATAAAAATAGGACAGCTAAAAACAACGAAAATATGCAGATTTCAGCCATAAAAAGTATGGAAAATACATCGAAAAACGCTATTCATATAGCGTGAAGGTGGACGTACTGTAGGTTCAGGCCGTGTTGATACAATCATTGAATAATTAAAAATTATATTGATTTTATGGGCTTTCCGAGAAATCTGGGAGCCCTTTTTTCATGTCTGAAAATAGGTGGTAAATTGGTTGTGACCTTATTTTGACCCTAAAATTATAATAATGAGAATATGAAGAAGTATTTATTGAGGTTGACTTGGATGAAAGAATGGTGTTCCGGAAGATGTTCTAACATGATATAATTAGACGGAAACTTTGAAGAACGAGAAGTGTTGAGGTATAAAATGATGGTACATATTTCGATAATAATACCGGCACATAATGAAGAAAAGTATATAGAGAGATGTATAAAATCAATAAAAAAATCAGCGAAACAGTTTCGAGGAAAGGTTGAGATTATAGTTGTATGCAACAGATGTACCGACCAGACAGCCGAAATTGCAAAAAATAATGGGGCAAATGTTGTTTTTAACGAGGATAGATGTATTGCAAAGGTTCGAAATGCGGGGATAGCTGTAGCCAATGGAAAGATAATTGTTACGATAGATGCCGATAATAGGATGACGAAGGGGACATTATCAGAAATATATAATCTCCTTAGAACCGGGAAATATATCGGTGGAGGAACACCAATTCGTTTTGAGAGATATTCGTTTCCATTATGGTGCAATGATATTTTGTGTAGGATATCCTTTGGAGTTACAGGATTATATAGTGGTATCTTTTGGGCAAAAAAAGATACCTTTGATGCAATTGGTGGTTTTGTAGACCAAAAAGCTATGGAAGATGTGGCAACTGCCAAAATGTTGAAGAAGTATGGAAAAAAGCAGGGTAAAAAATATACTACACTCCGAAATAATTATTTGATAAATTCAACGAGAAAATATGATGATTTAGGGGATTGGTTATATTTTAGGCTGATGTTCCAAAATATTGGAACATTATTAAAGGCTGCAATGGGAGATAAAACGGGGATAGATAAGTTGTTGGATGAGATGTTCTACGAATATAATGACTGATGGAGTCTATTGTATATACGGATATCACTAAAATATGCATTGGTGAGTTAGGATAAATTTTAGATTTTTTAGATTTTTATCTTAGAAAATCGACGGTATTTTGACAAGATTATTTGAGACGTAAGGGCGAAGTAGGATAAGATTTAGACTTTTAAGAGATTTATCCTATATTTTAGCTGAGAAATTAATTTTATGAGATATATTCGTTTTGTCACATAGAGAAATCCAGGATAAATTGTCGTGGTTTTATGTTTTTATCCTATGAGCGGTTTACATAAAAATTGCAAGGTGCATTTTTCTACATAAATAGGAGGATTGAACTAGAGTTTTTTAAATTCTTATCCAATTGGCAGGAAAAATTGTTTTGCGTAACCATAAATATTCGGGTATAAGCGTTATTGTAAAGCCCTTGCCGTGCTAACGGTGCGAAGCAGGCTTGAACATCGCGCTTATACCTGAAATGCTTTTATAAGCAAATTTTGAACTCCGCGGATAAAATGGCGCTTTTGCAATGGATATTGATTCAAGCAATTATTTAAGATAATATAAAAATAGTTTTATGAAGGAGTAAGGGAGTTCATATGGAACAACTAAAAGGTTTATCGCCCCGGCCAAAAGCAAGGCTCATCAGTTTTGCGCTAATCGTTGCATATCTGCTATACGGTGTTTTGGCCTATGCGTGGGATGTGCGGGAGATGACGCCGGAAATAGAGTATGTGGAAAGTTTCCCGATATTTGCTTTCGGGATTTATGTTTTTTTCTGCTGGATTCGGTTTGATTATACTTCGGTTTACAAATCTTATGTATATTTTGTTGATGGCAGGAATAACTTCACTTTTTATATGGCTTCTGGGAGTTTTGCCGATAAAAAGAGCGTGTGAAAGAAGCGCAGATACAGATGGTCAGGAGTGCGAAAGATGAAAAAGAAAGCAATCTCGGGATTGGGAACTAAATTGATGCTTATGCTTGTATTCTTCTGTGGAGTATGTTTTATGTGTAACATATTTTTTCTTTTTGAAGAGACGGAAGAAATAGAAGGATTTGTGGAGCATACATATATTAGCCGGGCATATAATGGTGTCAGACCTGCAGGAGGAAGTGTTGGGAGTGTCCCGATGTGCAGGGTGGTCTGGTACGATAAAGAGGGTGAAAAAGTTAGCTACGGAATGCCGAATGATAAGAATTATGAGGTGGGAGATTCCTACTTTTTTGAAGTGGATGTAGAGACGAATCGGATACCGAAACGGAGTGTCGGAGAAGGCGTAGCTGCTTTAATTATCGGTCTGATTATGTGCGTGACATGTATTATCATATGGAGAGTTAAGTTTGGCAAACCGAAAGTGAAGAACAAAAAAAGATTGAGCGAGATAGAACAAAGAAGGCGAGAAGCTTTTGACCTTCAAATTTATCAGCCGGTTGTAAGATGCTCCATCTGTAACGGTGAGCAGGTGGCAGGATTTAAAGATAAAAAGACCGGACGCTTCAAGGAAGTGATGCTGATTCGGAGTGACAAAGACCTTGAGGAGTTTAAGGAGAGATACGGTCTTGAGGAAGTAATAAAAGAGTATTAAGTATGCATTGCAGCAGGATGGAACCACAAATTCGTATGTACAGTATCGTATCTATTACATGGGTAAGCTCGTTTACCGAAAGTGATTGAAAGGATAGAGGGTATTTGTATGAAAGAGAAAAAGAAGAATAAAATTATGCTTGTGATTTTGGGGACGGTTGTTTTTTTCGTTGCTGTAGGTTTGTTTTTTTATTGCGGTATAAAGAATTACGTAGATAAGGTCCCAAAGATTACGCCAAAGTCCGAGATTTCTGTAATGGCAGGTCAGACAATGGCGACAGAAGACATGTTTGCTGTGGAATGCAAAGGGGAATATGAGTTAAATCTTCAAATCATTGAGTCAAATATTGCGGATGCGAAGGTAAGTGATGATAAGCAGACTCTTTATGTAGGAAGTAGTGCCGGAACGATTAAAATCGGAGTCAGCGGTTATGGTGAAGTGGCGGAGCCTGTCCAAGAGGAAAATAGGATTACTGTTACGTTAGATGAATGATAGGTAAAAGGGCGTTCCTGTTTTGGAACGCCTGTTTTTATGTCCTTGCTGTTTGGATGACTCCGCATGCTATCTTTATGCCGGAATTTCCGGCCGGCTGTGAGGTAAAATCATCCGATGAGGAATGGATAAGAATGGTCTTTCCGATGATATCAGTAACGGTAAAGCGGTCAGTTAAGACTTTCGTCCACGCGTATCCGCCGTTTGAGAACAATGGAGGCAGGTCGCCGGCATGAGACGGGTGAGGACAATTTTCGGGATTGTAGTGGGACTTTGTATCAGCAAAAGGGGCGGTTGCAGTCCCTGTACAGCTATTCCCGTCATGAATATGAAATGCGAAAATGTTATTGCTGCACTTTGAGTAGGAAGTGGGTAAACCGTATATTTCGGCGGATACAAGGACGCCTTTGTCTGTCTGGTAGAAGCGTACACTTCCGTGGATATTCGGAGAGTTTGGGGCGCCCATGATCTCGGCTGTGGCATCCGGTGCGTAAAGGATGCATGTATGATTCAAATTGTTTTTTAACATAAGACCTCCTGAGATGTAAAATTTCGGAATACTGTATAATATGTATTTTTTAGACGTTTTGTGCAATTTAAACAAATTTAGGTCCCTAAAACACCCAAAATGAGGGGGTTGCTTTTTGCAAAAGTGACAGATACAATATTTGTAGGGGAACATTTTATTGTCTGGAGTAGCATAAGAGAAGATTTATGAAGAGAGCTACCCCATACGACGACGTGCACCGCACGCTCGTCACAGACTGTAAACAGCTCATGATTCCGATGGTCAATGAGGTGTTTGGAGAGAATTACAACGGAACAGAAGAAGTTATTCTTTTGCAAAATGAAATTTTTATGCATCAGCAGGAAGAGACGGAGAAAAGGATTCAGGATTCTTCGTTTGTGATAGTTGCACTGGATAGAGGTCGGAAATGGTATCACCTAGAATGCCAGAGTACAATAGACGGAAGTATGCTTGTTCGAATGTATGAGTATGATTCACAGGCGGCGATACAGAATGCAGTCATGTATTCTGTCGATGAGATTTTTGAAAAGAGGCTTTACTATCTGATTCCTTTTCACATTTTTACATATGAGAAAGACTTTTCGGTCTACGAATCCGACAAAGAGAAATTGAAAGAGTTGAAGCTGATATATGCAGATATCGGTAGGCATTTGGAAGAGTGCTGCGAGGCAGGACTCTTGGATGAGTACGCAAAAACACTCATCACCAGTATGTCGAAAAAAGTAATCAGAAACATTGCACGGAAACACTCAAAAGTCAGGAAGGAAGTGGGAGATATTATGGGTGGACAGGTATTGATGCATCACGCAAAATATTGGATGACGAAGGGAATCAGTCAGGGAATCAGTCAGGGAATCAGTCAAGGAATCGGGCAGAACCAAAGAGCTGTTTTTACAAAAATGTTAGATCGTGGTTTTTCCAAGGAAGAAGCGCAGGAGATATCGGGACTTGATGAAAAATCAGTCAAGTCTGTATTGGTAGATGTGAAGTCAAAAGGAAGATGAGGAAGATGGCATTATGGATAAGTCTGCATTTGAATTAATATATGATGTCGTAAAGCAGATTCCCAAGGGAAACGTTGCAACGTATGGACAGATCGCAGCTCTTGCGGGAAACAGAAGATGGTCAAGAGTGGTAGGATATGCGCTTCATGCCAACCCGGACCCGGAACATATTCCTTGCCACAGAGTAGTGAATCGTTTGGGAGAAGTCTCGAAGGCTTTCGTTTTCGGGGGTGAAAACAGGCAGATTGCGCTATTGAAAAGCGAAGGTGTTGAGCTGAAGGGCAACAAGGTAGACTTAGAGAAATACAGATGGCGTCGGGTGACGATGGAGATGATGGATTAAGTAAGTCCCTTTCGATAACTTTTAGGGGTGCAATGATATTTTAACCGAAACTGTTTGGTGAAATAACTCTGGTGGTTAAATCCGCAGGCAAGGCAGATGTCGGTAATGCTCATGTTGGTATTTTCCAAAAGTTGCTGGCTGCATTCCAGACGATAGGAATTTACGAAATCCATCGGGGATTGTCCCATGTATTTTTTGAAAATCTGACAGCATTTACTGCGACAGACTTGTCCTGAGGCAGCAATGTCTCCTAAGGTGATCATATTAGAGTAATTTTGATAAATAAAAGAAACCATCTCACGCTGCGTCGCCAAGTCGGGATCACTGTCCGGAACTTCGGTGTGGTGATAAGGCAGAGTGCGATGATATAATTGAATCCAAAGTGTTTGAAACAGGTTGATTACGTCCAGTTCATAGGATGGTGATGAACCTGTTTTTGCATCATGGATTGCAAGAATCAATTTGGTAATGTCGTCATCGGATTTGAAAATATAATAATCCGGTTCGCAAGTGCTGACTATAGGGGAGATGTATTTTTCATAAAGTTTTTTATTCGAGGTAATGAGAGAAGGATGGAGGATGACACAGTAATAATGACATTCTTTCCGGGTATCGGAATAAGCGTAGTGCAAACGGCCGGAGTTAATCAGAATCAAATCTCCGGTTTTCAGAGAGATGCTTTTGCCGTTGACATAGTAATCCATCGTGCCGTCTACTACATAGACAAATTCCATGTCCTCATGCCAGTGGCAGAGGAAGTGGTAGTTGACGGAGTCAGAAAGTCGACCGTTTACAATATAGACCGGGATACCCGGTTCATCATATGCAATAATTTCCGAATTGTCTCTGTTTACCTTGATTCCTGCCATGTTACACCTCTAAAATACGATTGTTACAAAAAATAACGATAAAAATGATATTATTACGTGCATATAAATACTATAATGCCATTGTAAACAATAAAAGAAGATTTGAAAAGGGAATGTTATGAAAAATATAAGTTTGAGAAAACAATTTATTGCAATTGTGTTTCCGCTGGCACTTCAGAATCTGCTTTCCGCACTTGTCAGCGCTTCGGATGCATTAATGCTCGGTGGGCTCAATCAGGCATCGCTTTCCGCGGTTTCACTGGCGACACAGGTGACGTTCGTGGCAACCTTGTTTTATAACGGGATTATCGGCGGAACTACCGTACTTTCTGCGCAATATTGGGGAAATGGTAAGCCGGAAAAGGTGGAGGAAGTCATGGGGATTGCATTGAGATATGCCTCCATGGTTTCTGTTGCATTTTGGCTTGCTTGTAATCTGATTCCGCACTGTCTGATGCGCATTTTTACAAGTGACGCGCAGCTGATACAGCTCGGTGTCCCGTATTTGCAGATTGTCGGATGGTCCTACCTTTGTATGGGCATAACACAGATTTATTTTTGTGTCATGAAAAATACAGGAAGAACAATGCGGAGTACTGTATACGGCACGATTTCGCTCGTTTTAAATCTCGCGTTGAATGCGATTTTGATTTACGGTTTGTTTGGTGCGCCGAAGATGGAAATAAAAGGAGCAGCATTGGCGACACTGATTGCGAGACTTGCAGAGCTTGTGTTTGTACTGGCGGAAAATATGCGCGCAGATGTGGTCCGTATCAAGGTAAAGAAAATATTTATGTGTAGCAGATGGCTTCATAAGGACTACATGAAATACACACTTCCGGTTCTTGCCAATTCGCTTGTTTGGGGTTGTGGATTTACGATGTTTACCGTGATAATGGGAAGACTCGGAAGCGACGCTGTGGCGGCGAACTCCATTGCCAATATTGTGAAGAACTTAATTTTATGTGTCTGCTATGGTATCAGTACGGGAAGCGGTATTTTGGTCGGAAATCTGCTTGGAGCAGATGAGATTGAGGGAGCAAAAAAACTCGGTGATAAGTGTTTGAAGTTAACTATTATTGCGGGGGCGGTTACCGGATTGCTTGTACTGATAATAAGCCCGCTGGTCGTTTCTATGATGACGAATCTGACAGAGGCGGCACAGCATTATCTGCAGATTATGCTGGTGGTATGTTCCTACTATATCATCGGGAAATCGATCAACTGCACCGTTATTTCCGGTATTTTTTGTGCCGGAGGAGATACGAAGTTCGGCTTTGTATGTGACTCTGTTACAATGTGGGCGGTTGTTGTGCCGATAGGCATGTTGGCGGCGTTTGTATTAGAGCTTCCTGTCATTTGGGTATATGTGCTTTTGAATATCGATGAAATTATCAAATTGCCGGTTGTTTTTCGACACTTCAAAAAATATCAATGGGCGAAAAATCTTGTAAAGAAAGAAGAGTGTTATGAGGAAGTGTTAAGGAAAGCGGCCTGAAAATGTAAATATATTTATTGCCCCCTCTTTCGTTTGGTAGTATACTAAAATAGTATAGGGACCAACGAAAAGGGGGGCTTTTTTATGAAAGTACGTAAGATAGGAATGTTTAACCAGCTATTTCTTTTGCTTGCTGTTTTACTTTTGGCTGGAAATGCTGTTCTGGGCGTGTTTATTTACAGTAAGGCAAATGATGCACTGTTTGATCAGATTCAAGCCAATGCCAAGAATATTGCGCAGTGTGCGGCGGCAAATGTAGAGGGCGACGTTCTTGATATGATTGAAGTCGGGCAGGAAGAATCAGAGGCGTATGCGACTGTGATTGAGGAATTGGCGCTGTTTAGAGACAGTACGGATCTTGAGTATATTTATGCGCTGAGACATGTAGGCGACGGCAAATTTATATTTGTAGTGGATGCGGATCCGGAGGAGCCGGCAGCAATCGGTGATGAGTGTGAGGCAACGGATGCTATGATAGTGGCCGTGGAGGAGAAGATTACAACGGCAGATGAAGAGCCTTTTACGGATGAGTGGGGGACACATATTTCGGCGTACAGTCCGGTTCTGTGTGGGGATGAGATGGTTGGTATGGTTGGTGTGGATATTAATGCCGACTGGATTACGGAGCAGACGAAAGGACTCAGAAATCTTGTTCTAATTATCGGAATCGGTACTTATATTGCCAGTCTTGTGATTCTCAGTCTCCTTATTTCGAAGTTTAAGAGGAGTATGTCTAAGCTCAATGACAAGGTCAAAGAGCTTGGTGGCGGTTCCGGCGATTTGACGAAAGAGATTGACATTCGGACCGGAGATGAGCTGGAAGTTATTGCGGGAAACATGAATGTTTTCATTGAGCAGGTAAGGGAACTTGTACAGCAGGTGGCGCATTCGACAGGTGAGATACTTTCCACAGGTGAGGCGCTCAGTGCTACGGTAAATGAAAATGTGCGTGTGATGGCGCAGATGAACGAGGAGATGACCGGAATCAGTGCCAACATGGAAGAGAGCTCTGCATCCAGCAGTCAGTTGTCACAGAATCTTTCCGAGAGCGCAGAAAACATTAATACGTTTGCAAACAACGTAAACGAAATCCGACAGATGGTGCAGCAGGCAAACGAAAATGCCCAGAATAGCTGTGCGGCGGCGAAGGCCAATCGCGAGAATGCACTGGAAGCAATCCGTAATCTGCAGGCGAGAATGGAACAGACGAGTACAGATGCGCAGCAGATTGAAAAAGTGAAACAGATTGCGGAAGGAATCAGTGAGATTGCAAGTGAGACAAGTATGCTCAGCTTGAATGCGCAGATTGAGGCGGCGAGAGCCGGTGAGCAAGGTCGAGGATTTGCAGTTGTTGCAACACAGGTTGGACAGCTGAGTAATGCCATTGACAGTGCTGTTATGGAAATTAATGATATTAATATGCAGGTTCTTTCAGCAGTAGGTGCTTTGACGGAAGTGGCGGAGGAGATGATTCGTTTCGTATCGGAAGACATTGTCAAGGATTACGACGCATTTGCACAGCTTGGTGAGGAATACGGAAATACAACACAGGCTATACGCGAGCAGATGGCAGAAATCGGTGACCAAAGTGCACAGATTTCACAGAATATTTCTGAAATCAGCGAATCGGTGCAGGGTATTACTTCGACGGTTATGATGACGGCGGAGAGTGCAGGTGAGATTGCACGTTCGACCGGACAGATTTCCGAAAGCCTTGAGAACCTGAATGCGACGTCAAGAAGAAATGCATACAGTTCCGAGAAATTGAACAATCAGATCAATAAATATACCTTTTAGTCAAAAGGAACAACTTGACATTTTTCAGAAGTGTCATATAATATAAAAAGAGCTTTTGACAATGACATATTTGTAAACCGTTGATGTGGAGATAAAAATAAACGGGCACTCACAGAGAGTCGGAGAGGCTGAGAACCGGCAGAACGCTATTTATTAAATGGACCACGGAGGGCATAGTCAACAGAGTCTTTTGACTCCCAGTATTCTATGACGTGTGAGCATACGTAAGTTGCTGAGAATATGTTTGTATTCTATGAGTGTGTGGATTCCACAAATCAAGGTGGCACCGCGGTAGAGCTTTTTACCGTCCTTGACAATAGACAATACTATTGTCAAGGGCGTTTTTTGTTGATAGGAGGATAAAAACATGGCAAAGGGAAGATATGGTATTCATGGAGGTCAGTATATACCTGAGTCTCTTATGGATGAAGTTTTAAAACTGGAAAAAGCGTATGAGTTTTACAAAAATGATCCGGAATTCAATAAGGAGTTAAATGCACTTCTCGCAGAGTATGCAGGAAGACCGTCACTTCTTTATTATGCGGAGAAAATGACAAAAGATCTTGGTGGCGCGAAGATTTATTTTAAGAGAGAAGATTTGAATCATACAGGTTCCCACAAGATTAATAACGTACTTGGCCAGGCACTTCTTGCAAAGAAGATGGGCAAAACAAGAATCATTGCTGAGACGGGGGCGGGACAGCATGGTGTTGCGACAGCGACAGCTGCAGCACTTCTCGGACTGGAATGTGAGATTTTCATGGGAGAGGAAGATACCATCCGCCAGGCGCTGAATGTGTATCGTATGGAACTTCTCGGAGCAAAAGTAAATGCTGTTAAAACAGGTACAAGAACACTGAAAGATGCTGTAAACGAATGCATGCGCGAGTGGACAATGAGAATGGACGATACTTTATATGTGCTTGGTTCTGTTATGGGACCGCATCCGTTCCCGATGATTGTCAGAGATTTCCAGAGCGTCATCAGCCGCGAGGCAAGAGCGCAGATTTTGGAAAAGGAAGGGAAGCTTCCTGATGTTGTTATGGCGTGTGTCGGTGGCGGAAGTAATGCGATGGGTATGTTCTATGAGTTCATCAAAGACGAATCCGTAAAACTGATTGGATGTGAAGCCGCTGGACTCGGCGCTGACACAGATAAGACTGCGGCTACAGTTACAACAGGATCCCTTGGCGTGTTCCATGGAATGAAATCTTATTTCTGTCAGGACGAATACGGTCAGATTGCACCGGTTTACTCTATTTCAGCCGGTCTGGATTATCCGGGGGTTGGTCCAGAACATGCACATCTTCACGATATCGGAAGAGCACAGTACGTTCCGGTAACAGACGATGAAGCGGTAGAAGCGTTTGAATATATTGCAAGAACAGAAGGTATTATCGCAGCAATCGAGAGCTCTCATGCGGTTGCTCACGTGATGAAGATTGCACCGAAAATGGAAAAAGACCAGATTATCATTTGTTGTCTGTCAGGTCGCGGAGACAAAGACGTAGCCGCTATAGCGAGATATAGAGGAGTGGATTTACATGAGTAAGATTAGTGAAGCGTTTAAAAATAAAAAAGCATTTGTGGGATTTCTTACAGCAGGAGATCCTTCCTTGGATAAAACAGAGGAATTTATTGTGACAATGGAAAAAGCCGGGGCGGCGGTAATCGAGATTGGTATTCCGTTTTCGGATCCGATTGCGGAGACACCGGTTGTGCAGGAGGCCAACGTACGTGCACTTTCTGTAGAGGGCGGTTGTACCACAGACATGATTTTTGCAATGCTCGGCAGAGTCAAAGATAAAGTTTCTGTTCCGCTTGTTCTTATGACGTATTTAAATCCGGTATTCAAATACGGATATGAAGCATTTATGCGGAAATGTCAGGAAAACGGTGTCAGCGGGCTTATTATTCCGGATATGCCTTACGACGAAAAGGAAGAAATTCTTCCGATGGCTGAAAAATACGACATTGAGATTATTTCTCTTGTGGCACCTGCAAGCAAGAGCAGAATCCGGATGATTGCTCAGGATGCAAAAGGTTACATTTATGTGCTTCCTTCGCTGGATGCGGCGGACGGACGAAAGGATGTTGTAACCGATATCTCTGACATAGTGGGAGAGATTCGCGGCGTAACAGAAACGCCGGTCGTTCTGGAAATCGGTGTAAATTATCCGGAAGCAGAGTATGAGACGATTGCGGACGGCTTTGTTGTGGAGAATGCGATTGTGAATCTGATTGCCAAACATGGCATGGATGCGGCGCAGCCGATTTATGATTACGTAAAAAAAACAGTAGATAGTTTGTAAGATAAGGTCCCAAAGAGATTTTTCATCTCTTTGGGATTTTTTCTGTTTTCATGCATAGTACGGATATGCTATAATTACATATAGTTGTTGTTTTATGAAGAGGGATTTATTTATGAAGAGCGAAAGCAAAAAGAGTAATTCATTTTTGATTTTATTGATCGGAGCCATTGTTGTTACAGTGATTGCCATGATTGGTACCTACATATGGGTGAATCATTTTAACAGACAGGACAGGCGTGCTGATTTGTCAGAGGCAGTGTTCAATGGCGAGAAATATGTCTGTAAAGATTTTGAAGTGATTATCGCACCGAGAGGCGGAGATACAGGCGCATGGTTGAAGGATCCGATTTATGATGATGCCGGTAATGAATTGCATGGACCGAGTGTCGGAACGATTTATGAGGTAACGCTTACCAATACGTCAAAGCAGACCATCACGGATTGGACGATGGAGATTTATATGCCGGAGCTCATGTGGCTGAACAATGCATGGAATGGTAAAATAGAGGTTGTTCAGAACGCGGGCGGAGAGCGTGTATCGCAGGTCATCAATCTGAAGGAATACACGCAGGTGGAAATGGTTGTGGATCATTACATCGATCATACGGGACCGATGATTACGCTGACGCCGAAGGATAGTATCATATATCATCCGAGTAAGGCGGATAATGAAATGCCGCTTTATCCACCGGACCCGACCAAGGAAGTAAAGACTTCTGCCTTGGTAGGATTTATTATGTATTTACCGAATCAGGGACTCGACTATGTGACGGATTTTAATTCGGGAACGATTCGTTACCATCTTCGTATGAACGTGTGGGATTTACCGATGTTTATGGTTTTAATCGTTTTGCTTGGTGTTTGGTTGGTGTTACTCTTTGCATGGGTATTTTCACAAGTCAGAGTTCAGAAGTTGCTGGAACGCCAGAAGCATGATGCGATGATTATTGAGCAGTCAATTACAACGTTCATCAACTTTATCGATGCCAAGGATGCACACACGAAAGGTCATTCCGAGCGTGTGGCACAGTACTCGCTTCTTCTTGCGAAGGAAATGGGATATTCGGAATTGGAGTGCAATCGTATTTACTATGTTGCATTGATGCATGACTGTGGTAAGATATCCATTCCGTTTAGTATTTTACAAAAGCCTAGCAAGCTTACGGATGAAGAGTATGAGCAGATTAAAACGCATACGACATACGGCGATAAGATGCTTCGCGATTTTACCTCCATTGAGGGGATTAATTTAGGTGCGCTCTATCATCATGAACGCTACGACGGCAAGGGATATCCGGCAGGACTTGCAGGAGAAGAGATTCCGGAAATTGCCAGAATTATCGGCGTTGCAGACGCGCTTGATGCGATGAGCAGCGACAGATATTATCGTAAGCGTCTTTCTGAGGAAAAGATTTTGCAGGAACTTTTGGATAATAGAGGAAAACAGTTCGATCCTGTGATTGTGGACCACGTAATTAAGTTGATAAAAGAAAAGACGATTGATATTTCTTATGAAGAAAAAGAATAAAGCAAATAAACAATATCACAAACCAACGTATGTATTCTCTATTCTGATTTTTACGGCGGCTGCGGTTGCTTTTGTACATTGGGCTGTCCGTCCGAGACCGTCGCATCTGGGGATAGCGCTTGTACTTCTTGTGTCTGGATGGAACGTATATCGGAAAGCACCTCTGGAAATCTATCAAAAGGATCCGAAAAAGAACAGTAAGTCTGTAAGAGGATATTTGTACGGATTGCCAATACTATTATGGATAACTGTAGTATTTCTTTCTCCGCTGGAGCTGGTTTTTCCGAGTCATATGCCTTGGGAATACAAGTGGGAGATGAAAGCGATGAAGGAGGATTTTTCGGCCAGATATTATTATTTTCCGGACGAGATTCCGAAGGGGGCAACCGATGTTGTGTGGAAGCAGTATCCAGGATATTTGCAGGGAAAGGCATTTAAATATCTGATGTTTTCAGCAGAGGATACTTATATACAGGGGGAATTAGAAAAATATGCAGGGGACGCCACACCGCTTACGTATGAACAGGTGTCGGTATATCCGCTGTTTCAGGAAGTAGCGCCGGAGCGTTGGGAGGAAATAAAAATTTATCTGCTTTACAAAGGGGAAAATCCGGAGGAATACCCGTCGGCGATGGGGATTATGGTGGATGAAGAGCAGGGAATGATCTGCTATTTCTTCGAGTAAAAATAAAATAGAAAGTAGGCAACAAGTATGGCTTGGTATGATGAGGCAGTATTTTATCACATTTATCCGCTCGGTCTTTGCGGAGCACCGAAGGAAAACTCTTATGGAGAACCGGTGCACAGACTGAAAGAGGCGGAAGGTTGGATTGATCATATAAAGGAGACAGGATTTAACGCAATTTACATCGGACCGTTATTTGAGTCGGTCGGTCATGGATATGAGACGACAGATTACAAAAAACTCGACAGCCGTCTCGGTGACAACGAAGACTTAAAGCACTTTGTCAAGGCTTGTCACGATAAAGGAATCCGAGTGATTTTTGACGGTGTATTTAACCATACGGGAAGAGATTTCTTTGCATTTCAGGATATTAAACAGAACCGTGAAAATTCCCGTTATAAAGACTGGTATTGCAATGTGAATTTTTGGGGCAATAACAGTTATAACGATGGATTTTCTTATGAGAACTGGGGTGGATATGATCTTCTTGTCAAATTAAACCAGCACAATCCGGAGGTAAAGGATTATATTGCAGATGTCATCCGTTTTTGGGTGAGTGAGTTTGATGTGGATGGTATCCGTCTTGATGCGGCAGACGTGCTTGATTTTGAGTATATGAAGATGCTTCGCAGGGTGGCGAATGAAGTGAAGCCGGATTTTTGGCTTATGGGTGAAGTCATCCACGGCGATTACAGTAGATGGGCGAACGCCGATACATTGCATTCGGTAACGAACTACATGCTTCATAAAGCACTTTATTCCGGTCATAATGACCACAATTATTTTGAGATTGCGCATACGATTAAGTATTTGGGAGATCGCTGCAGTAACCTGAAACTTTACAATTTCACGGACAATCATGACGTGGAACGTATTTATACGAAACTTAACAATAAAAAGCATTTTACGCCGGTGCAGATTTTGTGCTATACACTTCCGGGAGTTCCGTCGGTGTATTATGGTTCTGAATTCGGAATCGAAGGTAAAAAGGAAAAATGGTCGGATGATTCCCTTCGCCCGGCGCTCAATTACGATGAATATAAAGATGCGCTGACAAGCAATCCATGTACGATGCTCATTGCAAAACTCGGTAAAGTACGACAGAATGTGAAGGCGTTATCTTATGGTGATTATAAAGAGTTGCTTTTGACGAACCGCCAATTTGCTTTTTCGCGAAATTACAATGGTGCGAGTGTTGTTGTGACAGTTAATAATGATGATAGTGATTATACGATGGCGTTGCCTGCAGGTAACTGCAGCGAATACATCGGAGCACTGTCAGGGCAAAAGGTTTCGGTTATTAACGGAAATATTACGGTTAATGTCAAAGCGAATTCCGGTGATATTTGGCTGCCGAATACGGGAGAAGATTTCCTGAAGGATGTTCCGACGGAGGAGATACCGGTAACAGTGATACCGGCGGCAGTGGTTGTTCCGGAGGAAGACACAGTCACGGAGACGGCGCCGGAGACGACCGCAGAGGAAGGTGTTCGGGAACAACCGGTAGAAGCATCTTACGAGAAGGCATTTGAAGAAGGCAGGATTGCAGGTCTTCAGGAGGCGATTCTTGCACGCATGGAACGCAATGGTCATGTCACAGACCAGATGAGAAATGATGTTTACAATCAAACACATATTCCGTCGCTGATTAACTGGGTAAAAAGTTTTTAGAACAAAATGAGAATGGAAGTATTGCAGGATGACTTATAGGTTATAATGCAATACTTCTTTTTTGTGTAAAATTTTATATTTTGCAAACAATACTCCAAAAGGAGAGTCAAAAATGAAAGATAAATTATTTGGAGTGTTACAGCGCGTCGGACGCAGTTTTATGTTGCCGATTGCGGTTTTGCCGGTGGCCGGGCTTCTGCTCGGTATCGGTAGTTCTTTTACAAATGAGTCGACGATACAAATGTACGGTCTTGAAGGGATTTTAGGAGAGGGGACATTTTTGCATGCGCTTTTACTCGTTATGAACGCAGTCGGGAGTGTGGTTTTTGACAACCTTCCGATTTTGTTTGCGGTCGGAGTTGCCATCGGTATGGCACGAAAAGAAAAAGAGGTAGCAGCTCTCTCTGCAGTCATTGCATATTATGTGATGAATATTACAGGGATGCAAACAGGAGTGTTCGGCGGCGTGATTGTCGGTCTCGGGGTGGCAGCGCTGCATAACCGTTTTTACAAAATTCAGCTTCCGAGTGCATTGTCATTTTTTGGAGGAACGCGGTTTGTGCCGATTATTTCCACTATCGTTTACATGTTTGTCGGAATACTTATGTATTTTGTGTGGCCGGTGCTGGAAAACGGGATTGCAATGCTCGGAGGTCTTGTGGCGGGGAGCGGATATGTCGGTACGTTTATTTTCGGTCTCATAAAAAGGGCTTTGATTCCGTTCGGATTGCATCATGTGTTCTATATGCCGTTCTGGCATACGAGTCTCGGAGGAACCATGGAGGTGGCAGGGCAGACGGTCGCGGGCGGACAAAATATTTTCTTTGCACAGCTTGCAGATGCGGCGAATATCGCACAGTTTAGTTCGGATGCCACAAGATTTTTTTCGGGGGAATTTATTTTTATGATGTTCGGACTTCCGGGGGCGGCGCTTGCTATGTATCACTGCGCCAGACCTGAGAAGAAAAAGGCGGCAGGAGGACTTTTACTCTCGGCTGCGCTCACATGTATGGCGACAGGTATCACGGAGCCGATAGAATTTTCGTTCTTGTTCGTGGCGCCGATACTTTTTGTGGTACAGGTCATTCTTGCGGGTTCTGCTTATATGGTCGCACACATGCTGGATATTGCGGTCGGTTTGACTTTTTCGGGGGGATTTATCGACTTTTTTCTGTTCGGAGTTTTACAGGGAAATGAAAAAACGAATTGGCTGCGTGTATTGCCGGTCGGTATTTTGTATTTCTTTTTGTATTACTTTATTTTCAAATTCCTGATTAAGAAACTGAATCTGAAAACACCGGGAAGGGAAGAGGATGAGGAGGTCCGATTATATACAAAGGCGGATATGCAACAGCGGAAAGTTTCTCATACGGTCAGTGCAGATATTGTGAGAGGGCTCGGAGGAAAAGAGAATATCAGAGATGTTGATTGTTGTGCTACAAGACTTCGCTGTACGGTTTCGGATGCTTCGAAAGTGGATGACGAGGTTTTAAAAAGAACAGGTGCTTCCGGTGTTTTGCACAAGGGCAGCGGTGTTCAGATTATCTACGGTCCTCATGTGACGGTAATTAAGTCCGACTTGGATGATTATCTTACGGGAGCGGAGGAGAATATAGTGATATCCAGTCCGGTGACCGGCATTGCACAAGAACTTGTCAAGATTCCGGATGAAGCGTTTGCACAGGGAATGATGGGAGACGGAGTGTTCGTCATTCCGCAGGAAGATACGGTCTATGCACCGGAGGACGGTGAAATTGAATTTGTGTTTGATACAAAACATGCCATCGGATTTAGAACGGAGAAAGGCATCGGTCTTTTGATACATGTGGGAATTGACACGGTCAACCTGCACGGCAAAGGGTTTGAGGTGTTTGTAAAAGAAGGAGACAGAGTAAAAAAAGGAGCACCAATGTTAAAGATGGATATGGAGTATTTGGAAAAGCATGCGCCGTCGCTTGCAACACCGGTTGTCTGTACGTCGCTCTCACCGCAGCAGAAGGTAAAACTGAGTAAGGAAGGTCTTGTGAAGGCAGGTCAGCCTCTGATGAAAATTTATGGAACAAACAAGTAAAATCGGGAGGAAAATATAGACTATGAAAACATTTCGTTATACAATTACAGATGAGATTGGTATTCATGCAAGACCGGCAGGACTGCTCGCCAGAGAAGCGAAAAAATTTGCTTCTGCCATTACCATTTCGGTGGGGGAAAAGCAGGCAGATGCAACGAAACTGATGGCGGTTATGGCGCTTGGTGTGAAGTGTGGATGCGAGGTTGAAGTTCGCGCCGAAGGTGCGGATGAAGATGAGGCAATCAGAGCAATGACGGAATTATTTGAGCAGAATTTGTAAAAGGAGACGACAAGTGCAGAGTTTTGAAGGGAAATCCGTATACAAAGGAATAGCGATGGGACCGATTGCTGTTTTTCACAGACGGCAGCAGGCAAAGAGAAAGAGAATAGATAATCCGGATGCAGAGATGGAGAGGCTCGAATATGCATTGGAAGTTTCCAAACAACAGCTTGGCGAATTGTATGACAAGGCGGTTGTGCAGGTCGGAAAGGTTAGTGCGGCAATTTTTGAGGTACATCAGATGATGCTTGAAGACGAAGATTATTTGGAAGCCGTGCGAAATATGATACGAACGGAAAGGGTCAATGCTGAGTATGCGGTCTGCATGACGGGAGATAATTTTTCTGAAATGTTTGCGGCGATGTCGGATGATTATATGAAGGCAAGAGCAGCGGATGTACTTGATATTTCTGCCAGGCTTGTGCGGAATCTGGAGGGACAGTCGGGGGAGCAGTTTGTATTGACGGAGCCTTCTGTGATAGTTGCAGAGGACCTTTCGCCGAGTGAGACGATGCAGCTTGATAAAGATAAAATACTTGCGTTTGTTACCGTACATGGTTCGACAAATTCGCATACGGCGATTCTTGCGCGGATGATGAACATACCTGCACTTGTGGGTGTGCCTCTTTCGCTGGAGCAGGCGCGGAACGGAGAAATTGCAGTTGTGGATGGATTTGGAGGAAAGGTAACCTTTGCTCCGGATGCGGATATGCGAAAATATGCAGAGCAGACAATCCGTGAGGAGAGAGAGAAGATGCTTCTTTTACAGGAACTGAAAGGGAAGGACAATGTGACGCTTGACGGGCAGAAAATAAATGTTTACGCCAATATCGGAAGTGCGTCGGACATCGGATATGTGCTTGAAAATGATGCGGGCGGAATCGGACTGTTCCGCAGCGAATTTTTGTATCTGGGTAGGGAGAGTTTCCCGACGGAGGAGGAGCAATTTGAAGCGTATAAGCAGGCTGCGCGCATGATGGCAGGCAGAAAGGTGATTATACGGACGCTTGACATCGGTGCAGATAAGCAGGCGGAATATTTCGGACTCGACAAGGAAGAGAATCCGGCGATGGGGTATCGGGCAATTCGTATTTGTTTAAGCCGCCCCGAAATTTTTAAGACACAGTTGCGCGCAATTTTGCGAGCAGCTATTTATGGGAATATTTCAATCATGTATCCGATGATTATTGCCACGGAAGAAGTAACGCAGATAATGGCGATGGTAGAAGATGTAAAGCAGGAGCTGGAGGAGCAGGGAATTCAGTATAAGGTTCCGGAGCAGGGCATTATGATTGAGACGCCGGCGGCAGTGATGATTAGTGATAAACTTGCGCAGATGGTTGATTTTTTCAGCATCGGAACGAATGACCTGACACAGTATACCCTTGCAATAGATAGGCAGAATGAGAAGCTGGACGAATTTTACAACCCACATCATGAAGCGGTGCTTCGCATGATTAAGTTAGTCGTGGATAACGCCCACCAATATGGGAAATGGGTCGGTATTTGCGGAGAATTGGCGGCAGATTTGCAGCTCGTAGAACGGTTTTTGGAAATGGGAGTGGATGAGTTGTCCGTCGCACCGTCTATGGTATTGAAACTGCGGAAGAAGATACGTGAAATATGTCTTAGAGACTAGATTTTTGCACGAACGCGGCATTTTTCGACACGGATGCCAGGTTTACACTTTTTGCTTCGTGTGATACGATGAAGATAAGTCACAAAACAGAGGTGCACAAATGAAGGATTTAGTATTTGTTGGGAAAAAGAGTAATACACACAGAGAAACCCTTGAGATGCTTAAGGAAATGTTTGAGGTGGATGTCATTGAACCAACCGCGGAAGCGCTCCGGGCACGTATCCAGTTGTCTACCCCGGCGCTGATTCTTCTGACGCTCGGAAATGATGCGGTGGAAGATGCGAAGATTATGAACATTCTGAATATGGATTTTATTAATATTCCTGTTGTCACGATAGGAACGGAGTACGAGACACTTCCGTTCAACCGCTATTATGAGACGGCGCAGTTTGAGAAGATAACACCTCCGATTACAAGAAGAGTTCTTCTTGATACATGTTGCAGTATGGCAGGAGTCGAGATGGACCTTTTCGATGACGGCTCAAAGAAGCATATTCTTATTGTTGATGACAATGCATTGACCTTGCGCAACATCAAAAAGATGCTTAATGATCAATATTCGGTTGCTGTTGCGGTATCGGCCGTGCAGGCGTTGACATCCATCGGACGAAAGAAACCGGATTTGATTCTTTTGGATTACGCAATGCCGGTGACGGACGGAAAACAAATGTACCAGATGTTGCAGGCGGATGTGGAACTGGCTAAGATACCTGTGGTATTTTTGACAAGCATGGCGGATGAAAAGATTGTTGTGGAGCTGCTTTCCTTAAAGCCGGCGGGTTATTTTTTGAAGCCGCCGAAACAGAAAGCGTTGCTTGAAACGATAGAGTCTATTATTTAAGGCTGGGGATATATATGTTTATGTTACAGATTTCCTGTATTATTATAGTGATGTTTCTTTTTGTGCTATTTGTCATGGAAAGGAATTTTAAGAGAGAAACGCAGAAACTGTTTTCTTTAATACTGGTCGTATCTGTACTTCAGATTTTATTTGAAGTGCTGATTATTTATACGATACAGAATATGGAGACAGTTTCTCCTATTTTATTTAAAACCGTGCATAGGTCCTATTTGACACTTGTGCTTACTTTCTTTTACCTGAATTTCCGCTACATGTCGGCGTTTATCAGGGAGGAAGCGGGGGAGCCTGCAAAGAGTCTCGGATTTATATATACAGCACAGCTTATTCTCTATGCAGGGATTTTTCTTCTTCCGCTCGGCTATGAAAAAACAGAAGCAACCGTAGATTTTTCATACGGACCGGGTGTATGGATTGTGTATGTCGGTGCGGCTTTTTATATGTTTGTTATTTTCTCCAATTATTGCGGACAAAGCCGCCGTATTGCAAGTGAAAAAATTATGCCGCTGATATTCGGTGTGGGGTGCGGAATGTGTACATGTTTTTATTATATGTGCATTCCGACTGCATACGTAACCTGTCTCGGTGTTGCCATTATGAATATGGCAATTTATCTCTCGCTTCGTGGCCCGGAGCGTGTCTGCATGAATGAAAATAGTTGGGACAGTACCGAAGAAAAAAGGGAACGTTTTGCAGGTATGGTTTCATTTGAAGCACCCGGAGCGCGGGTTCTTGTGGTGGATGACAGTGAGATGAATCGCAAACTGTTTCGTAATCTGTTAAAGGAAACGAAAGTGCAGGTGGAGGAGGCCTCCGGGGGAGGAGAGTGTCTCGAACTTGTAAAAAAGAATACATACCATATGATTTTTATGGATCATCTCATGCCCGAAATGGATGGTCTTGAGACATTTGATATTCTGAAAAGACAGCATCTTTGCGACAATATTCCGGTAATTGCCATGACGGCAAACACGATTTCCATGACAGAGGAGGATTACTGTAATCATGGATTTGCTGCCTTTATTGCGAAACCGATTGTGCCTGAAAATCTCGGAAAGACGGTGTATGAATTGTTGGACCCTGCTCTTGTAACTGTGCTTCAAAAGTCAGAAGTTATCATACAACAGTCTTCGACAGAAAGGGAGATTGCAGATAGTGAGCAGACTATGGATTCTTCTGAGAAGCCAAGATGGAAGGAACTTCCGATGGTGGATGGATTGGATTATCACTATGCGGCGCTTCATTTTCAGACGGTGGAGGAATTTAAGGAAATGGTCCGCTTTCTTGTCGAGGTCATGAAATCGGATCGGATAGAAATCGAAAGTTACTTCGATACATTGGACAAGGCAGAGAGTCTTAAGAATTTTCAGACAAAGGTGCACAGCATGAAAAATTCTGCAATGACGATAGGGATTGTTCCGCTTGCAGGCTTGGCAAAAACACTCGAGGATGCGGCACGGGAAGAAAATAAAGAGCAGATTTGTGCGTTGATGCCTGTTTTTACACAAAAATGGGAAAAATACAGACTTCTGTTGCAGCAATCATTTGGGGAGGAGGTCGAAAGGATTTCGGCAGATCCGGACTCGGAAGAGATAAGGCGGCTGTTTGCAAAGCTTCGAGAAGCGGCAGAGGAGATGGATATCGATGCCCTCGATCAGGTCATGGAAGAGATTGACACATACGAGTTCGCAGAGGAGTATGAGGAAAAGATTCAGAAAATCCGACTTGCAGTAGTCAATTTTGACGTGAATTATTTGCAGGAAGAAGGATATTTATGACAGAAATGAAGGAGTATAAAACATCGGAACTCATGAGACGTTTTATACCATATTATAAGCCATATTGGAAAACGATGTTGCTGGATTTGTTTTGTGCCTCCCTGACGACGATATGTGAGATGGTACTTCCGCTCATTATGAGATACATTACCAATGAAGCTTTAGCAGATACCGTGATGCTTACGGTGCGCACGGTCGGAGTACTTGCGCTTCTTTATCTTGTGCTTCGCGTCGTTGACTGTCTGGCAAATTTTTATATGGCAAATGCAGGACATGTCATGGGAGCCAAAATTGAGACGGACATGCGCCGCGATGCTTACGGACACCTTATGCAGTTGTCCGATACTTACTATAACAATACGAAAGTCGGGCAGATTATGGGGCGCATTACGAATGATTTGTTCGATGTCACGGAATTCGCGCATCACTGCCCGGAAGAATTTTTTATCGCTTTTGTAAAGGCGCTGGGTGGTTTTTTGATTCTCGGGAATATTAATCTTGTGCTGACTCTCATTATATTTGTGCTTGTTCCGGTCATGCTGTTTACCTGTATGGGAATCAATCGGAAAATGAAGAAGGCGTTTGCACAGCAGAGGAACCAGATTGGCGAGCTGAATGCGAGAATTGAGGACAGTCTGCTCGGGCAAAAAGTTGTGAAAGCGTTTACGAATGAGGATGCGGAGCGGAATAAATTTGAGAAGGATAATCAGGCATTTCTCGGAATTAAGAAAAAAACATATGTCTATATGGCATTCTTTCAGACGACCACGCGTTTCTTTGACGGGCTGATGTATCTGGCGGTCCTGCTTGGCGGAGGAATTTTCCTTGTCAGAGGATGGATACAGCCGGGAGATCTTGTGGCGTATCTTTTGTATGTAACGACGCTGATTGCGACCATTCGAAGAATCATTGAGTTTGCAGAGCAGTTTCAGCGTGGAATGACGGGAATCGAACGATTTTTGCAGATTATGGATGCAGATGTGGAGATTTTTGATGAGCCGGATGCAATTACTGTGGAGCACTTGAATGGCAACATTCGATTTGAGAATGTCACATTTGAATATCCGGATGACCACAATCAGGTATTTGAGCATCTCAATCTGGAGATTTGTCCGGGAGAGAAAATCGCGATTGTCGGTCCGTCAGGTGGAGGAAAGACAACGCTTTGCAATCTGATTCCGCGTTTTTATGATACGACCAAAGGGGAAATCACAATTGACGGAACCGATATCCGTAATATAAAACTGAAAAGTTTGCGGAGTCAGATAGGAATTGTCCAGCAGGATGTCTACCTGTTTTCGGGGACTGTGTTTGAAAACATAGCATATGGTAAGCCGGGAGCAACGAAGGAAGAGGTTGTCCGGGCGGCAGAAAAAGCCGGAGCGCATGAATTTATCATGGAACTGAAGGATGGATACGGGACTTATGTCGGCGAAAGAGGCGTTAAGCTTTCCGGCGGTCAGAAACAGAGAATCAGTATTGCACGTGTCTTTCTCAAAAATCCATCCATTTTGATATTAGATGAAGCGACCAGCGCGCTTGACAACGAAAGTGAGTTTGCAGTTGCTAATTCTCTTAATGAGCTTGCGAAAGGAAGGACGACGCTTACAATTGCGCACCGCCTTTCCAGTATACGAAATGCGGATAGGATTCTTGTTTTGACGCAGGAGGGAATTGTCGAGGAAGGTACTCATGAGCAACTTTTGGAGCAGCAGGGGATTTATTATAATTATTACACGGCGGCGAGTAAAATACGATGAGAGTAGTTACACTGATAGAAAATCACACGGAAAATGAACTGATATGTGAGCATGGACTTGCATTTTATGTGGAGTACAACGGAAAGTCATATCTTTTGGATGCGGGGCAGAGCGGGGTGTTTATAGACAACGCACGTGCGCTCGGTATTGACCTGGCGCATGTGGATAAAGCGGTGCTGTCCCATGCACATTATGATCATGCGGGTGGATTTGCAGCTTTTGCAAAAGAGAATGTCCATGCAAAGGTGTATATGCAGAAAGCATCAGCGGAGCGGTGCTTTTCCGAGAAGACAGAAGGAATGAAGGATATTGGAATTCCGGATGAAGTGACAGAAGCCTTGGACGGGCGTATTGTTTATGTGGATGGAGATTTAAAACTTGACGAAGGCGTGTATCTGATTGCGCACCACACGGAGGGGTTGGAAAAGCGCGGAGAGAAGATGCACATGTACCGGGAAACTAATGGACGAAAACGATATGACGACTTCGCGCATGAGCAGAGTCTTGTGTTTGACATGAAAGCGGGACTGGTTGTGTTTAACAGTTGCAGCCACGGCGGTGTTGATTTAATTCTTGAAGAAATAAAACAGGTATTCGGAGACAGAACGGTACTTGCCATGTTCGGAGGATTTCATCTGATGGGGAGTGACGGACCGGACTCCATGCGTGAGAGCGGGGAACAGGTGCGCAGTCTCGGAGAGAAATTGTCCGGGATGAAAGTGGGTACTTTGTATACGGGACATTGTACGGGGACGAAGGCGTTTCCAATCTTGAAGGAAGTACTGGGCGATAAGCTTCAGCTTCTTGCGACCGGAACGACGGTAGAGATTTTTTGACTTCTTAAAATTTTTTTAATTTTGGTCTCAAAAAAAACGTCCGCTTTTTTCGTATGTTATAATGGGACAGATACATGTTTTAAGAGAAAAGAGCAGGAGAGATATGAATAAAAATTCTATTGATGAAAATAAAGCAATACAGGATGGCCTGGAGCGTTTCCTGGAGGAGGAACTGGGGGGAGGAACTCAATCGTCGCAACCGCAGATGGTGATAAAACCTCAGTACAAGCCACAGGAGACCTGGGATGAGGTATATGAGGAAGAGGACTTCGAAGAAGAGACATTTGAGGATGAAGTTTACCGCGGAATGGGGCGCAACTCACGGAAACATAGCAAGTCGCGCAAAGAATCCTATAACAAGGCAGTTCCGGATAAAGTGCGTAGACCGAAAGGAACCCGTGGTAAGCGAAAAGTAAAAAAGAATAAGCAACCTCAAAAAAAATCAAAGTGGAAAAAAGTGCTTATTGTGCTTTTGCTTATCGTAATCGCCGTGTTTATCTGGTGGTATATGACGGTGGGGAAAGTATACAAAGAAATGAATTATGAAAAGACATCCGGTCTTTCCTCCGAGCCGATGAAACAGGACGGGGTGACAAACGTTCTTTTGATAGGTAATGACTCCCGTGATAACGGCGAGGACGGACGTTCGGATGCGATGATTCTTGTTTCTATCAGCAATGAGACGGAGACAATTCATATGACTTCTCTGTTGCGTGACATGTATGTCGAAATACCGGGACATGACGGAAACAGGTTGAATGCAGCGTATGCTTACGGAGGACCTTCGCTTCTCTGTGAGACCATCGAGCAGAATTTCGGTATCGAAGTGAACCGTTATGTGCTTGTTAATTTTCAGGCATTTGCATCCCTTGTGGATGCAGTCGGCGGAATTGACCTTGAAGTGACGAATGAAGAGGTACAATGGATTAATGCGTATTTAAACGAGTACAATCTGCTTGAAGGAAAAGAGATGACGACCGATTATCTGGATGCTTCATTAAGCGGTGAAATTCACCTAAACGGTCCGCAGGCGCTTGCTTACAGCAGAAATCGCTATATCGGTACGGACTTCGGAAGAACAGAGCGGCAGCGCAAAGTGCTTAATGCAGTGATCAAAAAACTTCCGATTGCTTTTGCGACGAACCGGAACGAACTTATTGAGGAACTGTTTCCGAATTTGACAACCAACCTGACACAAGCTGAGGTATTCCGTTTGAGTATGGATGCAGGAAAGCTGTTTAGTTATGAAATCCTGCAGACAGTAATTCCGGCGGAAGGAACATATTCCAATGCCTCCATCCGGGGAATGTCGGTGCTTGAAGTTGATTTTGAAGCGAACAAGGCAATCATTCGGAAAGAGATATACGGAAAAGAGGAGAAGTGAAAATGAATTTCAAGGAAAGATTTCTGGCAGGAGAAATTGAATTTGAAGTGATTGATGATTATATCGTGGAGTGGAACAATTCTGACACAACCGAAACGCTGGCTAAATTTCTCGGATTAAACGGGGAAGAGGAAGCGGTCTGGATTGATGAGAGCGACGATGCATTAAAAAATATGTTGGAAAAACAGAAAATGGCTTGAAAAATAAAAAAAATAGGACTAATATAATTCTCGGCGCGAGTTGCCGGTGTATTGGGAAACTGAGTGGCACTCGCAAGGAGGATGTATGGAAAAGTTAAAACCGAAGTTGTTTTCTGTCATGAAAACTTACACGAAAGAACAATTTATTAAGGATGTGATTGCGGGAATTATTGTCGCAATCATCGCACTTCCTTTGTCTATTGCGTTAGCCTTGGCTTCCGGTGTAACTCCGGAACAGGGTATTTACACAGCTATTTTTGCAGGATTTGTCATTTCCTTTCTGGGTGGTTCCCGTGTACAGATTGCGGGGCCGACGGCTGCGTTTGCGACTATTGTCGCAGGTATTGTGGCCACAAACGGAATGGAAGGGCTTATCGTGGCAACGATTCTTGCCGGACTTTTTTTAATCCTGATGGGATTTTTCCGTTTCGGCAGTCTGATTAAATTTATTCCGTTTACAATTACAACTGGATTTACGTCAGGTATTGCGGTGACTATTTTTGTCGGTCAGATAAAAGACTTTCTCGGGCTTACAGTAGTTACCGAGGAACCGCTTATTGAGACGGTGGAAAAAATGGAGGCAGTCATCGAATTTATGCCTACCATCAACTGGCAGGCGGTCATTGTCGGCGTTGTGTGTCTTGTGATTCTCATCGTATGGCCGCGCATCGAAAAGCGTATTCCGCCTTCTCTCATTGCAGTGCTTGTCAGTATTGCGATGGTAAAAGGACTACATATGAATGTCAACACTATCGGAGATTTGTATGAAATTTCGAACAAATTACCGGTTCCAAAGATCCCTGCGTTTTCGTTTGACCTTGTTCAGAGAGTCCTTCCGGACGCATTTACGATTGCGATTCTTGCTGCCATCGAGTCTCTGCTGTCGTGTGTTGTTTCGGACAGTATGGTAAACAGTAAACATCGTTCCAATATGGAGCTGATTGCGCAGGGGGCGGGTAATATTGCATCAGCTCTGTTCGGCGGTATTCCTGCGACGGGAGCGATTGCGCGTACGGCGGCGAACGTTAAAAACGGCGGACGTACTCCGATTGCCGGAATGGTGCATTCTGTGACACTTTTGATAATTCTTGTCGTGCTTATGCCATATGCGACGCTTATCCCGATGCCGGCGATAGCAGCGATTTTGTTTATGGTTGCTTACAATATGAGTGAGTGGCGCGAATTTGTTCACCTGCTGAAAACGGCGCCGAAGAGTGATATTGTGGTGCTGGTACTTACCTTTGTGCTCACGGTTGTGTTTGACCTTGTTGTGGCAATTGAATTCGGTATGCTTCTTGCAGCGCTTCTTTTTATGAAGCGTATGAGCGATGTGACGGAAGTGGAAGGTTGGAAATACATTGATCCGGAAGATGACCCGGACAACATCGGTTTGAAGGCAGTTCCGAAGGATACTTTTGTCTATGAAATCAGCGGACCGATGTTCTTTGGCGCGGCGGATAAAATTTTAAAGATATCCTTGAAAGATACGGACAGATGCATTATTCTTCGAATGAGAAGTGTAAATGCCATCGATGCGACAGCGATGCATTCGCTTGAGCAGCTTTTGGAAAAATGTGAAAAGAAGAACATTAAGCTCATTCTTTCCCACGTAAACGGACAACCGATGCGTATTATGGAAAAGGCCGGTTTTGTGGAAAAAATCGGAAAAGAATATTTCTGTGAACATATTGATGATGCGATTGCAAAGGCGGAGGCTCTTACGGAGAAATAGAGGAGTTGCGATGAAAAAATATATCCTTCCGGTATATAACAGAATAAAGAAGGATGTTGTAGGTAACAGGGTGGGGATTTCGGCGTTTGTCGGAATCTTTGTCCTGTTTTTGGTTTTGTTCGGCGACGTATGCCCGTCGCAGATTCTGTTCGGCTTTCCGTGTCCGGGGTGCGGGTTGACGAGGGCGGGTGTCCTTGTTTTGAAATTTCAATTTGCCCGCGCGTGGCAGATGCATCCTTTTATCTATGTATGGTTGTGTTTTGCTATCTATATATGTTATAAAAGATATATACGCGGCCGGAAAGTAAAAGGAATTATTCCGATGGTCATTGTGATTACGCTTGCGATGGTTGTCTTTTATGTCTATCGTATGATTTACTTCTATCCGGAGGTGGAACCGATGATTCAGCAGAACGACAGTCTATATCATTCGGTGATGGATTTTTTGAGGAAGATTGGAGTTTGGAAATAAGCGGCTTCCTCCACATAAAATTTTAAATACAAAGGGAGAAGAAACATGGAAGAAAATCAGATGCCAAAGAAGAGAAATTATGAACGCTATTTAGAGGGAGAAACGATGGCTCCGATGCAGGATTCACCGTATTACGTTCCGCAGGAGAATACGGAAGCTTGGAATCAGGACCCGTTTGCGGCGCAGCAGACAAATGCCTATGAGCAACCTTCTTACCAGTCATCCTATCAATCCTCTTATCAGGCTGCGACACCGGCACCGACGCAAAATTATGCCGGGCTGGAAGAACCTGTGACGAAAGGGGAGTGGGCACTTTGCTATTTCCTTATGATGATTCCGTGTGTAGGATTCATTATGATGTTTGTCTGGGCGTTTAGTTCCACAGAGAAAAAATCGAAATCCAATTTCTTTAAAGTACAGCTTATTTTCATGGGAATTATTTTTGCGCTGTATCTGCTCTTGTTCCTGTTTGCTTTGTTTATGGGAATTGCATTCGCTTAAAAAGCATTTTAGAAAGACCGCAAGGGACGATATGAAAAAGAACATGGAAATGGGGCTGTCGGGAAATAGATAGCCTATAACAAGGGAACGGTGTGGTTCACATGAGCCACGCCGTTCCCTAAAATTTTACCCTAAAAAAAGAAAAAAGATGGCTAACCACAACCATCTTTTCTCCGT
>SVFI01000031.1 GCA_015056905.1 Lachnospiraceae bacterium
ACTATCCGCAGGAAGACATTATATACACGCTTGCAGAGGTGCATGAAAAAGAGACAAAAGAAGTTTTGTTGGAAGAAGCAGAGGGGTGTGTTTGTGCAGATTATGTAAACTTATACCCGCCGGGAATTCCACTTTTTTTACCGGGAGAGAGAATTACAAAAGAGCATATTGCGCTGATAGACCGGTATCTGGAGAAAGGTATGCATGTGCAGGGTGTAAACGGACGCCTGATTCATGTATGCAAATAGTATTGGCATAGAAGTAATTGTTTTTGAGGAGAGATTATGAAAAATACGAAAATTATTTGTACAATCGGACCGGCTTCGCAGAATCCGGAGACGATTAAGAAACTGATTCTTGCGGGCATGAATGTGGCAAGACTGAATTTTTCCCATGGTTCCTATGAAGAACAGGGCAATAAATTCCGCATGATTCAGGAGGTTTCCGGAGAACTTGGAATTCCGGTAGCTATTTTACAGGACACAAAGGGACCTGAGATTCGTCTGCGTAATTTTACAAATGGTAAAGAGGAGTTAAAGGCAGGACAGAAATTTATTTTAACGACCGAAGATATTGAGGGTACGGATGAAATGGTTTCCATTACCTACAAACAGCTTCCGAATGATGTGGAAGAGGGTATGGCAATTCTCTTGGATGATGGTCTGATTGAACTTAAGGTAGATAGTATAACAGATACCGATATTGAATGTACGGTTATTAACGGTGGTTTTATATCCGACAAAAAGGGTGTGAATGTGCCGGGAGCCGAACTGACCATGCCGTTTATCAGTGATGTGGACAGGGAAGATATTCTCTTTGGTATTAAGATGGGATTTGATTTCCTTGCATGTTCGTTTGTAAGAAGTAAGGATGATATTCTGGAAGTGCGTAAGATTTTGGATGAGCATGGTGCCAAGACAAAAGTCATTGCGAAGATTGAGAATATGCAGGGCATTCGCAATCTTTGTGAGATTCTTGAAGTGTCCGACGGTATTATGGTTGCCAGAGGCGATATGGGTGTTGAGATTCCGCTTGAGGAAGTTCCGGTTATCCAGAAAAAGATGATTAAGAAAGCGATTGCGGCCGGTAAACAGGTTATTACGGCAACACAGATGTTGGAGTCCATGACCAAGAATCCGCGTCCGACAAGAGCCGAGACAACCGACGTTGCCAACGCGATTTACGATGGTACGACAGCGATTATGTTATCCGGTGAGACGGCAAACGGAAAATATCCGGTGGAAGCGGTTGAAACCATGACAAGGATTGCACAGCGTGCGGAGCTTGATATTGATTATATTAACCGTTTCCAGAGACAGGAGATGCATGGTGTGGATGTGACGAATGCGATTTCTCATGCGACCTGTACAACGGCAATGGATTTGAAGGCGGCAGCGATTATTACGGTTACGATGTCCGGTTTTACGGCAGAGATGATTGCGCGCTACAAGCCGAATTGTCCGATTGTTGCCTGCTGCGTGGACGAAGGTGTCAGCCGCCAGGTAAATATGCTCTGGGGAGTGCGTCCGCTTTTAATTGATAAAAAAGATTCGGCAGATGAATTGTTTAAGGAAGCCGTGCGCAAATCACAGGAAGCAGGATATGTGAAAAAAGGTGATATTGTCGTATTAACGGCAGGTGTTCCGCTTGCTGTTTCGGGAACGACTAATATGATTCATGTAGTAGAAGTATAGAGCAGGATTATTCTTTTGGGGAGAAAGTAAAAATGGGCAGGATTTTTTGTCTCATGGGAAAAAGTTCCACGGGAAAAGATACGATTTACAAGGAACTTTTGGCAAAAGAACAACTGAATTTACGCAGAATCGTGCCGTATACGACCCGCCCAATCCGTGAGGGTGAAAAAAACGGCGAGGAGTATTTTTTTACGGACGAAGAGGGCATTTGCAGACTGGAGGAACAGAACCGTATCATAGAAATGCGTTGCTATGATACGTGTTTTGGACCGTGGAAATATCTTACGGTTAACGATGAGCAGATTGATTTGAGCCAGAATGATTATCTGCTTATCGGTACGCCGGAGGCGTATTTGTCGATGCGGGCATATTTCGGAAAAGATGCCGTTGTGCCGCTGCTTATCGAGATTGATGACGGTGTCCGTCTGCAAAGGGCACTGGACAGGGAAAAACAGCAGCAGGAGCCTAAGTATGAGGAAATGTGCAGACGTTTTCTGGCGGATGCGAAAGATTTTTCGGAAGAAACATTGTCAGTATGCGAGATACCGGTAAGATTTCAAAATGAAAACCTGACGGAGTGCATTGATTCTCTTGTAGAGTATATTGGGAAGTTGCAGGATTAGGCCGATACATATATTGTAGGGAATACGGCATGCAGGATGCGTGGTTGACATAAAGTAGTGATGGGAGGTGGCAAACGTGGATATGAAGATTAATCAGGTTGTGCAGGCGCAGCAGATTGAGCAGGCACATCAGCAGCAAAAAGCGGACGGCACATTTAAATTTACGCTTGCCAGCCATATCGAAGAGGCGCAGTTACAGGAGCGTCTGACCTCCATGATGGAAGAGATTACGATGCAGGGTGAGAAGCTTGCCAAGCATCGGGATGTCAAGGATATGAAAAAATACAGAGGTCTTATTAAGGATTTTCTGAATGAAATAGTGAACCGTTCCCATGAGTTTTCCAGAGAAAATTTTCTCGACCGAAAGGGACGCCACCGTGTATACGGCATTATCCGTCTGGTGGATAAGAATCTGGATGAACTGGCACAGGAACTGGTAAAGGACGAGAAGGACAACCTTTCGATTTTGGAAAAAATCGGGGAAATCCGGGGACTGCTATTGGATATTTTCACATAGAAGAGAGTATTTTACGCGAAACAACAGGAGAAAAGAGTATGATGCGTTTTAAAGATATCATTGGTCAGGATATGATAAAAGAGCATTTACAGGGAGCATTGTCTTCCGGGAAAACTTCCCATGCTTATATTATCAATGGCGAGAAAAACAGCGGAAAAGAATTTATTGCAAATATTTTTGCGATGGCATTGCAGTGTGAGGCACAGGGCAATGACCCTTGCTGTGAGTGCGTGGCATGTAAGCAGGTGGAGGGTAAGAACCATCCCGATGTTATCCGCGTGACACATGAGAAGCCGAATACCATCTCTGTGGACGATATCCGTACACAGGTGAATGGCGACATCGTGATTAAGCCATACAAAGGACCGAAGAAAATCTATATTATCAACGAAGCCGAGAAGATGAATGCGGCGGCACAGAATGCCCTGCTTAAGACTTTGGAGGAACCGCCGGAGTATGGCGTAATTATTCTTCTGACCTCGAACCTGGAAGCTTTTTTACCGACGATTGTCAGCCGTTGTATCGTGTTGAATATGAAGCCGGTCAGCGACAGTCTGGTGCAGGAATTTTTGATGAAGGAATATCATCTGCCGGATTATAAGGCGGCAGTCTGCGCGGCTTTTGCAAGGGGTAATGTCGGAAAAGCAAGACAACTGGCATCCAGCGAAGACTTTGACAATATCAAAAACGAAGCGGTTGCATTGCTCAAATACATCGACGAAATGGAAATTCATGAAATTACCAAAGCCATCAAAAAGATGGGCGAATATAAGCTGGAAATCAATGATTATCTGGATATTCTGGCAATCTGGTATCGTGACGCGCTGATGTTTAAGGCAACCAAAGATGCAAACCACTTGATTTTTAAAGAGGAAATACAGTATATTAAGAAGACGG
>SVFI01000007.1 GCA_015056905.1 Lachnospiraceae bacterium
CTCCTTTGGATAGAGTGAAACACTTGCGTCTAGCCTTCCAAATGGAGTAAAACGCTTGCGTTCCCTACCAATCATTATAAGAAAAGCAGTGGATGGATGGAATCCACCCCGAAATTAGGCGCTTACTAAGCAACAGCTTTTTTGTGCAAGAATATAAAAAGTAATTGCTTTCAGGCGACAGATAGGCTATAATGAACACATGTTCGAAACAAAGACTCAAATAGAATTTATAAAAAAATATATAACCCATATCGTTGTTGCAATCATACTTGCGCTTGCGCTTGTGATATATCTGCTGTCACAGTTTATGACAGGGGACTCCGGAGCGGTGATCGTTATGGTTGACGGCCGGGAGACGGGAGTCTATTCGCTTTATGAAGACCGTGAGATTCGTATTGAGACGCAGGAGGGATACAATCTTCTTGTCATTGGGGAAGGACAGGCTTATGTTGCAGAGGCAGATTGTAGCAATCAGGTATGTGTACACACGCAGCCGGTGAGTGAGTCGGGAGGTCAGATTATTTGTCTTCCGCATCAGGTTGTGATAAGATTAAAAACGACGGAAGAGAGAGATGTTGATGCAGTCACGAACTAGGAAAACAGCAGTCCTCGGACTTTTCATAGCACTTTCGCTTATATTTTCCTATATAGAGAGTGTGATACCGGTTCCGCTTGTGGTTCCCGGGGCCAAACTTGGCCTTCCCAACACGCTCATTCTTCTTGTACTGTATGCATATGGGGCGAAAGAGGCGATGCTGGTCAACGGGGCAAGAATTGTTTTGTCAGGATTTATGTTCGGCAATTTATTCAGTATCGTATATAGTTTGGCCGGGGCGCTACTTAGTTTTGCCGTTATGGTTCTTGCGAAGTGTTTCAAAGTGTTTCCGATTAAGACTGTCAGCATTCTCGGCGGTGTATTCCATAACGTCGGACAAATTATAGTGGCAGCATTTCTTGTGTCGGGGATCTCGGTGATGGCATATTTGCCGGTTTTGCTTATCGCAGGTGTTGTAACCGGTTTATGCAATGGGATTTTAGCAGAAATTATTTATAAAAGAGGTATCTTATGATTGGATATGTAAAAGGGACATTGGAAGAGATAGAAGAAACGGCGGTTGTCCTTGATGTAAACGGAATGGGAATCCGTATTTTTGTGAGCGGTGGATTTTTGTGTGAATTGCCGACGTATGGCACGGAGATGAAAATATATACATACACCTATGTCAAAGAAGATGCTTTCATGCTGTATGGTTTTCGCAATAAGGACGAGCTTGAGCTGTTTAAGAAACTGATTTCCGTAAGCGGAATCGGTCCGAAGGGCGGCCTTTCGATTTTATCGGTACTCAGTGCCGACGACCTTCGGTTTGCGATATATTCCGGGGATGTCAAATCAATTGCAAAGGCTCCGGGTATCGGTAAGAAGACTGCAGAGCGAGTTGTTCTCGAACTCAAAGATAAAGTGAGTTTAAATGATACAAGCGCAGATTCCCTGCTTACGCAAATCGGACAGGCAGAAGATACGAATATGTCCGAGTTTGCAGGCAAACGCAAAGATGCCATTGATGCGCTTACGGCACTGGGATACAGCGGAACAGATGCAGCGCGGGCGGTAAAACAGGTGAATCCTACAGAAGATATGTCAGTAGAAGAGATTCTGAAATCTTCTTTACGATATTTGTTATAAAAGAGGTGAAATATGGCTCCCAGAATGATTGAAACGAATCTGACGGCAGAAGATGTTAAGGTAGAAGATACGCTCCGGCCTCAGCTGCTCGATGATTATATCGGACAGGCGAAAGCGAAAGAAACTTTAAAAATATATATTGAAGCTGCCAAGCGCAGGGAAGATGCTCTTGATCATGTGCTTCTTTACGGGCCTCCCGGACTTGGTAAGACAACACTTGCAGGAATTATTGCCAATGAGATGGGCGTTAACATTAAGGTGACCAGTGGTCCGGCGATTGAAAAGCCGGGAGAAATGGCGGCGATTTTGAACAATCTTCAGGAGGGGGATGTTCTGTTTGTCGATGAAATTCATCGCTTAAACCGTCAGGTGGAAGAAGTGCTGTATCCTGCGATGGAAGATTTCGCGATCGATATTATGATCGGAAAAGGTACAAGTGCCCGTTCGATTCGTTTGGATTTACCGAAATTTACACTGGTCGGAGCAACGACAAGAGCCGGTCTTCTGACGGCTCCGCTTCGCGACAGATTCGGTGTGATTCACAAATTGGAATTTTATAATATCGAGGAACTCAAACAGATTATCTTGCATTCGGCGAATGTTCTTCATGTAGAAATTGAAGAGAAGGGAGCTTATGAACTTGCCCGCAGAAGCCGCGGAACCCCACGTCTTGCCAACCGTATTTTGAAACGTGTCCGTGATTTTGCACAGGTAAAATATGACGGTGTGATTACGAAGGAAGTTGCGGATACTGCGCTTGACTTACTCGGAGTTGATAAGCTCGGTCTTGACCATGTGGATCAGAATATTATTCTTACCATGATTGATAAATTTGACGGCGGACCGGTAGGTCTTGATACACTTGCAGCTGCGACCGGAGAGGATGCAGGAACGGTTGAAGATGTCTATGAACCGTATCTGATTTTGAACGGATTAATCAACCGGACTCCACGAGGACGCGTTGTGACGCCCGCTGCATATCGCCATTTCGGACGACAGCTTCCGGAAGAATAAAAAAGCATTGTTTTCTCAATAGAATTTGTTATAATATTGAAATAAGAAGTTATTTGAAAGGTGTGTGTACGAATGACAGCGAAAACGGATACCGAAGTTTTAATCGGCGGTAAAGTATATACATTGAGCGGATATGAGAGTGAAGAATATCTGCAGAAGGTTGCACTTTATATTAACAATAAGATAGGCGAATATAATAAGATTGAAGGTTTTCGCAGACAATCGATGGACACACAGGCAGTTTTGCTTGAACTTAATATTGCGGATGATTATTTTAAGGCAAAGAAGAAAGCTGCTTCCCTGGAAGAAGAGATTGCAGCCAAGGAGAAGGAACTCTACGATATCAAGCACGAACTGATTGCGACACAGATTAAGCTTGAGAGCACTGAGAAGGCGCTCAAAGCCATGCAGACTGTAAAGAAAGATATTCATTAACCTAAAAGCTGTCGTAAGGCAGCTTTTTCCATGAAAGGAACCGGATATGACAGAATTACTCGCACCGGCGGGAGATATGGAATGTTTTAAAGCCGCTCTGTGTGCAGGTGCGGATGCAATATATGTGGGCGGGAAGAAATACGGTGCCCGTGCGTACGCAGGTAATTTTGAGTCGGAAGATTTGCTTGCGTGTTTAAAGCTTGCACATTTACATGACAAAAAGGTGTATCTTACCGTCAATACGTTGATGAAAGAACATGAACTTGAGGAATTGATTCCTTTTTTAACACCGTTCTATGAAGAAGGTTTAGACGGAGTGATTGTACAGGATTTGGGAGCGCTCCTTCTCATGCGCGAAGCATTTCCGGGAATGCAGCTCCATGCAAGTACCCAGATGACAGTGACCGGAAGTTATGGTGCGTCACTCTTAAAAGAATGCGGAGTATCACGTATCGTTCCGGCCAGGGAGTTGTCGCTGGCAGAAATAATGGAAATCAAACAAAATACAGGTCTTGAAATAGAAACTTTTGTGCACGGAGCAATGTGTTACGGTTATTCGGGACAATGTTTGTTTTCGAGCATGCTTGGTGAGCGAAGCGGAAACAGAGGTCGTTGTGCAGGCCCTTGCAGACTTCCTTATGATATTGCTTATGAAGGACGTACTTTAAATCGTGAAAATGAGAAGTATCCACTCAGTTTAAAGGACCTCTGTACCCTTGATATTCTTCCGAAACTGATGGATGCAGGCATCGACAGCTTTAAAATCGAAGGTCGGATGAAAACACCGGAGTATGTATCCTTCGTTACCGGAATGTATCGCAAATACATGGATTTATATCTGATTGACCCAAAATCATATCTGGTTTCCGGGCAGGACAGAAAACTTTTGCAGAGCCGCTTTAGCCGCGGCGGTATGCAATCCGGATATTATTTTACACATAACGGAAGAGAACTTGTTACGCTGGACAAACCGGGATATACTGAATCTTCATCGGAAAGCGCAAAGACAGATATAAAAGATGTTGACTTGATTGGTCAATTTGTTGCTGTTGAAGGCGAACCGATTTATTTTAGTGCATATAAGAAAGATTCTCCTGACACAACAGTTGTTGCGGTAGGAAACGTTGCCTGTGCAGCGACCAAATGTGCGGCGACGAGTGAGGATGTGCGTCGACAGCTCTCTAAAACAGGAAATACCGCTTTTATTTTTCAGGAGCTTGATATCATACTGGAGGGGGACTTGTTTTTGCCGAACAAGGAGCTTAACGAATTGCGTCGCGATGTGCTTGCGCAGATGGAAAATATGCTGCTTGCACCGTATCGCAGAAAGGCGCAGACTGACAGCGTGCTGCACAATGTGGTACCAAAGCAAAAGGTTATGCCTCTTTGTATGCGTCAAAGATATCTCCATATAGAAGTGCGAACAGCAGGGCAGCTTAATGAAATTTATCCTCTGCCACAGCTTCACAGTGTTTATCTTTCTTCCGACAGCATTACCTCATTGTCTGATGCCAAAAAAAATGCAGCTGTAGAGCAAATTGCATCAAAAGCGGAGCAGTTGCGCCGTGACGGTGTTTCAGTTTACATTACATTGCCGCCTGTATGCAGACAAAAAACCATGAAAATCATAGAGGCACATCGTAGTATATTTGAACAACTTTCGCCGGATGGTTTCTGCGTCGGTAATTTGGAAAGTCTTGCATATATAAGACAAATGTTTCCGAGAGTGAAACTGGTGGCAGGACCGGGATTGTATCTTTTTAATACTAAAACAGCGGAGTTTTATGAAAAAAATGATATTTATACGCATATACTGGCCTACGAATTGCACAGAAAAGAAATAAAGGCGCTGACCGAAAGTTCTTACGCAGATGAGCATGGATTCATATTGCCGGTATATGGATATATTCCGGTCATGGAAAGTGCAGGCTGTGTGCTGAAAACAAGTAACGCTTGCAGAAACGCGCAGGGAGAGGAACGGGTAATTCTGACGGATCGTCACAGGAAACAGAGAGTTGTACTTACACACTGTGACCGGTGCGAAAACACGATATACAATTCAGTTCCGCTTTCGCTGCACAAAGAATCGGAACGGATTTTTGATATGAACCTGCATGGAATTATGCTGAAATTTACAGTGGAATCTGAGGCGGAAACAAAACGTGTCATTACATGTTTTATGCATTCCGAAGTACCGGTATCCGATTTTACGAAAGGACACTTTTTAAAAGGTGTAGAGTGATTGACAGTGGCACATGTAATATCTGATTTATCTAAATATGTGATTGTTTTCTTTATGGCACTTTATACAATATTGTGTTTCTTTTGTGTGCGCGATAAAGAGGAGGATGACCACGGCTGGATTTATGCATTGCAGATTATCTGTATGTTTATGGTTCATTTCCTCGGTTTTGCCGCTATCTGTCTGGAAACGGGAGATATATCCTATATTATTTTCTATGGTTTTCAGCAGATATTGTTGTTTGCAACGATTGCACTTTACCGTGTGATTTATCCGGCGGTAAACAAGCTTATTATCAACAATATGTGCATGCTTCTGACCATCAGTTTTATGATTTTGACGCGTATTTCATACGAAAAATCGATCAAACAGTTTTTGATTGTCACGGCATCACTCATTGTCGGATTGTTCATTCCGTATTTTATCAAACGGCTTCGGTTCTTAAAACATCTGACATGGATTTACGGAATGGTCGGCGCGTTTTTGCTGATTGTGGTAGCGGTGCTCGGCGCCGTCACGCATGGAGCGAAACTGTCTTATTCGATTGCCGGGATTTCATTCCAGCCGTCTGAATTTGTTAAGATTTTATTTGTATTCTTTATTGCAGGAATGTTGAAGGAGTCGAAATCATTCGGTCAGGTCGTTATCACGACGGTTGCTGCAGCAGTACATATTTTGATACTTGTTTTTTCAAAAGACTTGGGAAGTGCATTGATTTTCTTTGTGACTTACCTCGTGATGCTTTATATTGCAACACGTAAGATATATTATTTGCTTGCGGGCGGCTTGGCCGGTGCAATAGCAGCATATGTCGCGTATTATCTTTTTTCGCACATTCAAATCCGCATTATTGCTTGGCAAGACCCGTGGAATCACATCAATGATGAAGGATATCAGATTACACAGTCGCTGTTTGCTATTGGTACCGGCGGCTGGTATGGCATGGGAATATATCAGGGGAATCCGACTGCGATTCCATACGTAGAGCAGGATTTTATTTTCTCGGCGATTGCGGAGGAACTCGGTGTGATTTTTGCAATCTGCATGATTCTCGTCTGTGTGAGCTGTTTTATTTCCATTATGACGATCGCCATGCGTTTAAAAGAAGAATTTTACCGGTATATTGCAATCGGAATCGGTATGATTTATATGACACAGGTATTTTTAACCATCGGCGGCGGGACGAGATTTATACCGCTGACCGGTGTCACCTTACCGCTGATAAGTTACGGCGGAAGCAGTGTTCTTGCAACGATTATTATGTTCTGCATTGTGCAGGGTCTTTATTGTGTCAGGGAACAGGAAGGAATCAGACATGCAAAGAAAGCAAAACGAAGAAAAAAAGCAGTCAGACCGGTCCGTGAGACCGAAGACGAAGAATAACGAAATCCATAACGGCGAAATTATGTTTGTCTGTGTGTGCATGGTTGTCCTGATGCTTGCGGTTATTTGGAATATTGTTGATTTTATGCTTCATGACAAGGAGGAAGCAATCAACAATTCTTTCAATCCGAGGCAGGAGCTCCTTGCCAGTCAAAATATTCGCGGTTCCATATACTCGGCAGACGGAGAAGTGCTCGCCAAAACGAGAGTTCTCGAAGACGGGACAGAGCAGAGATATTACCCGTACCAAAATCTTTTTGCCCATGTGGTGGGATATTCGACAAAAGGAAAAACAGGAATTGAGTTTTCGGAGAATATGAAGATGCTGACTTCTCACGCATCGCTCTCCAATAAAATTCAAAACGAATTAAATGCAGAGAAAAATATCGGGGACAGCGTAATTACGACGCTGGATGTTTCTCTGCAGCAGGTGGCATATGATACGCTCGGTGTATATTCGGGTGTTATTGTTGTGACGCAGCCTTCCACAGGGAAAATACTGGCAATGGTATCGAAACCGGATTATGATCCGAATGAAATTGCAACAATATGGGAAGACCTTGTGGAGGATGATTCGAGCAGTGTTCTTTTGAATCGTGCCACGCAGGGATTATATCCACCGGGAAGTACGTTTAAAATAGTAACCGCGCTGGAATATTACAGACAAAATCAGAAGGATGTATCCGGTTATTATTATTCATGCGGAGGAAGCTTCTCAAAAGACGGAAACACGATACGCTGTTATCATGGACAAAATCACGGTTCCGTTGATTTTACAAGAAGCTTTGCAAAATCATGCAATTCCTCCTTTGCCAATATCGGAACATCGCTTGATATTGTTTCTTTTCAAAACACATGTCGTGACCTGCTGTTTAATTCGGAACTTAAATTAGAACTCCCTTACAAGCAGAGTCGTTTTATGCTGACAACGTCCGATGTGACGGATACCGTCATGCAGACATCTATCGGACAGGGGAAGACACAGATTACGCCGATGCATTTAAATATGATTACAGCAGCCATTGCAAATCAAGGAGTATGTATGACTCCATACGTCGTTGACCGAATTGAAAGCGCAACCGGTTCAGTGGTAAAAAGAAATTCTCCTTCACAGGAAACCGTTATGATGACAGAGGAGGAAGCTGCCTTTATGACAAAGCTCATGACAGAAGTTGTCCTCTCCGGAACAGCATCTAAGCTGGACGGGCTTTCTTACACGGCGGCAGGGAAAACTGGCTCTGCAGAGTTTTCCGAAAACAAACTGGATTCCCATGCTTGGTTTACCGGTTTTGCACCTGCTGAGAATCCGCAAGTATGCGTTACTGTCATTGTTGAAAGCGCCGGTTCGGGCGGTGATTACGCAGTTCCGATTGCCAAAAGGGTCTTTGATGAATTTTTTGGTAAAAATTAAGTAAAAAATTAAGAAATATGCTATCTTTTTTTTGCAAATTGTTGTATAATACCATTTGGGTTGTATCAATTTAATTGACAACAGGGAGGGTTACATATGTTTGATCAGATTTTTGGTAATTATCTGGTGTCATCCGGAAACATTACAAAAGAACAGTTTCAGGATGTATTAGAGAGTGAAGGTAAGATCCGCGTTAAGTTGGGTCTGATTGCAGTAGCAGAAAAGCTTATGACAGAAGCTCAGGCAGATGAGATTAACAAGCTTCAGGCTATCATGGATCGTCGTTTTGGTGATATCGCCGTAGAAAAGGGCTATTTATCCGATGATCAGGTAACACAGCTTCTGAAAAAACAGGGCAATATTTATATGGTATTCGTTCAGACACTCATCGATAAAGGCTACATGACTTTGGAAGAAATCGATGCAGCACTGAACAAATATCAGGAAGAACAGGGATTTACACATAGCGATATGGATGCACTTGTAAGCGGTGATGTGGACCGTACCGTGCAGTTATTCCTTCCGGCCAATACAGAATTATGCGATAAGCACTGCGGAATTGCAATTCGTACATTTATCCGTATTATCAATTCTTCCGCATACGTTTCCAAAGCATATTTAGTGGACGAGCTTGCGGCAGATAAATTTGCGATGCAGGCACTGGAAGGTGACCACAAGATGGTTTCCGGTTTCGTCGGCGCAGGGGATGATTTGTTAGCTGTTGCAAATCCGTTTGCAGGAGAAGAGTTTGAAACAGTAGATATGGATGCACTTGATGCAGTCGGAGAATTCACGAACTGTATCAATGGTCTTTTTGCTTCCGAGATGAGCGGGGAAGGCGTTGATTTAGATATGCTTCCGCCTGTATTTTACGAGAATCCGGTTACGATTTCCGGTAACCAGTTCTGTGTATTCCCGATTCATGTGGACGGCAAGGAAATTAAGTTTGTATTAGCGATTGATACGGATATAGAAGTGAAGTAGGAGGGAAAAGTCACATGGCTAAGATTTTAATTGTAGATGATTCCAGAACATCAAGAAAGATGTTACGCAATATTTTAGAGTCTAACGGACATGAGATTGTGGACGAAGCGGTGAATGGTCAGGATGGCGTTCAGAAATTTCAGTCATTAAAACCGGATGTTGTTACACTTGATATTACAATGCCGGTGGTTGATGGTGTGGAAGCGCTGAAGATGATCAAAGCATTAGATGGCAATTCAAAAGTTGTTATGGTAACGGCTGCAGGTCAGAAAAACAAGATGATTGACTGTATTAAGGCGGGAGCGAACGAGTTCCTGACAAAACCATTTGATCAGCAGGAGATTCTCGACGTAATTGCAAAGTTGGTATAAATTAAAAATCCTGTCTTGCATGAATAGACAATCTGTTTTATACTAAGCACAAGTGTTGTTTTACACGCCAGACAGGAGGGTTTGCAATGATTGAAGCAACAAGCTGTGGCGGTGTGGTTATTTTTCGTGGTAAAATTTTATTGCTTTATAAGAACATAAAGAATAAGTATGAAGGATGGGTTTTACCGAAGGGAACTGTAGAACCGGACGAAGAGTACAAAGATACTGCTCTCAGAGAAGTTCTTGAAGAATCCGGAGCGAAAGCTTCGATTATCAAGTATATCGGTAAGAGCGATTATACCTTTAACGTACCGGAAGATACAGTATCAAAAAGCGTACATTGGTATTTAATGATGGCTGACAGCTATTACAGTAAACCACAGCGCGAGGAATTCTTTGTGGATTCTGGGTATTATAAATATCATGAAGCGTATCATCTTTTAAAGTTTGCGAATGAAAAGCAGATTTTGGAGAAAGCATACGCGGAATATCTTGATTTAAAACGCAGTAATCTATGGGGAAATAAAAAGTACTTTTAAGAAAAGAGAAGGCAGGAACTTGCCTTCTTTTTTTAAAAAGCGGAGTTAACCATGTATATTTATAAAAATCTTGTGACGGATGACAATTGCAGAGAGAAGAAAAACTCCATCATCCGCAAATTGCGGATGAATGCAGGGCTTTTGGATATATATCTGATATGTCTGGCGAATAACACAGATACGTTTGATATTATTGACTGTTCTAATTTAAAGCAAAAAGGATATCCGAAAAAAGATTTATTGATTCTCGGTATTGCAGAAGGGAAAGAGAGTGCAGTAGAATTGGCAGCACGTCTTTTTGTGACGTTTTCCGCAATATACGGAAGGGAACAGTTTAAAAAAGAGCTTTTTGACAACCAGAATACCTTGTTTCGGAGATACTAATGCATATTTTACTGTTAATACTAAAAATCATAGGGATTGTGTTGCTTGTTCTGATCGGGATCGTGCTGATGCTTGTATTATTGCTTGTGTTTGTACCGTTTTGTTACCGTGCGGAAGGAAGCTACTACGGTGATAAACCGTATGCTATGGCAAGAGTGCGGTATCTTTTTCCGTTTTTACAGGTGCTGGTGCGTTATAAAGATGGGGAAGCGGAAGGAAAGGTAAAAGTTTTCGGTTTTACGGTGTATGATCTGTTTTCAACGAAAGAGGAAGATACCAAGTCGCAGAAAAAAGATACAGAAAAGGAAATATCTGTCCCGGCTTCGGATATAGATGCAGATACAGATGCGGAAACCGATGCAGCAGAAGACATTTCTGCGCCGCAGGAAGCAGAAGAAATATCGGAACATCCTTCGGACGACGGTGATGAAACGGAAGAAAAAATGTCCCTTCGTGAAAAAATCCATCATTTTATATCGGTCATAAAAGAAAAGATTTCGGCGATCATCCGGAAATTAAAGGATATCAAAGAAAAAGGAGTGCAAATCAAGGAGAAGGTGGATAGTACTGTCGATAAACTAAAGCATTATTACGCCATCTGGCAGGAGGACTATACACAGCGCGCGTTCCAAAAGGCAAAAAAATCGCTTTACAAGCTATGGAAAAGCATTCGCCCGCGAAAAGGGAACGTCAGACTTCATTTCGGAACGGGTGATCCGGGAAGTACAGGACAAATGTGCGGATATTACGGTATGCTATATCCTTTTCTCGGAAAATATGTTATGATAGAACCGGATTTTGAAAACAAAATATACGAAGGCGATTTTTATTTTAAGGGACATATTACCGTGCTTTCCTTTTTGAAGGTCGTATGGATCGTATTGTTTGATAAAGATATCAAAAAACTCAGGAAAATTCTTATGAATTAGGATAAGGAGGAATCGTATGAATAACAATTTTTCAGATGTAGTAACTTCACTGCTCGGCGGTGTAGACCATTTTCTTTCCACAAAGACGGTTGTCGGTGAGGCAACACAGCTTGGCGATACTATTATTCTTCCGCTTGTGGACGTATCCTTTGGTGTTGGAGCGGGCGCTACAGCAGGAGAGGTAAAGAACGGCGGATTCGGCGGAGTATCCGGAAAGATGTCCCCGAGTGCGGTTCTTGTGATCAAAAACGGTCAGACGAAGCTTGTCAATGTTAAGAATCAAGATACAGTGACAAAGATTATTGACATGATTCCTGAACTTGTAGACAAATTTACGACTGAAAAAGAAGAGATGGTAAGTGACGAGACTGCAACCTCCATTGCTTTCCCTGACAGCGAAGAATAAAATAACGGAATATAATGTCAAGGTATTGCATAAGATAATAAAAAGGGATGGACTGCGACTGCGATGAAACGGATTTGTGGTTTGTGTAGTTTTAGCGTTGCCATCGGTATGATGCTTATGCTTTTTATTGACAATGTTTTTGTGGCAGTAATCCTGATAGCGATTCTTATGTTGCTTGGTTACAATTTATTTACTGACGGCAGCTGCTAGAAATCATCCGGAGACATGGTATGGAACAAGATAAATTAGATGATGTACAATTAAAAAATTGGTTATTTAAAGAAAACATGCGTCTGGAAGATTTGCGCGAGGAACTTTCAAGGGCGAGCAAAATGCTCCGAGAGCAGGCTGATATCGTCAAACAGGATGAACTTCGACTGGAGAATGAAAAGAAACGTTTTCAATCAGAGAAAGAAGAGTTTAAAACGCAGATGCATGATTGGACTTCTAAAATCAAAGAGGAACGCAAAAAGTTAGAAGAAGAGCAATCGTTTTTTGACAAGAAATTTAAAGTCCTTGAAATGGGATTTAAACAGCTTGATGCGGACCGTAGGACCTTTGAGGCCAAGAAGAGAGCTTTTGAATATCGGAAATATGAACAGGAAAATGCGGATAGTTTCCAACCACTGGAAGATTTTACCGCATCTGAGGAGACATTTTTCTTCCGCGGTGTGACGCATCCGCTTGCACTCAAAAAACGATACAAGGATTTAATTAAAATATATCACCCGGACAACCTGGGTGGTGATAAGACGATGTTGCAGAAGATTAACAAAGAATATGATCTTCTCAAGAAGAGTATCACATATCAGAAGAAAGCATAAAAAAAGGAACCATTTGCATGGTTCCTTCATTTTTCTTTCAAAAATCTTACTAAGCTCTTTCAACTTTGCCTGATCTTAAACAAGATGTACAAACATGCATTGTTTTAGTAGCACCGTTTACTTTACACTTAACATTCTTTACGTTTGCATTCCAAATGCGGTTAGATTTTCTATTAGAATGGCTGACATTATTTCCAAAATGAGCGCCTTTGCCACAAACATCACACTTAGCCATGATCGCACCTCCTAAACTATAATAGTCTTCTAAACTCACAACAAGGATATTCTAGCAGAAAAAATATGTGAATGCAAGCAGAAAATATTTTTTTCATGAGTATTTTGCAAATATATGTTCCATTTTTCTAAAAAAAAGGGTATAATCACTCTTAGTAGAAAGGATCCAAGGAGGATAATGTATGAAAACATTGATGAATACACACCTCGGAAATATCACAATCGACAGTGAAGTGATTGCGAATTACGCTGGAAGTGTCGCAGTAGAATGCATCGGTATTGTTGGTATGGCGAGCGTGAATGTGAAAGACGGATTGGTCAAATTGTTGAAGATGGATAATCTTTCAACAGGTGTATGTGTTCATGTAAATAATAATAAACTTGTTATAGATTTTCATCTGATTGTGGCATATGGTGTCAACATTCTTGCTGTATCGGATAATTTAACGAGTAACGTAAAATATAAAGTAGAAGAATTTACAGGACTTCCGGTTGAAAAGGTGAATATCTTTGTGGAAGGTGTCAGAGTAATTGACTAGAGGAGGAAGATTAACGTGTCGTCAAATAGTTTAGATGCAAAAATGCTCCGTTCCATGTTTATTGCCGGAGCTAAAAATTTGGAAGCAAAAAAAGAATATATTAATGAATTAAATGTCTTTCCTGTTCCGGACGGTGATACAGGTACGAATATGACACTGACAATTATGTCAGCAGCCAAGGAAGTGGCAGCACTTCCTGAAAACGCAGGATTAAAAGAAATTTCCAAGGCGATTTCTTCCGGTTCTCTCCGCGGTGCAAGAGGTAACTCCGGTGTTATTTTATCGCAGCTCTTTCGCGGTATGTGCAAAGTGATCGGTGAGATTGAAGGCGAAATTACAATTGATGATTTAATCCGTGCATTTGAAAAAGCGGTAGAAAGCGCCTACAAAGCAGTTATGAAACCAAAAGAAGGCACTATCCTGACTGTGGCGAAGGGAGCTTATGAAAAGGCAGCGGAGTTTGAGGGATGCGAGGATATGGACCAGTTTATTGACGCGGTTATTGTCTACGCACAGGAAGTTCTGGACAAGACACCTGAAATGCTTCCGGTACTCAAACAGGCGGGCGTTGTGGATTCCGGTGGTCAGGGTCTTTTAGAAGTACTCAAGGGTGCTCAGAAAGCATACCGCGGCGAGGAGCTTGATCTTACAATTACAGCCGCTCCGGTAGTGAAGAAAACAGGTATTGATACATCTAATGTAGATACTTCTGATATTAAGTTTGGATATTGTACAGAGTTTATTATTTTGCTCAACAAAACATTCAATGTAAAACATGAGATGGACTTCAAGGCATTCCTTGAGTCTATCGGTGATTCTATTGTTGTTGTAGCAGATGATGATATTGTTAAAGTGCACGTACATACCAACGATCCTGGGTTGGCAATTCAGCGTGCGCTCACATACGGTGCCTTATCTAACATGAAAATTGATAATATGCGTTTAGAGCACGAAGAAAAGCTCTTCAAAGAGGCTGAAAAGAATGCAGAAGCAGCACCGGCTCCGGTATCGCCGGAAGAGTGGAAGGATTACGGCTTTATCAGTGTTTCCATCGGTGAAGGTCTGAATGCAATTTTCAAAGATCTCGGTGTTGACCGCATTATTGAAGGCGGACAGACGATGAATCCGAGTACGGAAGATATCTTAGAAGCAATTGAATCTCTTCCTGCCAAGACAATTTATGTTCTTCCGAACAACAAAAATATTGTTATGGCAGCCAATCAGGCAAGAGATTTGACAGAAGATAAAGAAATTATTGTTGTGCCGACCAAAACGATTCCGCAGGGAATTTCCGCAATTATCAATTTTATGCCTGAATCATCCGGCGAAGAAAATCTGGAAAATATGATGGCTGAAATTGATAACGTAAAAACAGGTCAGGTTACGTATGCGGTTCGTGATACCGAAATTGACAATAAAGTAATTAAAGAGAACGATATCATGGGAATCGGTGATAAGTCCATCCTTGCTGTCGGAGAGAAGATTTTTGATACGACCATTGAAATGGTGGAAGAGATGATGAAAGATTCCGATTGTGAGCTTATCAGTATCTATTACGGAAGCGATGTGGACGAAGAGGATGCAGAGAGCCTGCAGACTGCGATTGAGGAGAAATTCCCGGATTGTGATGTTGAGCTGCAGTACGGCGGTCAGCCAATCTATTATTATGTAATTTCAGCCGAATAGGTGTTTTCATGAAGTTAGAACAATCGATTATGGAATTAAAGGGCATCGGTGAAAAAAACGCTGCCCTTTTTCATAAATTGAATATCAATACCATTGGTGAGCTTTTGTTTCATTTCCCAAGAGAATATCGGAAATTCCCAACGGCAGGAACGCTCCATGATGCAAAATCAGCGGTGGGAAATGCGGCTGTTTTTGCAATGGTACAATCACCGCCCGAGGTTCGTCGTGTGCGCGGGATGAGTCTTTTGAAATTCCGGGTGATTGACCGGGTGGGACAAACTGCAACCGTAACTTTTTTTAATATGCCTTATTTGAAAAACAGTATCAAGCCGGATAAGACATATATTTTTTACGGACAGGTTCATTGGAAAAATAAGGAAGCATTCCTAAGCCATCCTAAAATGTATTCCGACGGTGAATATGAAAAGCTTGAGGGACAGCTCGCACCGGTGTATGCGCGCACCAAAGGTTTAACAGACCAAGCCTTCCATAAGCATTGTATGAATGCGCTTCAATCCGTAGACAATATAGAAGAATATTTGCCCAAACATTTGCTTTCGAAACATGGTTTTTTACCGATAAAGGAATCTCTGTATCAGTTACATGCACCATCCGATTTGTCGGAGGCCATCCAAGCAAGAAAACGTTTTGCGTATGAGGAATTTTTACTGTTTTTGCTTGCGGTAAAATCTCAGCGCAGCAATGTCAAATCCCTATCCGGCCATCCAATGCTTGAAACGGCGGATGTGAAACGTTTGACAGAGCAGCTTCCATATGAACTGACAGAGTCCCAGAAACAGGCGTATGCCCAAATTCAGACAGATATGCTTGGTGAGAGATGTATGAATCGTCTGCTACAGGGCGATGTCGGAAGCGGCAAGACAATTGTAGCGATGATGGCGTTGCTTTTATGTGTTTCGAACGGTTACCAGGGAGCAATGATGGCACCGACCGAAGTGCTGGCTACGCAACATATGGAAACAGTTCTTGCGATGACACAGACGTACGGCCTTCCTTTTAAACCCGTACTTCTTACAGGCTCACAGACAGCAAAAGAAAAACGAGAAATATATGCGGCGATAGAGAGCGGAGAGTGTAATCTGATTATTGGGACACATGCTGTGATTCAGGACAATGTGATATTTCATAATCTTGCTCTTGTCATCACGGATGAACAACATCGTTTCGGTGTGAAACAGCGTGAAAAACTCGTAAGCAAAGGCACGGATGTTCATACTATTGTAATGAGTGCAACACCCATACCACGTTCACTTGCGTTGATTTTATACGGTGATCTGGATATTACGGAGATGAAAGGATTGCCTTCACAGCGTCTACCGATAAAAAACTGTGTTGTTAACCAAAATTATCGCCAGACTGCTTATAAGTTTATGCAAAATGAGATTTCCAAAGGTTATCAGGTTTATGTGATTTGTCCGATGGCAGAACCGGGAATCATGGAAGATTTGGAAAATGTCGTGGATTATTCCGCATATATTCGGACCTTTTTTTCTGATAGCGTACAGATAGCCTATCTGCACGGGAAAATGAAACCGAAGCAGAAAGCGGATATCATGGAACGTTTTTCAGCGGGACAAATTGATATTTTAGTGTCGACAACCGTGATTGAAGTCGGTATCAATGTTCCGAATGCAACGGTTATGCTTGTTGAGAATGCTGAACGGTTCGGTCTTGCCACACTTCATCAGATTCGCGGCCGTGTCGGAAGAGGTAAGCAGCAGTCGTACTGTATTTTTATGGAAACAGAAGAAAAAACGCGTAAAAACGAGCGGTTAGAGATATTAAATCACTCAAATGACGGGTTTGAGATTGCGAGTGAGGATTTAAAACTTCGCGGGCCGGGAGATTTCATGGGTATTGAACAGAGCGGTACGTTTCATTTTCGTTTTGCAGACATCTATCAGGATGCGGATATGCTAAAAAAAGCATCGGCTGATGTGTCAAAAATTTTAGAAAATGACTCTTTACTTCTTGAGGAATCTCATATACCATTAAAAAAGAGAATGGAGGCGTATGTCTCTTCCGGATATATGAAGATTTTATAAATGACATATGTATTGGGCATGGAGGAATAAACTTGAAAAAAATTGCAGTTTTAACGGATAGCAACAGCGGAATTTCACAAGCCGAGGCACAGCAGATGGGAGCCTATGTGATTCCGATGCCGTTTACGATTAATGATGACACATATTATGAAGGAATCAACCTCACCCAGGAACAGTTTTATGAGTTCTTGGAGGCAGAGGCGACTGTATCAACGTCTCAGCCGTCTCCGGACACCATAATTGACATGTTTCACAAACTGTTAAAAGAGTACGACGAGGTTGTGCATATTCCCATGTCGAGCGGACTCAGTGGTTCATATCAGACTGCAAGTATGATTGCTCAGGAAGATGAATTTGCAGGTAAGGTATTCATTGTTAACAATCAGCGAATTTCCGTGACACAGAAGCAGTCTGTCTATGATGCACTGGCCCTTGTACAGAAGGGCTATGATGGCGCACAAATTAAGATTATATTGGAGGAAGATAAATTTAATTCATCCATTTATATTATGCTGGATACGCTGTATTATCTGAAAAAAGGCGGAAGAATTACTCCGGCGGCTGCAGCGCTCGGAACTTTACTCAAATTAAAACCTGTGTTACAGATTCAGGGGGAGAAGCTGGATGCTTATGCAAAGGCCCGCACCTCTACACAGGGTAAATCCATTATGCTGCAGGCAATCAAAAAAGATATCGAAACAAGATTCGGAGGATGGGACGAACACGCTCCGGACAGAGTTTTTTTACAGATAGCACACACCAAAAATGATGTGGGTGCACTTGCATTCCGCAAAGAGGTAGAAAAAGAATTTCCGGGTCTGGAAATCAGATATTTGGAGCCGCTTTCCTTAAGCATCTCGTGTCATATCGGACCGGGAGCACTCGGGGTTGCGGTAACACAAAAGCTGGAAAGAACGAAATAATCGAAAGAGGTAATTTACAATGTCGAAGGCGACAGAGAACTATAATGCAGGAAGTATAACGGTATTAGAAGGTCTTGAAGCAGTCCGTGTCAGACCCGGAATGTATATCGGAAGTGTTTCTACAAAGGGATTGAACCATTTGATTTATGAAATTGTAGACAACTCCGTGGACGAACATCTTGCCGGACACTGTAGCGAAATACGTGTATATCTCGAAAAGGATGGAACTGCGATTGTGGAAGATAACGGTCGTGGTATTCCGGTTGATTTACATGAAAAAGGTATCAGTGCCGAACGTCTTGTTTTCACAACACTGCATGCAGGTGGAAAATTTGACGATTCTGCCTACAAAACAAGCGGGGGGCTGCACGGTGTAGGTTCCTCCGTAGTCAATGCACTTTCTACATGGCTAAAAGTCACAATCAAACGTGGCGGACAAATCTATGAGGACAAATATGAGCGTGGAAATCCGGTGGTTGAGCTTGAAAACGGGCTTTTACCGGTTGTCGGAAAGACGAGAGAGACCGGTACCAGAGTACAGTTTTTGCCGGATGATACCATTTTTGACCGCACATATTTCAAATCCGAAGACATCAAGAGTCGTCTTCATGAGACGGCGTATTTAAATCCGGAACTTACAATTATTTTTGAAGACAGACGCGGCGACGAAGTTGACCGTGCCACATTTCATGAGCCGGAAGGTATTATCGGTTTTGTCAAAAAGATTAACGGCGGTAAAGATGCAGTTCACGATGTCATTTATATCAAAGGTGAAAGTGAAGGCATCACGGTAGAAGTTGCACTTCAGTATGTCAATGAATTTCGCGAGAATGTGCTCGGATTCTGTAACAACATATATAATGCAGAAGGCGGAACACATCTGACCGGATTTAAGACGGTATTTACGACCGTAATCAACAATTATGCAAGAGAATTAAATATTTTAAAGGACAAGGATACGAATTTTACAGGGCCGGATGTGCGTAACGGTATGACGGCCATTGTATCATTAAAACACCCGGATCCGCGTTTTGAAGGACAGACGAAGACAAAGCTTGATAATCAGGATGCATCCAAGGTTGTTGCCAAGGTTGTCGGCGATGAAATTGTCCGTTTCTTTGACCGCAATCTCGAGACTCTTAAAAATGTTATCGGTTGTGCGGAAAAGGCGGCTAAAATTCGAAAAACAGAAGAAAAAGCCAAGACAAACATGCTCACGAAGCAGCGATTTTCTTTTGATTCCAACGGTAAACTTGCAAACTGCGAATCCAGAGATGCTTCCAAATGCGAAATTTTTATTGTCGAGGGAGATTCCGCCGGCGGTTCCGCCAAAATGGCTCGGAATCGTATGTATCAGGCGATTATGCCGATTCGCGGTAAAATTTTGAATGTAGAAAAGGCCAGCATCGATAAAGTGCTCGCCAATGCTGAAATTAAAACGATGATCAACGCTTTCGGATGCGGTTTTTCCGAAGGATACGGCAATGATTTTGATATCACGAAGCTCCGTTATGACAAAATTATCATTATGGCGGATGCGGACGTTGACGGTGCCCATATCTGCACCTTACTGTTAACATTGTTTTACCGTTTTATGCCGGAGCTTATCACAGAGGGACATGTTTATATTGCAATGCCGCCTCTCTACAAAGCAATGCCGACCAAAGGCAAGGAAGAATATTTGTACGATGACAAAGCACTTGCCAAGTATCGCAAGACACACAAAGGACCTTTTACACTTCAGAGATATAAAGGTCTCGGTGAAATGGATGCACAGCAGCTGTGGGAGACAACATTAAATCCTGAGACGAGATTTTTGAAACGTGTTGGAATTGATGACAGTTATCTGGCGGACCATGTGACAGAGAAACTCATGGGAACCGATGTTCCGCCGCGCAGAGCATTTATTTATGAGCATGCAGATGAAGCGCTCCTTGATTTTTAAGATAGGATGGAAAAGTAAGAATGGAAGATAGAATCATACAGACCGAATATTCCGAAGTGATGGAAAAGTCGTATATTGATTATGCGATGAGTGTTATTATTGCGAGAGCACTTCCGGACATTCGTGACGGTCTGAAACCGGTACAGAGAAGAACACTTTATGATATGCAGGAGCTTGGCATAAAATATGACAAACCATATCGTAAATGCGCCCGTATTGTCGGTGATACGATGGGTAAATATCATCCGCACGGCGACAGTTCCATTTATGATGCGCTTGTTGTTATGGCACAGGATTTCAAAAAAGGGCTCCCTCTTGTAGATGGCCACGGTAACTTCGGATCCATCGAAGGAGACGGTGCAGCAGCGATGCGTTACACGGAAGCGCGTCTTCAGAAGATTACACAAACAGCCTTTCTGGAAGATTTGGACAAGGACGTCGTGGACTTTATGCCGAACTTTGATGAGACAGAAAAAGAACCGGTTGTTCTTCCGGTAAAAATCCCGAACCTTCTCATCAACGGTGCGGAAGGTATTGCAGTCGGTATGGCGACAAGCATTCCGACACACAACCTTTCAGAAGTGATTGACGCGACGAAGGCATTTATGCGTGATGAAACAATGACGACACGCGAGCTGCTGAAATATATCAAAGGACCTGATTTTCCGACAGGCGGTATGGTCTGCAACAAAGACGACCTTCTCGATATTTATGAAACCGGAACCGGTAAACTCCGTCTTCGCGGAACGGTTGTAAGAGAAAAAGGAAAAGCCGGCAAAACGAACGTTGTGATTACCGAAATTCCTTACACGATGATTGGTGCCAATATTTCTAAATTTTTATTTGATGTGGCAGCTCTTGCCGAGACGAAAAAAACAAATGATATCGTAGATATTACAAACCAATCATCCAAAGAGGGAATCCGTATTGTCATCGAACTGCGTAAAGATGCAGATGTCGATAATTTTATCAATCTTTTATATAAAAAGACAAAGCTTGAAGATACCTTCGGGGTAAATATGCTTGCAGTAGCGGACGGAAGACCGGAAACACTCGGACTTCGCGGTATTATGCAGCATTTTGTCAAATTCCAGTTTGAGGTGACAACCAGAAAGTACAAAACACTCCTTGCCAAGGAGATGGAAAGACGCGAAGTGCAGGAAGGTTTGATCAAAGCCTGCAATGTCATTGACCTTATCATTGAAATTCTCCGTGGTTCCAAAGACCGTGCCATGGCAAAGAAATGTCTCGTGGAAGGTGACGCAACCGGGATTAAATTTAAATACAAAGAATCCCGTATTATGGCAGAACAACTCAGATTTACCGAACGACAGGCAAATGCCATTCTTGAGATGCGTCTGTACAAATTAATCGGTCTTGAAATCGAGGCTCTTATCAAAGAACACGATGAGACAATGGCTAATATTTACCGATATGAGGATATTCTTGCCAGCCGCGATTCCATGACACAGGTTATCATCAACGAACTTGATGACATCAAGAAAGAATACGGAAGAAAACGCCGTACGGTGATTGATAATACGGAACAGGCTGTCTATGTCGAGAAGAAAGCAGAAGAGATGGATGTTTTCTTCCTGATGGACAAATTCGGCTATGCCAGAACGATTGATATGGCAACATATGAACGAAACAAAGAAGCAGCTCTTGCCGAGAACAAATATGCTTTTGTATGTAAAAATACCGGAAAAATATGTATCTTCACAAACAAAGGTCAGCTCCATACGATTAAAGTATCGGATCTTCCGTTTGGAAAATTCCGAGACAAAGGAGTTCCGGTTGACAATGTCAGCAATTACAACACAGCCGAAGAAGAGATTATTTGTGTTGCAAGCCAGTCAGAGCTCAATCTTTACCGTATTGTATTTGTCACACAGGATTCCATGATGAAAATTGTGGACGGCGGTGAATTTGATGTGAGCAAACGCAGTGTTGCTGCAACAAAGCTTCAGGACGGTGATACGCTTATCAGTGTGGAAGTGCTGAAGGAACAGCGAAATATTGTTCTGCGCTCTGCAGAAGGCTATTTCTTACGATTCCCTCTTGAGGAGATTCCGGAAAAGAAAAAAGCAGCTATCGGAGTCCGTGGCATGAAACTCGGCGCAAAAGACAGGGTGACGGATGTCTATTACACGCAAAATGCGGTCGAACAGACGATTGAATACAAAGAAAAAATGCTTGAACTTAACAAAATCAAACTCGGAAAGCGTGACGGAAAAGGTGTTAAGGTAAGAGCTTAGGAGGAGATTATGCGAGTAATTGCAGGAACGGCGAGAAGCCTCCAGCTGAAAGCGCCGCTCGGCGATCATACAAGGCCGACGACGGACCGGATCAAAGAAACACTTTTTAATATGATTCAGGGTGAAATCCCGGGATGTGTGTTTCTTGATTTGTTTGCAGGAAGCGGAAGTATCGGAATTGAAGCGTTAAGCCGAGGGGCGGTGTTTGCTGTTTTTATAGAAAATGACAAAAATGCACAGGCTTGTATTGAAGACAATCTTGCGCATACGAAATTTAAACCGAAAACAGTCCTTTGCAAACAGGACGCATTTGTATCTCTCCAGTCGCTGGAATACAAATATCAGTTTGATGTTGTATTTATGGACCCTCCATACGATCAGGAACTGGAGCGTCGAGTACTGGAATACCTGACGGTTTCCAGCTTGATTACAGAAGATACACTTATTATTTTCGAGGCCTCATTGGATACGGATGTTTCTTATCTGGAAGATCTCGGATATGATTTAATCAAAGAGAAAAAATACAAGACGAACAAACATGTATTTGTTCAGAGGAGCGTGCGATGAGTAAAGCGATATACCCGGGAAGTTTTGACCCGATGACATGCGGACACCTTGATGTTATTCGCAGATCCGCTGAAATTTTTGACGAATTAACCGTCAGCGTATTGAATAATGTCAATAAAACTGCATTGTTTTCTGTGGAAGAACGTGTTAATATATTGAAAGAAGCGACAAAAGATTTACCGAATGTGAAAGTTGAGAGTTTCAGCGGGCTTTTGATTGATTATGCCAAGAGCAAAAACATTCATGTTGTTATCCGCGGACTTCGCGCAATTACGGACTTTGAATACGAACTCCAGATTGCACAGACGAACAGAAAGCTTTCCGGTGATTGGCTGGATACCATGTTTTTGACGACATCGCTGGAATATGCATATCTCAGTTCCTCAACGGTGAAGGAGATTGCAAGCTTTGCCGGCGATATCTCGGAATGTGTTCCTGATTTTGTGGCAGAAATGGTATATGAAAAATACGGTGTGAAACGATAAGAGATAAAACAAAAGGAGAAATGCAGTATGAGTACGAAGATTGAGCAGTTAATCGATGAACTTGATGATTATATTGAAGGATGCAAATACGTTCCTTTATCCTCTACCAATATCATGGTAAATAAAGATGAGATTCAGGAACTCATTCGTGATCTTCGTATGAAGACTCCGGATGAAATTAAACGCTACCAGAAGATTATCAGCAATAAAGAAGCCATCTTAAATGATGCACGCCAGAAAGCAGAGGCGCTGATTAACGAAGCAGCGGTTCATACGAATGAACTTGTCAGTGAACACGAGATTATGCAGCAGGCGCATGCACAGGCGCAGGAAATCGTAGAACTTGCATCCAAGCAGGCACAGGAAATTCTTGATCGCGCTACGATTGAAGCGAACGAAATGCGTGCAGCTGCTATCAGTTATACCGATTCCAACCTCGGTGGAATGGAAGATATACTTGCACATTCCATTGATATTGCAGCATTTAATTATGAGAAACTCATGGCACAGCTCAATGAGATTATTACGGTGATCCAGACAAATCGTGCACAGCTTTATCCTGTGGAGGAGATGGCAGCTGTGGAGGCAGATTCCAAGACGGTTTATCCGGCGCAGGAAGATGCAAAAACAGAAGAACTTGATATTATCTAGTTTGTAAATAAATCCATACGGTAAGAACAGTTATGCTGCATAAGATGATTTTATGCAGCATATATTTTTGCCTCGAAAGGGAAGTCCCCTGCATCAGTGCAAATGTTTGAAAATGACAACAGATTCCGTTAAATGAAAATACTGCAAACAGGCAGAGTAACTTCATCACACGTTCTGAGACAAAGGTTTGCACGCACAAAAGTCCTCCTGATATTTCTAAAAGGCTATGCGTAATGACATACAGCGTCGAAATATGTTTAAATAAGATATGCGGAACAATGCGGAGCGCATTAAATAGAACCATATATCCTCCAAGCGAAGCTATCTGTGTGAGTGCATCCGAAACTGCATCCGGTAGCACAAACAAAATTTGACCGGGGTGTACGGATAACGGGTCAGTGACAAGTGCTCTTTTGTATTCTTTATCAAGAATATGGCGGTAAAATGTATGGCGCAACAAAACTCCGTAAAGAAACGGGATTCCGTAGCAACAAAAAAACATTATCCACAGCGGACACTCCGGTTTTATTACGGCAACAAAAAAACCGAGCATATATGCAGGTCCGATGTTATTGGAAAAAGACAGAAGATATTCCGCGTTATCCTTTGATATCTGTCCCTTTTTATAAAAATCTATTGCACACTTGGCGCCGAGCGGAAATCCGCACAAAAAACCGAAAAATATAACAAAAACAGCTTCCGGCGAATTTTTCATAACAGGACGAAGCAAGGTATAAAAAGGGCGGATGAAAAGATGTGAAAAACCGGAACGAATCATCAGATTCATCAGTACCATGAACGGAAACAGCGAAACGATCATAGTTTCAAACCATGTTTTCAGTCCGATATATGCAAATTCTGCCGTCTTTTTTGCCTGAAGCAGAAAACACATTGCGAGCAGAAAAAAAAGTCCTGTTATAAGCAGATTTTTTCGTGAAAATTTCATAAATTAACTCCATAAATGAAGGGAAATAGTGTATACTAGAATAGTATTTTTGTGAGGATAAAATTATGCGTTTAGATAAATTTCTTGCAAATGCAGGCATCGGAACAAGAAGTGAAGTAAAAACAGAAATTAAGAAAAAACATATCACGGTAAACGACTGCATCATCCACGACCCGGGAACTGCGGTATCTGATAAGGATGTTGTTTGTTATAAGGGAATACCTGTCGGAGCCAAAAAGCCGCAGTATTTTATGATGAACAAACCTTCGGGATGCGTCAGTGCGACGCAGGATGAAGGAAGAACCGTACTGGATTATTTAAAGCCGGAAGACAGACGTGACGTATTCCCTGTCGGACGACTGGATAAGGATACGGAAGGTCTGCTTTTGCTGACGGATGACGGAATGTTTGCGCATAATCTGATGAGTCCGCGCAAACACGTTGATAAAACCTATTATTTTGACGGAGAGGGTATCTTGGAACCCCATGCAGTAAAACAGATGGCAGAGGGCATTGACATCGGAGATGAGAAGCTGACAAAGCCTGCTACACTTAGCATTATTTCCGAGGATATCGCCACGCGAAAAGTTTCCGGTACGCTGACCATCAGCGAAGGAAGATATCATCAGGTAAAGCGTATGCTGGCAAAGACCGGTGTTACCGTCGTATATTTAAAGAGGATCTCCATCGGCGATGTGCGCTTGGATGAGACACTGGCCAAAGGACAATATCGCAGCCTTACCGAAGAAGAATTGCATCTTTTGTCAAAAGGAAGGAGTAACAAATGAATTCGTTTTTACCGATATCCCGGGCGGATATGGATAAAATGAAGATAAAACAGCTTGATTTTGTCTATGTGATAGGTGATGCTTATGTGGATCATCCGTCATTCGGACATGCAATCATTTCGCGCATCTTACAATCACATGGGTTTTCTGTCGGTATCATATCACAGCCGGACTGGAAAGATGATACCAGCATTACCATACTCGGAAAGCCGCGCCTTGCATTTCTTGTTTCCGGCGGAAATATGGATTCGATGGTCAATCATTATTTTGTATCCAAAAAACGTCGCCCGGAAGATGCATATACACCGGGAGGCAAGGCGGGAAAGCGACCGGATCATGCGACGGTTGTATATGGGAATCTGATTCGCAGGACCTATAAGGATGTTCCGATTATCATAGGCGGAATTGAGGCGAGCCTTCGCAGACTTGCGCACTATGATTATTGGTCAGACTCCTTTAAGCGCTCAATACTGCTTGACAGCGGTGCAGATATCATTTCCTATGGGATGGGTGAACGTTCGATTGTAGAGATTGCCCAAGCGCTTGACAGCGGAATGAATATTGCGGATGTCACATTTATCAAAGGCACTGTTTTTAAGGCAAGAAACGAGGATTGCTTTTATGATGAGCTTCGTCTTCCTTCTTATGAGGCGATGCAGGAATCCAAAAAGAAATATGCAGAAAGCTTTAAAATACAGTATGACAATACCGACCCATTTACAGGAAAAATGCTTGTGGAAGAGTATCCGCACAAAGTATACGTGGTACAAAATCCGCCTCAGCCTCCGTTGACAACAGAAGAGATGGACCGAATCTATGATTTACCGTATACAAGACGTTCCCATCCTTCCTACGATGCACTCGGAGGTGTCCCTGCGACAAAGGAAATACAGTTTTCGCTCATCAGTAACCGCGGATGTTTTGGCGGCTGCAGTTTTTGTGCCCTTACGTTCCATCAGGGACGAACCGTTCAGGTTCGAAGCCACGAATCTATTTTGCAGGAAGCAAAACTAATGACGGAGGATAAGGATTTTAAAGGATATATCCACGATGTCGGCGGACCGACAGCAAACTTCCGCGCTCCGTCCTGTCAAAAGCAGATGAAACACGGAGTCTGCAAAGGAAAACAATGTCTCTATCCGAAACCTTGTAATAATTTAAAGGCTGACCATTCTGATTATGTGTCCCTTTTACGCAAGCTCCGCAAATTACCGAAGGTAAAAAAGGTCTTTATCCGTTCAGGAATTCGCTTTGATTATCTTTTGGCAGATAAAAATGAAACATTTTTTGATGAACTGATTAAATATCATGTCAGCGGGCAGCTTAAGGTGGCTCCGGAACATATTTGTGACACGGTACTTAGACGAATGGGAAAACCATCCAATGCCGTGTTTGAACAATTTTTAAAGAAATACAAAGAAAAAAACAAGAAATTTCATATGGATCAATATGTGGTGCCATACCTGATGTCTTCCCATCCGGGTTCGACATTGAAAGAAGCGGTTGCGCTGGCAGAATACATCCGGGATTTGGGTTATATGCCACAGCAGGTGCAGGATTTTTATCCGACACCGTCGACAATATCAACGGTCATGTACTATACCGGTATTGATCCGCGCGACGGTTCGAAAGTATATGTTGTCAAGAATCCGCACGAGAAAGCAATGCAGCGTGCGCTGATACAATACAAAAATCCGGAAAACTTTGACCTTGTCAAAGAGGCCCTGCGACTTTCCGGCAGAGAAGATCTAATCGGATTCGATAAAAAATGTTTGATTCCACCGCGAAAAATGTCAGCTTTTTCACAAAAGAGGTCCTCTCAAAAACCATCTTCGAAGCAGAAAAGGAAAAATAAAAAATGAAAATAGCAGTCATCACCGGAGCATCCTCCGGTATGGGGCAGGAGTTTGCTGCCCAAATCAATCAAAAATGTCTTGGTTTGGATGAAATCTGGCTGATTGCGAGACGAAAAGAACTTATGGAAGAGGGCGCAAAAGAATTGACTCTACCGGTCAGAGTTTTTGCAATGGATTTATCTGATGATCCATCTTATGCAGAGCTGATATATGCTCTGGAAACCGAAAAGCCACAAGTAAGAGTTGCCGTAAATTGCGCCGGCTACGGGAAAACAGGACCGTTTTCGGATATCAGTATAGAAGACAATCTCGGAATGATTGACGTAAATTGCCGCGCACTTACAAAGATGAGCTGCCTTCTATTGCCTTATATGCCCCAGCGAAGTTATTTGATTCAGGTGGCATCGGTAGCCGGAATTCTGCCTCAACCGAATTTTGCCGTCTATGCAGCAAGCAAAGCATATGTCTTATCATTGAGCCGGGCACTGCGTGAAGAATTGCGTCCGAAGGGGATTTCTGTCACTGCTGTTTGTCCGGGACCGGTTGCTACCGATTTTTTTGCCATTGCAGAGGAGACAGGTTCCCCGTTTGCACTCAAAAAATATTTCATGGCAAAAAAAGAAAAAGTTGTAGCACTCGCACTTAAGGATGCATTCCGCAAAAAGGATGTTTCCGTATACGGTATTTCAATGAAAGCTCTGCGCCTTCTTGTAAAGACGGTTCCTCAGAAGATGATTTTATATGTATATGCCAAATTATACAGAAATGTTTCATAGCACAAGAGAAGACATGAAAGGATGAAACAAATGAAAAATAAGATACAACGATGCGACAAAGGATATCTGTCATGGAAAAAGAAAAGAGAACTCATAAAAACCATTCTTTTCTTTGTAATACCGATTGCTTTGTTCATTGCAGGATATATCACAACAAAAACAAGGCTGAACCTTCTTACGATTGTAGCAGTACTCGGAATGTTGCCGGCGAGCCGAAGTCTTGTGACACTGATTATGTATTTAAAAAGCCACGGTATTTCTGAGGCGGACTATTCGTCTGTTTCGCCGCTGGCAGACAGTTTGACCGGTTCTTATGACAATGTGTTTACGACATATGATAAGACCTATGAAGTTCCGTCCCTTGTCGTCAGAAGCGGAAACGTATGCGGATATGCAAACGGCGATGCCAAGACGCTCGGCGTACTTGAAAAACACCTTACCACCTGCATCAAAAAGGAGGGGTATTCGGTCAACGTCAAGATATTCGAGAGTTTGGATGCATACAAGAACCGTTTGGAGAGTTTAAATAAATTACAGGAGTCAGAGCAGGAAAAGGATATTGCCATCCGACAAATTCTGTTTGAAATTTCTTTATGAAAGAATTTACGATTACCGCGGCGGAAAGCGGACAGAAGTGTATCAAATATTGTGAAAAAATTCTGCCCGGTGCCGGAACCGGTTTTTTACATAAAATGCTGCGTAAAAAAAATATTACCGTAAACGGCAAAAAAGCAGACGGAACCGAGCGGCTTTCCACAGGTGATGTCATCCGTTTTTTCTTCTCGGATGAAACCTTTGCCACGTTTGCAGGCAATGGAGACAAAACGCAGGCGCCTGTGTCCCCAAATATTCCGAAACTGGATAAAACACGCATTCTTTATGAGGATGAACACGTACTTTTTTACAATAAACCGGTCGGAATGCTTTCACAAAAAGCAAAACCGGAGGATGTTTCGCTCAATGAAATGCTCCTTTCTTATCTGTCGCAAAATGATACTTCTGCAGATGCGAAAGGCGACAGTACAATCAGCAAAGCATCCATCTGTAACCGTCTCGACCGAAATACATCGGGCATTGTCATCTGCGGAAAAACATATCAGGGACTCCGTACGATGAACGAACTGATTGCAGGCAGAAGCGTCGGGAAATATTATCACTGTCTTGTTGCCGGGAAGGTGAATGAACCGATTGTTCTGCGCGGATATCTTCGTAAAGATGAAAGGACGAATCAGGTAGAAATTCGTGACACTGACTTTGACGATGCATCTTATATTGAAACGGAAATACAGCCGCTTACTGCAGGAAGAAATATTTCTCTGCTTGAAGTTCATCTGATTACCGGTAAAACACATCAGATTCGCTCCCATTTAGCACATTTGGGACATGCAATTATCGGAGATTACAAATACGGCGACAGGCGGATAAATGACAGATACAAACAGAAATACGGCGTAAAAAGCCAGCTGCTACACGCGCACAGACTCGTTTTCCCTCAAATGGAGGGAGCGCTTGCTCATCTTGGCGAAAAGGAATTTACAGCACCGAAACCTGTACTGTTTACGCGAATAGAAAAGGAGGAACTTCATGGCTACATGGACTTCCAGAGGACTTAGAGGTTCTGCTTTTGAGGAACTGATTAACCGAACGAATGAAAAATACAGGGACAATCATCTGGCGCTCATTCAAAAAGTACCGACGCCGATTACACCGATCAAAATGGACAAGGAGACAAGACACATTACTCTTGCCTATTTTGACCAAAAAAGTACCGTCGATTACATCGGAACCGTGCAGGGGATTCCTGTTTGTTTTGACGCGAAGGAGTCTGCTGCAGATACCTTTTCCCTGCAGAACATTCACGCGCATCAGGTGGCGTTTATGGAGGAGTTTGAACAACAAAACGGAGTTGCTTTCTTCCTCATTCATTATACGAAAAAAGATTTCATGTATTATCTGCCGTTCCGTAATCTCAAGGTGTTCTGGGACAGAGCGCAAAACGGCGGGCGAAAGAGTTTTCGTATGGACGAGCTGGATATGAGCTATGTTTTACCGAAGAAAAGCGGTGTTTTTGTGCCGTATCTTGATATGCTGCAAAAAGACCTTTTAGAACGGGAAAATAGCGATTGACAAGCAAAATGAAATTGTGTATACTTTCGTTAGTTTGTTATGGTAGCATGGTAGCGAATTAACACATTACCACGCTAAAGTATGTAAATTAATTAAAGGAGCTTCCCAAGATGGAAAAAAGATTACTGCATACACCTGAGGGTGTACGGGATATTTACGGAAATGAATTAAAGAAAAAACAACAGGTACAGATGCATCTGATGGATGCTTTCGGTAGTTTTGGCTACAAGCGTATCCAGACGCCTGTATTTGAATATTTTGATGTGTTCAGCAAAGAAATCGGCACAACGAAGAGCAATGAACTTTACAAGTTTTTTGACAAAGAGGGAAACACGCTTGTTCTTCGCCCGGACTTTACGCCTTCCATGGCAAGATGTGCAGCGAAATACTATCTGGAAGAGGATATTCCGGTACGATTTTCGTATTGCGGAAATACCTTTACAAATGCATCTGAATTGCAGGGCAAACTGAAAGAAGTGACACAGACAGGTGTGGAACTGATTGGTGACGGTACGCAAAGCGCAGATGCTGAGCTGATTCATCTTGCTGTTACAGCATTGAAGAAAAGCGGTCTGAAACAGTTCCAGATCAGCATCGGAGAAATTGAATTTTTTAAAGGACTCTGCGAGGAAGCAGGACTTTCTGAAGAGATGGAAAGTCAGGTTCGTGAGCTTATTTCCAACAAAAACTATTTCGGCGTGGAAGAATATATTACGGAAGAAGGTATCGCAAAAGATAAGGCAGAAGCATTCCTTAAAGTCGCAGAGCTGTTCGGTTCTTATGATTGTCTGGAAGAAGCTAAGGCTCTTGTAACAAACGAAAAGAGCTTAAAAGCAGTCAAACGCCTTGAAAAGCTCTACGATACTCTCAAGGCATTCGGTGATGAAAAATATGTCTCCTTCGACCTTGGCATGGTAAGTAAATACAACTATTATACCGGTATAATTTTTAAAGCTTACACATACGGTGTCGGCGATGCGATATTAAAGGGCGGAAGATATGACAACCTTCTGTCATATTTCGGCAAAAGTGCACCGGCCATCGGATTTATGATTGTCGTGGATGACCTTATGATTGCGTTAAACAGCCAGAAATTGACACCGGATTGCAATCCTGACATTGAATATCTGCTTTACGATAAAATCATGTATAAAGACGCCATGAAAGTTGCAGATAAACGCAGAGGCCTCGATAAGAAAGTGGAATGCGTCGCTTTTGCGGAAGGAAAACACATTGATGACTACGTGCGCTACGGATACAACAACATGGTTTCGAAGATTTACCGCCTGACATCCGACGAAAAAGTTCTTGTCTATGACCTCGCGGATGACAGCGCAGATGCACTTCCGGTTGACAACTATGACTTGAAGGCATTTTTAGGGAGGGAAGAATAAATGAGTGAAGATATGCGTTACCTGACGTTTGCATTGGGAAAAGGCAGACTTGCAAAAAAAACGCTTGAATTATTTGAACAGATCGGTATTACTTGTGAGGAAATGAAAGATAAAGATTCCCGCAAGCTGATTTTTGTCAACGAGGAACATAAATTAAAATTTTTCCTCTCCAAAGGACCGGATGTTCCTACATATGTGGAATACGGTGCAGCAGACATCGGTGTTGTCGGCAAAGACACTCTGCTTGAAGAACAGCGTCGCGCCTATGAGGTATTAGACCTTGGTTTCGGGAAGTGCCGCATGTGTGTTTGCGGACCGGAAAGTGCAAAAGAGCTGTTAAAACATCACGAAATGATTCGTGTGGCAAGCAAATATCCGAACATTGCCAAAGATTATTTTTACAACAAAAAGCATCAGACCGTAGACATTATCAAATTAAACGGTTCCGTGGAACTCGGACCGATTGTCGGTCTTTCCGATGTCATTGTCGATATCGTGGAGACCGGTTCTACGCTCCGCGAAAACGGACTGGAAGTACTGGAAGAAATTTGTCCGTTATCTGCCCGAATGATTGTAAATCAGGTCAGCATGAAGATGGAAGCGGACCGTATCAAAAAGCTGATTGCTGATATAAAGGAGATTTTGTAATGAGAATCATTAAGCTTACACAGGAGTCAAAAGACAGCCTGCTGAACGATTTATTAAAAAGAAGCCCGAACAACTACGGACAGTACGAAAAAACCGTGCAGGAGATCATCGAAAATGTGCGTTCTAACGGAGATGAAACCTTGTTTGAACTTGCACACAAATTTGATAAGAATACGATTGATGCTTCCAATTTCAAAGTGACGGATGCAGAAATCGAAGAGGCTTTTTCACTCATCGAACCGGAATTTATCGAGGTGATGGAAAAGGCAGCAAAAAACATTGCAGATTACCATCAGAAACAGCTTCGAACAAGCTGGATTGAAACAAAACCGGACGGAAGCATTCTCGGCCAGAAAGTGACGCCGCTCGACAGTGTCGGTGTTTATGTTCCGGGCGGAAAAGCCGTGTATCCGAGTTCTACACTCATGACAACGATTCCCGCAAAAGTAGCTGGAGTCTCTAAAATCGTCATGACAACACCGGCTGGACCTGATAACAAAGTAAATCCGGGCACGCTTGTTGCAGCTAAGATTGCAGGTGTGGACGAAATTTATAAAACCGGAGGTGCCCAGGCTATCGCAGCACTTGCATTCGGAACACAGTCTGTACCGAAAGTAGACAAAATTGTGGGGCCGGGTAATATTTTTGTTGCGCTTGCAAAAAAAGCCGTGTATGGCTATGTCAGCATAGATTCCATTGCAGGACCGAGCGAAATTCTTGTGCTTGCGGATGAGACGGCAAATGCAAAATATGTGGCAGCGGACCTTCTTTCTCAGGCGGAGCACGATGAACTTGCCTCCTCCATTTTGATTACAACGAGCGAAAAGCTGGCAGAAGAAGTATCAAGAGAAGTCGATGCCTTCACGCAGCAGCTCTCCCGTAAGGAGATTATCGAAAAGAGCCTTGAGAATTACGGATACATACTTGTGGCAGAATCTATGGACGATGCGATTGATGCAGCAAATGAAATTGCTTCCGAACACATGGAAATTCTGACCGCCAATCCGTATGAAACGATGACAAAGATTCGTCATGCGGGAGCGATGTTCCTCGGAAATTATTCATCTGAACCGCTCGGCGATTATTTTGCCGGACCAAACCACGTTCTTCCGACAAACGGAACAGCGAAATTTTTCTCACCGCTTTCCGTTGATGATTATATTAAGAAATCAAGCATCATTTCTTACTCCAGAGAAGCGCTGGAAGCTGTGCACAAAGACATCGAACTTTTTGCACGCAAGGAAGGCTTGACGGCTCACGAAAACTCCATTAAAGTAAGATTTGAAGAGGCTTAAGGAGGTGCATATATGCGCACAGCGGAACTGAAAAGAGAGACAAGGGAAACGAATATTGCAATGAAGCTTACACTTGACGGTGTCGGCAAAAGTTATATTAAAACAGGTGTGGGATTCTTTGACCATATGCTGGAAGGGTTTGCCAAACACGGCTTTTTCGACCTTGATTTAAAAGCGGACGGAGATTTGCATGTTGACCCGCACCACACGGTAGAAGATGTCGGTATTGTGCTCGGAAGGGCTATCAAAGAGGCTGTCGGGGACAAAAAGGGAATATGTCGATTCGGCTATTTCATTTTGCCGATGGATGACGCGCTTGCGCTTTGCAGTCTTGATCTCGGCGGAAGAGCATACTTTGATTTTGACTGTGAATTTGAGACGGAACGTGTCGGTACTTTTGAGACACAGCTTGTCAGAGAATTCTTCTATGCAGTCTGCAGCAATGCTGAGATGAATCTCCATATTAAAATGCTCAGCGGTCGCAATGACCACCACAAAATTGAAGCAATTTTTAAAGCCTTTGCAAAGGCACTTGACCAGGCTGTTTCTTTTGACGACAGAATAACGGACGTATTAAGTACAAAAGGCACTCTTTAAGGAGAATATACATGAGTTACAAACAATTTGTTGCAAGTATTTATTTAAAAGATAAAAAAGCAGTCAAAAGCTTTGTGGATAATACCGTGGTATCGCAGGATCCGGTGGAACTTGCCTGTTTTTACAGCGAGAGCGGTGTCGATGCGATTCTCATTTTTGACATGTCCTTCAATGAGACAATGCATGATGAGGCGCTCGTTATCACGAAACGCATCTGTGAGAAGGTACAGGTTCCGGTTTATGGCTCCGGCCACATCAATAAACCTGAAGACGTAAAGAAAATACTTTATGCCGGCTGTGAAAAAGCAGTATTAAATTTCGGAAAAGAGTGCAGTCAAAACATTCTGGAAGAAGTTTCGAAGCGTTTTGGGCGCGAGCATATTGCCGCTACCATCGCAAGCGAAGATTCGCTCGTTATCAACAAGGAACTTCTCGAAACCTATGTCAGTGAACTGGTTCTCATCGATGAACATGCACTCAAAAACTGTCTCGGCGCCTCCGCACTTCCTGCGATTGTTTTTCTTCCGGAAATATCGCTCGATAAGATGCTTTCCGTGATGGAAAGAACAGGTGTGTCGGGTATTGCCGGCAAAATTGTCAACAGTAATTGCAAGGAGATTACTGCATTAAAAAAGATTTGCCAAGAGCGAGGCATCAAAGTACATACACTCGAAGTTGTCATGGAGTTTTCCGAATTTAAGCTCGGAGCCGACGGACTTATACCTGTTGTAGTTCAGGATTACCGCACCGGCGAAGTTCTCATGGTAGCATACATGAATGAAGAGGCATATCTGACAACGCTTCGTACCGGAAAAATGACCTATTACAGCCGCAGCCGCAAAGAACTTTGGGTAAAAGGGCTGACAAGCGGACATTTCCAGTATGTCAAAGGTCTTTCTGTCGACTGCGACAACGATACATTGCTTGCTAAGGTGTATCAGGTCGGCGCAGCGTGCCATACAGGCAATTATTCCTGCTTTTACCGTGACCTTGTTCCGATGGATGCAGAGGAGGGAAATCCTCTGACCGTATTTGAAAAGGTGTACGATGTAATCAAAGACCGTAAAATCAATCCAAAGGAAGGTTCCTATACGAATTATCTGTTTGAGAAAGGAACCGATAAGATATTAAAGAAACTCGGTGAGGAAGCAACAGAAATTGTCATCGCAGCCAAAAACGACGATACTGACGAGATTACATATGAGATTTCCGATTTCCTGTATCATATGATGGTATTGATGGCAGAAAAAGGCATTAGCTGGGAAGAAATCACAAGAGAATTGTCAAATCGATAAAACATATATGAGATATCAAGAACTTTTGATTCAAACGGGCTTTCCCGGAGTGTCAAAGGTTCTTTTTTTCTTCTTTTTTATGGAAATGCATCATAAATTAAAGAAAAAGGCCAGAAAAAAATGTCTAAGAGGGAAAACGAAGCAAAAAGAGACCGAAAACTTGAGGCTGTTGCCTTTTTGAGGGACCATGAGGCCGGCAACAGAGAACGTCTCATTCATGTAAAGCATATTTTAAACGGTGAACCGGGGGAAATAAAAACTGCGGCGGTACAACCGGAAGGACTACCGTATGATAAAGAAACACAGGAGTTTTGGCGCTCGTTTCGCAGGCGCTGTATGGTTGCACTTGTACTGACTCTTTTTTTGTGCGTCGGAAAAATGAGCGGCACTACAGAACTTACCAAGTCTGTCAACCTTATAAAAGAAGCAGTTTTACAAGATGAATCGGAGAATTTGTTTGATTTTATACAGCAGATAACGTATACTCATGATTATGAGAAAATTAATGCTGAAGGATGAAATCCTATTAAAAATTGAAAAGCCGGCACGATATATCGGCGGCGAAGTGAATAGTATTATGAAAGACAAAGAAGCGGTCGATATCCGTTTCGCCATGTGTTTTCCGGATGTGTATGAAATCGGAATGTCGCACCTCGGTATCCAGATTCTTTATGACATGCTGAACAAATTTGAAGATACATGGTGTGAACGTGTATATTCACCGTGGACGGATCTTGACAAGATTATGAGAGAGGAGAAGATTCCGCTTTTTGCTCTGGAATCCCAGGACCCTATCCGAGATTTTGATTTCCTTGGAATTACCTTGCAGTATGAAATGTGTTATACCAACATTTTGCAGGTACTTGACCTTTCCGGAATTCCGCTTTTTGCAAAAGAAAGAAGTCTTGAGGATCCGATTGTAATCGGTGGCGGACCATGCTCTTACAATCCGGAACCGATTGCAGACTTTTTTGACTTGTTTTATATCGGCGAAGGTGAGACGATGTACCGCAATCTTCTTGATTTGTACAAAGAGTACAAGGCTTCCGGATGTTCACGCGCAGAATTTCTTCACAGAGCAGGTACTCTGCCGGGGATTTACTGTCCGTCACTCTATCATGTAACCTACAAAGAGGATGGCACAATTGATTGCTTTTCTCCGATTTATGACGATGTACCCGCAACAATTGAAAAAGAAATGGTAGCAGACCTTTCCGACATGTCCTATTATCCGACCAAACCGGTGGTTCCGTTTATCAAAGTGACACAGGACCGTGTCGTACTTGAAATTATGCGCGGATGTATCCGCGGATGCAGATTCTGTCAGGCGGGACAGTTGTATCGCCCGTTGCGTGAAAGAGATGTGGAAGTATTAAAACATTATGCATCCGAAATGTTAAAAAACACAGGACATGAAGAAATTTCACTCAGTTCCTTAAGCTCCAGTGATTACACGCAGCTACCGGAACTCATTGATTATCTCATAGAGGAGTGCAATCGTAAAAAAATCAACATTTCCCTTCCTTCTCTGCGCATTGACGCCTTTTCGCTTGATGTTATGAGCAAGGTACAGGACGTCAAAAAAAGCTCTCTTACCTTTGCGCCTGAGGCCGGTACACAGAGGCTTCGTGACGTCATCAACAAAGGTTTGACGGAAGAAGTGATATTAAACGGTGCCAAGGAAGCATTTGAAGGCGGCTGGAACAAGGTAAAGCTTTATTTCATGCTCGGTCTGCCGACGGAGACAAAAGAAGATATGGTTGGCATCGCAGAACTTTCCAACCAGATTGCAAAAGTATACTACGAGACGGTTCCAAAGGAAAAACGCCAGGGAAAAGTACAGATTGTAACAAGTACCTCATTCTTTGTACCGAAACCGTTTACACCGTTCCAATGGGCAACTATGAGCACCAAGGAAGAGTTTTTGGACAAGGCCCATGTCGTTCGGGAAGCAGTAAAATCCCAGCTCAACCAGAAGAGTATCAAATATAACTGGCACGAGGCTGATGTCACGGTTCTGGAAGGTGTCTTTGCGCGCGGTGACCGAAAAGTGGCGGATGTTATTGCAAAAGCTTACGAAAAGGGATGTCTCTTTGATTCGTGGAGTGAATATTTCCGCAACGACCTCTGGATGGATGCATTTGATGAATGCGGCGTTTCTATTGCCTTTTATACAACAAGAGAACGCTCGGAAGACGAAGTATTCCCGTGGGATTTCATCAGTTGCGGCGTAGATAAAGACTTTTTACTCCGAGAATGGAAAAAAGCACTCGGCGAGACGGTTTCCGTCAACTGCCGTCAGGGATGTCAGGGATGCGGCGCCATGAAATACGGTGTCGGTGTCTGCAAGGAACCAAAAACAGGAGCATAAACATGAAATTACGAATTAAATTTTCCAAAAAGGGCCCGATTGTTTTTATCGGTCACCTTGATATGATGCGATATTTCCAAAAAGCGATGCGACGTGCGGAAGTGGATATATCCTATTCCGGCGGTTTCAGCCCACACCAGATTATGTCCTTTGCGGCTCCGCTCGGTGTGGGAATCGCCTCAAACGGCGAATATATGGATATTGGTGTCGACTCTTTGACAAGCAGTGCGCAGGTAAAAGAGGCATTAAACGCCGTGATGGCAGAAGGTGTACGGATTGAATCTGTCAAGCTTCTTCCTGATACCGTGACAAATGCCATGGCAAGTGTGGCTGCGGCAAAATACACAATAGAATTCCGCGAAGATTACGAACCGAATTTTGACTTGTTTGGTCAAATCAATGACTATCTTGCTCAAAAAGAGATTCTTGTAACGAAAGAAACCAAAAAAGGCTTCAAAGAAATGGATTTAAAACCTCACATTTATGAGTTTTCTTTTGACACCGCTGCGAAAGCTGTTTCCATGCTGGTGGACGCATCAAGTGCCGGGAACATCAAACCGGTATTTGTCTTGCAGGATTATTACAAGTTCTGCGGCAAAGAAGCCGGTGAGTTTGATTTTATTGTAACAAGAGAAGACACTTATACCAATATCGGAACGGAAGCCAACCCGCATTTCGTGCCTTTGGATGCGGTGGGAGAAGATTATTGATGAAAGAGAGAAAACTTTTACTGACACATTATAAGCAAAAAGAAGCGGCTTTTCTCATGGAGAATAACCGTCTTATGCACATATGGCTCAGTAATTCCACCAAATACAATATCGGCGATATCTATGTCGGCCGCATTAAAAATATGATAAAAGGGATGGAAGCTGCTTTTGTTGAGCTTGCACCGGGGCAGGTAGGATTCCTGCCTTTTTCCAGTTTTAACCCCAAAACGGTATTAAACAGAAGCGATGCAAAGGAATTTAAAAACGGCGACGAGATTTTGGTACAGGTCAGCAAAGAGCCTTTGAAAACAAAAGAAATGACACTGACAACGGATGTCAGTTTTTCGGGAAGTTATTTAGTTTTAATTCCTTTCAGTCACGGAATTCATTATTCAAAAAAATTCACGAAGGACGAAAAACTTGTCATGCGCCAAATGATTTCAGACGCTATTGTGCAGTTGTTCGGTGATATGGACGTATTTCTCAAGCATTACGGCCTTATTGTGCGCACGAATGCGTTCTCGGCTCCCGAGGGAGCAGTTGCCGAAGAACTTCATGATTTGTTTCACAAAGCAGGCTCTGTTGTCTCTGTTGCGGATAAGCGTCGCGTGTTTTCATGCCTGTATGAAGAAGATTCCTTTTATAAGCGTATTGTAAAAAATCATTTTCGTCGCGAAAACACCGAAATCGTGACGGATGATGCCAATGTATATAAACTTCTTTGTACACAGACAGAGCGGTTACCGGAACTAAGTGATACTATCCGTTTTTATAATGATGCGCAGATTACCATGTATGCTTTGTATGGTTTGGAGGAAAAAATAAAAGAAGCGCTCTCCAAGAAAGTCTGGCTTTCCTGCGGAGGATATCTGATTATTGAACCGACGGAAGCGCTGACTGTCATTGATGTGAACAGCGGTAAAACAGGAAAATCCCAAAACAAACTCTCATCAGAGGAATTTCATCACAGGGTAAACTGCTCTGCAGCACCTGAGATTATGCGGCAGATTCGCCTCCGTAACCTTTCGGGCATTATCATTGTCGATGTACTCAAGACAGGAACCGAGAACAGCGAGAAACTGCTTTCTATGCTGAAAAAAGAAGCTTTAAAAGACTCTGTGGAAACCGTAGTTGTCGGGATGACAGCGCTTGGACTTGTCGAAATTACACGCAAAAAGACAGAGGCGTCTCTGTACGAGAAAATAAAATCCGAAAAGGAGCAAGAGAATGAAACTTGAAAGCATTCAAAAAGTTCATGACGGTAAATATTTAAAAAAATATGAGCTTACTTATTTAAATAAAGCCGGCCGCGAAAAAAAATATGAAATTGTCAGCCGAAAAGAAATTGAACATCCGGATGACCTCGGACAGCGGGTAAGTGGGATTTCCATCATTGCATATAAAGAGGATAAAATGCTTCTCCTTCGGGAGTTTCGCATGGCGATCAACCGTGAAATCTACAATTTGTGCGCCGGAATGCTGGAAGACGGCGAGAGTATTGAGGAATGTGTCCGTCGGGAGCTGTATGAGGAGACGGGACTATCGGTTAAGCGCATTATAGATATTCTTCCGCCTGCTTTTTCTGCAGTCGGATTTTCGGATGTGCAGACACACATAGTATTCGTTGAAGCAGAAGGTAACATCGGTGATCACACATCGGACAATGAGGAGATTAAGGCAGCTTTTTATACAAAAGAACAAATTGAAACGTTACTGAAGACAGAAGAGTTCTCTGCACGAAGCCAGCTTGCAGCGTATTTTTTTACAAAAAAGCATTGACACCTTGTAAAGCACATGTTATTATTTTTGAGTATGCCGCATAATGAGGTTTAAGTATCGGATTTCCGGTCACCGTAGTTAGCGAGTTAAATGAATAGGAGGTGCCCTATGTACGCAATTATTGCAACAGGTGGAAAACAGTATAAGGTTTCTGAAGGCGATGTAATCTACGTTGAAAAGATTGAAGCTGAAGAAGGTGCTGCTGTAACATTTGACCAGGTTCTTGCAGTTAGCGATGCTGACCTTAAGGTTGGTGCTGATGTTGCTAAATCTACTGTAACAGCTACAGTTGTTGAGCAGGGAAGAGCAAGAAAAGTGATCGTTTACAAGTACAAGAGAAAAACAGGTTATCACAAGAAAAACGGTCATAGACAAGCATACACTAAGGTTAAGATTGACAAGATCAACGCTTAATTATTATGCAGGTTGAAGAATGACAACAGTTACTATTTATAACGACAAATCAGGAAACCATAAAGGATTTGATGTACGCGGCCATGCCGGTTTCGGTCGAAAAGGTCATGATATTGTTTGTGCGGCTATCTCAATGCTTGCTGCAAACACCATCAATTCGATTGAAAAATATACGGATCTTGCCATAAAATATGAAGCAGATACCAAACGTACAAGAATTCGTTTTGTCATCAAAGAAACTCCGAATCATGATTCGCAGCTTTTGATGAATTCCATGATTTTAGGTTTGTCGGAATTAGAAAAGAATTACAAAAAATATGTGACATTAAAATTCGAGGAGGTGTAACACATGTTAAATTTAAACCTTCAATTTTTCGCTCATAAAAAGGGAGTAGGTTCTACAAAGAACGGTAGAGATTCCGAGTCAAAGAGATTAGGTGCGAAAAGAGCTGACGGACAATTCGTAAAAGCAGGTAATATCTTATACAGACAGCGTGGTACGAAAATCCATCCGGGCGTTAACGTAGGCCGTGGCGGAGATGATACATTATACGCTTTAGTTGACGGTGTTCTTAGATTCGAAAGAAAAGGAAGAGATAAAAAACAGGCTTCCGTATATCCGGTAGAAGACTAATTACGAAATTGCGAGGAGCTTCAAACTATTTGTTTGAAGCTCTTTTCTTTCATGGAGAGAATAATTTATGTTTGCAGACAGAGCGAAAATTTATATCAGAAGTGGCAAAGGCGGAGACGGACATGTTTCTTTCCGCCGTGAAAAATATGTACCGGACGGCGGTCCGGACGGCGGAGACGGCGGAGACGGCGGAAGTGTATGGTTTGAGGTAGATGAAGGCCTTAACACCTTGACCGATTACCGCCATGTTCACAATTATAAAGCCGGCGACGGAGCAGAAGGCGGCAAAAAGAACTGTCGCGGCAAAAACGGGACTGACATCACCTTAAAAGTTCCTGCCGGAACTGTCATTAAAGAGATGGAGACGGGTAAAGTAATCGCTGATATGTCAGGTGAAAACACCCGTTACATGATTTTAAAAGGCGGTCGCGGCGGCAAAGGGAACCAGCATTATGCGACATCTACCATGCAGGCGCCGAAATATGCTCAGCCGGGACAGCCTGCCCAGGAACTGAATCTTTTTCTAGAACTTAAGGTGATCGCAGATGTAGGACTTGTCGGTTTCCCTAATGTCGGAAAATCCACATTTTTATCACGTGTGACGAATGCGAAACCAAAGATTGCCAACTATCATTTTACAACGCTGAATCCGAATCTCGGAGTCGTTGATCTTGATAACGGCGGTAACGGTTTTGTCATTGCCGACATTCCGGGATTGATCGAAGGTGCATCCGACGGCGTAGGACTCGGTCATGAATTCCTGCGTCATATCGAGCGCACAAAAGTCATCATCCATATGGTAGATGCTGCCTCCGTAGAAGGACGGGACCCAATCGAAGATATTCTTGCTATCAACAAGGAACTGGAAGCATACAGCGAAGAACTTGCCAAGAAACCTCAAGTCATTGCAGCAAACAAGATGGATGCTGTTTATGGTGATGAAAATGAGATTATCAAGGCACTTCGAGATAAATTTGAACCAATGGGAATTAAAGTCTTTCCGATTTCCGCTGTCAGCGGTAAAAATGTGAAAGATTTGTTATATGAAGTTTCCGATATGCTTATGCATCTCGATGACAAACCTATTGTGTTTGAACAGGAATATTTCCCTGAAATCGAGAAAGCATTCACGGAAGAGCCGTTTACCGTGGAATATGATGAGGAAGAGAATGAATATGTCGTAGAAGGACCGAAAATCGAAAAAATGCTCGGTTATACGAACCTTGAATCCGAAAAGGGTTTCCGTTTCTTCCAGAATTTCATGAAAGAAAACGGTATTTTAAAACAGTTAGAAGAACTTGGTATTCAGGAAGGCGATACCGTCCGCATGTACGGTCTTTCCTTCGATTATTACAAATAAGGAGACAGCCACATGACAAGCAAACAGAGAGCATATTTAAAAGGGCTTGCGATGAACATCGATCCTATTTTCCAAATCGGAAAAGGAAGCTTGACACCAGAAGTGACAACAGCCATCGGTGAAGCTTTTAACACGAAGGAACTGATTAAAATCGCTGTTTTGAAGAACTGCATGGACGATCCGAACGAGATTGCCCGCACATTGGCAGAGAGAACCCGTTCACAGGTTGTACAGGTCATCGGCAAAAAGATTGTTCTGTACAAAGAGTCAAAGGAGCATAAGAAAATTGAGTTACCAAAATAAAAAAACAGGTATCATGGGCGGAACGTTCGACCCGATTCATTACGGACATCTTATCCTGGCACAGACAGCACTCGAAGCATACGATCTTGACGAAATATTGTTTGTTCCGAGCGGAACTCCGTGGCTGAAGGATTCGACCAAAGTCTTATCACGAAACAAACGTGTTTCCATGACAGGCATCGCAATCGAAGACAACCCTAATTTTGCCTTGTCCACAATCGAAATCGACCGCGAAGGCAATTCATATTCATATGAGACAATAGAAGAATTAAAAAAGGAACAGCCGGACACAGAGTTTTTCTTTATCTTAGGCGCTGATTCCCTGCTCGAAATTGAGAAATGGAAACATCCGGACAGACTGATGGCAGAATGTACCCTTCTTGTAGCTGTCAGAGATAACTGTGACCGGGAAGGACTCAAAAAACAGATTTCTTATTTAAAAGAAAAATATCATGCCAACATCCACATTCTTCCGGCAAAGAGAATTGATATTTCTTCTTCCGATATCCGCGATTTGGTAGCAGATGGCAAATCCATCCGCTATATGCTCCCTGATCAGGTTATCAAATTCATCGAAAAAAATCATCTATACGAAAGAAGCGGAGACGATGAATAATTCACCGGAAATGCGAAAAGAATTTGAACATAAAATAGCGGAAATAACGAAATGCATGAAGAAAAAACTCGATGACAAACGTTATCTCCATACACTTTCCGTTGCATATACCGCAGGTTGTATGGCAATGCGTTACGGATATGACCCGTATAAGGCTTATCTGGCCGGTCTGTTACATGATAACGCCAAATGTATCACCCACGGCAAAAAACTGTCTCTATGCGCGAAATTCGGGCTTGAAATCAGCCCCGTAGAGCGCGAAAATCCGGATTTACTGCACGCAAGGCTCGGAAGCTTTCTTGCACGTGAAAAATATGAAGTGGAAGATGAAGATATTATTTCCGCCATTGCTTATCACACAACCGGAAAACCGGATATGACAATGCTCGAAAAGATAATTTATATTTCGGATTATATTGAAATTCACAGAAAACCGCTTCCGAACATGGAAGAAATACGCACCCTCGCTTTTTCGGACATTGATGCCTGTATGCTTCGGATTCTCGAGAGTACGATTACTTATCTGACCGAAAAAAAGGCGGACATCGACGAAATCACACTGGAAACATATGATTTTTACAAAAAGCTGCTTTAAAAGAAATATTATAAGGAGTAAGATATGACAAACGACATTGCAAAAAAAATGGCGCTGGCTGCCATTGACGCATTACAGGACAAAAAAGCGGAAGACATTCAGATTATTGATATTCATGAGGTTTCTCCACTTGCCGACTACTTTATCATCGCAAACGGTACGAACCGAAATCAGGTTCAGGCACTTGCAGACAATGTAGAAGAACTTCTCGGACGCCTCGGCTATGAGAGAAGACCGGTAGAAGGCTACGATAGTGCCAACTGGATTCTTTTGGATTACAAAGATGTCATCATTCACATTTTTGACAGAGAAAACCGTAGCTTTTATGACCTCGAACGTATCTGGCGAGATGGTAAACAGGTGACGGAAGACGATTTAAAGATGTAAGATATAGAATATAAATGATAGATAAGAGAAATAAAAAAATTCGAACTTCGGATGCAGTGGCAACTCGTTCGAATTTTTTATTTCTCTTGTTTCTGTCATTTATATTTTATAGCTTAATATTTTTGAAAAAATTAATGGTACAGGCGGAAGACACCGTATACTTTGCCGAGAATTTCACAGTTGTCAACGATAATCGGGTCCATATCATCATTTTCCGGCTGGAGACGGATATAACCGTTCTCCTTATAAAATGTCTTAACCGTAGCAGAGTCATCTACAAGAGCAACTACCGTGTCACCATTGCGTGCAACGTTTGTACGTTCTACAAAAATCTGGTCGCCGCTGAAGATACCGGCATTAATCATACTGTCTCCCTTAACCTTCAAAACAAAGGACTCCGCATTCGGCGCCATATCTACAGGAAGAGGGAAGTAGCCTTCAATATTCTCTTCAGCAAGTATAGGCTGTCCCGCTGCAACAGTTCCTACAATCGGAATACTTGTCATTTCATGTCTGACAAGCTGGAAACTGTCATCACAAATCTCAATCGCACGAGGTTTCGTCGGGTCACGTCTTATATATCCGTTCTTCTCCAACGTCTCAAGATGTGCATGCACGGAAGAAGTGGATTTCAGATTCACCGCTTCACAAATCTCACGAACTGCAGGCGGATATCCCTTCTCTAAAATACGTTCTTTGATAAATTCTAAAATCTCAGCCTGTTTCTTACTGATCTTACCTGCCATATGTAACAACCTCCCGAACAAAAGTTCATTTTATAATGCTAGTATAGCAGATGAAAATCAAAAAAGCAAACGTACATTCCGAAATTTTGTTCGATTTTTTGCTTGACATCCGAAAATTTGTTCGATATAATGCAGATATAACAAACAGGTGTTCGTATCATATGTTCGATTTTTAGGAGGAAGCATTATGAATTATCAGTACATTCCGGTAACACAGACTGAAAATAGCACAGATTTATATAGACAGCAACAGATGCGCCGCAGAAGAGCAGCTGCATGTGCACACAGACGCCGCGCAATCGTTGCAAGACAGAGACGCACTTTAGCATTTACGGCATTTGCATTAGTTCTCGGTGTTATTCTCGCCGTTTCTGTTCTCAGTACAAGCACACTTGCCACAGGCGCAGACCGTGCTTCAACAACATATAAGTATTATAAGGAAGTATATGTAGAGAGCGGTGATACACTTTGGAATATTGCTGCACAATACACAGATGGTTCTATCTCCGAAATTCAGGAATGCATTACCGAAATTTGCTCCATCAACGATTTAAGCCGTCTCGAAACCCTTAAATCCGGAACATACATTGTTGTTCCATACTATTCAAGCCAGTATCTGCAGTAGTCGGAAAAATCGTTTAATAAAAGTGTTTGAATATATAAATATTTCTCTATATAATCGTTTCGCTTGTCTTATGACGTGTCTTTAGAATTAGTTAGAGTCGAGGAGATATGTTTTTTGAACTGTTAAAAACATAATCCTCGACTCTTAGTAATTCTTAAGGCACCAAATCGACATGCGAGATGATTATATAGAGGGATAGCATATTTTAAACAATATTTTTATATGTTATCACCTGATAATACTTAAACCCTTTAATATCTTTCGGGTCCAAATAATATTTCTCACCCCAGGAGGAGACGATATATTTCGTTTCATCCACGGTCACACCGGTGATGGTCATAAAATGACCGTTCTTAACATGTGTCGTTTGATTTTTATCGTTTGACAACGTGAAATTGCTGCACAGAATGGAAACAGAACCCTTTTCGGCATAAGAAGCATAGTTTTCAACGCTCACAGCGCGGCTGCATAGCACTATTACATCAATACCGTGTTCTTTACAATAGCTTTCCCAACGATATTTCATTTGGAGTTCATTATTGCCGAACGGTTTTTCTGTCCATTCATATTTTCCGTCTTTGTCGCTGTCTGACCAAATCCGGTCCTCATTTTCCGCATAAATATCCCATGTAAAGAACAAAAAACGTCCGCCGTTGTGATTATCCATTTTGCAATACAAATCAACAAGTACATGATTATAATTCAAGCTTCCGTCTGTGTCATACATAGAAAATCCGAAATTTTCACGAAATTTGTCCGGATAATTCGTGTAGACATCAAAGAGAGAATTAATCATCGCAACATATCCGCAACCTTCTTTTCGCAATTTAAGTAAAAGAGCATCGATTTCTTCCCGGTTCATCTGCGGAAAATGTGATTTTACAATCACACAGAGCTGATGATACTCCTCAGGATCAGAAGAAGCAGCAAGATATGGCGCACGCTGATTCGCACCGTATTCATAATCCGAATTATATACAATTTGATTATATACATTGTTTCTCATACTGATTATGGCTCGCGAAGCTTAATTGCTTTTGCAGCTGCGCGGCGGTTTTCCTCCTCCATGGCAGCATAGTGTTTTCTGGTAGTATCCACACTTTTATGTCCAAGGACATCTGCAACAAGATATATATCACCGGTTTCTTTGTACAAATTCGTTCCGTATGTACTGCGAAGCTTATGTGGTGTAATTTTCTTAAGCGACGTCACTTTAGATGCGTATTTTTTTACAAGTTTTTCAACGGCGCGAACACTTAACCGCTTATTCTGCATAGATAGGAAGAGTGCTTCCTCATGTCCCTGAGCAGGAACTTTGTGTTTTCGTTCGTCCATATAGTCAAGAAGTGCATCCTCAACCTCCCGGCCGAAATAAATCACCGCCTCATATCCACCTTTTCGACGAATTTTGATTCCGCCGTTTCGAAAGTCAACGTCACTTAAATCAAGTCCTACACACTCAGAAACACGGATTCCGGTTCCGAGCAGGAGAGTGAGAAGCGCAAGGTCACGCACCTTTGTCACTCTGTGATAGCGCAGCTCTGCAGCTGTCAGATTTTCACCATTTTCCACAAGGTCAAGGAGAGTGGCCACTTCACCCGGGTCAAGACGGATAATTTCTTTCTCATGAAGTTTTGGCATCGGCACAAGAGAAGCGACATCCTTTTCAATCAGCTCACTTGTATAAAAATAGTGATAAAAACTGCGCAAAGAAGCAAGTTTTCGTGCTTTGCCGCGCTCGTCGTTCCGATATTCTTTGTCATCTTTATAATATAGTTCCAGATACTCCAAATATTCCTCGATATCTTCCTTTGTAAGCTGGTCGAGCAGCGAAAGAGGGTATTCCGTAATCGGAGTTTTTCGCATGGAGAGGTTGTTTTCCTGAATAAATTCAAAGAAAATCCGCAGGTCAAGCGCATAACCGAGCCTGGTTCGGGTCGATGTTGTGTGCTCAATCCCCCGGAAGAACTGCTTACAAAATTTAGGTAATTCCGCCAGCACCGCGCGCATTTTTTCTATATTATGTTTGTTTACCATGTCATGATAATTATTATAATCAGCCATAATTCACCTACTTTACCAGCGATTTCCTTTATACTCCGGCCATCCGGTCAGATTACCGCGCACAACGGCAGTAAACATACGCTCTTTAACGCCCGGATTTTCCTCCGTCAGCTTTTTTAAAAGCTCTTTCGTGTATTGACGTTTGGTATAACCATCTGCAGGACAGGCACTTTTTGCGACCGGAAGCTCATATTTGTTCATAAATCCGACAACATCAGCCTCGTTTACGTACATAAGAGGTCGAATGACTGTTAAATCCATGCGGTCAAGATACGTACGTGGCGAGAAAGAGTGGAAGCGGCCTTCAAAAATAAGAGACATCAGCATTGTTTCCACGATGTCATCTTTGTGATGTGCGTAAGCAATCTTATTGCAACCAAGTTGCTTCATTGCGTCATTTAATGCGCCTTTACGCATTTTGGCGCAGAGAGAGCACGGATTGGATTCTTTTCGCTGCCGGAAGATAATGTCCGCAATATCTGTTTTAACTACCGTATACGGAACGTCTAATTCTTCGCATAAGGCTCTAATTTTTGCAAAATCCTGTATCTCAAAGCCCAGATCTACTGTGACAGCATATATTTCAAATTTTTTCGGATAAAAGCGTTTGAGCCCATGCAAAGCATATAGAAGTGTCAGACTGTCTTTTCCTCCGGAAATACCTATGGCAATTTTATCGCCATCCTCAATCATTTCATAATCATCGACCGCACGCCTTGTGTAACTTAATAGTTGTTGCAATTTCATAAATTAATCCTCTAAAAAATTGATGTTGATGTATTCGGAAGAGAGAAAGAACTATTCGCAAAACAACAGTTTAACGAATAGTTCGTACTCTAAAATCACTAGATTATTACAATTCACCTGAATCAAGCACTATCGTAAACGGACCGTCATTTTCAAGCGAAACTTTCATGTCGGCACCGAATATACCTTTTTCTACAACCGAAACTTCTTTTTGGCACAAGGAAATGATATATTCATACATCTCATCAGCCATATCAGGCGCTCCGGCGTTAATAAATGACGGGCGATTGCCTTTTTTACAATCGGCATAAAGTGTAAACTGTGAAACAAGCAAAAGCTGACCAGCGACATCTTTCAGCGCCAGATTGGTTTTTCCGTTTTCATCGCCGAAAATACGCATTCCAATCATTTTACGAACCATTTTATCGGCGATTTCACGCGTATCTGTCTGGCTGACCCCAATCAGCACAAGAAAACCTTTTTCAATTTGCCCGACAATACGGTTATCAACCTGAACACTTGCATGATTTACACGTTGTATCACAAATTTCATAATTACTCTTCGACATCTTTCGTTTTTTCTTTCTTAGACTTCTTAAATCCGTTCACTTTTGGTGGTGGTAATTCAATATATTCATTATTCTTAATCTCTGATAAATTCAAATATTCCTGAGTATCCGTAGATAATCCTTTTTTATTCAACGAACGATTGATAAACGCTTTCCACGCTGCATAAAGCACGGCAAATACCGGAACACCGATTGCCATACCTAAAAATCCCCAATATCCGCCAAATAATGTAATGGCAAAAATAACCCAAAAACTGGATAAACCTGTTTTATCTCCCAGAATTTTCGGCCCGAGAATATTGCCGTCAAACTGCTGTAACACGAACACGAAAATCAGGAAATAAAGCGCCTGCAACGGATTGACCATAAGGATTAATATTGTACTCGGAATGGCTCCGATAAAAGGTCCGAAAAACGGAATTATATTGGTAACCCCTATAATCACACTAATCAAAAGAGGATACGGAAGATTTAACAGTGTCATACCGATAAAACAAAGCATTCCGATAATTAGAGAATCAACAATTTTACCACTGATAAACCCGCCAAATGTACTGTTTACAAAGCGAATATTCTTTATTGCCGCATTCGCACTGCTCTCTTCAAATAACGCATAAATAATCTTCTTACCTTGTCCTGCAAATAATTCTTTGCTCAGAAGAAGATAAAGCGCAATAATAAGTCCGATAAAAAAGTTCCATGCCATAAGAAGCACATTAAGAACACTCGAAAATACAGTCGAAGAAATCGATTGAACAATTTCATTTAACTGAGGAATCAGTTTGTTGGTTGTAACCTCCTCAATCTGCCCTGAATATTGAACGATAATGTTGTTAACAAACACACTGAGTTCTTTATTTTGCTCAAATATTCCCTCAAGCCAACTTGACAGATTATTGATATAAGTCGGTAGCTGTAAAATAATATTCTGTATGCTTTCAATAAGCTGCGGAATAATCATTACACAGAACCAATATACCAACAATAACATCAAACAAAGCGTAATCAAAGACGTTCCGAGACGAATTCTTCTTTTATTCTTTATACTAAGTCTGATATTAGTTTTTTTACATAACGGAAAGAAAACATGGTGCTCTAAATAATTCACAACCGGGGATAACAGATATGCAATCACAAGTCCGTCGATAATAGGCATACAAATTTTAACTGCCGCACCGAAAGCACTCTTGATATTGCCCATATGAAATAATAGATAATAGAATAACATAGAAGCTGCAGCGACACAAAACGCTGTCAATCCCCATGCTAAATACTTTTTATCAATGCGAAATTTCATAATTAACCGTTTCCCTTCCGTAAATACAAGACCTTATTTATTCTCGAAATCCGTAATAAACTGTTTTAATAAATTTACGGTACCGTCGACACCTAGCACGCTACTGTTAACAGAAAGGTCATAACTATCACTTGCGCCCCATTTTTTGGACGAATAATAATTGTAATAACTCTGACGCTGACGATCCTTTTTCATAATCATATCTTTAGCTTTATTCTCCGTAAGCTGGTATTTTTCCATGATACGCTTTATTTTACATGGCATATCCCCATGAATAAACACGCTCAGACAATTATCATAATCTGCTAATGCATAGTCTGCACAACGACCGACGATAATACACGGACCTTCGTCTGCCATTTTTTTAATCGCATCAAACTGCGCAAGAAAAACTTTCTGGCTAATTGGCATATCAATCATACCCGCAGCGTTATATCCGAAAGAATAGGTATCCATAACAAGATTGTATAAAAAACTGTTCGTCGGTCTTTCATCGTGTGTTTGGATCAGTTCTTCACAAAATCCGCTCTCCTTTGCAGCTCTGGACAATAGCTCCTTGTCATAACAAGGAATCCCGAATTCCTTTGCCAGCTTCTCACCGATTTCTCTTCCGCCCGAACCAAACTGTCTTCCGATTGTAATAATTGTCTTCATACATCTACCCTCTTTCTATAAATATAGTTTTTCAAAGGATGCAACATCCATTGGCTTGGCAAAATAATATCCTTGGAACATATCGCAACCGAAATCCGATAAATACTGAACCTGTTCCTTCGTCTCAACCCCCTCCGAAATAACAGGCATTCCAAGCTGTTTGGAGAGATTAATGATCATATGTAAAATCTTCTTAGAACGTTCCTCATCTTTTGATTTACGTAGGAACGCCATATCAATCTTAAGAATATCCACCTGAATATCTTTGAGCATGTTAAGCGATGAATATCCGCTTCCGAAATCATCCATCTCAACAACAAATCCGTAATTGCGAAGTCGTTCAATAAGTTCAAGCTGGCGCTTAACATCCATCGCAATGGCAGTTTCTGTAATCTCAAGTTTAAGATTTTGAGGTGATATGTCATATTTTCTTATGAGCTCGGTAAACACCTGGAAAATGTTCAGGAAATAAAAGTCTCTCGGCGATATATTAACCGAAATATACAATTCTTCTTTTCCTTCTGCTTTCCATTTACGAAGCTGTTTACAAGCAAGTTCCCAGATATGCTTATCCACCTCAGAAATCAATCCGTTCTTCTCAAAAACAGGAATAAAATCCCCCGGCATAATCATACCCTTTTCTCCATGTTCCCAGCGAACAAGCGCTTCCGCACCGAGCATCTGTCCATCACTTGACATCTGTGGTTGGAGATACATTTTAATTTCTCCGGTTGCAATGGCATGATCCAAATCTGTAATCAGTTCCTGTTCATGCATAATATTATCTCTGAGCGTATCATCATAATATGCAACACGTTTTTGGAAAGAACCTTTGATAGAGGTAATTGCCATTCTGGCTCGGTCACACATAACCGAAGCTGGTATCGAGCGGTCTGTAATCTCATAAACACCGATATAGTTAATGGTTGGGAACGAAATACCTGTATCTATACATGACTCAAAGGCTTGCTGGGCCATCGCCGAGAATTTCTCTTCATCATACTTATCCTTTGCCATCAAAATACCGAATATATCATTCTCAATACGTCCGTAAATACTCGCATCTGAAAGCTGTCCACTGAGCATCTTTGAAAAATTAATCAGTACCTGGTCACCGGTTTTCGTTCCAAAAAAGTCATTAATCATCTTAAATTCCCGAATATCCGTACATATCATAAGGAAATCTTTGTTCGGATGGAAATTAATATACTGCTCTGTCTTCTCATAAAAATACTGCCTATTGTACAGTCCGGTCAGGCTGTCATGAGATGCAAGAAATTTCTCTTTATTCAGCTGTTCAAGTTTCTCTGTAGAATCCTTAATTATATAATATATTCCCTCCAGCTGCTTACTGTCATCATGAATCTTCTGCATCTGGATATCAAGAATTCGCGGAATATCATTCTTGTACAAGGTCTCCTGCTTATTAAAACTGTCCCCCTGCTCGTAGAAATTAGCTCGACATAAACTCTCCAATGTCACTCCATATAAATTCACAAATGGTGCATCCTCATCAAGAAGTTGTTGCGCTTTCTTGTTCTTGTACAAAAGCATACCCTCAGCATCAAAAACAATAAGTCCGGTCGTCATTTCCTGTGCCACCTGAAGTAAAGTCTTAGGAAGGAGCTGCTGCGGAGTAAACACAAATACACAATAATAAATGCAGATTGCCTCTACAACATATCCAAATACGGAAAAATCTACTGCCTTATCAAATGTAAATATATTTAAAACCACTACAACAACAAGAATTAAGGCAATCGACAAATATTTCTTACGGTAAAATGCAGCTGCTTTAAACGCTCTGTAAAACAAACTGATAAAACAAAAAACAACAAGCATAAGCGCAAAACCGTAATGAATGTAAAATGCCGGTTTGGTCTCGATGTTATAAAAGCCACTTTCACCAAGCCACGTCGCTTCTTTAATATCAAATAAGTGTCTGAATACCGTATTCAGCGCAAGTGAAACTGAATCCAACAGCAAAATCGCAATCATAAGACCACGATTCACATGCTTATCAAATCGACTTCCGATAAATTCAATGGAAAACTTTAAAAGAAAATATAGCAACCAGATTACTGAAATGAAATACACACTATATGCAATAAGACTTTGCACTTTCCCAAATGTAAACAAATTGATAAGATTAAATAAGACAACAATAAATCCAATCTTAAGAAGCCAGGACACACTGCGTCCCAGCTTATTTTCTTTTATCCTTCCGTGGATCTTAACAATATAATATCCAATAATGAGTAGAGTTGCGAATAAAATCGCTGCAAGTAATAATTTCATAAAGTCAACATCCTTGTCTGCTTCATATGTAAGTATATACGAATAGTTTTTGAAAATTATATCAATTATAGAATATACTATTTTCACAAAGGAGTCAATGAAAATCGGACTATGTTTAGCAATTTTAACTAGAATAATACACAAAAAAACACGACAGGAAGTAAAATAATGTCGCGTTTTTTTAATCTAAAATGATATTCCGGTTATATTTTATTGTCAGTAGTATTATTCTCCACCTTCACCGCCGGGACCATCCTTACGCGGCACTTCGTCAGGCGTGACATTCTGAGGTAAATCCTCCTTTGGAATATTGCCGTCATCGTAAGTATTTAGATTTTTTTGTTCCGAAGAAAATTTAGATATTTCCTGTTTGTTTTTTTCCATACAACACCATCCTTTCAGAGATAGTATTTGTAAAAACCTCCCGTTATATTCACCTCGTATGTGCTAGTCCTTAGCAATATAGTGTGCATTCCACACTATACTTGAAAACTTATTCAGTATTCATTGTCAAAATCCCGGAGCATAGCATATAGTTCTTTGAAAATCCATTGTCCTATCTGTCGAATTTAAGAAGAATCCAAGAAACTTTTCGATATCTTTGACAAAATCTCTCTTTTTCCTTTGAATAAATGATTTCGACAGACAAATATATTGCCTCATATTCGACTTATATCTGTCATCTCCCTGTTTTTCAGAATTTTCTTAGCATATATCAATTCTTAAAATTTCAATGCTATACGTATACCTTGAATTTTTAAACTAATACCAGTATATAGAAATCCCAAAAGACTATATTATATCCGCCCAGAACACAACAGAAACTTTATATTCTTCTCTCTATTTTTATTTAACCACTCTCTTCCTATAAACGCAATCAATATACATAATCTCCACTCTGAGTCTTGTGTGTCTAGCGGCAAACATCACCAAACCTTCTCAATCAAAACAAGGACTTCTCAAACCCTATATCGAGCTTGGGAAGTCCTCATATTAATTCATCTTATAAATTTTTGCTTTTCAACTCAGCGAAAAACACGCTTAGCTGACACTGGCATGCCTAGAACTTACCGGCTGTAGCTGCTTCTTCAATAGAAACTGCAACTGCAACTGTCATACCAACCATCGGGTTGTTACCTGCACCGATGAGACCCATCATTTCTACGTGAGCCGGTACAGATGAAGAACCTGCGAACTGTGCGTCTGAATGCATACGTCCCATAGTATCTGTCATACCGTAAGAAGCAGGACCTGCAGCCATGTTATCCGGGTGAAGTGTACGTCCTGTACCACCGCCGGAAGCTACTGAGAAGTATTTCTTGCCCTGTTCGATACATTCTTTTTTGTATGTTCCTGCAACAGGATGCTGGAAACGTGTTGGGTTTGTAGAGTTACCTGTGATAGATACGTCTACACCTTCTTTGTGCATGATAGCTACACCTTCACAAACATCGTTTGCACCGTAGCAGTTAACTTTTGCACGAAGACCTTCTGAGTATGATTTTCTGTAAACTTCTTTTACAGTGTTTGTATATGGATCGTACTCTGTCTCTACGAATGTGAATCCGTTGATACGAGAGATAATCTGAGCAGCATCTTTTCCAAGACCGTTTAAGATAACGCGTAATGGTTTCTTACGAACTTTGTTTGCTTTCTCTGCGATACCGATAGCACCTTCAGCAGCTGCAAATGATTCGTGACCTGCTAAGAATGCGAAACATTCTGTTTCTTCCTCTAATAACATTTTTCCGAGGTTACCATGTCCAAGACCTACTTTACGTGTGTCTGCAACAGAACCCGGAATACAGAAAGCCTGAAGACCTTCACCGATTGCTGCTGCAGCATCAGCTGCGCGTCTGCAGTCTTTTTTGATTGCGATAGCTGCACCTGTGATGTAAGCCCAGCAAGCATTTTCGAAACAAATCGGCTGGATACCTTTTACCTGATCGTAAACATTAAGACCAGCGTCTTTTGTGATTTTTTCAGCTTCTTCAAGAGAAGCGATTCCATAACTGTTTAATACCGCATTGATCTGGTCAATACGTCTTTCATATGATTCAAATAAAGCCATTATAGTTTCCTCCTTCTCTTATTTCACTTCTTCGTCTGTTCTTGGGTCGATAATCTTAACAGCATCAGCAACACGACCATACTGTCCGCAAGCTTTTTCATAAGCTGTGTTAGGGTCATCACCTTTTTTGATGAAGTCTGTCATCTTACCAAGGCTGACAAATTTATATCCGATAATCTGATCATCAGCATCAAGAGCGATACCTGTAACATAACCTTCTGCCATTTCAAGGTAACGAGGACCTTTAGCAAGTGTTCCGTACATAGTACCAACCTGTGAACGAAGTCCTTTTCCTAAGTCTTCAAGACCTGCTCCTACCGGAAGTCCGTCTTCTGAGAATGCAGACTGTGTACGACCGTAAACGATCTGTAAGAATAATTCTCTCATTGCTGTGTTGATAGCATCACAAACAAGGTCTGTATTTAATGCTTCGAGAACAGTTCTACCCGGTAAAATTTCAGATGCCATAGCAGCTGAATGTGTCATACCTGAACATCCGATTGTCTCGATCAAGGCTTCCTGGATAACTCCTTCTTTAACATTTAAAGATAATTTGCAGGCACCCTGCTGTGGTGCACACCAACCGATACCGTGTGTGAAACCTGAAATATCTTTTACTTCTTTTGCTTTCACCCATTTTGCTTCTTCTGGGATAGGAGCACAACCGTGATTCACGCCCTGTGCTACTGGACACATTTCTTCCACTTCTCTTGAATAAATCATGTGAAATCTCCTTTCAAAATGTAATTTATATTGTGACAAAAGATATCTGAAATATCTTGTCAAAATCACTTTTACTATTTTCGCATATTTCCGACAAAAAATCTACAGTTATTTTAGTAAATCGGTTTATCTTTTTTGATTTTTACTTTCTGTACGACTTTACCGCCTGTTTTGTAGATAGAATCAGCATTAACAAGCCCTCTGACATTGCAAAGCGGGTAAATATTGGTGTTACGTCCGATAATCGTACCCGGATTTAAAACCGTGTTACAGCCGACCTGTACGTTATCACCGACAACCGCACCGAACTTACGAAGTTTCGTATCCATTCTTCCGAGCGCGAAATTCACTTCAACATTGGATTTGTCGTTCTTAATGTTGGATGTAATAACCCCGGCACCGAAATGCGACTTGTAACCTAAAATACTGTCTCCGACATAGTTGTAATGCGGAATCTGAACTTCATCAAAAATAATACTGTTCTTCACTTCCGTCGAATTGCCGATAACACAGTTCTTTCCGATGACAGCGCTTCCTCGGATGAATGCACAATGTCTTACTTCCGTGCCCGCATCAATGATACAAGGTCCGCCGATATATGCAGTCGGGGCAATCTTTGCAGATCTGGAAACCCATACATTTTCTCCGCGCTGCTCATACTCTTCCGTAGGAAGCATCGGACCGAGCTGCTCGATAAAGGATGAAATCTGAGGAAGTACATCCCACGGATTATCCACCGTATCAAACATGTATTTTGCAATCGTGTGTTCTACATCAAGATATTTTGCTACCTTAAACAGTTCCATAAAAATTACCCTCCATTTTTCTTTGTTTTTGCCGGTTGTTTATAAAAACGCGAAGCATCTTGAAATTTTCGCGTCAAAACACTCTGTTGGTTCGTATTTTTGACATACTCGGTACGACGCAGGATAAAGCCTTCCAGTTTTTCCATATATTCTTCCGGTGTAATGCTTCCTTCCGCCACCTGTGTCAGACCCTTTTCCCAGCTCGCTGTCAGCTTAGGGTCAAGAAGTGACTTGATGGAGCAATCCACCACATCATAAATACTCTCTCCGAGCAGCGTCGGTGTAATAATCTGCGTCTTTTTGTTTAGTGCCAGATATTTGTTTGCCACAAGCTTTTTAAGGATTTCAGCCCGCGTTGCAGATGTTCCGATTCCGCTCCCCTTAATCTGGGCACGGAGATCCTCATCCTCAATGAGCTGTCCCGCATTTTCCATCGCAAGAATCATCGAACCGGAATTGTATCTCTTCGGCGGAGAGGTCTCCCCCTCCTTAATGACATACTCATTTACCGGTATTATATCATCTTTTTTCAAACTTGAAAGCAGGTTTAAGAAATTCTCATCGCAGGTCGTATCTTCCCCGGACTCTTCATTCTCCTCCGCTTTTGCGGATGACTTATCTTCAGTTTTTTTAGAAAAACTATAATTTAGCAGTTCCTGATATCCCGCCGTCGAAAGCACCTTGAAATTACTGAAAAACTGTTCTTTTTCATGTACTAATGTCAACGCCACCTTCTGATAAACCGCCGGCGGACAGAAAATTCCGAGAAATCTTCTCACAATGACCTCATACACCTTTGCAGATGTCGGGTGAAGACTCTGCAGTGCCGAAAATCCCTGACCGGTCGGAATAATCGCATAGTGGTCGGTAATCAGTTTATCGTTGACGTATTTGGTCTTAGAAAGTCCTTCGTACGTCTTCTTTTCTAAAATGTATTTTACATAAGGAGCAACCGACGGAATCGCCGAAAGTCCTTGTATGTTTTTTGTGATTTCTTTTGCCACGGCACTTGAGAGCACTCTGGCGTCAGTTCTCGGGTACGTCGTCAGTTTCTTCTCATAAAGCTCCTGTACAATCTGAAGTGTCTGATCCGGACTGATTTTAAACAACTTGGCACATTCATTCTGAAGCTCAGCAAGGTTAAATAAAAGCGGCGGATTTTTCACTTCTTTTTTGCGTTCCACCTTGGCAACTTTAAGCTGCATCGGCTTTGGCTCCGAAAGAAAACCAATCAGTTCTTCTGCCGTCTCTTTTTTCTTAAATCCGTTCTCCTTGTACAGAAGCGGCGATTCAAAGTACTTCGATCCTGATATAGCTTTCCACTCCGCCTCTATCTTTTTTTCACCGATTTCAGCATTTGCAATCACGCGGTAGAACGGTGTTTTGACAAAATTACGAATCTCCCGCTCACGGTTGACCACCATTCCGAGTACACATGTCATTACACGGCCGACCGATATAACAACACGGTCTTCCCCGAGAAAATTCTTGACATTATATCCGTATTTGAGTGTCAGTACACGGGAAAAATTGATTCCCATGAGATAGTCTTCTTTCGCCCGAAGGTATGCGGAACTGCTTAGGTTATCGTAGGCGGAAAGGTCTTTTGCCTCTCTGATACCGCGCAAAATCTCTTCCTCCGTCTGAGAATCAATCCAGACACGCTTGCGTGCTTTGTCCGTTACATTTGCCTGCATTTCCACGAGACGATATATGTATTCTCCCTCGCGCCCGGAGTCGGTACAGACGTAAATCACATCTACATCCGGGCGGTTTAAAATGTCGCTGACAATCTTAAACTGTTTTTTGACCGGCTCAATGACCTCATATTTGAATTCCTTCGGCAAAAAAGGAAGTGGCTCCATCGTCCAGCGTTTCCACTTTTCATCATATGCTTCCGGATAACTCATGGTCACCAGATGACCGACACACCATGTTACAATCGCCTCATCCGATTCCATATATCCGTCCCTTGACTTCATGTCATATTTCAATGCCTTTGCAAATTCTCTGGCTACACTGGGCTTTTCGGCAATAAATACACTTTTTCCCATAAATTATAAATCATCCATTTCTAATAAAATTACATTTCCTTTTACTTTGGACTCCAGACTCAGTTTCTCGTCAAAACGACCGCCGGCGAACAGATAAATCTGCTCTGCCTCCAGCCTGGCCTGTTGCAGCACAAGAAGGTTTTTCTTATAATCCTCATATGTGACCATCGGCTTGGAATAATAACAAAATGCAGCAATCGTTCTGCCGTTTCCGTCTTGACCTATATAGTCAATCTTTCCTTCTTTGCCGTCAAACAAACCATGTTTGTCCGGTTTTATCAAAAGTGCACCTTTGCTCGCAGACAATATCATATATTCGCGGCAAATTTCCGAAAAATACTCATTACAATAAGTTTTTAAATCGTCTTTGATATATCTCTTGTAAAAATCGCGTGATTCCATTGAGAGACACTCACCGTAATTCGGGTAAATATATTTAAACCAGAAATGTACATAAGGATTAGAAATCCGATACACGCCTTTTTTCTGACTGTCTCTTCCCGGCGTATCGACAGAAAAGACTTTTTCTACGATTTCAAGTTCCATCAGGTTCTTAAGGTATACACTGATTTTGGCACGTGAAAATCCCGTATGAGCATAAAGAGCATTCAGCTTTTCCCTGCCTTGTGCAAGTGCTGCCAAAATCGTATAATAAACGGATGTCTCCCTGAGTTCCTCACGCACAATGCGCCCGCCCTCTTCCTGAAGGAAACAGCCTTTTTTCAAAACATTCTCACATATGTTATCCTCTACGGAAAGTTTCGGTTCAAAGTAGTCCCATAATCCCGGAAAACCTCCGAGCACAGCATACAACTTGACACACTCTTCCATAGAATAGGACGGAAAACGCACAATCATATCGGCGAATTTCAATTCTTTCACTTTTAGAAAGCCCGAGATATCCAACGCCGCTTTCCCGATTTTGGAAACCAGTCCGTTTTCGATGAACCCGATGGACGAACTGCAAAGTATAATCATCGCATCATTTTCACTGTACACATGGTGCAAAAGCCGGATAAGTGCCTCCATAAAAGTCGTATCCGCCTTAATCATGTGTTCCCACTCATCAAACACATAGACCTTCTTCCTCTCTATGGAAGAATCCGATTGCATCACGGTGAAAATTTCATCGTAATCCGGATATTCTGAAACCTGCTTGCTGATGCTTTTGAGCTTTCTTCCAAGCAAAAACTGTTGCTGGCGTGTACTCGCCGGCGATGCCGTGTAATAAAACACATCTTTGTCGGCGGTAAACTGTCTAAGCAACGTCGTTTTACCGACGTTTTTCTGCCCGTAAACAATCACCATCCGGCTGCCCGCGGTTTCATATACTGTATTCAGATACTGTAGTTCATTTGCTCTTCCCAATAACATAAAATTCCCCAAATTTAAACTTAAACAGCGGCGAGTAATTTATCCACCTCAGAAGCAGGCATCGGTTTTCCGAGAAGAAATCCCTGTATATTGTCACAATTGACTCCTTTTAGATATTCAAGCTGCTCCGGTGTCTCTACCCCTTCCGCTACCGTCTCACAGCCAAGTTTTTTAACCATGGCTATGATAGATTCCGTAATCACTCTCGTCGAATTATCATCAATGACTGTATCAATAAACGTCTTGTCGATCTTAAGCGTATCAATCGGTAAACCTTTCAAATAAGAAAGGGATGAGAATCCTGTTCCAAAATCATCGAGCGATATTTTGATGCCGTATTCTTTCAGCGTATGTAATTTGTCAACGACCGAATCAAAGTCATCAATCAAAACACTTTCCGTAATTTCCAGCTCAAGCAATGTTGGATCAATTTCATACTTTTCAATCAGTGCAAGCAATGTATGCACAAAATCTCTTCTCTTGTACTGAATTGCCGAAATATTGAGTGAAAGCGTCATCGGATACTGATATTTGTCATACCATTGTTTATATGCCCGAATCCCCTCCTCAAGTACCCAGTTACCAATCGGAACAATGAGTCCGTCCTTTTCCGCAATCGGAATAAATACACTCGGACTTACCATTTTGCCTTTTTGATTACGCCAGCGAAGAAGTGCCTCCACTCCGCGCAATTTTTTGGAAACCGAATCAAACTGCGGCTGATAATAAAGTTCAAAAGAACCGTTTTCTACTGCTGTCTTCAATTCATCTTCCATCTGTACATTTTCAATGAAATCCGTGAGCATCGGTGTCTCAAAATATGCAATGGTAGTTCTGCCGCTCTCGCGTTTTTGATGCATCACAATCTCAGCACAGTTGATAAGGTCGAGAGAATTCTTTCCGGATTCCGGAAATTCCGCAATACCGATACTTACCGTGCTTTTTACTTCCTCCCCTGCAGAGAGCACGAACGGCTCCTCAATACGTGCACATATCTTTTTAAATATGCTGTCAACACTGTTTGAGCCGAACGGATTGTAAAGTGCGATGTAATAAATATCCTCATAAAAATGTGAAGCGATCACGTCTTCGCATGAAAAATCTTTTAAAAACAATCCAAAAAGTTGTAGAAGTTCATCCCCCGATAAAATTCCCATCGATTCATTCACTTTGCGGAAACGGTCAAGCTTGATACATAACACGGAAACCTTCGTATACTCATCCTGTGCTTTTCGGATCCATTCACTGAGAAGTCTGACAAAATAATTTCGGTTATAAAGACCTGTAAGTGCATCGTAATATGCCATATATTTCAGGTCTTCCGTCTGCTTTTTGTTCTTGGTAATGTCTCTTACACGAACAATTTTTTCACTCGGACTGTGTCTGTCATCATAAGAAACAGTCACTTCAAACTCGACCCATCTGCCAGTCCCGGAAAGTTCACACTCTGCCGACACACTTTCTTTGCCGTATCGTTCACAGTAAAGAGCCTCCTCAAGCGCAGTGACATATTCTTCCTTTACACATCCTATAATATTCTGAAAATCCGTCATGGAATTTACCGGGAACTCAAAATAATTTTCCCAACATCCTAACGTTTCAAAGCGATGTTCCGAAAAACTGTAAAATAAAAAGGCATTCGAAGATGTCCCGCAAATCATGCGGAACATCTTATCGTTGCCTAATAATTTTTCGTTCATAGCTTTTAATAGATCAATCTGGTAATGCATTTCATCCATGCTTGCAACCCCACCCCTATTTTATGCCTTATTTTTTAGTAATAAATCCTTTTGCTTTCAAAAGTTCTGCACAGAGAACAGCACCGCCGGCTGCACCACGAACCGTATTGTGGGAAAGTCCGACAAACTTATAGTCATAGATGCTATCTTCGCGGATACGTCCGATGGAAACGCCCATTCCGTTTTCGTAATCCACATCAAGCTGTACCTGAGGTCTGTTGTCTTCTGTCATATAGCGCATAAACTGCTTCGGAGCGCTTGGAAGCTGAAGCTTTTGCGGTGCCCCACTATAGCTTTCGAGCTTTTCAATCAGCTGTTCCTTCGTCGGTTTCTTTCTGAATTTAACAAAGACAGCTGCTGTATGTCCGTTGAGTACCGGAACACGGATACACTGACATGTAATCTTTGGCTCCTGTGCACATGCGATTTCGCCGTTTTCTACTTTACCAAAGACACGAAGCGGTTCTTTTTCACTCTTTTCTTCCTCACCGCCGATGAACGGAATAATATTCTCAACCATCTCAGGCCAATCTTTAAATGTTTTTCCTGCACCTGAAATTGCCTGATATGTAGTAGCTACTACCTCGTATGGTTCAAACTCTCTCCATGCGTATAATACAGGCGCATAGCTCTGGATGGAGCAGTTTGGTTTTACTGCAATGAATCCTCTTGTTGTGCCGAGACGCTCTTTTTGAGATGCAATCACGTCTGTGTGCGATTCATTAATCTCCGGAACAATCATCGGAACATCAGGTGTCCATCTGTGTGCTGAGTTGTTGGAAACAACCGGTGTCTCTGTCTTTGCGTATTCTTCCTCAATGGCTTTGATTTCATCCTTTGTCATGTCTACTGCTGAAAATACGAAATCAACCTGTGAAGCTACTGCTTCCACTTCGTTTACATTCATAACAACAATGTTTTTTACTGCTTCCGGCATCGGAGTTGTCATTTTCCATCTTCCGCCGACAGCCTCTTCGTATGTTTTTCCTGCAGAACGCGGACTTGCTGCAATTGTTGTCACCTCAAACCACGGATGATTTTCAAGAAGAGAGATAAATCTCTGTCCAACCATTCCTGTTCCGCCTAAAATTCCTACTTTTAATTTTTCACTCATTTTTTCTTTTCTCCTCGTATCGTTTTCTATTCTTTTAAATAACTCTCACAGAGAGCAATTACCTTTTTCATTGCATCCGGACCCGGTGCTCCGATGGTCAGACGCTTTTCCACACATGTTTTGAGCGAAACAGCATCATAAATGTCCGCTTCAAACACATCGCTGATTTCTTTGAGTTCTTCCATGCTCATCTCATGAATTGCTTTATCTTTCTCAATACAGGTAAGAACAAGCTTACCGATAATGCTGTGTGCATCACGGAACGGAACTCCGTGATTGACAAGATAGTCTGCTGCATCCGTTGCATTCGTAAAGCCGTTCATAGCACTGTCTGCCATGATTTCTTTATTAAACTTCATCGTGCGTACCATACCCGTAAAGAGCGCAAGACATCCCTTTACCGTATCAATCGCATCAAAGGTAAGTTCCTTATCTTCCTGCATGTCTTTGTTGTATGCAAGCGGAATTCCCTTCATCGTCGTCAAAATCGACATAAGTGCACCATAGACACGCCCCGTCTTACCACGGACAAGCTCTGCGATGTCAGGATTCTTTTTCTGCGGCATAATACTGCTTCCCGTAGAATATGCATCGTCAATTTCCACAAACTGATATTCATTCGAATTCCAAATGATAATCTCCTCGCAGAAACGGCTCAGATGCATCATAATCGTCGAGAGCGCAGATAAAAACTCAATGATGTAGTCTCTGTCCGAAACCGAATCCATACTGTTGAGTGTAGGTCCCTCAAATCCAAGCAGAGAAGCTGTGTAATCTCTGTCAAGCGGATATGTAGTTCCCGCAAGTGCTCCGCTTCCGAGCGGACTATAATTCATTCTGTTGAAAATGTCGTTCATTCTGCTGCGGTCACGGCGGAACATCTCAAAATATGCACTCATATGATGCGCGAGTGTAATCGGCTGCGCCTTCTGCAGATGCGTAAATCCCGGCATATACGTTTCCGTATTCTCTTTCATAATATCAAGAAGCACAGTAAGAAGCTCTTTTAAAAGCTCGTCCACCGCCATAACTTCATCCCTGGTGTACAAGCGCATGTCCAGCGCCACCTGGTCGTTACGGCTGCGTCCGGTGTGAAGCTTTTTGCCCGCATCACCGATACGTTCAATCAGGTTCGCTTCCACAAAGCTGTGAATATCTTCATATTCATCCGTAATTTCGAGTTTGCCGCTATCCACATCTTCGCGAATGGATGTCAGACCTTTTATAATGGCATCTTTTTCTTCTAATGTAAGAATCCCCTGTTTTTCAAGCATGACAACATGGGCAATACTGCCTTCCACATCCTGGTGAAAGAACTTCTGGTCAAAGGAAATGGATGCATTAAAATTATATACTAAACGGTCAGTATCCTTGGTAAAACGACCGCCCCACAACTGAGCCATATCATAGTACCTCCATCATATTAAATCTAAATTTGATATTACCATAAATACAGAGTAAGTTCAAGGAATTCTACACCGATTCCTTCCGTTTCTCATATGATAATAAAAAAGAATCGGGGCAAAATATGTCAGAACTACTGTTAGAATGTAAAGACTTGTCGTTCTCTTATCATACGCCGGAAGGGGAAATCCCCGTCATCCGCAACATGAATTTTGAAATATACAAAGGCGAATTCGTCTCAATTGTCGGTCCAAGCGGCTGTGGCAAGTCCACTCTCTTAAATCTTATGACGAACATGCTTACGGCAGAGGAAGGCTCCGTGCGGATGCATGGCGACTCCGAACAAAAAAACGCATTCGGCTATATGCTCCAGCAAGATCACTTATTTGAATGGTATGATATATGGAAAAATATATGCATTGGTCCGCAAATCAATCACTGTCTTACCGATGAATGTCAGGAATACTTACTTGATTTGCTTAACCGCTACGGCCTTACTGCTTTTATCCACAAAAAACCGTCGGAACTTTCGGGAGGAATGCGACAGCGCGCAGCTATTATTCGCACTCTGGCAATGAAACCCGAGCTTTTATTCCTTGACGAGCCTTTTAGTTCTCTCGACTACCAAAACCGTCTAAATGCAGCCGACGATATCGGAAAAATTATACGGAACGAAGGAAAAACCGCCGTTCTTGTCACACATGACATCGGCGAAGCCATCAGCCTCTCATCCCGTATACTCGTGTTATCCAAACGCCCGACGACGATAAAGAAAGAATATAATATACCATTCCGTAAGCTCGGATTATCTCCGCTGGAAATACGAAATGAGAAAGAATTCGGAACATACTTTAATGCCATATGGAAGGAGTTGAATGAGACATGACAAAAAAAGATAATAACCCCCCGCAAATCAGCGAAAAGCAACGACAATATATAGAGACACAGACAAAGCGGAAACGCATCATACAAATGGTACGTCTCTTACTTTTAATCTCCTTTTTAATCGCATGGGAAATGGCTTCGCGTTTTGAACTGATAGACTCTTTCTTCTTCAGTTCACCCACAAAGCTGGCGGAATGCTTTTCCTACATGATGACGGAGCATGCACTTTTTACTCACATTGGAATCAGCCTTTTGGAAACTCTCCTGAGTTTTCTTTTCATTATGTTGATTTCCGTTGTGACCGCCTCTCTTCTTTGGCGGTACGAATATGCTGCAAAGGTGCTCGAACCGGTGCTTGTCATTTTAAATTCACTCCCGAAATCCGCACTTGCTCCGCTCATCATCGTATGGCTCGGTACCGGAATGAAAACCATTATTATAGCCGGGATTTCGGTTGCTCTGTTCGGGTGCATTATTAACCTATACACCTGCTTTCGAAATACCGACCCCGACAAGCAAAAATTAATTTACATTCTGGGCGGTAAAAAACATCATGTTTTCACAAAAGTAATTTTACCTTCCGGAATACCGACAATTATCAGCAATATGAAAGTAAATATCGGCCTCGCTCTGGTCGGTGTCATGATCGGCGAATTTCTCGCCGCCAAACAGGGGCTTGGATATTTAATCATTTACGCAAGTCAGGTATTTAAACTGGATTGGCTGATTCTCTGTATTCTGATTCTATGTATCATCGCCATTGCTCTGTACGAAATTCTTCATATCATTGAAAGAAAAATCTGCGAATAAGCAGAAAATCCGCAAAGCCTTAAACTTTGCGGTACATAAAAATAACATAAAAATGTGGTTGCAATTCACACACATTTTCGATATAATACAATTCGGTGATAAACATTTCACCCTCTTATATATGCTGAAATAGCTCAGTCGGTAGAGCACTTCACTCGTAATGAAGGGGTCGAGGGTTCAAGTCCCTTTTTCAGCTTAAAACCGCAAACCTTGATGGATACAGGGTTTGCGGTTTTTTTGTACATTCTAATTCATTGCGCTTTCACATGCACATCCATCTGTGGATACGGAATTTCAATACCTTTCTCATCGAAAGCAAGCTTAACTCCCTCTAAAATACGGCTTCTCGTCGGCCAGTAATCCTCTGTCTTAACATAACAGCGAAGGTTGAGCATCACAGCGCTCGCTCCGAGGTCGCTGACAAACACATCAATCTCTTTGTTTTTGAGCGTTGCCGCATCATCCGACAGGAGTTTCTTTGCCACGGCCTTCGCGAGCTGTAAATCTGCCTTGTAGGAAATACCCACGGCCAGATCAAGTCTGCGGATTCCGATATCCGTCACATTCGTAAGCGACGAATTCGCAAGCGTACCGTTCGGAAGCACAACCGTTCTTTCATCCGGTGTCGTAAGCTTCGTGTAAAAAATTTGAATCTCCGTTACGGTTCCTTCGTTCTTGTTCGTATCCTCAATAATGTAATCACCGACTTTAAACGGCTTTAACAGAAGAATCAGTACTCCGCCTGCAAGATTGGAAAGGCTCCCCTGCAAAGCAAGACCGATGGCAACACCGGCCGAGCCAACCACAGCGACAACACTTGTCGCATCGAGCCCGAAACTTGATGCAATCATAAACAAAAGCACAATGTAGAGCGCAGCTTTCAAAAAGGAATCGAGGAACTGAACCACTCCGACATCCGCGTTGGCACGCTGGAGCGATTTTTTCAGTATCTTGCGTATAACCTTAATTACCTGCACTCCGACAAAGAAAAATACAAATGCCAGAAATACACGTATCCCAAGGCTTAGTGCCTTCTGCGGAAGGGTCTCCATATATTGCTGAAATACACTCAATTTCTGTGTTACTTCCTCGGTTACAGTATCATTCATGATTCGTCATACCCTTTCATTTAAACAAATTTCGCCTCGTCCTTTACTTTCTGACTTTCATCGGCGCGTTTCTTCGCCTCTTTTTCAAGCTCACGTGCTTCTTTTTCCAGTTCTTCCGCACGCTTTGCCTCTTCCATCGCGCGTTTTAACGCTGCTTTTGCTTCCTCTTGTGCACGTTTTGCCTTCTCCATCGCGTCATTTGCCATCTTGCGCGCCTGATTTTCCGCCTCTTTTGCCGCCTCAATACGCTCAATCTCTAAACGTTTCTGACGCTCTTCCTCTTTGCGTTTCTCAATCGCTTCTTTTTCTTTTGCGGTAAATGGTGTATAAGAGAACATCTGCATAGAAAGTGCCGGCATTTTAATGCGGATGGAATCTTCGCGTCCGTCACATTCACTCTCATCCGATGCAATCGCACGGCCGTTCACACAGTTCGTTCCGCCAAATTTGCGCGAATCGGAGTTTAACACCTCTTTGTATTTGCCCGGGAAAGGCACACCAATCTTATAATCTTTACGCTCTTCATTTGCAAAGTTACAAACCACAAGAAGTGTATCTTTATCGTTTTCTGCTTTTCGAAGAAATACAACAACATTTTCGTTTGCAGAAATATTGTTAATCCATTCAAATCCTTCCGGAGAAGTATCCATCGCATGAAGTGCCGGATATTCTTTGTAGCATTTGTTCAGGGCTTTAACAAACTCCTGCATGTTTTTGTGGTCGTCATACTGAAGCAAATCCCACTGCACGCTACGTTCTTCATTCCACTCATCAAACTCGGCAATATCCTGTCCCATAAAAAGAAGTTTCTTGCCCGGATGCGCCATCATAAAACCATACGCAGCGCGGAGATTTTTGAACTTATCCGAAATCTCACCCGGCATTTTACCAATCATGGACGATTTTCCGTGTACAACCTCATCATGAGAAAGCACAAGCATAAATTTCTCACTGTACGTATAAATCATGCTGAATGTCAGCTCACCGTGGTGATGAGCGCGGAAGAACGGATCGTAATGCATATAACCCGTAAAATCATTCATCCAGCCCATGTTCCATTTTAAATCAAAACCGAGACCGTCCTTTTCCACAATGTCCGTCACCTTCGGCCATGCAGTCGACTCCTCTGCAATCATCAAAACACCGTCTTTGCGCTTATGCACAATACTATTGACATGTTTTAAGAACTCAATAGCTTCAAGGTTTTCTTTGCCGCCGTACATGTTTGCAACCCATTCGCCGTCATTTTTGCCGTAATCAAGGTACAGCATGGACGCAACTGCATCCATACGGATACCGTCTGCATGATACATATCAATCCAGTAAAGCACATTGGCAAGAAGATAATTCTTTACCTCAGGTCTTCCGTAATTAAAAATCTTTGTTCCCCAGTGCGGATGCTCGCCCTGACGAGGGTCTGCATGCTCGTAAAGACATGTTCCGTCAAAACCGGAAAGTCCCTGGTCATCTTTCGGGAAATGCGCCGGTACCCAGTCCAAAATGACACCGATACCGTTTTTGTGCATTTCATTCATGAAATACATAAAGTCTTCCGGTGTTCCGTAGCGAGACGTCGGTGCATAATAACCGATAATCTGATAACCCCAGGACGCATCAAAAGGATGCTCCATCACAGGCATCAGCTCAATATGCGTGTATCCCATCTCTTTAACATACTTGATAATCTTCGGCGCAAGCTCTCTGTAATTATAAAAAACTCTGCCGTCCTTTTCATCCGGCTTTGCAAAAGATCCGAGATGTATTTCGAGCACAGACATCGGGGAACTGTCAGGTTTGAAGTTTTTTCTCTCCTCCAGCCATTTCTCATCCGTCCACTTAAATTTCGAAATGTCCGTTACTACCGATGCAGAATCCGGACGAAGCTGCGCATAGTTTCCGTACGGGTCTGCTTTTAAAAATACATTTCCGCGCTTTGCCTTGATTTCAAACTTATAATTATCCTTGATATTGGCACAAGGAACAAAAATCTCAAAAATACCGGAATCCCAAAGCCGACGCATCTGATGCACACGTCCGTCCCAGTTGTTGAAATCTCCGACAACACTCACACGTAATGCATTCGGTGCCCACACAGCAAAATAAACACCTGTAACCCCATCGATTGTCTTTACATGTGCGCCGAGAAGTTCATAAATACTATAATGAATTCCGCTGTTAAATTTCTCGGTATCTTTCTGCGTAATCAATGGTTTAAAATTGTACGGATCACAGATTTCTTTCGTCTTTCCGTCCTCAAACTCTACTTCCACCGTATACTTGGTCTTGTCTGCTTTCGGCAAAAGAACTGCAAAAAAACCTTCCTCATCAGCCATCTCCATCTTATATGCGCCCTTTTCCGTCATCACCGTTGCTTTTACTGCGCCCGGATAGAAAAACTGCACAAGCGTACTCAGTCCCGACGGATGCGCTCCGAGAATACGATGCGGATTATCTTCCTCGGAATAAACAATCCCTTCAATATCTGCCCAATTCATTAATTTATATAGTTTTTTGGTCATATGTGCCTCCTAATCTTCTAAACTATGTATAAAAAGTCCGCTGCGAAGCTTTGGTTCAAACCATGTCGATTTCGGTGGCATAAGCAAATTCGCATCCGATACTGCAAATAACTCTCCGATGGATGTCGGGTACATTAAAAATGCAACCTTACAATCCTCCGCTACGCGTTTCTCAAGTTCAGCAAGTCCACGGATTCCGCCGACAAAATCAATTCTCTTATCTGTCTTAGGGTCTTCAATGCCGAGTACCGGATGTAATAAGTGGTCTTGAAGAAGCGACACATCAAGCCCTTTCACCGGGTCAGTATTCTTATAAGAGTCTTTGAACGAGAGTTTGTACCAGTCACCGTTCAGATACATGGAAACCTGTCCTTTGGCTGCCGGTTTGAGAACTGCATCCTTCTCTTCTCTTGTTTTTTGACTATACAAGTCAACGTCAACTTTTTCCATCTCAAACACTTCGCCGACTTTCTCAAGGAACTGCTCACATGAATAGCTGTTCAAATCCTTTACCACACGGTTGTAGTCCATAATCATAAGCTGGTCATCCGGGAAAAGAACAGACAGGAAACGGTTAAACTCTTCTGCTCCGGTGTAATCCGGATTCTCCTCACGACGTTTTAATGACACTTTCACTGCAGATGCACATCTGTGGTGACCATCCGCAATATAAATCTCTTGAATGGCAGCAAATGCATTTCTAATCGCGGTAACATCTGCCTCGTCGTCAATCAGCCATACTTTGTGTGTCACAGCGTCCTCTTTTGTAAAATCAAACACAGGCGCCTCTTTCATCTTATTTGCAACAATTGTGTTGATTTCCTCTTTGGAACGATATGCAAGAAAAATCGGACCTGTCTGTGCATTACAAATATCAACATGATTGATACGGTCCACTTCCTTATCTGCCCTTGTATTTTCATGTTTCTTGATAACATTGTTCAGATAATCATCTACATCGGACACCGCTACGATACCACTCTGACTTCTGCCTTCCATCGTCAATTCATATACGTAGTAGCATTCATTCTCATCCTGTACAAACTCACCGTTTGCAATCATCTCCCAGAGCATATCGTGTGCTTTCTGATAGACGCATGCATCATACGTATCCACACTGTCGTCAAACTGTGTTTCCGCTCTGTCTATTTTTAAAAAAGATAAAGGTTCTCCTGCAACAACCTCCTTTGCCTCTGCACGGTTGTACACGTCGTACGGAAGCGCTGCGATACGGTCCTCAAGTCCCATCTTTGGTCTGATTGCTTTAAATGGATGTATTCCTGCCATATTTTTTCTCCTTAGAACGAATTATTTGTATGTATTCATACAAAAAATATTATATCAAATTTGTACTCTTTCGTAAACAATTTTGACAGTTACGGTTGAAAATGCTATCATATTTTTTATGATGTTATTTCATCAGATTTTTAACAGAAGGAAGTGTTGTTATGACAAACGAAGATAAGATTTTTTTAGACCGTATTACCGAATTTGCGAATGAAGTGATGGCGGACATTGATCCGGACCCACAGAAAACTCCGATATCGGAACAGCTTGAATATCTGAAACCGATTATGGAGACTCTTTCCAAAGAAACCGGCGAGCCGATTGAGGATATATTTATCAAATATATGGATTTGGCTTCCGAAGCTGCCGTTGAGAAAAACCAGAAATTTAAAGCCGATTATGCGGATTTTGATATGAGATAAGTTTTCCGCAAACCAAACTACCCGCGGGGTATTAGCATTGCTTTTCGCACTCTAATACCCCGTTTTTTTGTTTTTTATAATAAATTTACGTTCCAAAAGGGTATAGAGAAGATTTTTTTATCTACATGCCCCGCTTTAAAATAAAACGGGGCATAGAAGAAACATATTGTCCTCCTATACCCCATATGTATTTCTGTTATTTATTTCACTACACGAATACGAATCACACCGTCAATGGCAGAAAGTTTTGCAACCATCTCTTCGGTAATTGGCTTTTCTACATCGAGCATCGTGTATCCATAATCACCTTTTGACTTGTTCGCCATGTCTGTGATATTAATACCCTCATCACCGAAGGTAGCTGTAAACTTCGTAATCATGTTGGCAACGTTCTTGTGGAAGATTGCAATACGACCTGCCTGGTTGCATACACCCATGTCAAGTCTTGGGAAGTTCACGCTGTTGATGATGTTACCGTTTTCAAGGTAGTTCATCATTTCTTTGACTGCCATCTTTGCACAGTTGTCCTCAGATTCTTCTGTCGAAGCTCCGAGGTGCGGGATTACGATACAACCTTCCTTACCTACTGTTGTTGTATTCGGGAAGTCTGTCACATACTTACGCACTTTTCCGCTCTTAATACCCTCAAGAACATCTGCTTCATTTGCCAAAAGGTCACGCGCAAAGTTCAGAATAATCACACCGTCTTTCATCTTTTCGATAGCATCTTTGTTAATCATTCCTTTTGTGCTGTCAAGAAGCGGTACATGAACTGTGATATAATCACATTTCTCATAGATTTCTTCTACATTTAACACATGTTTGATATCTCGGCTTAAGTTCCAAGCTGCATCTACGGAAACATATGGGTCATAACCGTACACTTCCATACCGAAATGCTTTGCTGTGTTTGCAACCTTAACACCGATGGCACCAAGACCGATAACACCGAGTTTCTTGTCCTGGAGCTCCGTTCCGGCGAATTTTTTCTTTTCTTTTTCTGCATCCTTTGCAACGTTGTCGTTATCTGTCTGCGCTTTTACCCACTCAATACCGCCGACTACGTCACGGGAAGCAAGTAACATACCTGCAAATACAAGTTCCTTTACACCATTGGCGTTCGCACCCGGTGTGTTAAATACTACGATACCTTTTTCTGCACATTTATCAAGCGGAATATTGTTTACACCTGCACCTGCCCTTGCAACAGCAAGAAGATTGTCAGAGAGTTCCATCTCATGCATGGAAGCACTTCTCACAAGAATACCTTCCGCAGCATTTACGTCTTCTGTTTTTGCAAAATTGTCATTGAATTTTACAAGTCCAACCTGAGCGATTGGATTTAAGCAATAATATTTAAACATGTCTCTTCCTCTTTTCCTTATGCGTTGTTTGCTTCAAACTCTTTCATGAACGCAACTAATTTTTCTACACCTTCGATTGGCATAGCGTTGTAGATACTTGCTCTCATACCACCGACAGATCTGTGACCTTTTAAATTCTCAAAGCCTGCTTCTTTTGCTTCTTTGATGAACTTCGCATCCAGCTCGTCGCTTCCTGTGATGAACGGAACATTCATAAGCGAACGGTCTTCCTTGCGGACAGTTCCTTTGAAGAGCTTAGACTCATCAAGGAAATCATAAAGGATGGCAGCTTTCTTCTCGTTGTATTCTTTCATCGCTGCAAGTCCGCCCTGTTTTTTAATCCATTTAAACACCTTACCGCAGATGTAAATACCATATGCAGGCGGAGTGTTGTATAATGACTCATTGTCTGCATGAATCTTGTATTTGAGCATCGTTGGTGTTCCCGGAAGAACATCCTCTGTAATGAGATCTTCACGGATAATCGCGATAACCACTCCTGCAGGTCCGATATTTTTCTGGACACCGCCGTAGATTACGCCGTATTTTTCTACATCCATCGGCTCTGATAAGAAGCATGATGATACGTCAGATACTAAAAGATGGCCTTTCGTATTCGGTAACTCTTTAAATTTCGTACCGTAGATTGTATTGTTTTCACAAATGTAAACATAGTCTACATCATCCGGAATATCCAAATCAGAACAATCAGGAATGTATGAGAATGTCTCATCCGCTGAGGAAGCAAGTTCAATCGCCTCACCATAAATCTTAGCCTCCTGATATGCTTTCTTTGCCCACTGTCCTGTTACAATATAGCCGGCTTTTTTATTCTTCATAAGATTCATAGGAATCATGGCAAACTGCTGACTTGCACCGCCCTGAAGGAACAATACTTTATAATTATCAGGAATGTTTAACAAGTCACGAAGATCAGCTTCCGCTTCTTTAATAATGTTATCATAAGTTTTGGAACGATGACTCATTTCCATCACCGACATTCCGCTTCCCTTGTAATCTAACATTTCTTCTGCAGCTTCTTTTAACACTTCTTCAGGTAAAACTGCCGGACCTGCTGAAAAGTTATAAACTCTTGACATTTCCTTTTTCTCCTCTCTTTTGTCCGAAAACATAAGACTGCTTTCGACACATTTAAACAATATTTTACATTTTATACTTTAATACGTCAACGTGTTTTAATAAAAAATGATGACCGGGGTACCGATTTCTACCATGTCATACATCTTGCTAACTTCTTTGTACGGTGTATTGATACAGCCATGCGAACCATTTGTTTTATAAATGGTTCCGCCGTAACTTCCGCGCCATGAAGAATCATGAATACCGACTCCTCCATAAACCGGCATCCAAAAATTCACAAAAGAGGCATAGCCCTCGCCGCGCAAAGTACGATTTCGCTCTTTGCTGTACACATAACATACCTTTTCAGGTGTTCCGCGACCGAGTGACGTGTTTCCGGTCACGACAGGTGTGTTTATCTTTATACGACCGTTTACATAGTAATACATCATCTGGTTAGTTAAATCCACTTCGATATACGTATCACCGATGTCATTGTTGGTGTTGTAAACGTTGGTAAAAGCCTCCTGGCTGAATTCCGGTTTGCGCGTGAGCTGATTTCTTCTTCCGATGACTTTGGAGAGATACTCAAACTCTGCTTTTTCGTTGAGCTTATATCCGTACGTCCCGGTATCCACCGTGACCAGTTCGCCGCGCGTTGCACGGAAACTTCTCGGTTTGTTTACCGTATTATACTTCTCTGCCAATGTTTTGACATACTCTTTGATTTTTGCCTCGTCCAAATAAAAGGAACCGCTCTCATCAAATAAAAAGTCACCGTTTTCGTCTGTTGCAATAAAGGAGCTGATTTCCGGACCATCTACAATCTCTGTTGCATTTCCGAAATCATAAGTAATGGTGGATTCCACATACGCTGCAAGTGCATCCCACTTCTCGAGCGTCTTTTTCATTTGACTTGTGTGGTCAACCTCGATATAGCAACCTTCTTTATACAAATCCACTTCAAAAACGCCTTTGGAGAGTGCATTTTCGATGGTCTCCGATGCTTTCTCATGGCTGAGAAGATTTCTCGTCTCATCATAAAGATAGTATCCTCCGGAATCCCTTCGAATTTCAACAATCTTATCCTTCGGGTCGGAATTGTCTTCCAGATACTTCACAGAATCAAGATACTCTTGTAATACTGCGGAGTCATACGAGGTTTCCGGTTGAATTTCAAGCTCTTCAAACTTAATATCCTCTCCCATAAACCATTCCGCAAAACGCAACACCGACTGTGACGAGTGTATCTTATTTACCTGGGCAAGATAATCCTGTTCATAATGTATTTCTTCCAGGGAAAACGTATATTCTTTTCCCTCTTTATCCCGAACTGTGAAATCAGGACATTCCGTGTCTTCCTTAAGCTTTTCGTTCAGTTCCTGTGGCGTATAGTCTGCCGCGTAAAAACCATTTACGAACAGTCCCGGCATAAATGTATCCTTATACTGGTACTGCACGACCATATAACATCCGGCCGCAAGAAGCACAGGTATGAAAACCAAGACACTTACTACAATCCATATTGTTTTTTTCATAATTATTTCTCTAAATCTTTTTCGTCAAATACCTGATCGATTGGCTGTCCTGCCGGAACCATCGGGAATACTTTATCATCCGGATCAATAACACATTCAATCAGCGCCGGTCTCCGGTTGGTAATTGCCTGTTTCACCGCATCAAAAACTTCTTCTTTTTTGGTTACACGGTACGCGTCACAGCCGAGACCTTCCGCCACTTTGCAATAATCCACTTTATCCTGCAGAACCGTCTGGGAATATCTGTGGTCATAGAACAATGTCTGCCACTGTCTTACCATTCCGAGTACGGAATTGTTGATTACTACCTGGATAATCGGAATATTGTAACGACTCGCGGTTGCAAGCTCATTCATATTCATACGGAAACATCCGTCACCTGCAATGTTAATGACTGTTTTGTCCGGATTACCGACTGCAGCACCGATACATGCACCAAGTCCGTATCCCATCGTTCCGAGTCCTCCGGAACTTAAGAAGGTACGCGGTTTCGTGTAATGATAATACTGCGCTGCCCACATCTGATGCTGTCCGACATCCGTTGTGATGACTGCATCACCTTCCGTTGCCTTGTCAATCTGCTCAATCACATACGGACAGGTAAGCACATCCTGATTATAACCGAGCGGGTATTTTTCTTTTAATTCTAAAATACGCGCCTTCCACTCCGGATGTGATTTCTGCGACAATTTTGCATTAATTGAATCAAGCGCATCTTTCAAATCGCCAATCACGGAAGCATCCGTGCTGATGTTTTTGTTAATTTCCGCCGCATCAATATCGATATGTACGATCTTTGCTCCTGACGCAAACGTGTTCGGATTACCGATAACACGATCTGAGAAACGCGCACCAAGCGCAACCAGAAGGTCACATTCGGAAACACCGAGATTGGATGCTTTCGTTCCGTGCATACCAATCATACCGGTATACATCTCATCATAGCCGTCAAAAGCACCTTTTCCCATCAGGGTATCACACACCGGACAATCCAGTTTACGTGCAAGCTGTGCCACCTGACTCGAAGCCCCTGAAAGAACGACACCTCCGCCGATGTACATATATGGTTTTTCAGCCTTTTCCATCAGTTCAACGACCCTGTCAATGTCTTCTTCCGTAAAATGATTGATATATTCCGGTTCCTGTGCCGGTTCAAACGTATATTCACATGTATTGGCTGTCACATCCTTTGTAATATCGACAAGAACCGGTCCCGGTCTTCCGCTCTTGGCAATCTTAAATGCCTTGCGGATGGTAGGTGCTAATTCATTGATATCTTTTACAATATAGCCATGTTTGGTAATCGGCATTGTTACACCGGCAATGTCAACCTCCTGAAACGAGTCTTTTCCAAGCGCCGGAAGATTTACGTTCGCCGTAATTGCCACTACCGGAATACTGTCCATATAAGCGGTTGCAATACCGGTTACAAGGTTGGTCGCTCCCGGTCCGCTCGTCGCCATACAAACACCGACTCTTCCAGTCGATCTCGCATAACCATCCGCTGCGTGGGCAGCTCCCTGTTCATGTGATGTCAGCACATGTCTGATTTCATCGGAATGTTTATAAAGAGCGTCATAGATATTCAAAATGGTTCCGCCCGGATATCCGAAAACAGTATCAACTCCCTGTTCTTTTAAACATTCTATAACGATTTCTGCTCCTGTAAGCTGCATAATATATTACCTCCAAAATATATCTAGTTCTTCTTCGGGATTTCAAGAATAGCACCGCGGTTACCGCTTGTTACCATCTCACGATATCTTGAAAGGTAGCCTGAAGTAACTTTCGGTTCTCTCGGTGTCCACGCAGCTTTACGTGCTGCCATTTCTTCCTCTGACACATCCACATCAAGAGTCATTGCAGGAATATTAATCTTGATGATATCACCTTCCTCAACAAGTGCAATCGGTCCGCCGACCGCTGCTTCCGGTGACACATGTCCGATAGAAGCGCCTCTGGATGCACCGGAGAATCTTCCGTCTGTAATAAGTGCTACAGAAGACCCCAGTCCCATACCTGCAATCGCAGAAGTCGGATTTAACATTTCACGCATACCCGGACCGCCCTTTGGACCTTCGTATCGGATAACAACAACATCTCCTGCTACTATTTTACCGCCTGTGATGGCTGCAATCGCATCTTCCTCACAATCAAAAACTCTTGCAGGACCTTCATGCACCATCATTTCATCCACAACCGCAGAACGTTTTACAACGCTGCCGTCCGGTGCAAGGTTACCCTTAAGTACTGCGAGGCCTCCTGTCTTACTATATGGGTTAGACAGAGGACGAATCACTTCCTCATCTCTGTTTTTCACATTTTTAATGCACTCTCCGATGGTTTTTCCGGAAACCGTCATACAATTGAGATTGAGAAGTCCGAGTTCAGAAAGCTGATTCATTACCGCATACACACCACCTGCTTCATTGAGGTCTTCCATGTAAGTAGGACCTGCAGGAGCAAGGTGACAGAGATTCGGTGTTTTTTCACTGATTTCATTTGCAAATGCAATATCAAAATCAAATCCGATTTCATGCGCAATCGCCGGAAGATGAAGCATACTGTTTGTGGAACATCCAAGTGCCATATCCACCGTCAGGGCATTTAAAATCGCATCTTTTGTCATAATATCTCTCGGACGGATATCCTGTCTGTACATTTCCATAACAGCCATACCTGCATGTTTAGCAAGTTTAATACGCTCGGAATATACTGCCGGAATCGTTCCGTTTCCTGCAAGTCCCATACCGAGAGCCTCGGTCAGACAGTTCATGGAATTGGCTGTGTACATACCGGAACAAGAGCCACAGGTCGGGCACACTTTTTCCTCGAATTCACGAACTTCTTCTTCTGTCATCGTTCCCGCTGCATGAGCACCGACTGCCTCAAACATAGAAGAAAGACTGCGTTTCTTTCCGTGCACATGTCCTGCAAGCATCGGACCTCCCGATACAAATACGGTCGGTACATTGACTCTGGCCGCTGCCATCAAAAGTCCCGGTACATTTTTGTCACAGTTCGGAACCATAACAAGCGCATCAAACTGATGTGCAAGTGCCATACATTCCGTAGAATCCGCAATAAGGTCTCTTGTCACGAGTGAATACTTCATTCCGACATGTCCCATCGCAATACCGTCGCAGACAGCAATCGCCGGAAATACAACCGGAACTCCTCCGGCCTCTGCAACACCGAGTTTTACTGCATCAACAATCTTATCAAGATTCATATGTCCCGGTACAATTTCATTATATGAGCTGACAATGCCAACCAGTGGCTTGTCCATCTCTTCTGCTGTCATTCCAAGCGCATTTAATAGTGATCTGTGCGGCGCCTGTTTCATTCCTTTTTTGATGTTATCACTTTTCATTGCTTAGCCTCCGTTTTTTATGATATTCTCTCACAAATCAGGTCTCCCATCTTAGCAGTACCGACCTGTGTTACCGTTTTCTTTCCTTCTTCATCCTGTGGCATGATATCAATGGTACGATATCCGTCCGTCAGAACCTGTTTCACCGCTGCATCAATAGCATCTGCTTCCTCATCCAAATCAAATGTATAGCGAAGCATCATGGATGCACTCAAAATCGTTGCAATCGGATTGGCAATGCCTTTTCCTGCAATATCCGGTGCAGAACCGCCGCTCGGCTCATAAAGGCCGAATTTCGTATCGTTTAGGCTGGCAGAGGAAAGCATTCCGATGGAACCTGTCACCATACTCGCTTCATCCGAAAGAATGTCACCGAACATGTTTTCCGTCAAAATGACATCAAACTGTGCCGGGTCTTTGACTAGCTGCATTGCACAGTTATCAACGAGCATGTGTTCCAGTGTGACATCCGGATAATCCTTTGCCACCTCCTCGACAACCTTTCTCCAAAGTCTGGAGGAATCGAGCACATTCGCCTTATCGACACTCGTCACTTTCTGACGACGTTTTCTTGCAATATCAAAACCTTTGATTGCAATTCTTCGAATCTCGCTCTCAGAATATGTAAGCGTATCAATCGCTTTAAGCTCTCCGTCCTCTTCAAATGTCTTTCTCTCGCCAAAGTAAAGACCACCGGTAAGTTCGCGCATAATCATCATATCAAAACCTTTTTCGCTGATTTCCGATTTGAGCGGACATGCAGCCGCAAGCTCTTCATAAAGCACAGCCGGACGTAAATTTGCAAAAAGATTTAACGCCTTACGGATTTTCAATAGACCTGCCTCCGGTCTTTTCTCCGGCGGAAGCTTGTACCACGGAGAAGTCTGTGTATTACCTCCGATGGAACCCATCAGGACCGCATCCGCTCCTTTCGCCGTCGCTATTGCCTCATCCGTCAGCGGAATTCCATGCACATCGATAGATGCACCACCCATCAGGATATCTTCAAAATTTATGTCATGTCCGTAAACAGAAGCAACTTTTTCAAGTACTTTTTTCGCTTCTGCCACGACTTCCGGTCCGATTCCGTCGCCCGGAATGCATACAACATTCATATTCATAATAAAATCCTCCCAGTTTCATTTTGACTATACACAGTTTACATGAAAACCATACTAATATCAATCTATTTTATACCCAAACGTCATACTATAACCATTATGTATAACTGATATGCTCGCTAGTTATTTTGTCCCGCCAGATGGTTAATAAACTGTTGTGCCGTGCGTCCGGAAATACCTCCGTGCGCCAATTCCCATGCATTTGCCTTCAAGTTCAGCTCCTGCTCCGGAATATCGATTCCTTCCCTGCGGGCAAGTTCTCCGACAATTGCAAAATATTCTTTCTGCGTCGGTTTTGAATAATTGATGGTCACACCGAAACGATGCACAAGTGAAAGCTTCTCCTCCATCGTATCCGAACGGTGTAAATCATTCGTATGCTCCATATCGTTCCTGTCATTCCAGCTCTCCTTAATAAGATGACGGCGGTTTGACGTTGCGTATATGAGTATATTTTCCGGCTTTGTTTCCACACCGCCCTCTATGACCGCTTTTAAAAATTTGTATTCAATCTCAAACTCCTCAAAGGAGAGGTCGTCCATATAAATGATAAATTTATAATTACGGTTCTTAATCTGGGCAATTACGCGCGACAAATCCTTAAACTGATGTTTGTAAATCTCAATCATGCGAAGGCCTCTGTCATAATATTCATTGACAATCGCCTTAATGCTCGTTGACTTTCCGGTACCACTGTCACCGAACAAAAGCACATTGTTCGCTTTTTTGCCGTTGACAAATGCCTCTGTATTGTCGATAAGCTTCTTTTTCTGGATTTCATATCCTATCAAGTCATCAAGCATGACTTTATCCATATTGTTAATCGGGCGGAACGTAACCGGACCGTCTGTCTGCCTCTCTTCAATGCGGAACGCTTTGTTAAGCCCGAACATTCCGACACCGTACTCTCTGTAAAACTGTGTCACAGCATCAAAAAATTCATGTTCATCCGTCGTCTGTGACAGTTTCATACTGAGCGCCTGCACTTTTTCACTGACGTTTTTATTGTACATAAACTCTTTTTTGCCGATGGCTTTATAGTCCGATAAAATGCTGAAACAATCGATTCCGAGTTCCTTTTCAATCACTGAAAAATCGTAGAAAAACAGATTGCGGAACACGCGGAAATCATTGAGCGCAAAGGCATTGACCGTTCCGTCGTTAGCTCCGACCTTCTCACAGGTCAGGCTGAACGGATTTTCATTCGTAATCAGAAGGAAAGTCAGATAATTGTGCCAGAGATTGTGGTCAAACCCATAATCCGTCGCCACCTCCAAAATTCGTTTCAGCTGAGAATAAATTTCCTTCGTCAGCTGTGCTTTGTCTGAAGTTTTCTCATCAAAACACCGGAAAATCTCACCGAGCTGCACAAGAATCGTATCCTCGCTCATATTGCCGTATAAAATTAATTTTGCTGTCTCTTTGTACATATATACACCCTTAACATCTACCGGATTTCCTCTCCCGGTTTTTTCTTTTTCTTTTTATCCTCATACATAAGCTCATCCGCTTTCTTCATAAGAGCGGCAAAATCATAGCCCCTACCGCCATATACCACACCGGCCGCAATCACACATTCAATACCGTCTTCAAGCGTATTTAAACGCGCCAGTTCTTTCTCCCAGCGTTCTTTCAATTCATGTACCTGCTCCTGAGTCACATTGCATGCAATCATAAGGAATTCGTCACCACCCATACGATAGCCGTGAACCGTAGAACTTGTCACCTTACGGATACTGTCCGCGCCTTTGATAATCAGCTTATCGCCAGCCTCGTGTCCGTAAGTGTCATTCATTTTCTTTAAGTTGTTCACATCAAAATTGAAAATACCGATGGATTCAAGATTCTGATATTCTGACTCCAACATCGCAAGGTATTTTCCTTTGTTGTACATTCCGGTCAATCCGTCATGCTCACTGTCATAAATCAGTTTCTCACGCATCATACCGTTTTCAATATAAAGACGAATCACGGAAAGAAGTGTCTCTTCCCCCATAGATTCCTTATCCATCTTGGCGTGTTCCACAAAAAACAGCGCATATTTTTGCTCGGACACTCCACCTTTGCAAAGTGCGTGCAATTTCTTTGACGCATCGATTCCGGCAAGCACAAGCGCTTCCTTGAGCGGCTCTGCAAACTTATCGGAAGAAAGTTCTATACCGTTATCGAATGCAAACGCCTCAAGTGCCTGCTCATCAGCCGTGATACGTGCATTGTTGTAGTTTCCGGACGCTTTGTTGTATGTAATCATTTCTATATGCGAATCTCTGTGCAGCAAAAAAAACATTTCCTCTGTCTTAAAAAAATCCGCAAGCATCGGAAGCAGTTCATAATAAGTGCTGGAAAGCTTTTCCAGAATCGCAGTCTGAAATCCTGCCAGTTTTTTGAAAAAAGACATATACTTTGTGACATCACGGTTTAATTTCATGTATTCGGTGATATCCGTCAAATGATGCAGGATATATACGCCATCTTCCGCATCTACCTGCATCGTCTCAACTTTATAATAATTATGTTTCTCAAGGTCGATGGTCTCCCATTCCGTGACGGAGTCATTCTCCGGAAGAACCGGACAGTCCCCGATCCACATAAATACATCTTCCGCGATTTCACCCACCGGATTGCATCCGTAAAGATTCACGATAAAATCATCTGCATATACGATTTTTCCGTTTTCTTGTGAAATGGCAAAAACACCGCCGAGCCGGTCTACCACAAATCTTGAAATCTGTTCTGTTAACAATGTCATGGGTCCCTCCTTACTCTATTGTTAAAATGCTGGAAAAGCCTGTCATTTCAAACACTTCCATCACCGTTTCATTCACATTTTTCACAACCATACTTCCACCCACACGGTTCATACTTTTCTGCGCCTGTAAAATGACACGGAGACCGGAACTGGCAACATAACCGCACCGGTCCATATCAATGACAACCTCTTTTACATCGTCCTTCAGTTCCTCTTCCAAAACACTTCCAAGCTGCGGTGCAGCCGTCGTATCAAGACGTCCGTCAAGAATAAACCATTTTTTTCCATCTTCTTTTCTTACATCAATTTTCATACCTATATATCCTCCAAACTCTACCATGTTTTGACAAGCGTCAGTTTATTTTGATGATTCACATATTCATATTCCACATGATCCATACTCTGCTTTACCATCCATATTCCAAGACCGCCGATGTTTCTCTCCTCTGCAGTCAATGTTATATCAGGATCTGATTTTGCAAGCGGATCAAATGGTTTTCCATCATCCGAAATGCAAATCTGCGCTCTACCTTTTTGATTGGTACCCACAGGCGTCACTTCCATATCAAGCACACACTCTCCGACATCGTCCGGATACGCGTAATTTGCAACATTTACAAAAATCTCTTCCACCGATACACATATCTGTGTCACTACCTTCATCGGACAGCCACACTCCTCGAGCACCTGTTCCAAAAAAGCAAGCACCTCTTCAAGCTGTGAAAGCCGTGCAGGCGTTTTTAATTGCCTGTTTATCATTTCCATACCCCACCCCTATAACATTTGCAAGTATTGTATTGATTTTTCCGCCGCTTCAAGGTTCTTCATCTCAACCAAAACACTCGCCGCCGGAAAATAGGTTTCATAAAACTCTTTAAAACGTTCCCAGTCAATCTTTCCTTCTCCGATACCGAGATGAAGATCATGTTCCAGGTCATTGTCATTGATATGAATATGTTTTACATACGGTGCCAGCGTATTGACCCAGTCCGCAATTTTATGTTCATCGCCGAATGCATGTGCATGAGCATAGTCAAGACAAATGCCAAAATTCGGATATTCGGACAGTCCTTCTGCCAGTTTCACCAATAGTTCATATGACATATCAAACATATTTTCTATATAGATATTGATATCTCTATACTTTTCAAGTTTTTCTCTCCAGTACGAAATATTTCGTTCAATCCAGTTCCTGTGATAATATTCCGCATGAAAATTCGGAACAAAATTCGTATGGAAGACAATTCCTTTGACGCCAATCGACAGGGCAATGCGGAAACTCTGTTCCACACGTTCGTCGGAAACAGCAAAAATCTTAGGGTCATCAGAAAATATCGTCACATCGAAAAAAGCACCATGCATGGTGGTATATTCCGGCAAATCGCGTTGTTGCTTATAAGTGCGAATTCTTTCTTCACACACTGTTGCATCATCTAAAAATTGCGGTATATAAAAATCATTATACTCAAAACCGCAGCCATATTTTTGCGCCAATGCAACACTTTTTTCTATTTGTTTCGGATCCGGAATGATTAACAATCGTTTTATTTTCATACATTTCCTCTCTTTACAGATATAACAGAATATACAAAAACTCCTTTGGATTTTCCTTTTAACGGAATCTCCCCGACTTCTTCCACTTCAATTCGGTCTTTGATACGCTCATATACCTCACCGCTGATCAAGACCTGTCCTTTCTTGGCATTGGACTCGAGCCTTGCTGCCGTATTGACCGTATCACCGATGGCTGTATAATCCATACGGAACTCGCAGCCGACATTTCCGACTACCGCTTCTCCGCAATTGACACCGACACCGAAACCGACTGTTCTGCCAAACTTCTCCAGCAATTCTTTTTCCAGCGCAGCTCCGCCTTCCACAATGTCCATTGCCGCACATACGGCCTTAAATACATAATCTTCCAAATCAAACGGTGAATTAAACACCGCCATCGTCGCATCACCGACAAACTTATCAAGTGTTCCTTTGTTTTTAAATATCGCATTTGTAGTCAAATTCAAATACCGGTTCAAAATCGCAACGACTTCTTCCGGCGAGAGCACCTCAGACATCGTCGTAAAACCGCGAATGTCTACAAACAAAACCGCAATATCCCTGTTTTCTCCGCCAAGCTGTATTTTAAAATCGCCTTTCTTAGCGATTTCATCCACAACTTCCGGCGCAACATACTTCTTAAACGCCGCTATCACTTTTCGCTGACGGAGTTTTTCGGAAATATATCCGCCCGCAAGGCAATAAAGAAAAGAAAGAAGCATGACAAGAGGCAAATACAAAAGATGCACCGCATAGTGCCTGTTATTCAGCCATACACAGCTTCCGAAATAAGCTGCTGTCACGCCGATAAACATCCCTGTTGAAAGCCATATTTTTTTCTTTTTAAACAAAAGATGAAGCAGCGCTCCAATAAGCGCCGTAACAAACGCTGTCAGGTAAGGGTCAGCATTAACGGAAAAACGCTGATTACATAGTGCCTGAAGAATGTTTGCATGAATCTCCACTCCGTACATCTGCTCATTTCCGCCGTTTGGCACCCGGAAATTATCCTGCATTCCTGTTGCATATGCTCCGACAAGTACTATGCTTCCGCGAAACGCTGCCGGGTCAATCCTGCCCTCCAAAACATCCACCATCGAAAGACATTCATAGTCTCCCGGTTTGCCTGAATAGTTAATCAGTGCCTTGCCATATTTATCGATTGAAACCGTCTGTTGCTCCTGTCCCGTCTCCTGCGCATAGATATCATAGATGATGCGAGAAAACATTGAATATATCTCACCGGACATCTCTTCCTGCATTTTTATCCGACGCACAATACCGTCACTATCCTGCGACACATTCGTAAAACCTTGTTTTGTCACATCTGCAAGCGCTTGGTACGGAAGCAGATAACTTTCTATCGGATATTCACGGATTCCCTGCTCATTAATTTCACTCTTTTCCTTGTATACAAACTGCGATGCAACAACGACGTTACCGTTTTCACGACACGCCTTTGCAAATACAGCATCACCCGCTTCATCTAACTCTCCGGAAAAGAGAATATCGAATCCGATGACCTCCGGTCCTTTTCCTTCCGCGTCATACAATTTCGACATCAAATCAGCATACGTCTGTCTTGACCATGTCTGTATCGGACCGAGCGCTTCAAGTGTTCTGTTATCAATCCCGATAATTTTGATTTTACTGTCAATCCCTCTCGGACTCTGGTAAAGTGAATCCTTGAGCATATAGTCAAGCGATGACAAAAGATTGGTCACTGTCAGCAGAAAAATAAGTGCAAACACAACAACCGCCTCTAAAACATCCCTTATCCACCGTTTCATTTCCATGCGATTCTCCCTGTAACCTTTTTATTTGCGGCTTACACATAACATTGTAATGTCGTCTGCCTGACTGACGCCCTCAGCAAATGCATTGACTTCATCGTAGAGATGCATCATGAACACATCCGTCCGGTCAATTTTACTGCTGTGTCGGTTAAGCGCCTCCTTAAGCCTTTCTTCTCCGTACAGTTCCTCCGACGCGCTTAGTGCCTCCGTCATACCATCGGTGTACAGATATATGACATCCCCCTTGGAAAGTTGAATGCTCTGCACCGCATACGGAATGTCTTCCATCATACCGAATACAAGATTTGCTTTCGGTTTCATCATGGTAAAAGTTTCTCCGTTTTTCATTAAAAACGGAGGATTATGTCCTGCATTGATAAACTGCATTTCATCCGTCTCCACGTTCAGCACACAAATAAATGCGGTAACGAACATTCCTTCTTCATTCTTGTAACAAAGCTGGTTGTTTACACGGAATGCCACCTCATCCAGCGGAAGACCCAAAGACGCATAGTTTTTGATATGTATCTTCGCCATGCTCATAAAAAGAGCCGCCGGAACTCCTTTTCCGGACACGTCCGCAATCACAAAGCAGAAATGCGTTTCATCTATCATAAACACATCATAAAAATCACCGCCGACTTCTTTTGCAGGACACATATGTGCCATCACATACACATTCTCCAGCCGGTTAAACGGAGTAAAATCATTTTCCAGACAACCGACCTGAATCTTCGTCGCAATCGCAAGCTCGGATTTAATACGCTCCTGCTCCGTTACAAGCTTTTCCGTTTTACGGTAAAGCATGTTCATAAATGTTCCGTATATTTTCCGGTTACGGTTGGCAATTTCAAAAAACAGAGCCTTGGAAATATTCGCACAGACCACGCGATTCGTCGCACGTACCGTCGCCCCGCGCTTGTCATCGTTAATCAGACCAAGTTCCCCGATAAAGTCACCTTTACCGAGACGATTCACACACTCACCGCGATCATTTAATACATCTGTGTTTCCATCTAAAATGATATACATCCCATCCTCGGAATCCGCTCCGTAAGTTACGATATCCTGCCCTTTTTCAAACACAATTTCCTGCATTGCCTCAAGCAAAATCCGTGTCCCTTCCGGGAGATTTCCTTCCGCTTTAATCATAAAAAATTCCCGAACGGTCGGAATGGTTCTCAATAATTCTGCGTTCATTTCATCCATCCTTACCTGTTATTTCCATTCAATCGTTATATCTTTTGATATCGGAGTCGAAAAATCGAAATCCCACGCTCCGGATGCTTCCGGCATAAGAAGCGGCTTCGATGCAAAACCACCTGCTGTGACCGACTGCGTCGCAAATTTCGTTCCATTGTACATAAACGTGACCGTATATGTCGTCGCAGATGCAGAAGGTGCGGAAATATCTTCCGTATCGTCTTCATCCTCACCCTCACCGGAATCGACATCCGAAGTCTCTTCCTGCCCGGATGACTCTTGGTCATCTGACGAATCTTCCTCAGACTGCTCTACGTCTTCCACCTGCTCAGGTTCCTCTTCTCCCTCATCGGATTCTACGTCCTTATCACTTAGGCCATCAAGAAGAGCCAGCAATTCTTCTTCCGATACAGCAAGCTGCAATCCTTCTTTTACAAGATCTATCAACGTCTCAATTGCGGTCTGCGTCAGTTCCTCATATTTGATATCCGTAATACCTTCCAGATAATCTGTATGTAAATCATCCTCGAAGATAATCGTCTCTTTGCCGGATTCCACCAAACGCGGGTCCGCCATCGTTCCGTCCTTGAAAACAAGCTGCGTCTCGACCTTTCCCTCAAAAACGGAAACCGTTGTGTACATAACACCGTTTTCATCATAGGTAATCGCGACACGGAATGTCGTACCACGGACAGACATGGAAGAATTCTGTGTATGCACTTCATAAGATGCATCCGCATCGAGCGGGGCAGTGATTTCGTTGACAATCGCGCCTTCCTTAAGCTCTATCTTCGTCCTGGAATCTGATGCATTTCCTGTGGCAAGAAGAGAAAAACGTGTCTTTTCCTCCACATAGACAAACTTATCTTCGTCCAATTTGAGCGTCATCAATCCCTCTTCGAGATACACTTCATCACCGGACGCAAGAACCATATTCGGATAAATCTCAATCTCTCCCGTCTCTTCCCTTGTAACCGTCGCCTTTCCGTCCAGTTCATATATTTTGACAACACGATAAGACTCTTCCTTATTCAGTAAAAGAATCACCACAATAATAGTCACTAAAAGGACTGCGGCTATGATACACGGCAAAATAATTTTCTTTTTTGACTTATTCTCCACGAGTATTTCTCCTATTAATTCGATGAGGTAAACGTATATTGCCCGTCACCTGATACATAAAATGCATTACCGCCCACATAGCTGGTAGAATCACCGTTTACCATCCATGTGCCATTTCCGAGCGTATATTTTTTGTCTTTGTAAAGCTGAAGTGTTTTTCCCCCCGGTACTGTTCCGTCCTTCATCCATTCCGGTTCAAGATAAACCGTTATTTTACGAATATTCCCTGCCAAATCCTCCGCCTTAATGACGTATTTGATGGAATCGTCGCCACCTTTGAGTTTGAAAGACACCTTTTCGTCCGTCACTGTCTTCGGTTTCCCGTTGACTGTTATCATATCAAGATGTTCATCCGTCACTTTGACAGATACTTCATCCCCATAATAGGTTTCACCTGATGTAACGCCTGTGACCTTCGGTTTCTCCTTGTCAATCTTAATCGTCTTAAGTGTTGCTTTTTCGGTAATTTGTCCCGTCGATGTCTTAAGAAGATACACCTCCGGATTCGTTACCGACTCGTCGTATGTAATCGTATCTGTAAAGGCATCCGAAAGCGTCTTGGCAATTTGAAACCCAGCGTTCGGTTTCACTTTGACATTCGAAGTATAAAAGCCATTGTTGCCTTTTGTACCGGAAAGCGTATAAAAATTGGAATTAGGAGCTGAAATACTCGGCGTTTTCTCCACAACCAGTTTCCCGGTAATGTCTTGTGTTTTAAATTCGTTTCCTTCACTCGTACATAATTTCACTTTAAGCGTTCCGCTGTAGGTATCCGTCGCAAGCCCTTTCTTTGTTGAAACGGAAAGTGTCAGCGACTCTCCCGCTGCAAGTGTATAGACTGACGACGATGTGACCGCCTCACTTCCCACCTTCGCAGAAAACGCCGTATCCCATGCGTTGTCTGATGCAAACTTAAGTGTTATCGAAGCAAGTCCGGTATTGTTCAGCTTTACCGTTGCCGACTGTACCGACTGATATCCGACTGCTTCCTTTTCATAGGAAATCAAAGTCTTATCTGCAGACAATGCATAAATCTCTCCGATGGTCTTACCACTGATTGTCACTGCAGGCATCGGATATTTTATATTCTCACAATATACAGACAATCCGTCTCTTCCTTCCGTTGTAATCTTCGTCGCATCACTTACTGCAACTTTGATATTACTCTGAAGTTCAGTTGTGCCGGAAAAATAAAAATGATCGCTTACATTCACAACCGTATCCGAGCACTCAAACGAAAATGCATACGCATTCATATACATGGTTCCTGCAGAAAGCTTTCCGCTCGTAATCGCATTTCCCGAACCTGCATTCCTGATATCAAGAACATCGTAGGAAGAGCCATCCTCTGCAAATAAAATGCCACTTCCCCCAACCGTCAACTGCGAAACATAACCATCATTGGTCAACGTTCCAGCATTTAATTGGAAATCCGATGTGATTTTTCCGCTATTTTGCACATAATCATAGCCATTTGATGTTGAAATGCCTGCATTCATTGTTCCCGACGCCGGAATGATCACATAATTATTTGCACCATCATATCCGCCGCCCATGTTGATATCCTGATTGACCGTAAGATTCTCTGCAAAACGGAGCTTTCCACCGCTTGTCACAATATAACCATCCGTCGAATCGTCCGCAGTTAATGTATAATCGTTACTAATCGTCATTGCATTCATCATCATCGGATTACTCTGCATACAAATCAATACTGTCATTATTAATGCAACAAGACTTTTTATCCTTTTTTTCATACAATCCCCCTATGATAATTTCACTTTAAAATTTTACCTTATATGCCAAACACATGTCAACTTTTCTTGCTATGGAAACACATTTTATGCTACTATTTTTCTATGAAAACAAAGCATTTTTTTAACTATGTAATTTTATTTGGAATTTTACTCGTTGCAGAAATACTTCTGCTGACCGCTACAGCTGCAATTCCTCGTGATTTCATCCACGAAAACATTAAGGTTTCTGCGGAATATTTATGTGAAAAGGAACCATTTTTTCACATAAACCACAAAGATCTTGCCTCACGGATTGACCGCCATGCAGATGCAATACTGCTAAATATCGCATATTCATATGACAGTAAAACTCCTTTTTCTTCAGCCATTAAATCTGCATATTATTTCAATCCTCTCAAAAATGAAAATTCCAACTTGCTGTACGCCGTGACACATAATGTGGCACCGAATTATGTTTATATGAGATACTGGCACGGTTCCGTTGTTTTCGTAAAACCTCTTCTTTGTGTCATGTCGCTTCCGCAGATTTATGTGTTAAATGCAGCTGTGCTTGGACTTCTGTTTTTGATTGCAGCCATTGTGCTCTATCGGTTTTACGGAAAAGGAGCCTGTTTTGGTTTTGTGGCAGCAGGTATTGCCTGCTCTCTCTGGTATGTTCCGCTGTCGCTTGAGTACATGCCCGTATTTGTCATCACATTCAGTGCCATACCGCTGACTGCTTACATTCAGCAAAAGCATCCGGATAAAATCGGGTATTTATTTTTCCTTTTGGGAGGAATAACTGCATATACGGACTTTCTGACGACAGAGACGCTGACCTGTCTCATTCCGCTGATTTTACTTTTACTTCATCATCAGGGAAAACAAATTGCGTTTTGTTTAAAATCCGGTTTAACATGGATATGCTGCTACGGTTTGACATGGTTTTTTAAATGGGTACTCTACTCTGTCGTATATGGTGCTCAAGGATTTAGGGATGCATTGTCTCAGACCGCTTACCGGACTGCCGGACAAGCAGCCTCCGGAGGACTTTTCTCCCAGATGTCGGGCGCAATCATCCGAAATCTCCGATGCCTGTTTCCGTTTTCCTTTTTGGCAGACCCGCACGGAAGGATGATTACCGTCATCTTGTTCCCGGCACTTTTGATGTTATTCTGGCTCATCCGAAAGCAAAAAAACATGCCTTCCTTTGTCGGTATATTTTTTCTACTCGGAATGCTTCCTTACGTACGTTTCGTCATTCTATCGAATCACGCGTATATACATTACTTTTTTACATACCGGGCACAATTTGCGAGTGTCTTTTGTCTGTTTCTCATTTTTTGGTACGGAACGGATACGGAGTTTCTCAGAAAAGAATGGAAAAAAATAAGGCATCACCGCTAAGGTGATGCCCTTTCTTATCTCATTATTCTGCGTCCGGTTTCTCAACCTGTGCAATGGCTGATTTGTTCATCGGAATACGGCAGTTCTTATTGTTACCGAACTCAACGATGACCATGTTCTGTTCATCATCGATATCAATAATCATTCCGTAAAAACCGCTGTTCGTAAGAACGCTGTCGCCAACTGCCATGGAAGAATACATTGCATTCAGACGTTTCTGTTCCTTCTTCTGCGGACGAATCATCATCAAATAAATCACAACGATAAAAAATACCACATATAAAACAAGTGCAAGTCCTGAATTAACCGGCGATGCTGCAGCAGCATCTGCTGTCATTAAAATTCCCATGTAATAAAACCTCCGTTACTTTCATTTTTCATACTAGAAGATATCATACACAAATTATGGAAGTTGTGCAAGTAAAACCTTTATAATCTTTCTCCTGCCGCCATACTTTCCAACATCTGCTTCTTGTACTCTGCAAATCTTCCTTCATCAAGTGCCATACGTATATCTTCCATCATATGATTATAAAAATACAGATTGTGAAGCACACAAAGACGCATGCCAAGCATTTCCTTTGCCTTGAGAAGATGGCGGATATAGCTGCGACTGTAGCGTTTGCAGGCAGGACACTGACATCCTTCCTCAATCGGTCTCTCATCAAGCTCATATTTGGCATTGAAAAGATTGATTTTTCCGTATTTGGTATATAAGTGTCCGTGACGTCCGTTTCTGGACGGATATACACAATCAAAGAAATCGATACCGCGCTCTACCGCTTCGAGAATGTTCGCCGGTGTTCCGACTCCCATCAGATAACGCGGTTTCTCCTGCGGAAGAAACGGAGCTGTCTCCTCAATGACATAGTACATCTCCTCATGCGACTCCCCTACTGCAAGTCCGCCGAGCGCATAGCCCTGCAAATCAAACTCTGCAATACGTTTCGCATGTTCCACACGGATGTCTTTATAAATTGCCCCCTGATTGATACCGAACAGCCACTGCTGTTTATTAATTGTATCATCAAGCGTATTCAGGCGTGCCATTTCCTTTTTACAGCGCTCCAGCCATCTTGTTGTGCGCTCTACGGAATTTTTAACATAGTTGTAATCCGCTTTGCTTGGCGGACATTCGTCAAACGCCATCGCAATCGTTGAAGCCAGATGCGACTGAATCTGCATACTCTCTTCCGGTCCCATGAAAATTTTACGACCGTCTATATGCGAATTAAAATAAACGCCCTCTTCCTTAATCTTGCGAAGACCGGCCAGAGAAAACACCTGAAATCCACCGGAATCGGTAAGGATAGGTTTGTCCCACACCATGAACTTATGGAGCCCTCCCATCTTGTGTACAACTTCATCCCCCGGTCTTACATGCAGATGATATGTGTTTGACAACTGAATCTGCGTTCCGATTGCCTCCAAATCCTCTGTCCCCACCGCACCTTTGATTGCAGCAATGGTTCCGACATTCATGAAAACCGGCGTCTGAACAACACCATGAGGAGTCGTACAAACACCCCGCCTTGCATTGCCTTCCTGCTTTATTACCTTAAACATAATCTGTCCTCATTTCGTCTATTGGTCATTGAGTTGTGCCACGAACTCTTCTAACGTCAGTTCATGGTCATACATATATTTGGCAGCATTCTTTCCCACATAGCGGAAATGCCACGGTTCAAAACTGATTCCCGTGATATCCTCTTTGCCGTCCGGATACCGCAAAATAAAACCATACTCATAGCTGTGATTTTCCAGCCACTCCCCGGCTTCTGTATCCGCAAAACCTTCCGTGAGCGTCGTATATGTATCCGAAGTAATATCAAGAGCCAATCCGACCTGATGTTCCGATGCTCCCGGAACCGTAACTGCCTGTGCCGTGGTACGGTAAGATTCTAAATATGACATCTTGCTCTTCATATAATTCTTGATTTTACGGTTAAACAAATAAATCTGTCTCTCATAATCGCGATATGGTGAACGAATCACAAGCGACACTCCGTCATTTTGTGCTGCCTGCATCATCTGCTGAAGTTCCGGAATAATCCTCTCATCACATTTCATGCTTCCCTTGATAACCGCCAATGTAAATTCGTAATCATCCGGAATCGGATGCTGTTTGTTAATGAGCATAATTTTCCAGTCATTTTTATCAAATGACCGAATGTCTATTTCTTCCCCCGTCTGTTCATCTGCCTCTTCATCCTCGGCTTTCTCCACACCGGAAGAATCGTACTCCATGACATCATCCAATGTGAATGTCTCTTCTGCTTGCGCACTTGCATGCTCCCAAAGTTCCTCTTCCACCGCTTCATCTGCATTTGTCTGAAGATAAGAATATAAAAAACTGTTGCTTATTAAAAACACAAGAAACACGCAAATCATACATAACATCTTACGTATTTTTATTATTTTTTTCATCTCTTGTCACCTTATTCAAGTAGTATCACACGCTCTATAAATCATATCATAAGAAAATACGCTTTGCAAACAATACTCCCTTGTCGTATAATAAAATGTGCATATTTTATCACGTAATTTTGGAGGTATATTATGGCAGGTTCCATATTCGGAAAACATTTTACAATACAGACATTCGGCGAATCCCACGGGGATGGAATCGGTGTTGTGGTGGACGGTTGTCCGGCAGGACTTTCTCTTGCGACCGAAGATATTCAATATTATCTGAATCGCCGCAAACCGGGACAGAGTAAATTTGCTACTCCCCGTAAAGAAGCAGACGAAGTAGAAATTTTATCCGGTATATTTGATGGCAAAACGACAGGTACTCCGATTGCGCTCCTTGTACGTAACACATCACAGCGTTCCAAGGATTATTCTGAAATTGCTTCCTATTACCGACCGGGACATGCAGACTATACATTCGATGAAAAATACGGTTTCCGCGATTACCGCGGCGGCGGACGTTCCTCCGGACGTGAAACCATCGGTCGTGTCGCAGGCGGTGCGATTGCACTTAAGCTCCTCAAAGAGCTCGGTATCAGCGTATGCGCTTACACCAAATCCATCGGTCCTGTTTCGATTGATTATGACAATTTTAATCCGGACGCCATCCTGACAACTCCAACCTGTATGCCAGACAGCAAGGCATCGGAGTTAGCAGAAGCTTACTTAGAAGAATGCATGAAAGATTATGACTCCTCCGGCGGCGTCATTGAATGTGTTGCCAAAGGTGTTCCTGCCGGTGTAGGTGAACCGGTCTTTGACAAGCTTGACGCCTGTCTATCTAAAGCAGTTATGTCTATCGGAAGTGTCAAAGCTTTTGAAATTGGTGCCGGTGCTTCCGTTGCCACCATGCGCGGATTTGAAAATAACGATTCTTTTGTAATGAAAGACGGCCGGATAACCAAAGCAACCAATCACAGTGGCGGAATTCTCGGCGGAATCAGTGACGGAAGTGATATTATTCTCCGCGCTTATATCAAACCGACTCCTTCCATTTTCAAAGAGCAAAATACAGTCAATAAAAACGGCGAGAATATCACAGCTACCATCAAAGGTCGTCACGATCCTGTCATCGTGCCTCGTGCTGTTGTGGTTGTCGAAGCCATGACTGCCCTCACACTTGTCGATTTAATGATGGAAAATGCGACTGCGAAGCTTGAGAATTTGAAGAAAATATATGAATCATCCATATAAACAGCATCATATACAAAAAAGTACTGTCTTTTCTCCGGGAACAACACTCGCCTCCCGGAAAAACGCAGTACTTTTCTTGTTTTCATATTTGTCTTTACATTACTCCACGCGAATAGCCTGTGCGCTTTCCGTCGTATCAAATGCCACAAACTCCACGATTTCTTCTAAAAGTGTATCATAAATGAAAACATTGACACCGTCATGTTCCATAGAATAGTTATCTCCGTCCATATACAGCCCGGCAACTGTTTTCCCGTCTTCATCCAGACCGTAGGAGACTTTGTACTCATGGTCAGCAAAGAAAAATGTTTCCTCATACGGCTCTGTGACCTGCACGCCTCCTGCTACAGAAATTCCGTTTTGAAGCAATGTAAGATAACACCACTCGCCCTGCATGTCATAATCCGGTGTAATGCCAAGAGCTGTAAGTGCAGCCTTCTCCTCATCCGAATATGTCACCGCATCCGTACTTTTCATTGCAAACATCGTTACCCACTCTTTGCCTGCGAGAGATTCAAAATACGTCTGCATATCGGAAAGTCCAATCTGAACACATTTATCCTTCTTGTGGTAGAAATATCTACCGTCATCATGCCACTGTGCATACGCAGGGTCAATCCTCTTGTCCCAAATTTCATAACGCTCTGACAAATACTCTCCCATATAACGAGTTATTTTCTCAGCCTGAAGAATGTTGACATGCGCTTCCCCATCGAACATCGTATTCATGTTCACAAAAGGAATGTTCTTTTCTTTGGCATAATCTTCCACAGAAAGATATAATTTCTGTCGCTCCGCATGTCCGTTTGGCGTCTTGACCAAAATCAAGTCCACGCCCTCTTCCTGCGTCAGTTCCACAATTTTATCGAGCCACTCTTTTGCCATATCTCCCATCGGTTCACGCTCTGTCTGATTTACCACGTCCTCAGGCGCACTGTCTGCATAATCATGTACGACAACAAACGGCGAATAGCCTTTATAGACATTTCTCTCATCCCAGAATGTGCTCATCACTTTATGCTCATTGAGCGTATTCCATGTATCATGATACTTTACAAGTTCAAAATAAAACGATGTTCTTTCTTCCTTCGGAACAGAAGCCTGAATCGCCTGTATTTTGTTCAGATTCCAAGGAAGGTCATCAAGATTAATATGCGTTGCCCCCTCCTTTTCATACTCATTGCCGTACATCGTAAATACATCAAGCACAATCGCCTTCGGATTCTGATGTTTCAGTGCCTCTTTAATATAGAAATACGATATCCACATCGGTTGTTCATTTGCCGCAAAATCATAGGCAGTAATCCCAAATTCCTCAAACAAAACATTCGGCGCAATCGCCGCATATAGCTGACTGGAACCAACAAACACAAAATCAAGCGAATTGTCCGGCTCCTCATAGAAACCTTTCACTTTGGACGTAACATCATATTCAAGTTCCACACGCTTGTCCTTCAGCACTTCCGTGACAATCACAAACAGCACGGCAAAAATGAGAAGAAAGCTTGTAAAACGAAGAAAAACGGTTCTTTTTTTCATGTCCTCTCCTCCCTAAAATCCACCGTAAATAAACTGTGCCGCATCATATCCCGGTCCGTAAATACCGAAAATCAGTATCGAAAAAATTGCCAGGTACAAAATAATATACCGGAATACAATCCCCTGTTTTGCAAACTGCTCACGGATCGACATTTTCGCCTGCAGTATTTCAACTACAAATAATGTTACTGCGCCAAACAGGAGCATCCATACATTTTTGGCATCAAGTCCGAGCATATAAAGGGACTGATCCCACAAAATCCACGGGTTAAACGTCGTAAACATGTTCTTTATCATTGCAAACGACTGCGTCACGGTTGAAGCCCGGAAAAACAGCCAAGAGAAATTAATCATGGCAAAGGTGCAGAGTGCTTTAAACAGTTTGTGTGAAAAAGCATCCCTGTTGACACGAAAAATCCGGACAAAGAAATTGCGCACCGGCATAAGCAAATCACCGAGAATCTGATAAAGTCCCTGCAAAATTCCCCATAAAAGGAAGGTACCACCGATTCCGTGCCAGATTCCGCTCACAAGGAAAACAATAACAATATTTATATACTTGCGAAGCTTACCTTTCCGGTTTCCGCCGAGCGGAATATATACATAATCGCGCAGCCATCCGCCGAGTGTCATATGCCAGCGACGCCAGAGTTCCTGAATCGAACCCGAGAAATACGGTCTGTCAAAGTTATCCACCAACCGGATTCCAAACATCTCGGACGCGCCTTTGACGATACAGACACATCCGTTAAAATCCGCATATAACTGAAGACTGTACAGCAACACCGCAACGACCACATACATTCCGGTATACGTCTCATATTCGCCGTACAAACGATTAACAAGAATATTTGCACGGTCCGCAATCACAAGCTTTTGGAAATACCCCCAAATCATCAGCTCAAATCCACCGACGAACATCGCATAGTCAAACTTGTGCGGCGCGAAAAGCTGTTTTCCAAGTTGCTCATATCGGGGAATCGGTCCCTGAATAATCTGCGGAAAATATGTCACAAACAACATATATTTAAAGAAACTTTTCTCCGGTTCTATCTTCCCTTTGTACACATCCGACATATAAGCGATAATTTGAAGCGTATAAAACGAAATACCGACCGGAAGCAGAAACGCAAACCGGTCAATCTTCAAATATGATGCTATCACGGATCCGCTTGATGCCACCTTCAGTCCCAACAAAAGTCCTGCATTAAACAAAAGAACCAACGCAAACAGTACCTTGGATTTTGAAAAAAATCTCGCCCACACGTAGGATGTCACGACAGATACAAATACAAATACAACGAGCTTCGGCGATGAGAAACAATAAAAAAACATACCCGAAAGGAGCAGCCAAATCCACTGCCCCTTTTTTGGTATGCTGTAATATACAATAAGTGTAATTAATAAAAAGAGTAAAAAACTACCCGAAATAAAATCCATGCTTACTTAACCTGACCTTATAATGTTTCGTATGTCTTGCGGATTTCTTTGATAAAATCCTGACTATTACATACTATAACATCTTTTAACGAAGTAATCAATGCAAGGTCTTTCGTCATTCTACCGCTTTCAATGGTCTGAAGTGTCGCTTTCTCAAGCTTGTTCGCAAATTCCATAAGTTCTTTATTGCCGTCAAGCTCGCCACGTTTACGGAGAGCACCTGTCCATGCAAAAATTGTTGCTACGGAGTTAGTGGATGTTTCTTCTCCTTCTAAGTGCTTATAATAATGTCTCTGCACCGTTCCGTGTGCTGCTTCGTATTCGTAGACACCGCTCGGAGAAACCAGCACAGAAGTCATCATGGCAAGGGAACCGAACGCACTTGAAACCATATCTGACATAACGTCACCGTCATAGTTTTTACATGCCCAGATAAATCCGCCTTTCGCCTTCATAACACGTGCAACCGCATCATCGATTAATGTATAGAAATATTCAATTCCTGCCGCTTCAAATTTCTCTTTATATTCTGCATCATAGATTTCCTGGAAAATGTCTTTGAAATTATGATCGTATTTCTTAGAAATCGTATCTTTCGTTGCAAACCAGAGATCCTGTTTCGTATCCAGCGCATAGTTAAAGCATGCTTTCGCAAAGCTTGCAATAGAAGCATCCGTATTATGGATTCCCTGAAGAATACCGCCATCCTTGAAATTATGTATCAGCTCACGAATCTCCGTTCCGTCTTCCGCTGTAAATACAAGCTCAGCTTTTCCTGCTCCCGGAACTTTGATTTCTGTATTTTTATACACATCACCGTATGCATGTCTTGCAAGTGTAATTGGTTTTTCCCAGTTGCGCACGCAAGGCTCAATACCTTTTACAATAATCGGTGCACGGAATACGGTTCCGTCAAGTGTTGCACGGATTGTACCGTTCGGACTCTTCCACATTTCTTTTAAGTTGTATTCTGTCATTCTGGCTGCATTCGGCGTAATCGTCGCACATTTTACAGCAACACCGTATTTCTGCGTTGCAAGTGCAGAGTCCATCGTCACCTTATCATCCGTCTCATTTCTATGCTCTAATCCGAGGTCATAATACTCTGTCTTTAAATCAACATATGGACAAATCAGTTCGTCCTTAATCATCTGCCAGAGAATCCTTGTCATTTCATCTCCGTCCATCTCTACGAGTGGTGTCGTCATCTGAATTTTTGCCATGTTTCTTAACTCCTTTTCTTATTTAATTTCATCCTGATCAAACATTTCAATCAGACCATTTTTTAACATATTATCGTAGGCGTTCATCATATGGAGATTTGCAAGCTTTTCTGCTCTGTCACCTTCTCCCGCCTTGATAGCCTCCATAATCTCACGATGCTCATGGTTGGAAGCTTTGCCGCGTTTTTCACTCGACAACGTCATCTTGCGCACGCGATATACATATTGATGAAAATCGCGAAGAAGGTGCTCAAGCATCTTACTGTTGCAGGATTCGTACAATATCTCGTGAAACCGATTGTCAAGCTGTGCCATCTGGTCATAATGACCTTTGCTCTCATGAAATTCGGAAAGATAGACATTTTCCTCCATCTCATTCATCTGCTCTACACTTATATTCTCCGTTGCCCATTTTGCACACAATCCTTCCAGAAGGGAACGAATCATATAAATATCTTTGACATCCTTCTGTGTAATTCCTGTCACATAAGTACCCTTATTCGGAATCATGCGAAGAAGTCCTTCCAGCTCAAGCTGACGGAACGCCTCACGCACGGGAGTTCTCGACACTCCGAGTTCATCACCGATGGTAGCCTCCCTAAGTTCTTCCCCCTGCTTGTATTTCCCGTTCAAGATGTCGTCTCTTATTTTGTGGAACACTCGTCCCCGCAGAGAATACTTGTCCGACACCTGTTCTTTCAGATTATAATCTGCCATTACAACAAGCCTCCTTATTGTGTCACCTCTTCAAATACAAGTCCGACTTGTGTACAGGCATTTTTGAATGCTGATACAAGTTCTTCCTCTGTCAGTACAGTAACACGTCCGCCTTCATACTCTGCATCCACCCATTTTTTCAATTCGGCAATGACTGCATCGCTCTTCTTAAAGTGCTTTTGCGGCGGAAGTTTGAAAAAGCTGTTCAGCCAGTGTGCAATTCCTGCCAGACCTGACGTATTCGAAACTGCGCACAGAACCGGACGGTTCAAAAACTTCTCTGTATCAAATATATTATAAATCTCTTCATTTTTCAATAATCCGTCCGCATGAATCCCAGCTCTTGTCACATTAAAGTTCTTTCCGACGAACGGAGTCCGCGGCGGTATCTTATATCCGATTTCTTTTTCAAAATACTCTGCCAGTTCTGTAATGACCGTCGTATCCATTCCATTCAAATTTCCCTTAAGCTGGGCATATTCGAATACCATCGCCTCAAGCGGTGTGTTTCCGGTTCTCTCGCCAATACCGAAAAGAGAAGTATTAACACCGGAGCAGCCATAAAGCCATGCTGTCGTCGAATTAACGACCGCTTTATAAAAATCATTGTGACCATGCCATTCAATGAGAGAATGCGGAACTCCTGCGTGCGTGTGCAGTGCATAAATAATACCCTGCACACTTCGCGGAATAACTGCACCCGGATAATTGACACCATATCCCATTGTATCGCAGGCACGAACCTTAATCGGAATTTTGTATTCTTCCATCAGCTTCATAAGCTCAAGACAGAACGGAACCACATATCCGTAAATGTCAGCTCTTGTAATGTCCTCAAGATGACATCTCACACTGATTCCCTCTTCCAGACAGTCGCGAACTACACTTAAATAATGTTCCATCGCTTGTTTGCGCGTCATTTTCAGCTTCATGAAAATATGATAATCGGAACAGCTGACAAGAATACCTGTCTCCTTCATTCCGATTTCTTTTACGAGTTTAAAATCTTCCTTGCTCGCACGAATCCAGCTTGTAACCTCCGGAAATTCATAACCGCGCTCCATACATTTATATACTGCATCGCGGTCCTTTTTACTGTATAAGAAAAATTCACTCGCGCGGATCATTCCGTTCGGTCCGCCGAGTCTGTGCAGATAATCATAAATGGTTACAATCTGCTCCGTGGAATACGGTGCGCGTGACTGCTGTCCGTCACGAAATGTTGTATCCGTAATCCATATATCCTTTGGCATATCATGAGGCACCGTTCTGTCATTAAACGGAATTTTAGGCACCTCGGAATACGGAAACATATTGCGAAATACATTTGGTTTCTCGACATCGTCGAGAATGTACATATGCTCCTCTATTTCTAAAAGGTTTTTTTGCGGATTCATTGTAACCGGTCTATCTTCAAACGGATTTCTGTTATTCATTTCCGGTTCCTCCTTTGTTTGTATAGTCATCTTAACACTGTATAATTGTATACAACCTATTTTTGTATGTCAAGCTTTATCACTGAAGCAGATGCTTTACATTAATCATTCCGAATCCCTGCATCAGAAAATTTTCTCCCAAATCATCTGTTGACCGAATCAATTTACGCTTCATCTCCTGCGCAGACATATACGGATATCTTTCATATGCAAGTGCCAGCACTCCGCTCACAATCGGTGTCGCCATACTTGTTCCGCTTTTTTTAATGTATTGACGCACTCCCGCACATGATATAATATCTGTCCCCGGTGCAACAACATCCGGCTTACGATAAACAAAAGTGCCCGGCCCCCTGCCTGAACAATCCTGACACTTTTTATCAAAAAGAGTGCTTTCCTTTCCTTCGTGACACCCTACACAAATAACATAGGGACTATCTCCCAGTTTTGAGACTGTACTACCTCCTGGACCTGAATTTCCAGCTGCAGTTACAACCAGTATATTTCGTGAAAATGCCTGTTCAAACAGGCTAAATACTCTTTCTTTCTCCTCTATTTTAGAAAAATAAAGGGAACTGACCGATACGTTGATAATTTTAATGTTATACTTATTTGCTGCTGAAAGAAGCCATTCCAGACCTTCAATCAGCCTTGCCACATCGCCCTCTCCTTTGTTATTTAACACTTTCCCGACACACAGGTGAGCGCGCGGTGCAATCCCTCTGTATCTACCCTGCGATGATATTCCGTTTCCGGCTATAATTCCGCAGACATGGGTTCCGTGACCGGTTTCATCCTTCGGCTGACTGCTCCTTTTTGATGTGAAATCCCGAAATGCCACAACAGCATGTTTGATATCCTCGTGTAGCTCCACCCCGGAATCGAGGACTCCCACACCGATTCCGTAACCGGTTAACATCTGCCTGTCTGCTACATCTATATGAATTAAGTTTCGAACTCTTTGCATAAAAAACTTCCGGCTTTTTTATTTATTTTATGCCGGAAGTTTTAATTCGTTATTTGATTATATCCTTCTTCGGAACGGACGTCCGATAAGCAACGCAAGTCCTATAAGCAGGGATGCTATCGCTAAAAGCCACTTTGGATTGAACCGTTCACCCGTTTCAGGCGATGCGTCTTTTTGGAGTATTTTACTGCTCTCTTCCTTAATCTTCTCGCCGACCTGACCGACTCCTGCATAAATCCCGTACACAGAAAAATGATTCGTCCGGAATACAAAGTAATCCTGTCCGTCCGTCGACTGCTTGGTGCCGTAAATGGTCTGCAGTTTTCCGTCCTCGCCAAGTGTTACCGCACAGATATTTTGTCCCTTCATCGTCTCGGAAATCGGTACAAAAATCTCGACACGGGTATTCCCGAAATTAGAAATCGGAATATTGCTGTCACGCTCAACAAGTGTAAGGTCCATTGTTTTGAGCTGCCCGTCTACGAGCGTCCCATACTCAGCTTCCACCGCCTCCGATAAAAGTTTCGCCTGCTCTCTGTCATCATCTATATAAAACAGATAATATCCCTCATCATCCAAAACATCCGCTTTCATCTTGTCAGCGTTATTATAAGCTGACGAAAGAACAACCGTTGTCACATATTCCTGCTGTGCGGAACCTGTCTGTGTTCCTTCCTCTTCTACAGATTTCTCTTCCTCCGGCTCTTCATTCTCTCCGCCTGTCGGAAGTGAGGTTGAGAAACTAAACTGAGTATCAAAATCTGAAAGCTTACCAAGCGCCGGCGGTAATATAATGCCTTTTATCTCGCCTTCGCCCCAATATTCATATGTCTCATACGCATCGAATGTATCCGGAAGCGCACCGGTCAATGAATAGCTCTTTCCGTTCACACGAACGGAAGCCGGAACTTCCACAAGTCCCGAAACTTCATTCGGATACATCGTGCAGTACACAAGTCTTGCCTGCGAACCATCCAACTCCGGAATCGTAACCACAATGCCTCTAAAGCCCAGATATCTCTCATCCAGTACTGTATTTTTCAGTTCCATATTTGCATCCGCAATCACAGCCGTATCAGCATCCGGAAATGCGAGAACACGTAATCCGTCATTCTCCAATCTTGTCGCTGTTTTTTCATATGAAACCGCCGGAATCCTTTCCTCATTCGTAAACACGACCGTATCCGATGCCGCAAGCTTATAAGCCCCAATCCCGATTCGCGATACGTTCTTGCCGATTGTCAATTCCGCAATTGGACACATTGCAAAGGCTCTGTCACAAACCTTTTCTACATGACTGCCCCCCTTCACCGAAGAGAGCGACGTACATCCGCTGAATGCGTCCTCACCGATTTCTTTCAAGCCTTCGTTTAACATTACTTCCGTGATTTCCGGATGATTTTGAAATACTCCGCCGGCTATCTTTTTGACATGCGCAGGAAGATATACGCTTGCTCCATCTCCTTTATATGCCAGTAAAATCCCATCACCGACCACAAGAAAGTCATCGGTATCCCCTCCGGTTTTCCAGTTAGCAATATAAGGCGTCTCATCAAACGCCTGCGGTTCAATGGTATTTACCGTTGATGGTATTTCCACCTGTTTTAAATCATCACAATGGTAAAAGGCTCCATATCCGATATGCGTAACCCCTTCCGGAATCACAACGCTCTCCGCACTGCTACGCGCAAAGGAAAAATCCTGAATCGTTTCTATGGTTGCATCCATTGTAAGTTTTCGGAAGGATGTCGCCTGATAATATTGTTTTTTGGAAATATCATGACTTCCATCATCCGGTGCTACAAAATCCGGTTCAAATTCCTCAGAAACCGGTTCCGACACCACCGTATCCTGCTGTGGCTCAGTCTCATACAATACGACCGCATTTCCTGCCACAACCCTTGTCTTTCCGATAACATCCGAAGAATCCGGACCATAATAATCAGAAACATTGAGTTTGGAAACATCGGAAGGCTTCAATGGATTATATACATCCAAAATTTCCGTTATGCTCTCCGTTTCTTCGTCTTCCTCGTCCTGTGCTTCTTCTTTACTCTGCTCCGTCTGCCCCGGTGCCGAATCTATATAAATATCTCCGATGGCATTTTCGCTGACTGTTGTTTCTTCCTGCTCCATCAAAAGAAGATTGGTTGACTCAAAAACACGCGCGAATTCATATGCCGCCGTTCCCTCCTGAGCAGAAATCTTTAAATCATAACAACCGTCAAATGCCGTCGGATGGATATTGGTAACCGATACCGGTAAAACAATATAGACTAAAGACACACAGTCCTCAAATGCCTTGGCTCCGATTTTGCGAATCGAATACGGAAGTGCAATCTCTTCAAGATGACTGCAATTCGAGAACGAATATTCCGGAATTTCCGATAAATGCGCCGAAAGTTCCACATACTCGAGATTGTCACATCCCCAGAACGCATATCGCTCAATATCCTCCACAGTATCCGGCATATCATACACCTCTCCTGTGCGACCGGCAAATACCTGAAACAGTTTTGTTTTATCCCAGCTGTATAAAACACCGTCTGACACAGCAAAATAATTATTTTTACCGAGATCTATAGTTTTGAGTTCATCATCCCCTGCAAACACACCAGCTCCAAGCTCTGAAATCGTACTTGAAAACTTCACGGTATCAAGTTCCGGACACATGGAAAATGCACCGCTTTCTATTGTCCGAAGTCCCTCAGAAAAATATACCGTATCCAACTTCACACAGTCGCGAAAAGCACCATTCTCAATCACTTCCACACTTGAAGGAATCGTGACACTCTCCAAGTATCGATTTCCTGCAAACGCATCGGTACTGATGGTTTTTATCCCATTAGGAACAGACACGACCGAAGCCGTGCCTGTATATGAAATCAATGTATTTCCATCCCTTTTAAATTCTGCCTCCGGGCTGAGTGCTTCCGCAAAAGAAGCCGGAATCTGTGTGAAGGCAATTGCCAGTGCCAAGAATACGGCACCGACTATTTTTCTGATTTGTTTTTTCATTCAATCACTTTCACAATCTTGTTTTTTGATCCTTTTCCGAAGAACATAAGCACAGATAACAGTGCGAGTCCGATGGAAAGGAACCACTTAGGATGAATCGGATCCCCTGTGGTAGGAGTTGCATCAATCACGCCGCTTGTCAGATTGTCCGTCTCCACATAAATTGCATATGGTGAGAAATGTGTTGCATCAAATGTAATACATGGCACATTATCGATAGATGTCAATCTTGAATTGAGCGTCTCGAACGTTCCGTTTTTCACGGCTCCTGCTTTATTATTTCCTGCATATCCTGCAAGGACATCCGGCAACGGAAGTGTAATCGTTACCGTGATACCTGTTGTATCCTCAATCTTCGTTGTACCGGTAGAATCATACAAGCTGATATCCATTGCGAAATATTTTAAGTTGTCAAGTGTACCGTACTTCTTAAGAAGTGCCGCTTCCACTTCGCTTCTGGCTTCTGTACTGTCAGATACTTTCACAATGAAATTATCATTTGCACCCGAAATCTTCGCCGATACCAAATCTTTATTGGAAATACCGGTCTTAGTTACAACAACTCTTGTTCCGTCATCCTTTGTCGGGTAACGATTTGTAACTGTTGAACTGTTTCCGCTCACGGTTCCGGACGGTCTTACTGTTCCGCCGCCGTTTGACACATTCGCATTACCATTACCGCTTTGCGTCGGATTCTGGTCCTGATTTGTTCCCGGTTTTGTCTCATCGTTACTGTTTCCGCTGTCAGAGGAAGGCTCCTTGGAAGAATCTGAAGATGTATCTCCATCTATCGTATCATCCTCTTTATCCGCATCCTTCTGATACAAAGCTTTAATCTGCAGATTTCCCGTTACCGGAACCGACGCATAATTTGATGGCGACCATGTTGTAAAAGTATATCCGTTTCTTGTCGGAACCACCGTCGTCGCTGTAGGACAGCTTCCTGCCGGCACAACCTGTGTATCAAGCACGGTTCCGTCATGGTCTACAAATTCTACCGTATAACGAACCGTATCATCCGTTGTCCCGCTTCCATCTCCGGTACCACCGCCGTTTCCGCCGTTTCCACCGGTACCGCCATTTCCACCTGTACCTGTACTTCCGTCATAATTCGGATCTTCCACATAATAAGCCTTAACAATTAAGTTTCCTGTTACCTCAATCGAAGTATAGTTCGATGGTGCCCAGTAACTGAATATATATCCAGGTCTTGTCGGTGTCACGTTCGGTGTCGTTGGCTTTGCACCCTCTTTGAGATACTGCGTATCCCATGTGTACAATCCGTCAAAATCCTGGAATACAACCGAGTAAAATCCTTCAATCGTCGCTGCATTGCTCTTTTCATAAATTGCCTTTGTGACGATGTCCTCTTTGACATTGTCAAACTTCTCGGTCCATCCGACAAGTGCATATCCCTCCCTGGAAACACGAGGCTCAACCGCACTCGCTCCCTTTTTCACTTTCTGGGTGCTGAGTACATAATCATCCCAATCAAGGAATGTAACCGTAAATTCCTGTGTATAAGTTTGTGCCGTAATTCCGTCTTTGTCCTCACAATACCAATACGCGGTACTGTCTTCCGCACATTCTACCGTAAGACCCTGGATATATTTCTGATTACCAAGTGCATCCTCTGTAATAAATGCCGTATCATCAATGCTCTGTACACTATCCGGAACTGAAATCGTTGAAAGCGCGGTATTGCGGAACGCATATTTTCCGATCTTCTTGGTCGAATCAGCAAGGCTGCAGTAGTATAGCGATGTCGCGCCGTCAAAACAATAATCAGGAATTACTGTCACTTCGGAATCATCCAGATAAGCCTCTCTGATTCCTGTACAATGCTGGAAGGCTTCAGGGTCAATCGCTGTGATTCCGGCAAAATCTTCGGAACCGAGTCTGGCTGCACCTGTAACCGTACCTCTTGTCTCGAGACACTCTACGATACGGCTGTTCGTGCCATCCGCCGCCTTCCCTTTGATGATGGCCTCCTCACATACGAAATTCGGCGAATCATTAAAATTAACATCCGTCAGCTTGCTACATCCGGCAAACGGCATGGAAACAATTTCTGAGAGTGTACTCGGAAGCGAAACATCCTCAAGCGCTGTACAATCCTGGAAGGCTCTCTCTCCAACAGATTCGCCTCCCGCAGCGCCACTGCTTCTCATAATAAATGTATTAAGTGAAGTACATCCCTCAAACTCACCGTCCGGAATCTCTTCCACTGTTTCCGTAATCACACTCTGCACAGCTGTATTTCCGACAAACAAATCATCTTTTAATCCACGGATACCATCTGAAATATGTACATGGTACACCGCATCAATAACCGCCTGTTCTTCCTCTGTAAGAGTCATCGGATTCATAGGATTGCTGATATTGTTACGGTATTTTGTATTTGCAGACGCAACAATTGCATTTTCTTCTGCTTTCGTACGAACATAATCACTATCGCCGTCATACGTACTTAAACTGTAAGAGCTGTTTCCTCTAAGCTGGTCTTCCGTCGGAATACCGACAACTACCGGATATGCAGACTCGATTTCGTTCGTATTTTCATTCTTACTTACCACCATCTGAATCTGCAAATTCTGCGGGAATCCGCTTGTATAGGTAATATACTGCGTCGGTGCTCCCGGATCGTTGTAGTTATTCGCTACATCCATCGCATAATTGAACGGTACACAATCGGAAGAAATGTCTCCGACAAAGCAGAGATTCTCATCCGGAATCTGATCACCGTCCGAATCAATATCATCTAAAACAACCCCGGTCTTAAACGCTTCATATCCGATTTGTTTTACCGAAAGCGCACTGTCAAAGTTAACCGTACGAAGCGACGTACAGCCTTTAAATGCATGAGAATCAATTACCGATACGGAAGCAGGGATATAGAGATACTCTACTTCTTTATTGTTCTGGAACGTATCGGAGGCAATAGAGCCAACATGATATTTGGCAATATTATCCGGTATAATCACATTACTTCCATCATTCGTCTCATCAATCTTTTCAAAATTGACAAGTGAGTTCGTCTCATCCACACGGAATGCATATCCGTCTACAATCTTTTCATACCAGCCCACATAACCCGGATCAAGGTAACCGAAAGCCTCTCCGTGTTTCTGGGTATATGTATGCGCATATGACTTTGAAAAAGCCATGATACAGAACTCATCACTCACCTCATAGGTTTCCTGAAATGCAGAATTCTCTCCAAGGTTTTCCGCACTGAAAATATCTCTGTCTGCGCCGGTATAAAGATCGTCATAACCGGTTCCCTGGTACTCCTGATCTTTACAATCGAGCTTTAAGTCTCTCGCCGGAACTTTCACTGTATCAAGACTGCTACATCCTGTCACATTGTTGTATTTAAACACATGATTACCGGAGCCGGAGTGGTTCGGAAGCCCCAGATATGTCATGGATGCACATCCGTACATCGTATACTGTACCTCATCAATATTGGAAACACGATCCGGGAACACAACCTGGCTTAATGAACTACAGTTGTAGAATAGTCCGCTTCCGATGGTCGTAAGCGACGTATTACCGTCTGCATTGACGCCGTTCAGTCCGACAGCAGATAAGTTAACGCAATCCATAAACGCGCAGTTACCGAGTTTCTGTACCTGATCCGGAATCTTAACCGATGTCAGATAGGTACATCCTGCAAACGCATAATCACCGATTTCTTTTAAGTTTGTCGGTTCTACAAAACCAACAGTTGAAAGCTGGTTACAATTCTGGAACGCATTATTTCCGATACTTCCCACACCGTTTTCCACCTTAACCGACTGCATCTGGCAACCCTTGAAGGCATTGTTTCCGATAGCTAATATCTTTTCCGGAATAACGAGCGTTGCAAAGTTCGTTGCCCCTTCAAATACTCCCGGCGATTTATCCTCATCGTAATATTTTCCATCTGCTGAACCGGAATTAAGCAAATTTAAATCCACTTCATATCTGGTACTTCCGACATACTGTACCGGAATAATCAACTGCTCTGAAGCCTTGTAATCAATACTGTTACCTGAGACAAGCTCAACATTTGCCATCCCGTCCCCGCCTGTCACAACGTAGAGCGTCTGTCCGCTCCATGTTCCTTCTTCTGAGGCAATACATGGTGACAACACACGATTCCGGGCCGGTGTATTAATGGAGCCATCCTCATTGTATGTCGCATCTGCTTCTTCCTGTGAAACATAATACAAATACTCTCTGTCCTTGTTTACCGCAATATATTCCGACTTATCTTTATGATACAGAAATGCACTAATCTCGCTTGGAATTGTAAGTGCCGCATTGCTGACAACATTGTTCACATTATAGTAATTGATAACACCGGTCATAGTTCCGCCGTTACTGCCGTACGCCACACGGAAATTACCGTCACCGCTCGCATAAACAGGATAGTTATTCTCAATGTATTTCGGGATATAACCATCTGCGTCCGGATTCGCTGTCGCTTCCGCGATAAAACTGCCCTCCAAATCCGTTGTTGAAACCGCAGCCCTTGACTCCGGAACCGGTATGAGCGCCACAATGACCGCCGATACCATAAGTACCGCGGAAAGTGTTCCCATCACCGTTCTCTTCAAGCGCCTGTTTGCTCTTCTTTTCGTTTTCTTTCCCTTGTTTGCCATTTTTGCTCTCCTCTTTCAAGAACTTCTATTGTACACGCTTTGCTACCACAACAAAACGACCGTCGTCTTCGCCGTAATCACAGGTGGAAAGTGTCAAAAGCTGGTCACCATACTCAGCCTGAACTCCCGTATCATACAATGATATCTCCTGCATGCTCTTCATGTTGGATGCAAACTCCTTCTCTGAAGCAATCTCAATCATCTGATAATATTTAAATGTAATCTCGTCCTCCGTGTAGATATGAGAATTAAACACATACATAATCTGATACGTTCCCTTTTCGTATATCGTGTCAAAAAGGATGACCGGATGTTCTTTGTAATAGGACTCTGACTTATATTTATCAAGATTACCGAACATATTTCCGGAACGCATATTATGACCATAAATGATGAAATTGGAGCTCGGTTTTAAAATGTCACACTGATAATCCATAAACAGCGTTCCGTTCTTGTCCTGCTCGTGATTCACATCATGGTCAAGATAGAATTCGTTATCTTCCGTCTGCATGACAGGGTAATCAATATTTGTATCGGCAATTTTAAGCCATCCGATTAGGTTTTTATTCTGATTATATAAACTTTTGTATTCATCAAGTACGGTATAGACCTTTTCCTGCCCCGTTTCATCATCCTTATGTGTCACGGACTGTGTTTCGTATAAAGAATGAAGCATCTCATTTTCTTTTCTCGATGCCAATCTTTCGTTCTCCTGCTGTGTCCGGTACGCCTCATAGCAATAGGCTCCGAAATAAACAAGACACCCTGCGGCTACAACCCAAAGTATGGTCGACACCAGTCGTTTCACCCGCATTTCCTGCCTTGTCAAAACAACAACCTTTTGTTTTCCCCGCTTCTTCGGTGCCTTTGCCTTTGTTGCCCGAATCGAACTTCCGGCGTGTGATGATTTCTCCCCTTGCGACTGTCTGGCTTTGGCTGCCATCGCAAGTTCATACACCTCATCATCGAAAGCTCTCTCCTCCGGTGTTATAAGCTTATACTGGCCGCTTTGAAGCACCGCATAAAGTGCTAATATATCACTGTCTTTGGTTAAATCATATTTTTGCTTGAGTTCATAAATTACAGAGTTATCCATGATTCTTATTTTAACTATATATTGCTTGAAATTCAACCCTTATCCAACATATTGTGTCTGTTTTTTTCTTCCAACACCATGCACACATTAAAAAAAACGACATATGATACAACATAAAACAAAATATGGAGGCTCTAATATGAGTGAATTATCAGCTAGTCAATGTGGATGTCGTCAGGACTCAAGAAGTGGAAACGGATGCAGCAGCTGGATTTGGATTCTTATCTTATTATGTGTATGCGGAAATAATAATGATGACGGATGCGGTTGCGGTTGTGGCGGAAACGGTTCCGGCTTTTTCGGCGGTAACGGAAGTAATTGCTGCGAATGGATTATCATTCTCTTAATCCTCAGCTGCTGCTGTGGCGGAAACGGTTCTTGGTTCTAAGATCACATATTCCATCTAGGTGAAGGAGGCCCTGGCGCCTCCTTCGTTCTTATTTGCATCTCCAGTGCATAGGATAAGTCAGGAGGATATCATGGAACCAAACGATACGATTCTTACTTTTGACACGCTTTACACGACAAATGAAATACAAATATTAAAACTGGCACTTCCACTGCTTTCGCCTTCTCTTCGTCCTTATGCAGCACTTCTCATTAAAGGAAAAGAGCTAAAATACTGCATGGATCAACTTCCGAAATCACGGATTGAGCACGCAGCCCTTGAACTGTCCTATCTTGACGTCTTTTTGGAAAACGCACTTCCTTATTGTTCACCACGACAAAAGGAAGTGATATCGCAGATAAAACAAATCAAACACAGCCTGGATATGTTTGAAAAAATGAAAGGAATGATGTCTGTCTTCGGCGAGGATGCTCCGGATGACATCAGCACCTTATTCCATATGTTCGGACAATCCGAAGCGGATTCCCGGACAAAACCCCCTGAAGATTTTCTACGTTCGGTTATGTCCGGCGAGCAGGCTGACATGTTTGAAATGTATAAAAAGAAATTTGAAGAAGATTTATAAAGAAAGGAACCCATATGGCAAATCAGGATTGGATGAACGATGAACGAATCGCTCACATTGAAAAAAACAAGCTGGACTTTCTACAAAAACTCGTATTTGAAATGCAAAATCTCTCCGACAAAGAAAAACTTCCGTTCCTTATGGCTCTCGCCACCAGCACAAAAAAGAAAAACATCTCTTTTTCCGACGGAGAAATTTCTTCTATCATCGAAGTAATAAAAGAGCACAGCACCCCGGACGAGATTTCTAAAATGAACAAAATTCTTTCTATGTTTTCACACTCCTGATACATAAAAACGCATGGCATTTTCTGCCATGCGTTTCTAATTCCTAATTCGGTTTTACTACAATATTGACAATCTTGCCCGGAACATAAATTTCTTTCACAATAGTTCCCGTGAGTTTCGCACCGAGTGCTTCCTTAGCACTTGCGATGGCATCATCCTTAGATGCATCCACACTGATGGTAACAACAGTTTTGGTCTTACCGTTTACCTGTACGGCAATTTCAATTTCATCTTCCTTCATTGCGGAAGCATCTGCCGTCGGCCATACTGTATGGAAGACAGAACCCGTCTCACCAAGTTCATGCCACAGTTCTTCACCAAGATGCGGAGCAAACGGAGCCAAAAGAACAACTGCAGTCTTTAATGTCTCTTTGTCAACGCCGTCTTTCTTTGCCATCTCAATCATCTTGTTGTTGTACTCCATAAATCCTGATACAACCGTATTTAAGCTGAAGCTTTCAAGACGCTGCGAAATATCATATACCATCTTGTTGCGGAGTTTGACTGACTCTTTTGTCTCTGCGACATTCTTATCTTTGTTATCCATCACAAGATTCCAGAACTTCGTGATGAAACGATAAATACCGTCCATACCTCTGTCGTCCCAGATAGAATCAAGCTCAGGCGGTCCGATGAAAAGCTCATAGAGACGGAGTGAGTCACATCCGTAATCTCTTACAATATCATCCGGCGACACAATATTTCCGAGCGATTTACTCATCTTTGTTGCTGCGCCTGTCTCTTTATCTCTACCGCAAACCATACCCTGATTAAACAGTTTCTTAAATGGTTCATCAAAACTTACTGCACCGATGTCATATAAAAACTTCGTGTAGAATCTTGAATAAAGAAGGTGAAGCACTGCGTGTTCCACGCCTCCGATATACATATCAACCGGAAGATACTTCTCGGCCATTTCTTTGCTTACTAACTCTTTATCATTTTTGTTGTCTACATAGCGGAGGAAATACCAGGAAGAACCTGCCCACTGTGGCATCGTGTTCGTCTCACGCTTAGATGGTGCACCGCAGCACGGACATGTTGTATTTACCCATTCCGCAATATCTGCAAGCGGTGATTCTCCGGTTCCTGTCGGCTGATAAGACTCAACATCCGGAAGTAATAACGGAAGCTGGTCTTCCGGAACCGGAACCGGTCCACACTTCGGACAATGTACAATCGGAATCGGCTCACCCCAGTAACGCTGACGTGAAAATACCCAGTCACGAAGCTTGTAGTTCGTCGTCTTGCGTCCGTATCCCATCTTTTCAATCATCATCGGTGCTTCCTGTTTCAGTACGGAGGATTCCATACCATTCCACTCACCGGAGTTAATCATAAGACCGGAAGCTTCTGTATATGCTTCTGTCATATCTTCAATTTCTTTTCCGTCTTTCGCGATAACCTGGATAATCGGAATATCAAACTTCTTGGCAAATTCAAAGTCACGATCGTCATGTGCAGGTACACACATGATAGCTCCTGTACCATAGTCCGCGAGTACATAGTCGGAAAGCCAAATCGGAACAAGTGCTTTGTTCAGCGGATTTACTGCATAGGAGCCTGTAAATACACCTGTTTTTTCCTTGCTCTGCATACGGTCAACGTTTGACTTGTTCGCTGCCTCGGCAATATATTTTTCAACTGCTTCTTTGTTTTCTTCTGTTGCAAGACTCTGCGCCAGCGCATGTTCCGGTGAAAGCACCATGAACGTTGCTCCATGGAGCGTATCCGGTCTAGTCGTATAAACAGTAATAGACTCTTCTCTTCCGTCAACTTTAAAGTCAACCTCAGCACCGTAAGAACGTCCGATCCACTCAGACTGCATCTTCTTAACCTTTTCCGGCCAGTCAAGCTTATCAAGATCCTCCAATAAACGATCCGCGTATTTTGTAATGCGGAGCATCCACTGGTTCAGGTTTTTCTTCGTTACATCGGAATGACAACGCTCACATTTTCCGTTGACAACCTCTTCATTGGCAAGACCTGTCTTACAAGACGGACACCAGTTAATCGGCATTTCTTTCTGATACGCAAGACCATGTTTGAACATCTGGACAAAAATCCACTGTGTCCATTTGTAGAAATTAGGGTCTGTTGTATTTACTTCTCTATCCCAATCATAAAGCGCTGCAATCTGATTAATCTGCTTTTTGATGTTCGCTACGTTCTGCGCTGTGGATACCGCCGGGTGTACACCATGCTGAATCGCATAGTTCTCAGCCGGAAGTCCGAATGCATCCCATCCCATCGGGTGAATAATATAATGACCGCCGTTTAACATTTTGTAGCGGCTCCATACGTCAGAAATAACATATCCTCTCCAGTGACCTACATGTAAGCCGTTACCGGACGGATACGGAAACATATCCAGGCAGTAATATTTCGGCTTTTTGCCGTCGTCAACATTGACCGGATTCGCTTCCCATTCCTTACGCCATTTTTCTTCAATTTCTCTGTGATTGTATGGTATTGCCATGTCATCTACCTCTTTATATTTGTATTTCAATTGCACCTTTTGCAATCAATTCCATGCTTAATAGTAAACTTCTGCCCCCAAAAAGTCAAGTTACACCTTAATGTATCAAGTCGATTTGAGTTTTTCCGTCCACACATTTGTATTTGTAAGTAATCTTGTACTTTTTGAGTACCCTGTAAAAATCTTTGTCCATTAGCGAAGCTCCCGGCGGGCACTCCATACTCAAATGCCACAAACCATATTGTGAGGCCGTACGAAATCTGATTTCCTGTTTTCCTACGGTTCCCTTCTTTGCTTGTCCAAGCGCATACACAAGAAGCGTATCGTAGATATAATACACATCCGTAATCTGAATTTCAAACGTATCCGGAACTTCTGCTTTGTAGCGGAATTCAATGCCACCCGCATGGCACTGCGCATCAATGTCAGCAATGAGAGCCGCAAGAACCGGATGCTGTACATGGGTCTTATCCCTGAAAGAGTCAAGTACCTTGAGCATATCTTCACATTCCCTCTCATCCGGGTCCATGCTGTATGTCAGCTTGTCTTTCATCTGCCTTAAAATCATATACATGCGCGGTATCTCTTTGTACATCGCCTCAAAATAATTTCTTTTTAGAAACCAGCTTTTCCAGCGCCTTGACAAAACAACATCCATCTTCTCATAATCATGAAAAGACGGACATCGTTCGAAATTATTTTTTTCTAAATATTTGCGTTCCATTTCCTTGTAGGTATCTTCCATCAAATCATCAATCAACACAACGATATGCTGTTTCATTCGCTTGCCCTCTGCAGCAGCCTCCTCATCCATCCAAAAAAACTGAATCGACTGCATGTAATTGGCAAAATCGTGACGAATCGTAGCAAGTTTCTGAAAATACACTGCATACGGAACATATTTTTCTTCCGCCTGTTTCATATCTTCATAAAGATACTCTGCCCATTTATCCTTTTTTAAACTTGTATGAAACAGGGATAACATTATCTTCTCCTAAATATGTAACGCAATTTTTTCTTTTACATCTTTGTAGTGTCTTCGGCTGACCGGAATACGGCTACCGTCCGATACAACAATTCCGTCCTCTTTCGAAAACAGTCTCACCTTGAAAACATTGCAGGCAAAACTCTGATGTGTAAAAATGATGTACTCAGGCATACCCGCCATTAGGTCTGAAAGCTTGGAGGTCACTTCCACCGGCTCTCCTTTATCCAGATAAATCATACAATTCCTATTATATGTCTCAATGTAAATAATCTCTTCCACATTAATTCTGTGAATCCTTCCGCCGGTCCCGGAGACCGTCATCACCTTCACCTGCTGATGCTCCACAATTTCCATTGCCTTTTCAACAGAAGAAAACAATTTCTGAGGCACAATCGGCTTCGAAAGGAAATATACCGGGTCCGCATCAAACACACTGCTCGCAAGCTGCGCATAACCCGACAAAAGAATAACCTTAATCTGCGGATAGTCGTCACGAATCTGCTTGGCAATCGTAATACCGTCCGCCTCTCCGAGCGCAATGTCCAAAATCAATATATTCGTCTTACCATTATCCTGCTTGTAAATCCACTCGTGCAAATCCTCTGCATTGTAGATACATTTACAGTCAATACGCGTATTAAAATTCTCATCCAGCAAATCCTTTACATGATTCGCAATTCTCTTATCATCGTCACATACAACAATATGAAACATTCCGTCACCTCATTGCCTATTCACAATAAAATAATGTATACATACCTAGTTTTTATTTTAAGTTTTTTCCCGGCAATAGTCAACTCAAAACAGCAAAATGAATTTCATATGGATTTTGTGAATCGGTATGATTTTTTATAGATTTACACATCACAAAGAATATTATTGAAGTAGTACGTATAGCCGATGTTCGCCCACGGGAAGCCCTGATCAATGAACACTACTAATATTCAATCATCTCCTCATATTCGCCCCATATTTCTCCGGTTTTGGCATCCAGATAAACATAATCTACCGGTACTTCCGGTGCATCGATTACCAAATACCACTCCAATACATATCCGGTTTTTGAGCGGCAGATGGTAAGTTCCTTTCGCACAATGCTACATTCTCCATATCTTTCTTCTAATAGTGCCTGCAGTTTCTCTCCCTTGTATTCATATTCCATGGAGTCTATGGTAATCTTATTTTCCGGCCTGAGAAAACTATAAAGCGAAGTCATCTCTCCCTTTTTATTTACCTTAACAATGACTCCCCCCCCTTTAATTAATACCCCTTTGTAATACGAATAAAACTCATAATCATCTGCACTATGTCCGCTAACATCCGGCAGCACTTCCCCAAACAAAAACATATCCTTATCAAACTCGCCCCCTGCATACATCCATGCCCTGCAGGCCGATTCCCTTGCATCGTAGATATTTCTTATCTTCTTTTTATTAAATCTCCCGTGGACAGTTGTTACATCCGTACCAATCTCACTATACCTTATATACGGTTCCCCATCTTCATTCAGCTCCTTCAGTTCCTCCTCCGTCAGCGGTTCTATCTCCTCTGTCATCGGTCCTAGATACATCTGCGCAGGATACATCTTTTTGACATCTTCTATAAGTGCCATTTCCTCCGGAGTTCTTTTTCTCTCCTTTCTCTCATTTTTTACCATAAAAATTGTCACAACCGCGCCGGCTGCCAGCAGAAGCAGCAGCGCAGTTAATATAATCTTCTTTTTCATTCTTCCTCCTCACTTTCCCATTCGCAGAAAAATGCTCCAAGCTGCTCACAGTATTTTTCGCATCCCCCACTATCCCTGCCTTTCAGCTGCAGGGTTATGCCTTTGATGAGATTTTTTACCTAGTAGTATCACCCAGAATACTGCTAGTATATCGGTTCTTCCACATACTCATTCCATATTTCTCCCGTTTTTGCATCCAGCCAAACGCAATCTATCGGTGATTCGGGTGCATCGATTACCAGATACCATTCCAGGACATATCCATTTTTCGATTGACAGATGTCCAGCTCTTTTTCCAAAATGCTACATTCTCCATATCTTTCTTCCAATAGTGCCTGCAATTTCTCTCCCTGGTATGCATATTCTACAGAGTCCATGGTGATTTTTTGTTCCGGCCTCCAAATACTTTCAACGCAGCGAGTATTTCCATTGCTGTCGATTCTTACATACACTTTCCCATTCTTAAGACGAACCCCTTTATAATATTGTTGAAATATATATTCTTTATTTCCATTCCCCCAAATATTAGGCTCCTCCTCTCCATACAGTAGCATATTCTTATCAAATGTCCCCCCAGCATACTGTAGCGCCTTATATGCAGCTTCTCTAGCATCATAAATATCTTTTATTTTTTTATTATTAAATCTGCCATAAATATAAGTATTATCAGGATAATGCTCATGGTATTTAACATATGGTTCCTCTTCCGGGTTCAACTCTTTCAGTTCCTCCTCCGTCAGCGGCTTTACCTCCTTTGTCATCGGTCCAAGGTAGTTTCTCTCTCCGTACATCTCCTTGACCTTCGCTTCAAATGCCTCTGCCTTCTGCTTCTTATGTTCTGCACACAACTTCCAGCAAAAAAGTATGCTTACACACAACAGCAAAGTAAGTACGATTCCAACAATCACTTTCTTCTTTTTCATTCTTCCTCCTCACTTTCCCATTCGCAGAAAAATGCTCCAAGGTCGACATTGCGTCCGTCGTCCTCATGGTCAGTGTGACCGATGTTGGTCCATAGAAATCCCTGTCCAAGAAACACTCGTTTAGGAATTCATTTTCTTCAATGCTTTATATTTACGATGTCGATTCTAATAATCCATTCCGTCATAAGCCTCTCTCCATATTTCTCCCGTTTTTGCATCCAGCCATACAGAATTTATCTCCGCTTCCGGAGCATCAATTAGCAGATACCACTCCAATACATATCCGGTTTTTGAGCGGCAGATGGTAAGTTCCTTTCGCACAATGCTACATTCTCCATATCTTTCTTCCAATAGTGCCTGCAATTTCTCTCCCTGATATGTATATTCTACAGAGTCTATTGTGATTTTTTGTTCCGGCCTGAGAAAGCTATAAACAGAATGCAGATTTCCATCTTTGTCTACATTTACATGAATGCCTCCCCCCTTAACACGTATTCCTTTGTAATATGGCCATAAATCATAGTCATCTTCATTATATCCACCAACCATCTCAGACTCTTCCCCATACAAAAACATATCCTTATCAAACTCGCCCCCTGCATACATCCATGCCCTGCAGGTCGCTTCCCTTGCATCTTGGATATTTTCTATTTTTTCTTTATTGAACCGTCCAAAAATAGTTGTTACATCAGAACCAATCTCACTATATTTAACATACGGTTCCTCTTCCGGATTCAACTCTTTCAGTTCCTCCTCCGTCAGCGGCTTTACCTCCTCTGTCATCGGTCCAAGATAGTTTCTCTCCCCGTACAACGCCTTGACTTTTTCTTCAAATGTCATCTCTTCCACAGGATCGCTGTTTTCTTCAAGCATGATCTCCTCAGCAGGATTACTGTTCTCCTCCGGCTGTTTTTTTAACATGACAAAGGTTAAAACCGCGCCGGCTGCCAGCAAAAGCAGCAGCGCAGTTAATATAATCTTCTTTTTCATTCTTCCTCCTCACTTTCCCATTCGCAGAAAAATGCTCCAAGCTGCTCACAGTATTTTTCGCATCCTCCCCACTATCCCTGCCTTTCAGCTGCAGGGCTATGCCTTTGATGAGATTTTTTACCTAGTAGTATCACCCAAAATACTGCTAGTATATCGGTTCTTCCACATACTCGTTCCATATTTCTCCTGTTTTTGCATCCAGCCAAACGCAATCTATCGGCGATTTGGGCGCATCTATTACCAGATACCATTCCAGGACATATCCGTTTTTTGAGCGGCAGATAGTCAGTTCTTTTTCCACAATGCTACATTCTCCATATCTTTCTTCTAATAATGCCTGCAGTTTTTCTCCCTTGTATTCATATTCTACAGAGTCCATGGTGATTTTTTTCTCCGGTCTGCGAAAACTATAAAGCGAACTCATCTCTCCATTTTTATTCACACTAACCTGAATACCTCCCCCTTTAACTCGTATCCCTTTGTAATATGGCTCAATACCATACAACACTCCTCCCCCCTCATAAACACGTATTACTTCCCCATACAAAAACATGTCCTTATCATACTCGCCCCCTGCATACATCCATGCCCTGCAGGCCGCTTCCCTTGCATCTTGGATATTTTCTATTTTTTCTTTATTGAACCGTCCAAAAACAACTGTAACATCAGAACCAATCTCACTATATTTAACATACGGTTCTTCTTCCGGATTCAACTCCTTCAGCTCCTCTTCCGTCAGCGGCTCTATCTCCTCTGTCATCGGTCCTAAGTAGTTTCTCTCCCCGTACAGTTCCTTGACCTTCTCTTCAAACGCTTTCTCTTCCGGAGTCTTGCTTCTCTCCTTTATCTCATTTTTTACCATAAAAATTGCCACAACCGCGCCGGCTGCCAGCAGAAGCAACAGCGCAGTTAAGATGACCTTCTTTTTCATTCTTCCTCCTCGCTTTCCCATTCGCAGAAAAATGCACCAAGGTCGACATTGCGTCCGTCGTTCTCATGGTCAGTGTGACCGATGTTGGTCCATAGGAATCCCTGCTCAAGAAACCACTCGTTTAGGAACTCATTTTCTTTAATGCTTTATATTTACGATGTCGATTCTAATAATCCATTCCGTCATAAGCCTCTCTCCATATTTCTCCCGTTTTTGCATCCAGCCATACAGAATTTATCTCCGCTTCCGGAGCATCAATTAGCAGAT
>SVFI01000008.1 GCA_015056905.1 Lachnospiraceae bacterium
ATAGGTAGCTTTGTGCTTGCAATCCTTGAGATAATCAGTATCTTTAGGCTCGTAATCCACGTAAATATAATCGTGGACTTTTTTCCTACCCAAGAGAACAACCGTCTCCACATGAACCGTCCCCGGGAACATGTCCACGCAGCACGCCTTCTCCATGCGATAACCGCTCGCCTCAAAGACCTCAAGATCACGTGCGAGGGATGTCGGTTTACATGAAATGTAGACCAGCCGGTCCACGCCATAGTCAATAATCTTCTTGAGCGCCTTCGGATGGATTCCGTCACGCGGAGGGTCTAAAATGATAAAGTCCGGTTTTTCTTCGATGGTGTCCAGAACCTTGAGCACATCGCCCACAATAAATTCGCAATTATGTAAACCATTAAGTTCTGCATTTTTCTTTGCCGCTTCGACCGCTTCCTCCACAATCTCTACACCGATGACTTTCTTCGAAACCGGTGCCATGAGCTGCGCAATCGTTCCTGTTCCGGAGTAAAGGTCAAACACCACTTTGTCCGGTGCGCCTCCTTGCGATAAATCTCCGATGTAGGAACGCGCTGTGTCATAAAGCACTTCCGCACCGAGCGAATTCGTCTGGAAGAACGAAAATTCCGTAATTTTGAAGCGAAGCCCCAGAAGCTCCTCATAGAAATAATCCTGACCGTACAGCACCTTCGTCCCGTCGTTCTTGACTACGTCCGCCACGGAATCATTCTCTGTGTGTAAAATACCGACCAGTTTTCCGGTCAACTTTCCTTCTTGCCCTAGTTTACATAATTCAGAAACAAATCCTGCCAGCAACGCTTCCGCATCCGCTCCAAGGGCGCAATCCTGCGATGTCGTAATCAGCGCCACCATAATCTCGCCGGTCTTGACCGCCTTGCGCACAAGAAGATGACGAAGAAATCCTTCGCCCCTCATTCTGTGATAGAAAGGAATCTCTTTCTCCTTACAGTAGGCTAAGGTTGTCTGCAAAATCAAACGGAAATCCTCGTCGACAATCTGACAATCACTTACCGTCACGATATCATAAAAACTCCCCCTCTTATGCATACCAAGACTCAGCGGTCCGTCTTTTACCTCATCTCCAAACGAAAATTCCATCTTGTTGCGGTACGCAAACTGCTTCGGACTTCCCTTAATACCTTCGAATGTATATTCCGGCCGCTTGTCCTGTTTTATGTAAACCTCATCCAGTAACTTCTTTACCTGCGAAGACTTCAGTTCTAATTGTTTTTCATATGGCAGATTCTGATAAGTGCAACCGCCGCACTCCTCAAAATGCGGACAGGCTGATGCAATCTCGTCCTCTGATTTTTCTAAAACTTCCAGCACATTACCTTCTGCTTTTCCTTTTCTCTTTTTGGTCACGCGGTACTTCACCGTCTGTCCCGGCAGGGCATTCTTAACCGTCACCTTACCATCTTCATGTTCTATGATTGCTTTGTTTGGAAAGTTTACATAACACACTTTCCCTTCATAAATTTCACCTTTTTTCATTTTAACTCCTGCTAACTGAATTTCTCTAAATCCATTGCTTGGGTATATACGAAACATTGACATTTCTGTACCCAAGATTAATTCATTTTCATGGGTATTTCTCAATCTTTTTTCCCACTATACCCAAAGCCCTCTTTTTCTACTGAAAAAACACTCAAGATTGGGTATGGAAATGGACTTCGCGCATATATACCCAACAAACGTTGTCGCCAATAACACAATATACCCAATAACATGTGATTTCAAAATATAAAGGAGCTCTTGCCTTGGCTGATTCACTTCCGAACGCCACTTTGCAACAGCCCCTTTCGTCTGATGTATTCACTTATGTGTATGGATTACTCTGCATCCTTTGCAGCTGCATCTTCTACGCTGTCCTCGAAGAAATCATCGTCAAAATCATCATCGAAATCATCTTCGAAATCTTCGAGATAATCCGGTGTGAAATACAGATATACTGCATATGCAATTGCTGCAATCGCTGCTACTGCTCCGACAATGGCAAGAATCCAAAGAATCGGATTAGATTTCTTCTCTTCCTCTTTCTTAATTAAATCATTGGCCTTAATCATTGCAATGACATCTTCAATTTTCATGTTTTTCATAACTCCATCCACCTTTCTGCTATGGTTGCCCCTAATGTAGGTTTATTTTAACATATTTTACCCATATTTACTACTTAAATTTTCATAAGCTTCGCAAAAGTTGCATACATGATTTTCTGTCCGCCCTCATCAAACATCACCGTTACCTTCGTATCTTTCGGTCCCGGTTCCATATTTAAAACCGTTCCGTCCCCGAACTTTGAATGTCTGACACGGTCGCCCACCGTATAGTTTATCGCTGTCGGCGTTGTTTTATTCACAGCCGTCGCCTGCACGATAAACGGCTTGACAGTTTCCGGTGTCGTCTTCTTTTTGAGAACCGCCTTCGGTCTTACCATGGCACTTCCCGAAAAATCATACGGTTTCTGCTTAAAACTGACGCGCTCTCTTGAAGTGTCATCATAATCCGCAAAATCACGTTTGTAGACCGGAAGCCGGTTGTCCAGAAGTTCCTGCGGAATCTCTTTGACAAAACGGCTGACAGGATTGTACTGCGTCTCGCCGCGCAGCATCCTCTGCTTGGCTGCTGAAATCGTAAGTTCTTCCTTGGCACGGGTGATTCCGACATAGGCAAGACGACGCTCCTCCTCCACCTCCGTGGAATCGTCCGACATAATCGTCATGTAGCTTGGGAACACACCATCTTCCATTCCTGCAAGATATACATGCGGAAATTCAAGCCCTTTCGCACTGTGTAGCGTCATGAGCAGCACTTTGTCCTGCATCGGGTCCACACCGTCGATATCCGCCACAAGTGCCACTTCCTCCAAAAATTCAGAGAGCGTCGGCTCATCGTGCTGCTCCTCGTACGATACAACTTTGGATATCAATTCATCAATATTCTCTATACGAGCCTCAGCTTCCTCATCCGAGTCAGCTTCGAACTGCGCAATATAACCGGTCGTTTCCAAGATATCCTGCAGAAGGTCCTCAATGGAATATACCGCAAGTCTGCTGCGGAATACCTGAATCATATTGACAAACGGTGTAAGCTTCGCCGCCGCTTTGCCGAGTGTCATAATCTGATCCGCTTCACAGAGTGCATCATAAAAACTGATTTGTCTCTCGTCCGCATAATCCTGGACTTTACTTATCGTCGTCTGACCGATACCGCGCTTTGGTACATTGATAATACGTTTTACTGCCAAATCATCTTTTCCGTTATCAATCGTCTTTAAATAAGCAAGAATATCTTTAATTTCTTTTCTTGAATAGAAATTGACTCCGCCAACCACATTGTATGGGATATTGGAACGAATAAACTGCTCCTCCAAAAGTCGCGACTGCGCGTTCGTCCGGTAAAGGACGGCACAATCACTAAAATGAAGCTTTCCGCTGTGATATTTTCCTGAAATATCACCCGCGATGTATTCCGCTTCCTCGTAAGCTGTGTCAAACTGCCTAAAATGAATCCTGCTCCCCGCGCCCGATGCCGTCCAGAGAGACTTTGACTTTCTGCCGACATTGTTCCGTATCACGGCGTTGGCCGCGTCTAATATATTCTGGGAAGAGCGGTAATTCTGCTCTAACTTAATCACCGTCGCATCCGGATACACCTGTTCAAAATCTAAAATATTACGGATGTTCGCTCCTCGGAATTTATAAATCGACTGGTCGTCATCACCGACCACACAGAGATTTCTGTTAGCTGAAGCTAACTGTTTTACCAATTCAAACTGCGCGGTGTTCGTATCCTGGTACTCATCTACCATAATATACTGAAATCTCTCATGATAGCTTGCGCGGACTTCCTTATCGATTTTCAAAAGCTCCACCGTCTGCATGATCAAATCATCAAAATCCATTGCGTTGTTTTTGCGCAGGGTCGCCTGATATTCTTTGTAAGCCTTGGCTATCCGCTGTTTATTATAATCTCCAAACGCCTGCATCTCATACTCAAGCGGTCCGATCAGAGAATCCTTTGCCGACGAAATTGCAGAGAGAATCGTCCGCTCCTTGAGCATTTTCGTGTCAATCTGCAGTTTCTTGCATACATCCTTGATGATGCTCTTCTGGTCATCCGCATCATAAATCGTAAAATTCGTATCATACCCGATACGGTCCGCATACCGGCGCAGAATCCTCACGCAGCTCGAATGGAACGTGGAAACCCAGATGCTCTCGGAGCCGAATCCTACAAGGTCATCCACTCGGTTCCTCATCTCCTCCGCCGCCTTGTTTGTAAACGTAATTGCCATGATGTTCCACGGTTTTACGCCGCATTCATCAATCAAATATGCAATGCGGTGCGTAAGAACCTTGGTCTTACCTGAGCCTGCACCCGCCAGAATCAGAACCGGACCTTCGGTCTGAAGTACTGCTTTTTTCTGCATGTCATTTAAAGAATCATAAATACTCATATATATCTGCTCCGCCACCTGCGCGGAGACTCCTTTCCCCAAACTGTAATAATCTGATTATACCACTCCCGTTTACAACACCGCAATGACAATTCCGGCAATAATCACCGTTGCACAAAGTAGCTTGTAACGGATGTTCTTTTCATGGAAAATAAACTTCCCGCCGAGAATCGTAACAATGCAGCCGGACTGCTTAATCAGCGTCATCACACTGATTTTGCTCGCAGGGTCGGCATTGGCAATAAACAAAGACCTGTCTGCGATAATAAACAAAATGGCAAGAAGCCATATCCATGGATTTTTCAGTGCACTTTTCATATTGATTTTCGTTTTTGCTATAATTATGTAAACCAAATAGAACAGCACAAGATACAGCATATACCAAAACTGCAATTGTGAACTTGTCACATCCCGCATCAATATTTTGTCCAATAGTCCGGAAAAAGCATTGAGCAGGCAGGATGCAAATGCAAACATCACCAGACTCGGGGCAACCTTTTCGCCGTCACTTTTCTTTTTTCTCCACGGGACTCCCTTGAGCATAAGTAAGCCAAGGCTAACTAAAACAATTCCTATCACCTGATAGGTCGTCAGCGTCTCGTGCAGGACGACCGTCGCAAGTAGCATCGCAAACAAGACTCTGGACAAATCCAAAATTCCATATAAGCTGATCGGCATTTTTTTGATTGCTTTAAAACTGAACATCCATGCGAGAAAAATAACAAACGACTTCACCGCAATCAGTCCCATGTGCCTTGTACTAACTCCGGTGACACCTGAAACCAGCACATCCGGACAGACAAGCAAAAAGCCAAACAGTGTATAAAAAAACAAAACTTCCATCACGGAATTTCGATTTAGCGACTTCTTTTTTACAATTTCTCTGGTGCCCTTCAAAAGTCCATAGAGCAACACCTGAAGCATCCACATAAAAATCACCCGCGTTCCATTGTAACCCAAAATCTGCTCTTTGCATAGTTTAGTTTAAGGGCAAAAGCCCCCAAAGGAGGTTTATTATGAAAAAGAAATCACTCATCTACAGATTGACCGCGCTCGCCATGACGGCTCTTATCGTGGCCGGCTGCGGAAAAAACGATGCAGGCGTCGGAGAGAAAGTCGTGCTGAACGAAGTCGCTCATTCCATCTTCTATGCACCTTTGTATGTCGCCATCGAAAACGGTTATTTTGAAGAAAAAGGAATTGACCTTGAACTTGTCACAGGCTTTGGTGCAGACAAGACAATGACCGCCGTATTATCCGGTGAAGCAGACATCGGATTCATGGGACCGGAATCCACCGTCTACACATATCTCGGCGAAACAGATGACGTTGTTGTCAATTTTGCCCAGCTGACGCAACGAGCCGGAAACTTTATTGTGGCGCGTGAAAACGATCCTGATTTTACATGGGATAAACTGAAAGGAAAAACGGTCCTTGGCGGACGCGCGGGCGGTATGCCTCAGATGGTATTTGAATATATCTTGAAGAAAAACGGAATTGACCCGGCCAGTGACCTTACCATCGACCAGAGTATCGACTTTGGCTCGACAGCAGCAGCCTTTTCCGGTGGTCAGGGCGATTACACGGTAGAATTTGAGCCATCCGCCACAGCCCTTGAAAACATGGACGAAGGCTACTATGTTGTCGCATCTCTCGGTATCGACTCCGGTTTTGTTCCTTATACCTGCTTCTCCGCAAAAGAGAGTTATGTAAACGAAAACAAGGAGACTGTGCAGAAATTTACGGATGCTCTTCAGCTAGGCATGAATTATGTAAACTCGCACACACCGGAGGAAATTGCGCAAATCATTCAGCCTCAGTTTACGGAAACCGACATAGAAACGCTGACGCAGATTGTTGCGCGCTATCACGAGCAGGATACATGGAAAACGGACCTGATTTTTGAACAAGACAGCTTCGACCTTCTGCAAAATATTTTGGAAGAAGCCGGAGAGCTCGAGACGCGTGCCCCTTATGAAGAACTCGTGACAACTGATTTCGCTAAGAAAGCGGCAGAAGCAAAATAAAGTAAAAAAATGGTGTTCCCCGGCATTATACCGGGAACACCATTTGTATTTTATATTGACCATGTTTTTCCTCGATATGATACTCTCCGTCATATGACGTGATGATGTCGCATACATTGGAAAGACCGATTCCGTGCCCCTCTTTTTTCACTTTTGTCGTCAGTATTTTTTTGTCATGCCTTACTAATTTCCCCTGCATCGGATTTTCAATTTCCAGATAGAACGATCCACCTGTAGACTTTGCCTGTATCCTTATGTATCGTTTCCCGGTTACTCTCATATTTGCTTCAATTGCATTATCAAGAAGATTAGAAAACAAAATACAACAGTCGACCTGTTTCATAAATTTCAGCGGACTCATATCGCCTTTATACTGCAATAAGATCCCCTGTTCCTTAAGCACTCCTGTTTTTGTTCCTAAAATCATATCTGCCATCTCGTTACCCGTGAGTACCTTTACTGTTGTCTCCGGGACAGATTTCGTCAGCTCTTGAAAGTAATTCTCCGCCTTTTCATATTCTTCGTTTTTCATCATCTCCTGCAAAAGCAACATATGATTCTTCCAATCATGACGGAATTTAATCGTATCCTGCTGCTGTTCTTTATAATCCTGAAAAAAAGAATACTCAGCTTCAAACTCTTTTTTGTATCCCTCAGATAGCTGCTTATAATATGTTGCGCGTTTCCGGTAAGCAATTGCATACACGACTGCAACATTTAAAATAATCATGAAAGTTACCCACGCAAAATGATAAACCGGTGCATTGACCATTCCTTCAAACCATTCCAAACCGACCACAATTGCCGGTGAAAAAAAACAAAAAACAGAAATCAGAATTCCTTCTCCGATTGTTAGTTGCACGGATTTCGTCTTTGCAACGCTTGTCTTTGACAACAATACAAGCACAATACACATCGTCATATCAGAGATCATGGAGATCACCGTCTGCATATGTCCGTCCGAATTCATAAGATAATATTTCTCAAGTCCTGCCAGTTTTTCGAACAAATCCATAAAAGTACCAAACTGCGCATACACCAGAACCGCCGGTATCGTAAGCAAAACCGCCTGAACCCTACGGCTATTACACAGCATGAGCGTGACCGCAACATTGTACAGACACATATATGCCATAATGATCGAATTATGTCCCTCCAGCACGATGGAAATCACAACAAAGATTACTGTAAAGATTACGTCTGCAATTGCGATATTTCGAAAATTGACCTTCATATCACATCCGAACAAAAGATACAGAATCAGCCAAAGATCCGTCATCGCAAACACATTCATCATAACTTCTATGCCAAATAACAGTAAATCCATTATACTATGTCCTCTCCCAGGTATAAAAACAATTGTTTCTGGTAGTCTGCCATCCGCTTTCTGCTGACCGGCAATCTGCAATCTTTTGTCAAAACAACGTTTCCTGCAACAATCCCTTTGTGGTGATACATATTGATCAGATATTTTCTGTGAATCCGGTAAAAGCCTTGTTCAACCAATTGTTCTTCATAATGCTTTAAACTGTAATCACTGACAAAATACTGTTCTTTTGTATACAGAATCGTATATTTATCCTCTGCACTAATATACAACAAATCCTGAAGATTGACTATCATTTCTCCTTCCGTTGTTTTAACACTGAGTTTCTTTTTCTTTTTGTATTCTGCATCAATGTCCCGAAACAGACTGTGCATTACCTCCTCGGATATCGGTTTCAGCAGGTATCGGAATGCATTCGCCTCATATCCTTTGACTGCATATTCAACGTAAGCCGTAACAAACACAATATAAACCTCCGGATACATCTGTTTGATCCGCTTACCGAGTGTAATTCCGTCCATCTGTCCGAGTTCGATATCAAGCAGAACAAGATTCGGAATTTTTTCATGATTCTCATACAACTGTTCCATTTTCTCAAGCATATCTTCCGGCGATGAAAAAAACACCAACGTATGTGGATAATCATCGGAAAGTGCTGTACATACTTCTGACAACCTGGTACTGTGCTCTTTTCTGTCTTCACAAACGTATATCATAAAATATTGCATGTCCAAATCCTCTGTTTTCCTTGAAAAAGCGACGATGTCAAACCGTCGCTTTTTACATTTCTTCATTTCATTACTTGATTTTTTTGCTCTTCTTTACCTTGCTCCAAGTAGAGTAATAGGTCTTTCCGTTTACCTTTTTATAACATCTGATACGGAAGTAGTATGTCTTTTTGCTCTTTAATTTCTTGATCGTCACACTCTTCTTGGATGCACCTTTTACTGTAACTTTTTTGCCTTTTGCAATTTTAGATTTTGATGTGCTGTACTGGACCTGGTATCCGGTTACACCGGATTTCTTTTTCCATTTCACAGTCGCACTCTTTTTCTTGGATGTAACTTTACTAATAGAAGTTGCAGACACTTTTACTTTTTTTTCATTTACACTGAAACTGTACGGCTGTACCGTTCCTGTAGCAGAAACTAAGTCTGTTCCGGCTCTGAAATAGTAAGTTCCTGTTTTCGGACATTCATAGGTATACTGACCATTTTTAAAATCCCTGCAACCAAAAACTTTCTCACCGTTTGCATCTTCGACACGGAAATCCTGGCCTGTCAGGCTTCTCTCATACATATTTGCCTTAAAGACATATGTTTTTCCCTTCTTTAAGGTCATTTTAAAATAATCATCACAAGGACCTTTTCCCCAGAATGACCACGGGCGGGTCGAATACTCACCTGACATAGTTGTTCCGAGATTATATACATTTGCCGTTTCCTTTGTATTGTTTGCTTCTGTCTCGAAATAGTTATCCGCTGTGAACGCAAAGGAATACTTCATAGTGGCATTTGTATTCTTCAGACTATACAAACCCGTTGTCATGGAGAAATAGTACGTTCCCGGATTGAGTCCAATCTTGTAACCATGTTTCTGTGCCAATTCATCTCCGAGATCATAATAATGTCTCCACAAGCAATTTCCATTCTCATCAATCACATTAAAGAACGGCTGTAACATACCGTTGTCGCTCTCTGCCAGAAATGGGTTGTCACCATAAAAAGTAAGATAACCTTTCTGCGAAACCGTAAATTTGTAATTATATTCAAGATCTGTCTTTGCAGCCATTTCATAATTTGTATTATACTGCATTGCTGCGGCTGATGAACGGATTGCATTCATCTCTTCTGCCGTATACACTTTGTAATACGGAATCTCTTCCGCCTTCGTTTCTACCCGAAAACCAACTACACCGGCAAATACTGCCCCGACAAGCATGGCACATGCCATGACATATTTTTTCAATTTCATGTGTTATCCTCCCTTATATCCTATATAAAAATATTGGTATAAGCATGATAACACATGACTATTTTTCATTGCCTTTTTTCCGACAAAAGACTGGATTTCTCCGACGAAAAGACTTTATCCTTCCCGGTAAAATTCCTTTTGCAAGCCCTCTGCCAAAACAACCCCCAGGTCCGCTGCCCAATCGTCAAGCTGCTCAAATCCTGAAAATTCTGCCATGGAATCCCCGTTTCTGAGAGCAAGAACAATCCTCTCTGCCACTTCCGGCGACTGCTCCAATTTTTCTTCCAAATCATCTTTGTTATAATTACGGTTGTACTGCGAAAGAAGCGCTGCAACCATCTCCGCATACTCTTCCACACGTTCACCGAATTGTTCCTGCGCCATCGTATCCCTGTTGTTAACCGCATTCGCCAAAGACAACAAACTAAGCGTATACTGTCTGACAAATGCGTCCCTGAGTTTTGTTACCATCGCATCCGGATAAAAAAGCGCAAACACGTCCACGATTTTTCCCGCTGCCTGCTCTACCCTCTGCGCCACTTCTCTCTGACGTGCTGCCGACTGTGACAACGATTCAAGATAAAGTTTCAGCCAATTTGAATACTGCATCCAAAGCTTACCCAGGTCGCCAGCCATCTGCATCTCATCCATCGACGGCCGCTGCACAACCTGATTTCCCCTGCATATCCTCAGTCTCGTACCGACCTGAAGATTGTATGGGTCCACACCCGGATTTGCAAGGAGTATAAGCGGTACTGTTGTTCTGTATTTCTGTGCAAGACGATACAATGTATCGCCCCTTACGATTTCGTGCGTGATAAATTGACATTCTGCCATAAAGCCTCCGATATATTAAACTTTGTTGTTTCTTTAATATATGCGGTATTTTGGCAGTCGTGCATCCGCCTTTCCTCCGGCTTTCACCAAAATCTCCACTTCCTAATAGCTGCGGATTCTGTCTCCGGAATCATCCGTTGTCTTATCTATTTTGCGAATCACAACATAATAACTGTAATTATCGTTTACTTTTACTTCGACACGATCGCCGACTTTATGTCCGAGCAGGGCCTTACCCATCGGTGACTCAATACTGATCCGATTTGAGAGCGAGTCACTGCGCACTGTCGTAACAATGCGGTAAACTTCCTCCTCATCGTCCTCCTCCACATAAACTGTAATCGTGTTGTTCATCCCGACCTCATCTTCTCCGGATTCATCCGAAATGATTTCCGCTGTCTTTATCATGCGCTCCAGATAACGGATGCGGCTTTCATTTTTATTCTTTTCTCTCTTCGCCGCATGATATTCAAAATTCTCACTTAAATCACCGTGTGCTCTCGTCTCTTTGACCGACTCGAGAAGTTCCGGCCTTTTTACAAGCTTTCTGTATTCGATTTCTTCCTGCATTTTGTCAATATCTGACTGTGTTAATTGATCTCTCATTTTTAATATTCGCGAACTGCGTTTCCCTTTCTGACATTTTCTTGCCACATTCCTGCGATATTCCGGCATTACTGCTATCCTATTCCGGCGGCGGGGTATGGAAAAGATTTTCGCCCCTCGGTTACCCCGTATTTTAAAAAACGGGGTATTGCCCGGTGAAACATGCTATCTATACCCCGCAGTCTTTAAAAATCGGCATTATGTAAACCGCACCCTAAAAAAACTCCCCACTCAAAAAAGTTTTATGTCAACCTATCGGTACGCATGGTCAACCTTAATCACGGTGAAGCATTCCGGCCATTTTGACTGTACAAGCTGCTCAATCTCACTTGTCAGCTTATCCTCGGACTTTTTATATCCCACAGGCACAACGACGTCAAAAATCAGGTTTGTATGCGTGTTTCCGACCACCATACGGAAATCATGGATAGAAAGTCTCTCATCCATCGTCCGAATCAGTTCCGCAACTGCGGCTTTGCGCTCCGCTACCGCCTCGTTGTTCGTATCAATCGGGTCCATATGTATCGTCGCATCACAGTGCAGCACCTGCTCAAGTTCCCGCTCAATCAAATCAATCACATCGTGAAGCACAAAAATGTCACCATCTCCCGGAACCTCCGCATGCAATGAAATCAGCACGCGCCCCGGACCGTAATCATGTACGATCAAATCATGAATCCCCACCACTTCCTCATGTGCCATGACAATCTCTTCAATCCGTGCAACAAACTCCGGATCCGGTGCCTGACCGAGCAACGGACTAATCGTATTTTTCGCCGCCTCAAATCCGGCCACAAGGATAAGTAGTGCAACAAGCATACCACAATAGCCATCAATATTAATATCCGTAATATGTAAAAACAGCATCGCCAAAAGCACAACTGTCGTGGAGAGCGCATCACTCATACTGTCAGTCGCTGTCGCTGTCATGGCTGCGGAAGAAATTCTTTTTCCAACCCTGCGATTGTAGTAAGCCATGTACAACTTTACCAGAATAGACACAGCCAATATTATAATCGACAGAGTGCTAAGTTCCACCGATTCGGGATGAAGAATTTTCTTTAGAGAACTCCTGCCCAGTTCCACGCCCATAAGCATAATCAAAAACGCTACACCGAGTCCGGATAAATACTCAATTCTTCCATGACCGAAAGGATGGTCGGAATCCGGCTTTTTCCCGGCAAAAACAAATCCGATCAGCGTGATAAACGACGAACCTGCATCAGAAAGATTGTTAAACGCATCCGCCATAATCGCAATGGATCCGCTCAGAAATCCTGCAAGATATTTGCCTGCAAACAGACAAACATTCAAAAAAATCCCAAGAATACTGCACATTGTTCCGTACGCCTTACGCACCTGCTGCTCTGATTTCCCCTGTTCATTTATAAAACATTTTGCCAAAAGTGTTACCATAGTGTAACTCCTCTTTTCCCTCTATTCTTTATAAAAAAATAAGTCAATATCCACGTTTCCGGAAATTCCCGGAACCGTTCCTTTTTCGGTAAACTGCCACATAGTAAATGCATATGGATAATCCGGACTCTCGCGGTAATCCGCAAGCCATTTGTCGTAAGCTTCCAGCTTTTCGAGATGAAGCACGGTGGTAAACCGTTTGGAATTCGCATAAATCATCGGTTGATATCCGCTTTCCCGAATTCTCTCACAAAATGCTACCGTGATATCTGTCAGCCGGTTCGGTGTCAAATCGTCGGTTCTTGCATCGTCATACAAAATAGGCTCCGTATCAAACACCACAGGCATTTCCACCGGACACTCCTGCAAAATCCCAAGTACATAATCTGCCTCCTCGCGCGCCTCCTCCTCACTAATTGCTGCCGAGAAGAAATAAACACCGACTTTGATTCCCGCTTCCGTTGCTCCCCGGTAATTTTCATAAAAACGCGCATCGGTCTGAAGTTCACCGCTTCCGTAGCCACGGATTCCGATTCTCAGAATCGCAAACTCAACCCCTGCCTGACGTACCTGTTGCCAATCGATATCGCCCTGAAATTTGGACACATCAATTCCTTTCATGACCTTTACGCCGTCGCCCGACACATAAGTCTTATCGAGGTCCGTTCCCGAAAAACCGCTCAAATCATACGGATTCCTTGCGATTCCTTCCACAAGCGGTACCCTCAGCAGGCCTTCCGCAATATCATACACCACTACCGTTTCCGGGTCCTGCATCATTTCCTCATTATAACGCATCTGTGTCAAAAGTTCATCCCCCGGCACAATCTCTTTTTCCTCTGTCAGGACATATCCTTCCGTCCTGTCCGTATCCATAACCGAAAACGACAATTTTTCTTCTTTCTCAGGCTCATCTCTCCTGGTCAAACTGTCGTCCTGTACCACCCCGGACACAGGCTTTGTCTCTATTGCCCTGCTCTTTGCAAAGGAAACTCCAAACACCGTAACACTGAGAAGCAAAACACATACACCGGAGAGCAGGCACAGATTTTCAATCTGCTGCATGCGGCGCATCGGTATAAACCCTGCCCTGCGCTCTTCTCTGCCCATGCGCTTTCTCCTCATGCGCTCTTTATAGGTTGCAAATGCCGTCACAATCAAAAGGATGGCCAGCACAACGCCAAACAGACATAAATATTTCGTACCCGAAGACATTTCCGCCGGCGCAGAAATTACCGGTTCTGCCCGTGACATTGCCATCGCCGTCTGCACATCCGACGTTACCGGCTCTATCTTCTGCTCTGTTTCCTTTCCGTGCGTAATCTCCACGCTTTCTTTGTAATATATGCGGTTCGTCTCCGCCTCGAGAAAATGTCCGTTATACACCCGCGCAAACACTTCGCCGTCCGACGGAATGTCCTTGATACAAAACTCCGCCATGTTTTTACCGTTTTCAAACGGAAAAATCGTCGACCATGTTTTACCGCCGTCGACCGTATAGTCATAATAGACAATCTCACTCTCCGTATCATAAGCGGATATATGGAACCTATCGCCATCCTCTGTCGTCCCCATATAAACGAGGAGCGACTGCTCAGGCGCTGTTACATCGCTTCCGATTGCTTCTTCCGGTGCAAAATAACCATTACACACGTAAGAAGAATAGTCCCTTCCAAGGGAACTGCTCTTTAACCCGTAATACTTGGCAACCGCTGTCGCATCCGATATGCCCAAAGCTTTCCAATCCGCCTCATCATTTACTTTTTCATAGTCTCTCAAATGGTCGGCATAACCATGTTCCACAAGAATCCCCGGAATACCGAGCGCCGTTGACTCGCGCAGAATTCCGTAATAATCCAGCCCGCTGTCATTGAGCCGCGTCTTGACACCGCGCAGCGTAAACCCCATCTCATCAAATTGCTCCATAAACACATCCCCGAGCGAATGCATCTTAGAATTCCCGAGACCGATACTCGGAATCCACACCTCCGACCCGTACATCTGATGATTTTCGGACATATTAAAATGGAGGCTGATTAAAATATCCGCCCCCACGCTGTCTGCATATTCCGCACGCTCTTTTAATGACATGTCTGCTTTTTCCGGGTTCGTTATGTAAACCTCTACATTATCGTACTGCAGTAGTTCATCCCGCATGGCATTCGCTGTCACAAGGTTCATATCCTTTTCGATAAGCCCTCTGTGCTTCAGCCCTTCGTTCTCCCCGCCATGTCCCGGGTCCAAAACAATCACTAAATTATCATTGCCTGGCATAATGTCTCCTATTGCTCTTCTTTGCTCTGCTTTGCTTTTGCCTTTTCCTTCTTCGGCTCTGACTTCTGCTCCTCTGTCTTCTTCGCCAAATCATCAATCAGTTTCTCTATCAGCTGCTTCTTGACATATACATCGAAACTGAGCAGACAGATGAACGAAAAGTACTGCAAAAATTCCTGCGCATCCTCCGGTGCATCCGAAAAGGAATTCTGTGCTGCGAGGTAACGCTCCGTCACATCCTTCTTGAGCACCTCGACCTGCTCATCCTCCCACCGAAACACTTCGTCGTACACCTTCGTCAGATTAAAATCATCCGTCTTACCGAAAAAACGATCCGTAAGCGGATTCAGAATGCTCTGAATATCTCCGATGGATAAGATATTTTTGAAATAATATATAAAAATCAGAACGAGCATATGCTCTTTGGAATATTTCTTCTTGACCGGCGGAGGCAACAAGTCGTTCTTTGCGTAATTGTTAATCATCGTCTTCGTCAGAACCTTATCTTCCTCCGGATTGCGCGTCTTATGACGCATTCTGTTGTCCATGAACGTCGTCACCTGGTCCATGTACAGATCAATGTTCGGAATATCCTCCGATTTGATATAATCTATGCGGTCAAAGCTTTCCAATATGCTATTTAATAACTCTTCTGTTTTCATGGTCATACACTTACCTTTCCTCTGAAAGAATGTCTTCATCACATTATATAGTATTTAAAACTATTTGTAAACGCATTTGACACTTTCCGGTGCGGAATCTATACTGAAATTACGTTTTGTCTCTAAAAATTTCGAACATAAGCTTTGAGAAAGAAGGTAGCAACATGCTTGATGTTTTAGATATGCACACACACACCATTGCCAGCGGTCACGCGTTTAACACAATTCGCGAAATGACCAAAGCCGCCGGCAAAAAAGGTCTTGCACTTCTCGGTATTTCCGAGCACGCACCTATGATGCCCGGAAGTTGCCACGAATTTTATTTCTCAAATTTAAAAATACTTGACCGTGGTGCCTACGATGTTCCGGTGATGTTCGGTGTCGAGCTGAACATTTTGGATAAAAAGGGTACCATTGATCTTGCTGAGCGCCATTTAAGAGAGCTGGATTACGGTATTGCCAGCCTTCATCCTCCCTGCATCCCATTTATGAGCGAGGCAAACATCACCGGTGCAGTCATTGCCGCCATGCAAAATCCGTATGTCAACATTATCGGCCATCCGGATGACAGCCGGTTTCCGCTAAACTATGACGAGATCGTTTCCGCCGCCAAAGAAAACAACGTGTTGCTTGAAATTAACAATGCTTCCCTGTCTCCGACCGGCTTTCGTGTCGGCGCACGTGACAATTATCTGCGCATGCTCGATTATTGTAAAAAATATCGTTGCCGGGTGCTTCTTGGTTCCGATGCACATGCGGATACGCTCGTTGGACATCACGACTATGCCATAGAAGTTCTTGCCGAGTGCAATTTCCCGGAAGAACTCGTTGTTAACTCTTCCGTGGACGCTTTTCTCGCCATGCTCCGCGCAAAAGAGAAAATGAAACAATAACATTTTTGAATTGACGCAATCCAAGACGTGTGTTAATATGACAATATAAAGCTTTAAAATTTTACAGTATTAAAGTGCGTTGGAGGATTACACATGGTAAAGAAATTGAAATCAGAGCCGGTGGACAAGTTATTTGAAGCCATTCTGACACTTCAGACAAAAGAAGAATGTTACTCTTTCTTTGAGGATTTGTGCACAGTAAACGAATTACTTTCGCTCTCACAGCGTTTTGAAGTTGCTACGATGCTTCGCGAAAAAAAGACATATCTGGAAATCGCAGAAAAGACAGGTGCTTCCACAGCAACCATCAGCCGTGTCAATCGTTCCCTGACGTACGGAAACGACGGATACGAGCTCGTGTTTGATCGAATGAAAAAAGAAGAATAATTTTAAGCCGCCCGGTTGCGAGTTGCACTGGGGAACGAATCTCCTCGGCTGCGAATTGCTCCGGGGAATTTGTGAATTATGTAAACTAAAAACAGCTATAATTCTCGATTTAGAGAAATTTAGCTGTTTTTTACTGTTCTGACTTTTTGTTATGTCAACCACCCGACCGATATATCTCCCTGATTTAATATATATATGCCAATTTTGCAATACATCGTAGTTTTTGCTCTCCCACAAGCCTATATATGTACCAAAATTCGTCCCTCTATCGGTCGCCACTTGGTATGGGACCTACAAAACCTCCCATGTTCACGTAGCAGCCAACCGTTGCCGCCCTCGTTGCAATTCCGCTCAAACCATCACTAAAAATCTTGTTTTCCAAATGCAAAATTTTGCACATTTAGTTAACTTATTATTTACATTTAAATTTCATTGTGCTATTCTAACATTGTCGTGAAAACGACACATATTTATATTGGAGGTAGCCAAAATGAACAAAGGTACAGTTAAGTGGTTCAACAACCAGAAAGGTTACGGATTCATCTCTGATGAAGCTGGAAACGATGTTTTCGTACACTACTCAGGACTTAACATGGAAGGCTTCAAGTCATTAGATGAAGGCGCTGCAGTTGAGTACGAAGTAGTTAACGGCGAAAAAGGACCTCAGGCAGTAAACGTAACTAAATTATAAGACTAATCCGTTTTGCGATGTGCCTTTTTGAAATATAAATCCATAAGAATTTTGTTTTAAATTGACAGTTGTGCTAACAGATTAAAAAAGAAGAACCGGACTGACCGGTTCTTTTTTTATGCTTCTATCTCTTTTAACACTCTCTCAAATTCCATCGTTCCGCCAAACAAATCCAGTGCACTTCCGATGGTCACATGGACATGATTCTGTCCAAGATCCTTAAGTTTTGCCAAATCTTCAAAGTCATGAACGCCTCCCGCATATGTGACCGGCCGCATCGTAAACTCCCCAAGCATACGCACAAGCTCCTCCTCTATTCCCTGCGACTTTCCTTCGACATCAACTGCATGAATCAAAAACTCATCGCAGTAGGATGAGAGTTCTTCCATCGCTGCCACAGTCAGTTTCATATCCGTCTTATTTTGCCAACGGTCCGTCATGACATAATAGCCATCCTCATATTTTTTACAACTTAAATCAAGAACGACGTGCTCCGGTCCGACCGCATCCACAAGTTTATTTAGGTTTACATAATTTATTTTCCCCTGCGAAAAAACATAGGATGTCACAACAACGTGCGATGCACCCTGCTCGATATAATAAGAAGCATTCTCCGCGGTAATTCCTCCGCCGACCTGCAATCCGCCCGGATATGCGCGAAGCGCCAGAACCGCCTGCCGGCGCGTCTCATCAAAAAATTCGCTTCCTTCTTTATTTAATAAAATTACATGTCCGCCGCAGATGTTTCTTTCTTTATATAAATCGGCAAAAAATGCCGCGTCCTGCTCTGCCACAAAATTTTCGCTCGCCTGATTGCCTTCGTCGACAAGACTGCTGCCGACAATCTGTTTTACTTTTCCGTTATGAATGTCAATACATGGACGAAACTGCATATTGTTCTGCTCCTCTCGCGTGTTTCTTTAACAAGAATACCACACATGCATTTTCGTAGGCAATGAATAATCAAAAAAAATCTGGGCAGATTATTCATATCAGTATCAAAATAACTGACATAATCGAGTATTGACAAAAGGAGTGAAAATTATGAAAAAAAGCAAAACCCTTATCTATGTTCTTTTACTTTGTCTTTCGATGAGTACATTGGTCGGATGCGCATGCGGAAGAACAGAGACAAACAACTCAGATGAAACACAGGGAACCACCGGCACAACAGGTGATTCAGCCGGTGACACCGGAACAGGCGACAGCATGACAGGCAGCGACATGAATGGCGGCGGCTCAGCAAATGGCGGATCAACAACCGGTGATTCCGCAGCCGGCGACATGAACGGCGGCGGCTCGGCGACCGACAATGCCACAGGTAATTCCGCAGACAACGCCGGAGACAGTGCAACAGGTGATGCAGGTAATACTGTAGAAGATGCAGGCAACGCGGTCGGTGATGCAATCGACGATGCCGGTAATGTCGTGGATGACATTGCAAACGGCGCAGGCGATGTCGTCGAGGATATCACAAACGGTACTGACAACGCAGCAACAGATGCAAATCCTTAGTTCGTCTTTAATATTATGTAAACTATAACAAAACCCTTCGGAACAATACCGAAGGGTTTTCTTTTTCATGATTTATTTATTCGTATACACTCTTCTCAATAAGATCACCATTTCGGTAAGCAAGCAGTAACTCTTCGAGCTGATAAATACTCTCTTTTAACTCCGTACCGATGTCGGTGTCTGCCACACACAGCCTCTGAAGTGCAGTTTCCACCACGATAGAATCTGAGAAAATATCCGATTCCTTGCGAATCGCCGCCTCCGTCGACTCAAACGGTTCATGAGAAACAAGACGCATTCCGTGGGAATTGGCAACAAGCGTATAGCCTGCAATTCCCGTCTTGTTCTGATACGCCTTGGAAAATCCGCCATCAATAACTAAAAGCTTTCCACCGCATTTAATCGGTGACTCACCTTTTTTACGCTCCACCGGAACATGTCCGTTGACGATGTGGGATTTTTCGCTATCCAAACCGAATTCTGCGAGAATCTTGTCAACGATATCTTCCCTGTCATACAGTCTGTAGTATGCATTTTTCTTCTCTTTATGTGTTTCTTTATCCTCGATAAAATAACGCTCAAATGTTGTCATCTTATCTTTGCCGAACACCGGAGAATTCGGTCCTGACCAGATATACCAGAGAATATCCTCTCCTTTTGCCTTCTCACCGGAATCACGCGTACCATAATAGCCTTTACGCGCATAATTATCGAGCACATCGTAAAGTGCCTTTCCGCAATACTCTTTGCCGAACACATCCACTTTCAGGAAATTACCTTCCTCATCCATCGGAACACATCCGTGATAGAGAAGATTTGAGTTGTGCACCTTATAAAGCCCGCCTTTAGAAAACAGGAAACGAACGTCCTTCTGCAGTTTTTCACAGCGTGAAAAAGCCTGTCTGAGACGCTCCATAAGTTCTGCCTCTTCCTGCGTCAGAGCATATGGATTTTCCGGATCCACCGTCGGAAAATCCGTATCGCGCATCGGATAGGTTTTTCCTTCGACCGTTACTGTCTTATTCTTAAAATCAATCTTATCTAAAAGAAGTCTCTCCTCCATCATGAATTCCGGACGGCGCATGATAATCTGCCCTTCCAGCTTAAACTGAATAATGGCGATTGCCTTGTGCATCTTCATATCCATGCTGAGGTCTTTCGTGTTGTAATCCGTGTTAAATTTGATGGAAAAAATATCGCAATTTACATCTGCATATTTTTCCATCGCAAACGTCGCAAGCGGAATCAGGTTGATACCGTATCCTTCCTCAAGAGTATCAAGATTACCGTAACGGGCCGACATGCGGATGACATTCGCAATACAAGCCAAAGAGCCTGCTGCCGCTCCCATCCAGACAATGTCATGATTTCCCCACTGTACGTCGACATTATGGTAATGGCGAAGTGTATCGAGAATCACATGCGGTCCCGGACCTCTGTCATAAATATCTCCGACAATGTGAAGCTGGTCAACAACAAGTCGCTGAATGAGATTGCTGAGCGCAACGATAAATTCCGGCGCACGACCGATACGGATAATGGTATTTACAATCTCATTGTAATACCCTTCCTTATCCTGCACCTCTGCCTTTTCCGTAATCAATTCTTCAATAATATATGCAAAATCTTTCGGCAGAGCTTTGCGCACCTTGGAGCGCGTATATTTGGAAGAGACATGCTTGGTAATCTGTACCAGGCGGTACAATGTAATCTTGTACCAATCTTCAATATTGTCCTCCTCCTGCATGACAATCTCAAGCTTTTCCTTCGGATAATAAATCAGAGTTGCAAGACTCTTCTTATCTTTGTTGCTGAGCGTGTTGCCGAATTCTTCGTCAATTTTTCTGCGCACGGAACCGGAGCCGTTTTTCAAGATGTGATTAAACTGCTCATACTCACCGTGAATATCCGTCATGAAGTGCTCGGTACCTTTGGGCAGATTGAGAATTGCCTGAAGGTTGATAATCTCTGTACTGGCTGCTGCAATATTCGGGTACTGCTTCGAAAGAGAACGCAGATACCTTAATTCCATTTCATCCATACTGTTCCCCCTATGCGTTGATGACATCGCTCATATCATACATTCCGGCTGCTTTTCCCTTCAGGAATTTGGCTGCCTGCACAGCGCCTTTGCCAAATACAGCCTTAGAGTAGGCTCTGTGTGACAATGTAATAACTTCATCTTCTCCGGCAAAAATCACGTCATGGTCACCGACAATCGTTCCGCCTCTGACAGCAGAAAATCCGATTTCCTGCTTCGGTCTTACGATGCTTCGGTCACTTCTGTCATATACATATTCAAATTTTTCTTCAAATGCTTCGTTGATGGAATCACCGAGAGCCAGTGCTGTACCGCTCGGAGAGTCCTTTTTCAGGTTATGATGTTTTTCTACAATTTCAATATCAAAACCTGCTTCTGCCAAAATCGGCGAGATGTCTTTCAGAACTTTTTGCAGAAGATTAATTCCCATCGACATGTTGGCGGATTTAAGCACTGCCACCTTCTTTGATGTTTCCTGCACTTTATCGAGTTGCGCCTTCGTCAGACCGGTTGTGCAAAGTACGACCGGAACCTTTTTATCCGCGCAGTAGTCTAATAACGCATCCATACAAACCGGTGAAGAAAAATCGATGACTACATCCGCTTCCACATCACACTCTGCGATGTTTTTAAAAACCGGATATGTATTGGAGATACCGTCATACACGTCCACTCCGGCCGCAATCTCAATTGCCTCATCCGTCTCTATCAGTCTTGTAATGGTCTGTCCCATCTTTCCGTTACAGCCATGCATAATTACTTTTGTCATATTATTCTCCTTTCATCGTCGCTTTCATTCGCGATGGTAAAAATGAAAGCGATACTTCTCCTGCACAACGATTCCCATACAGGCACGTTCCCACTTGGTGAAAAACGTAACAGTACTAAGGATTCTCCGCGCATCCCTGCACGGAGAATCCAAGTGCTGACGTTTTTCAACAGCCTTCATGGAAATCGTTGTGCAGGACATCTTTCGCTTTCATTTTTACCATCACGAATCAAATATGAAGATGACAGGCAGAAAAATTTGCTGCCTGTCATATGTTATGTTCATACAAATATCGCTGTTATAAAATACCGAAACCTTTCATTGCCGCTTCTAATTTCGCTGCGTTCTGCGGTTCCATCTCTGTCAGAGGTCTGCGCATCGGACCGGCCTCAAGACCCATGAGATTCATGGCTTTCTTTACCGGAATCGGATTTACCTCACAGAATAACGCATCAATCAGTTCGATGGCATCGAGCTGAATCTTGCGGCTCGCTTCCACGTCACCTTCAAAATATTTCGCACACATGTCATGTGTCTGCTGCGGTGCCACATTGGATAATACAGAGATAACACCTTTTCCTCCGAGCGAAAGAATCGGAACAATCTGGTCATCGTTTCCGCTGTACACATCGACACAGCCGTCCGCGATGGAAAGAAGTTTTGCCACGCCTGAAATATTACCCGTCGCGTCTTTCACTCCGACAATGTTTGGAACTTCCTTACAGAGTTTTACAACCGTCTCCGGCTGAATGAACACACCACCGGTTCTTCCCGGGATATTGTAAAGAATCACCGGAATATTTACCGCCTCTGCAATCATTGTAAAATGCTCGGCAAGACCTTTCTGTGTACATTTATTGTAATATGGTGTCACTACTAAGAGTCCGTCTGCTCCTGCCTTCTCTGCTTCCTGTGATAAGTAAATCGCAGTTTCTGTACAATTAGAACCTGTACCTGCTACAACCGGAATACGTTTATTTACAACTTTGATACAGTAACGAATCACATCTAAATGTTCCTCGTGAGAAAGTGTGGACGCCTCGCCCGTTGTTCCGCACACGATAATCGCATCGGTTCCGCCTGCAATCTGAAGCTCAATCTGTTTTTCGAAAGCTTCGTAATTTACACTTCCGTCTTCATGAAATGGTGTGACAATCGCTACACCTGCTCCTGTAAAAATAGCCATTTTTCTTCCTCCTTTAATAAAGAAAAAGCCGACATGAAAAGAGCCGACTTCAAAATTCCGTTCCGATAGCTCCCCATCAATCCTGATGACAGTCATACAGCTCTTAACTGTATGCCCAAGACAAAAAGGTACAGGCCTCTCTCTCTTTCGGCATCTTTCCCTTTTATTCTTATTCATATGCACCTGCTGCATCCTAAGAACTACTTTTGAAAAATGCGACCTCTATCTATTTCATATTGACAGCTCTGCCTATATTTCAGAACCTATTGCAAGCATAGCATTCTTCTTAATATCTGTCAATCTTTTTCCCCTTTTTACAAATATTAGGAAGTCAAAAACTCCGGACAATCGTCCGGAGTTTCATAAACTAAAATACTTTAAAATTCATGGTCTCAATTTTGGAAACTTCGTCGGCAAGCAAACACAAATCGTCGTTTAGCTGTATGCCCGTCAAAATTACAGTCGTCTCCTCATCCTTGGCTTCCAGCAGAGTCTTTATTTCCTCCGAGGTCACGATTCCCATATCCAAAAGCCCGAGAACCTCGTCAAGAATGAGTAAATCACACTCTCCGGTCGAGAGCACTTTCTTTGCAAAATTAAGCCCGTTGAGGATGTTCATCTTCTCCTCCTGCTGCTCATGCTCACTTAAGTTTGTATAATCTTCCGTCGCCTTTTCAAAACGGAAAAATTTAATTTCGGGTTCAAAGCGTCTCAGATACTCCGCATTCATGAGCAAATCTGCCTTCAAAAACTGGATAACGACAACATTTTTCCCGCTGCACGCCGCATAGATTGCCTCACCGATAGCCGCAGGTGTTTTCCCGTGACCGTCTCCGGTAAATATATGTATCTTTCCCTGCTCCATATTGCACCTCTCAGAATCGGATTCTGTCTTCACAAAATCCATTGCCAAAATTTACACTTCCGGCATCATAGCACAATTTTCCGATAACTGCAACTCCTCTTCCTCATCCACAAGTTCCAGTTTGCTCACACTCACTTCGTAGGCAATTCGTTTTTCGGCCTCATCATCCGACAGCTTTTTCATGTATTCCCTGCTCTGGATTCTACCCCAGATTCTGCAACGTTCTCCCACCTGAAAACTGCTGGAATATCTGGCATTTCTACCCCAGCTGATGCACGGTATATAATCACTTTTTCCGTACGGACGGTTGACGGCGAGCAGAATATCCGCAATTTCCCTTCCGAGCGGCGTTTTCCGGTAAATCGGTTCTTTGCAAATGTAGCCGTCGAGAAAAATATAGTTCGTCTTTTCTTTTTCCGCCATCTCTTCCAAAAACTCGACTTCTCTTACAAACACAGATAAAATCAGTCTGTTCTTATGTTCTTCATGGCGGTTGTAGGACCGAAACTGTCCGCTTACCATAATTGTGGTTCCCCGATAATCCTTTTCTACATCCATCAGCCTCTCGGAAACCATCAGCGGGATCAAATCGGACGAATCGCTAAGCCGCGGCACAAGCAAATCGACCATATAAAATCCTTCCCCGAATATCTCATGACTGTACACGAAGTCACCCACAATCTCTCCGATAACTACTACCTGGTTGTTTTCAATTACCTTATCTGTCATTTTTTGTTCTCCCTTCTTAGATCAAGAATTTTTTCCTGTCATGCTATATAAATTTATGTGTGAATTCCGTTTTTATGACATTGTTTCATCGACGCATGGTTGCTTTTTGCGACATTTGTGGTAGACTATTGTCGTTTGAGTTTAAAAAATGGGTATACTTAAATAGAAAAAGAGGCGATTTTGTAATGAAAACAAAAAGAAATGATATCAGAAATGTTGCAATCATTGCGCATGTAGACCACGGTAAAACAACATTGGTCGATGAACTCTTAAAACAGAGTGGCGTATTCCGCGCCGGCGCGGAAGTGGCAGAACGCGTCATGGACTCTAACGATATCGAAAGAGAACGCGGTATCACAATCCTTTCCAAAAACACTGCCGTAACATATAAAGACACCAAAATAAACATCATTGATACACCGGGACATGCGGACTTCGGCGGCGAAGTGGAGCGTGTGCTGAAGATGGTCAACGGCGTCATTCTCGTTGTCGACGCCTTCGAGGGAGCTATGCCACAGACCAAATTCGTGCTCCGCAAAGCCCTGGATTTAAAACTCCCTGTCATCGTCTGTGTCAACAAAATCGACCGTCCGGAAGCCAGACCTTCGGAAGTAATTGATGAAATACTGGAACTTTTTATTGATTTGGAAGCAGACGAATGGCAGCTTGACTGTCCTTTCGTGTTCGCATCCGCCAAGGCGGGCACGGCATCACTTGATATGGATGTGCCAGGTAAGGACATGATTCCGTTATTTGAAACGATTTTAGATTACATTCCTGCTCCGGAAGGTGACCCGGAAGCCGGAACACAGCTTCTGATCAGCACTATCGACTACAACGAATACGTCGGACGTATCGGTGTCGGTAAAGTCGATAACGGCAACATCAGCGTCAATCAGGAGGTTGCCATTGTCAACCACCATGAGCCGGACAAGATGAAAAAAGTAAAGGTTTCCAAGCTTTATGAATTTGACGGGCTGAAAAAAGTGGAAGTCAAAGAAGCCGGCATCGGTTCCATTGTCGCGATTTCCGGGATTACGGACATCCGCATCGGTGATACACTTTGCTGCCCTTCCGACCCGCAGCCGATTCCATTCCAAAAAATTTCCGAACCGACCATCGCAATGCATTTCATTGTCAACGACTCTCCGCTCGCCGGTTTGGAGGGCAAATATGTGACAAGCCGTCACCTTCGTGACCGCTTATTCCGCGAACTCAACACGGACGTTTCTCTCCGCGTGGAAGAAACAGATACGACGGAAGCCTTCAAAGTTTCCGGACGCGGTGAACTTCATTTGTCGGTTCTTATTGAAAATATGCGACGTGAAGGATACGAATTTGCGGTATCCAAAGCGGAAGTGCTCTATAAAACAGATGAAAACGGAAAGCGGCTTGAGCCGATGGAAACGGCTTACGTCGACGTCCCGGAAGAATTTTCCGGTTCCGTCATCCAAAAGCTTTCTGCCCGCAAAGGCGAGCTCCTTAGCATGGGACAGACAAGCGGTGGTTACACACGCCTGGAATTCTCCATCCCCTCCAGAGGCCTGATTGGCTACCGCGGTGAGTTTCTGACCGACACAAAAGGGAACGGTATTATCAACACTTCCTTCCAGGGTTACGGTCCTTACAAGGGCGACATGATGTACCGCAGCCAAGGTTCTCTTATCGCCTTTGAGAGCGGCGAGGCAATTACCTACGGTCTCTACAATGCTCAGGAGCGAGGAACACTCTTTATCGGTGCAGGCACAAAAGTATACGCCGGAATGGTCGTCGGCGAAACCGGCAAGGCTGAGGACGTCGAAATCAACGTCTGCAAGAAAAAACAGCTGACCAACACCCGCTCTTCCGGTGCGGATGAGGCGCTCCGTCTCTCTCCTCCACGCATCCTCTCACTTGAGCAGGCACTCGATTTCATTGACACGGACGAACTTTTGGAAGTCACTCCGGAAAGTCTCCGTATCCGAAAGAAAATTCTCGACCCGACACTACGTAAAAGGGCTGCGTTTAAGAAATCATAAAAAACGGAATTCTTTGCCGAACGGCAATGAGCATAACTGCGTGCATATCACGCAAAAGGAACATGCAAGAATTTTGCATGTTCCTATCTTAGCACGCATGTGCGAAATGTACAAGTTCATTTTTTATTAGATCGATGCAACCACATCTCCCATTTCAATTATGGCTTTTCCGCTGGTCAGCTGTACAAGTTCTTTCCTGACCTGCTCTGTCATTTCAACCGGAACCGCAATATGGAATGCTACGTTGGCACCATATTCCGTTTCCTCCAAACGATACTGTTCCTTCTGTTCCATAAAATATTGAACTTTCCCGATATCACCGTACTCCACCGTGACGGTCAGTAGTTGTAAATCAATCTGTTCCTCTACCCGGCAGTTGGCGATCGCTGCGCTCACAGCCCCCTGATAGGCTCGCACAAGTCCACCGGTCCCGAGAAGCACTCCTCCAAAATAACGGGTTACTACAACCGCCACATTGTGAATATCCGCTCCGGTCAGCACGGAAAGCATCGGTCTTCCAGCCGTTCCGCTCGGCTCACCATCATCAGAAGAATGCATAATTTCATTATTTTCTCCAATCACATAAGCGCTGCAGTTATGTCTTGCATCCCAGTACTTTTTCTTACACCGGGCAATAAACTGCTCCGCCTCCTCCTGCGACTCCACCGGACACATGGTAGCGATGAAGCGGGATTTTTTCTCTATGATTTCACCTTCTGCCTGTTCCAGAATAATTTTCATATTTCTGCTCCGTTTCTGCTTTTCCGAAAAACAATTACGGAACAATTATATCGAAATTATTCCGCTCCGTCCATATTCCCACCTGAATAACTATGCTATTTTTTGTGAACAATTCTTAATATGGAAGATTTTTCTTCCTTTTGATGTCTGTTTTTGGTATAATCATGAAGAATAGGGAGGCTATGTTCATGAACTATGGCAAAAGGAGCATTCGCCGCAAACAACGGCAGCTCAATTCAAAATCAACTAAATTCAGCAAAATGTTTATGCTTTACTTTTTAAAAGCATTGCTCGTATGCGTTCTTGCCGTCGGTATTATAGGTATCTGTTTCGGTATCGGTATTTTCAAGGGCATTTTGGCATCGGCACCGGATATTTCCAGTCTGGATGTACGTCCTACCGGTTACGCCACGGTCGTCTATGACTCCACCGGCAAACAGATTGCCAAGCTGGTCGGTACGGATTCCAACCGAAGCTATGTCAATATGGACCAGATTCCGCAGGATATGGCCGATGCATTTGTAGCAATTGAAGACATGCGTTTTTACCAGCACAACGGTATTGATATCAAGGGTATTGCCCGTGCCGCGGTTGTAGCAATTCAAAGCCGCGATTTGTCACAGGGTGCCAGTACGATTACGCAGCAGCTTTTGAAAAACAACGTTTTTGAAGGCTGGGTCGGCGAGAATTCGAACTTCGTAAAAATCAAACGAAAGATTCAGGAACAGTACCTTGCCATCGAGCTTGAAAAGAGAATGGATAAAGAAAGTATCTTAGAGCTTTATATGAATTCCATCAACCTTGGACAGAACACGCTCGGTGTTCAAGCCGCTTCGATGCGCTACTTCAACAAACCGGTATCACAGCTGACTTTGTCCGAATGTGCGGTAATTGCAGGTATTACACAGAATCCATCAAAATACAATCCGATTTCCCATCCGGAAGAAAACGTAAAGCGTCGCTCCAAGGTTCTAAATGACATGCTGGAACAGGGTTATATCACACAGGAAGAATACGATGAAGCAGTCTCTGACAATGTATATGCACGCATTCAGATGGTCAACAAAGAAAAGGATGTCGAGTCGATCAACACCTATTATGTGGACGCCCTGATTGACGAAGTTACGGCTGTCCTGATGGAAGAAAAAGGCTACAATGAAACGCAGGCATACAAACTTGTGTACAGCGGCGGTCTTCAGATTTACGCAGCACAGGACCCGAAAATCCAGAGCATATGTGACAGCATATACAACGACGAAGAAAACTATCCGGAAGACACGAAATGGCTTTTGGATTATCAGTTAACGATTAAAACAAGCAATGGGGATTATGTAAACCACTCCACAGAAATGTTTAAGGCTTATTTCCAGCAGCAGAGTGCAGCTTACAACCTCCTTTATGATTCACAGGATGCAGCGTATGAGGACATTGCCCTTTACCAGACCGCCGTTCTCGGCCCGGGAGATAAAGTACACGATGAGAGAATCAACCTGACACCACAGCCGCAGGTTTCCATCACGGTTCAGGATCAGGCAACCGGTCATGTGGTTGCCATGGTCGGCGGACGCGGAACCAAAACAGCCAGCCGTACCTTAAACCGTGCAACGGACACGAAAAGACAACCCGGTTCTACTTTCAAAGTACTTGGTGCTTTTGCCCCGGCCCTTGACAGTGCCGGTATGACGCTTGCCTCCGTTCAAAATGATGCGCCGTATACTTACGAAGACGGAACACCGGTGAATAACTGGTATTCGGAATACAAAGGAATTTGTTCTCTCCGTTACGGCATCGAGCAATCGCTCAATATTGTAACAGTAAAAACTCTGACACAGATTACGCCGCAGCTCGGTTTTGATTACTTATTGGATTTCGGTTTCACAACGCTTGTGGAAAGACGTCAAGAGGATACGGAAGACGGTCCTAAGATTTTTACAGACATTACCCAGTCACTTGCCCTTGGCGGATTGACAGACGGTGTCACTAATATGGAACTGAACGCCGCCTACGCGTCCATTGCCAATGGTGGTTCCTATATCAAACCGACTTTGTTTACTAAGATTTTAGACCATGACGGTAATGTTCTGATTGACAATACATCACCGTCACAAAGGCAGGTTATCAAAGAATCAACTGCTTATCTTCTCACCGATGCCATGGTTGACGTTGTCACCAAAGGAACCGGTGGTGCAGTTAACTTCGGCGGTGATATTGCCATTGCCGGTAAAACCGGTACCACGACAGATGACAAGGACGTGTGGTTTGCAGGATTTTCACCATACTATACTGCAACAACATGGACCGGCTATGACAACAATGTAAAAATGAGAGCCGCTTCCGAGAAAGCGCTTTCTAAAACTATGTGGCGGAAAGTTATGTCACAGATTCATGAGAATCTTCCGGCTGCTTCGTTCAAGAAACCAAGCGGAATCGTAACTGCCACGATATGTTCCAAATCAGGAAAACTTCCGATTGCAGGTATCTGTGATGCATACCTTGCTACCGAATACTTTGCAGAAGGAACAGTTCCGACAGACTCCTGTACCGTCCATGTAAACGGAATGGTCTGTGCAGCAACCGGAATGAGTGCATGTACCACATGTCCGTTCCAGCGTCCGGGTACCATAGAAATCCCACCGGGTGACGATGGTAATCCGGGGCTTACCGAGTACTGTCCTCACACAGCAACTTATTTCCTTGATCCGAACAACATCGCTGCCATCCAGGCAGCGCAGGCAGCTTTGCAACAACAGCAGGCGGCAGCGCAGCAACAGGCGGCACAACAACAGCAACAGGAAATCGACGCCGAGGCGGATGCACAGGACTCCGGCGAGACACCAACCGAATAAAAAGCATACAAAAAGGGTATCCAAGTCATTGACCTGGACACCCTTTTTATTACGTTCTTATTGATACAGACAAACCTCTATCTCATCCGCAGAAATCTTCTCCCAAGCATCGGACGTAAGTTCCACATAATCTATCTTCTCCTGCTGTGACACATAAGGACTTGTACATACCGGAATCAAATAGCTATCTCCTTTAAGACAAAACTCAAACGCTACGGTCCCATCCGGTGACAGTTCACTTTCCATCATCATGGTAACGCTTACTTCTTCCTCCTCCGCATGTAATCCGTTAAACCCTATCATGCCAAGCTCTTCGCCTGATACCGGCTCATCAAAAACGATACGGAAACCATTCTCCGTCGCAACCGCCTCAGCATTTACAGAAAGCTGTGTGAGTGGCTGTGACATATCTTCCGCATTACTGCCCCATACTGCCGGTAAATATGCAAGATTTTTTTTGTGCATAAGCTGTGCAAACGCCTCATCATCCCGATGTGCATCCGGCAATGGATTCTCACCTCGCACGAGATAAATTACATTTTCATATTTATATGGGATATAATCCTGTTCCATCAAATAGCGGTAAAGCTTCATGCTCCTGTAACTAAACGGAGCATCGTCGAAACGAATCTCCGGTGAGGCCAGAATTACATCCGGAAGCTTACCTTCCAGCATCGAAATTGCTCTGTCCTGCATTACCGTATTACTGATATTGTAAGCAGAAGAATACGGGAGATACAGTGGCATATCAAGCAGGACTGCATTCGCTACCGCATTCGTAATATCAAATACTGTCTGTCCGTTTGTCTCTGCTGCCCGCACAAGCGCATGCACATTCTGAAGGCTGACCAGCGTGTTTCCCTGAATAAAACCGGTCCCGAGATTCGGCATAGAAACAATCTCTCCTGACACATGAACCACCGGATCTTCAATCTCCCGTCCCATAATTACAGTATCCACATACTCCGGAACCTCTTTCTCCAGCACAAGCGTATCTGCCGTGACAAATGGTGCATCGCCGGCGAGCATAACCGCCAGCGCAAGCATTGCCGCATAAAGTCCCCAAATACCCATGTGTTCTTCTGACTTGTCCTTTTGAATACGCCACAAAAGCGTTACCGCAGTCAGCAGCAGGAAAAAGATACCGAGCACTCCCGTACGCAATCCTTCATCGTACCGGACAAACGCATAGTTGGCAAGCACCCAAAAAGCAAGCAGATACGTAACAAACATTTCTCCCGCTCCCGCTGCGCTTTTTCTCAGCCACATGGCAAAAGAAATAAGAAGCGGAATCAGGAACGCAAACGTCACAATCCAAAAACTTCCCTGTCCATTGATCAGCCCGGGTACAAAATAACCGGTCGCCTCGGTAATGTCCTCGAGCATTTCCATTCCGTTGACATACAATGTCGTCCCGGTATTCTCACGCAGGTAACTTACAATCTTTAAAAATAACGGTACAAAAGCAACACCGATGACAAACAAAGCTCCCCACGCAATCCATGTCATATTCCGTTTCACCTTGTCACGGCTGAAACAAAACTCTCTCCACTGTGCGGAAATGTCGCGGAAGAACCGGTATGCAACAACCGGAAAAAACGCAAGCGCCGACGCACCGCCGATCGATGCATTCCATGCAATCGCAACAATCGAAAGCAAAATCCATGCATACAGACTCTGCATTCCTTTGTTTACCCGTTCTGAAAACAGAACAAAGAACAAAACAAACATAAACCAGTAACGCATTCCCGCGCCCCGAATCATAAACGGCATAAAAAAATAAATGATTGCGAAAGCCTGAAGCTTATGTTCCACAAAGAAATAAATCACCGCCGCAAGCAGGACTGCCATGAAAAGGTCGCCTACCACTTTTGCCGCGTTGAGCGATAAATACGTCCCGTCAAAAAAGAGATAATTCATTTCCCCGTAATAATAGTCGCACATTCCGTGAATCGGAATCATGTCCTGATACGGAAGCTTTCCATAGGAGACAAGCTGCTGCATCGGCATTGAAATCTCACCGTTATGGAAATAGTCGATGTTCAGTATCCCATCCGGCTGTGAAAACACGCGAATGACCGCGGTCATAACAAACGTAGAAAACAGAAGCGTGTGTTTTGTTTTAAGCTTTTCGGCCACTGCACAAATCAAACAAACTGCGCAGAGCAAAAGACACATCCATTTCCATCTGCCCGAGTAAAACAGCTCTATCAGCGAGCCATCCTTTTCGTAACGATACCTAAAATGCACAAAACCAATCCATGCGAGCGGAAGTAATAATTGAAGCCATCCCAGCAGCGGTGCTCTTTCCCTACAGGCTTTTACCGTCACAAGCACAACAAAAACAATTCCCGATGCCACCGGCAGAACAAGCGATACTTTATGCCAGATAACACCGGCGGATACAAAAAATCCATTCATAAAAAGCAATACCGAAGTGATTGCAAGCATCACAATGGCCGTCTGCTCCAAAAGTCCGGCGAACTGCCCGGTCAGCTGTTTTTTGCCCAAAATGAAATATCCGACAAATAAACACACCCACAAGAGAAGCCATTGCAGTGCATATTCTTTTTCCATAAAAAAGAGACCGAGCACAGCCACATAAGAAATCGTAAAAATCATTCCTGCCTGTTTTTCCCGTCGTCCCATCACACGGTTCCACCATACATAAACCACACCGAACAATAGAAACAGTACCGGCAAACCAATCAGCGCAACCTGCACTATCCCCATATCTGCCTGCTTATTATAAGCACTCCATGTTGTGATACCGCAAATCCATTCGGTATAAGCGGGCATCTGTCCATACCATCCGGGTGCAATTTGTCCTAATACGGCAAAAAGTGTCAGAACGCCAAGCAGCGCACTGAACACTTTTCCTTTTCCGTCAAATTCTGTCAAAAATCTATCCTTTAAGTTCATCCTATTCTCCTACAGACACATACAAAGAGCAATCGCAAGACGAAGCTCATCCTCTTTGATTGGTTTGGAAATCACTTCCGCAAACCGGTTGTCATAGAACATCATCTTCGACTCTTCCGTATTGTTGGATGTCATGGCAATGAGCGGAAGTTCTTCATAATACGGGTCTCCCAGCTGTCTGATTTCTTTTGCAATCTGAAGTCCGCCCTTCACAGGCATCATATAATCCAATATAATAAGATTAAATTCTTTGGATTGTACCGTCTCCACTGCTTCTTCGCCGGTCGATACACATACCGAATCCAGACCATACGATTTGAGAATCGCCGCCACAAGTTTCTGGTTCATCTCATTGTCATCAACAATCAATGCTTTTCCGGCTTTGACATACATAAGGTTCTCCGCCTTCTTACGCGACTCTGCAATGAGCATATCCTGCTCTCTCTTACGCATACTTCGCATCTGACGAATCGTTTCCGCACCGTCCACCATCTGCTGGAACGAAATAACATAATGTGTACAATACGGATTCCCTCCGGATTTGTTCAAAATGACACCGTTTAATTTCTGAATCATATTTTTACCGAGTGCAAATCCGAGTGCGTTACCATATCGAAGGTCTTCTGATAGGTCTTCCTCACAATGGATTTTACATACTACCGTAATATTCTGTCCCTTTTTCGGTGTAATACCCTTTTCATAGGAAACTTCAAATACCACTTCACCCTTTTCGGTAAACTGAATAAAATCCGACAAAAAGTTAATCAGCGCAAGTTTTATCTTCTCCGGATCACCCTTTAACAGTCCCGGAAGCTCATCATCAATAACAGACACAAACTTCTTTGCCTGCCCCTGTGTTATCGCCTCCACACGATGCGCCACATCAAGAAAAAGCCCCTTGGTATTATAGCGCTCCTCCACCTGCTCCTGCATGACCGACGCCGCCGTCGCATAAGTACCGTCTCCCCGATTCTCAAGCTTGTAACCGGAAGAAATCATCTCCTCAAAGTGCTGCAACAGATAGTACAGCGCAACCATGAGCAGTGCATACTCTAACACAAGAACAACAAAGGCAAGGTAATCTGCCTGATACAACACATCCTTTTTCATTGATTCCTGGAATTTGTAAACAAACAATCCTACTTCCACCACAAGCATGGCAATAAAACAATTTCGCGCCGTATGAAAGAAAATTGCCGGGTCCACATAGAGTAGTGAAAGAAGCGGTACAACTGCATATAAAATCGTAACATTCACAACATTGCTGCACGCCACTAAGCATACAAAAATCTCAAGTACCGTAAGGCAGACACACCGATTCCACACCTCATTGTAAGAATAACGGGCAAAAATAAGCGGGAAAAAGCACAACACAACAATTCCAATGCATACCTTAATCAGAAACGACATCTCGTAATGAAACATCCCTGCCTTATTCGCAATAAATACTGCCGGGCAAAGAATCAGAAATGCAAGTGGAAACCATCGCAAAATCGTATTTACTTTTCTCTCATTTTCAGCAAGATAATTTTTAACAAGAAAGATATGATTCATCCTATTTCCCCCATACTCTGATAAATTGATATTACCACACTTCTTATGCATAATCTAGTTTTTTGTTTGACAAAGATTTCTTTCTTTGATACAATATCGTTCGGTAATCACATTTTGCTACCTTGGCTCAGTCGGTAGAGCGTCGCCTTGGTAAGGCGGAGGTCGGCGGTTCGATTCCGCTAGGTAGCTCTAAAAAAAGACCCTAGGAAATCTTCCTAAGGTCTTTTTTTATTCAATATCTTCTAACAGTTTGTGAATAGACACATCCAAGGCCTCCCTGATGTCAAGGAGAACTTCCAACGAAAAAGGCTGGTCACATCCGGGCGCTTCAATCTTAGTCAGATAACTGATACTGATGCTCGCCTGCTCTGCAAGCTGTTCCTGCGTAAATCCCTTTTGTTTCCGATATTTCTGGATTGCCTGTCCGATGATTCTATATTGTTCTGAGTGTTTCTGGCTCATTTTCACTTCTCCTCTTTCATACAATTTTAAAGGAAAATATGAAAATTATTATTTCAGTTATATTGAAAGCGTGTTATAATTATATGACAAAGGAGGGGACAATATGTATACATATCCAAAAGACAAAGTCAAAGGCGCGTTATACGGAATTGCCATCGGCGATGCCATGGGCGCCACCACAGAATTTTTCCCACAACACAGTATCAAAAAACAGTACAAGAAACGCACGGACATTATCGGCAAAGGCTGGCTTAATCTCCTGCCCGGCGAGGTAACCGACCCGACCGAGCTTGCATTCTGTGTCTGCGATGCACTGGCAAAAACCGCATCCGTTCGTTCCACTTCCGGCTACAGGAAAGCATTCTTAAATCAATGCTGTCAAAATTATGCCGACTGGTACGACAGTCATCCCTTTGACATAGAGCGTTGTATCGTAAATGCAATTGAGCATTGCCGAAACGAGAACTACCAAAAATGGGCGCTCTTTTCCACAGTTCCCGACAACAACGACAGCAGTGTTCTGTTTGCAGTTGCTCCTGCGATTCTTACCCGCCACAGTATTCAGCTTGTGATGGAGCTGGGAAGTCTGACACATAATAATTCCATATGCAACAATGGCATCCGAAAATTCAGACAAATTCTGATTGCATGCCTCAGGGACATGGAGGTTACCTCACAGGTATTTTCACAGTTGCCACGACGCCACAGAGATATTGATTGCAACATTGACAGTGCCCTATACCATCTGGAAACAACCGCAACATTCGAAACGGCGATTTTGGAGGCAGTTTATCACGGCGGTGATACTGACGCCATTGCTGCGCTCACCGGCTGTCTTGCAGGCGCTTCCTACGGATACAGTACAATTCCTCAGCGCTGGATTTCACAACTGATGCCCTCTGTCAGGGAAAAACTGGATATTTGTGTTGATTCCGTTATCGGTTTACATAACTCAAGCAGCGATGCATCTTCCTGCGCATAATAGATAGCAATCTTGCACAAAAAAAGCTGTTGCACCACGGATATGATATGCCACATCCATTTTGCAACAGCTTTTGCAATGCATCATTATTTCATTGTTTCATACATCTCAATTTCAATCTTGTATGCATCTCTCTGAAGTCTTAATTTTTCAAGTTCACGATCACAGTTCTCGATTTCTCCGCGAGCTTCCATAAGATGCTCTTTTACCACATCGCTACCGCTGCTTAAAAGATATTTGGAAAGACATTCTTCAAACAGTTCACACTTCACTACAAGTTCCGTTCTGTTGTCTTCCATCTCTCTGATCTGCTGTTCAATCGTTAAAAATGTTACCTTTAACTCTTTGTAAATCTTCTCTCTGATTCTTGTGTTCGGATCATTTCTTTCTATCATGATTTCCACCCCTTAATTATTTTTTCCGGTTCATCTATGTAATGTTTACATTGATTGCTACGCTCTTATAGTATAACATCTGACAGCCCTTCGTCAAACTATTTTTGTTTCATGGCTCTGCGAATTTTATTTTTGGCCCTCTGCAGTGCATTATCCGCAGACTTTTCATCAATGCCGAGAATCTTTGATATCTCTACCGTTCCCATCTCCGTCAGGTACAAATCAATGACCTGCCTCTCCAACGTGCTCAGCTGGGACTGTATAATCTGCTCGAGTTCCTCCACATTCTCCTGGTCAATCAGCGCCTCTTCCGGATTTTTCTGCTCGGATTCCAGTACACTTGAAAGCTCCAACTGTGCCCCTTCCTGTCCGGTATCTGCCACTTTGCTGTAAAAAGAAATATACGTGTTGAGAGGCATATGTTTTTTACGCCCCGATGCCTGTACCGCCGTATAGATCTGCCTCGATATGCAAAGCTCGGCAAACGTATAAAATCCCGCGTCGCGCCCGAAGTCATAATCGCGCACTGCCTTAAACAAACCAATCATGCCTTCCTGAATCAAGTCCTCCGTGTCCGCACCGAGAATGTACATGGATTTCGCTCTGCTGCGGACAAGATTTTTGTATTTATCCATCAGATAATCCATAACCTCCTGCTCGCCTTCACGAAGCAGCATAATCAGTTCTTCATCCTTGTATTCTTCGTATGATTTTTTCACTTACCTGCTCCCATTCTCTGTCTCACGATTTCGTAAGAAAGAATTCCTGCTGCCACCGACGCATTCAGGGAATCAATATCTCCCTTCATCGGTATTGTCGCCGTAAAGTCACACTTTTCTTTCACAAGACGGCTGATGCCCTCACCTTCATTGCCGATGACAAGACCAATCGGTCCCTTGAGGTCAAGCTGGTACATCGTCCGACCATCCATATCCGCGCAGACAAACCAAAGTCCTTCTTTTTTCAGTTCTTCTATCGTCTTGGATATATTCGTCACCTTCGCCACAGGTGTGTAATTGAGTGCTCCTGCAGAGGCTTTTGCCACCGTCGCCGTCAAACCGACCGCACGATTTTTCGGAATAATCACACCATGTGCTCCCGCCTGATTTGCAGTTCTGATAATGGCCCCGAGATTGTGCGGGTCTTCGATGTTGTCAAGCAGAAGAATAAACGGATCCTCTCCTTTATCGCGCGCATTCTGCAAAATATCATCCACTTGCGCATATTCGTACGCCGCCGCATATGCGATGACCCCCTGATGCTTGCCCGTCTCGGACATTTGATCCAGCCGGTCCTTGGATACATATTTTATCATGACATCATGTTTTTTTGCCTCACGGCGGATGGTCATCATCGGGCCATCCTGACAGCCGTCGAGCATAAATACTTTATCCATCGGCTTTCCGCTGCGGAATGCCTCTATTACTGCATTTCTACCTTCGATTGTAAATTCTTCGTAACGCATTGTAACCTCTTTCCTTGAGTTATGTTCCGTTGTCATTTCAGTTAAACCGTCAGATTTGTGTATCGGTCAGCGCCAGACCTTTTTCCACAAGTTCCAGTATACGGTCCGTATTGTCCTGTAAATATAAATACCCGACAAGAGCTTCAAATCCGGTTGCCTTACGGTAATCACCGATGGATGCATTTTTTGCCGTCGTGTAAGATTTGGCATTGCGTCCCCTCCGGTACACAGACTGCTCTTCGCCGGTCAGTTCCGGAAGAAGCGCTTCTATCATTTGTGCCTGAGACTGTGCTTTTACAATTGCGCTTTTGGTTTTATGCAAACCATTCGCCGCGCGATTTCCGCGTTCTACGACCACAGTTCTGATGATAAGGTCAAACACACAATCCCCGATAAACGCCAGCGTAAGCGGGGAATAGGTGCGGACATCCACAGGTTCACAATGAAATTTCTCTTTAATCTGTCCAAGCAGACTTATGCTCTCTCCCATACGACTCCTTCTCTTGTATCTTTGATTACAATTCCCTTTTCGAGCAGTTCATCACGGATGGCATCTGCCAGTGCAAAGTTTTTCTCTTTCTTTGCCGCCTTACGCTCCTCAATCTTCGCAAGCACATATGCTTCCAGCTCTGCGTCGACATCATTTGCAGCTTCCTGCGCATCCTCCTTTAACAAATCAATGCTGAGCACATAGTCATAGCTTTCGATAATCGCGCGTTTCGTCACATCGTCAAGGTCAGCTTTAAGCACATCATACACGAGAGTGATACCCATCGATGTATTCATATCGTTTCCGACTGCCTCCACAAATTTGGCTTTGTACTCTTTTACCGCGTTTTCGTCCGCTGTGCCTTCCTTAGATAAATCTGCAATTCGTTTCTTTAATTTCTTATATGTTCCGGTCGCCTGGTCCAGTGCATCAAACGAGAAGATGAGTGGTTTTCTGTAATGCGACTGCAGACAGAAGAAACGGTACGCAAGCGGATCGTAACCTTTCTCCTCCAAAAGGGAAACCGTCAAAAATTCTCCCTTCGATTTACTCATTTTGCCCGACTGATCATTTAAGTGATGTACATGGAACCAGTAGTTACACCATTTATGTCCCAGATAAGCCTCACTTTGCGCAATCTCATTTGTGTGGTGCGGGAACATATTATCCACACCGCCGCAGTGGATATCCATATACTCTCCGAGATGCTTCATACTGATGCAGGAGCACTCGATGTGCCAACCCGGATAACCCACTCCCCACGGGCTGTCCCATTTGAGAGCCTGGTCTTCAAATTTCGACTTTGTAAACCAAAGCACAAAGTCGTTTTTGTTTTTCTTATTTTCATCTTCAGTTACATCGTCGCGCACGCCTACCATAAGTTCTTCTTCACTTTGGTTACCGAACACATAATATGTGTCAAGTTTGGATGTATCAAAATAAATGTTTTCGCCTGCCTGATATGCATATCCGTCCTTGAGTAACTTTTCAATCATTTCAATGAAATTATCGATACAGTTTGTCGCCGGCTCCACAACATCCGGTGTCTTGATGTTCAATTTCGCGCAGTCGGAAAAGAATGCGTCCGTATAAAACTTTGCAATCTCCATGACAGTTTTATTTTCTCTCTTTGCACCTTTGAGCATCTTATCCTCACCGGTGTCAGCATCGGAAGCAAGATGACCTACGTCCGTGATGTTCATGACACGCTTTACGTCATAATCTGAATAACGAAGCATTTTTTCAAGCACATCTTCCATGATATAGCTGCGCAGATTACCGATGTGTGCAAAATGGTACACGGTCGGTCCGCAGGTGTACATATTTACCTTTCCTTCCACGTTTGGCACAAAATCTTCTTTTTTTCTTGTAAGCGTGTTATAAATCTTCATTTCCGTTTCCTTTCTTTATCTGCTTTATTTCATTTTCAAGTTCTATGAGGCGATTCGTAAGTGTCGCATTCGTCTGCTGAAGCTGCGCGATGTCTTCACGCACCGGGTCAGGAAGATGAACCTGGTCCATCTCTTCCTGCGGAAGTGATACATTATTGCGTTTGACAACGCGTCCAGGGACTCCCACTACGGTAGAGTTTGGAGGTACCTCTTCAAGCACAACGCTTCCTGCGCCAATCTTGGAATTATCACCGATTTTAAAGGAGCCAAGCACCTTCGCCCCCGCACTGATCATAACATTATTGCCAATCGTCGGATGACGCTTGCCCTGCTCTTTTCCGGTACCGCCGAGTGTCACCCCCTGATAGAGCGTCACATTGTCGCCGATGATGGTTGTCTCACCGATGATTACGCCGTTCCCATGGTCAATGAAAAATCCCTTGCCAATCTGCGCCCCCGGATGAATCTCGATTCCCGTCTTGCGCGCTGCCCTCTGGGAAATCCAACGGGCAAGAAAATAATGTTTTTTCATGTACATCTTATGCGCAAGTCGATAGTGAATCATGACTTTAAAACTCGGATATAAAAATACTTCCATGTTTGAATGAATCGCAGGGTCTCTCTCCCGAATGACCCGGATTTCCTCCCTGATTCTGCTGATATAGCCCATATGATAACCTTTCTACAAAAAGAAAATCGTCTCTATACATAGTATAGAGACGATTTTATCGCGGTTCCACTCTACTTTCGGGAATTCAAATCTGCCTTCGCATTCCCGACACTCGAAGTCCGTAACGTGGACTAACCGGGTTTGTATTTCCCCAAACCGGCTCCCGGATGCACTTCACCGGTACTGCATGTTAACCGCTTTCAGCCGACGACGGTTATTCTCTTTCCATCAGAATCCCGGCTACTCTCTCCGCTCATAGCCTTTACATATACTTCTTTCATTAGAATATGCAAATTTCAGGGATTTGTCAAGCAATCCACTCATTCCTTTTAATGTTATTTCTTCACTTTTATCCTTTTCTTCGCAGAAGCCGTACCTGTCGCAGCTTTTTTATCAATACTTGTGTATGCTTTCACTCTTACATAGTAAGTTTTTCCTTTTCGAAGCTTCTTAATCGTCTTAGAAGTTGTACTGTTCTTGGATACTTTTACTTTCTTTACATTTTTCTTGAAATTCTTATCGGTAGAATATTCAATGATGTAGCCTTTTGCTTCCTTCCGTTTCTTCCACGTTACCGTAATCTGTCCGGCTTTTTTGCTCTTTACGGACTTAACGGATGCTTTCTTAGGAACAACCTTGATTACGACTTTCTTTGTTGCTGAAAGATACCCGTCCGCCGCAGATTTGATTGTAATGACTGCCTTTCCGCATTTTTTCACCGTCACTTTTCCGTTTTTATCCACGGTTGCAACTTTTTTATTTCCGGATGTATACGTCATTTTTCCATTGGATGTTGCATTTAATTTAAACGCTCTTGCTCCGTATGTCTTTGTGATGGTACTCTTATTGACATGAATTGTAACCTTCTGCGGAGCTGCCGGCTGTTCCTGTCCGCTGCCTCCCGGATTTGGCTGCACAGAAGAGCTTCCTGTACCTCCCGAATTTGGCTGCGAAGAAGAGCCGCCTGCTCCTCCTGTTCCCTGTTCCGTTACCGTCAGCACAATCTCCTTGGTAGCCTCGGCGTACTCGTCGTTCTCCCTGGCTGTCACGGTAATCGTTGTTGTTCCCGCGCCGTAAATCGTTACCATTCCGTCTTCAACGGTTGCCACCGCCGGGTTACTGCTTTCAAAATACAACTCTGCATCATCCAGTGTACTTACACTGAGCCGGAACGGCTCATCCGTTGTTTTCTTGGTAATGCTGTCCGGTGCCGTAATTACCTGCTGCAATTTCACAACCTCTTCCAGACGGCAGATAAAATTCCCCGCCACTGATTCCTCACACATCTTTGCAACCAAATAATAAGTTTCTCCCGCTGTATACGTATACTTTATTCCAAACTGACTATCTTCATCGTCATCGTTATATGTTAAATATCCTGTCTCATCACAGAGAATTCCGTACGTATCATACGCTTCTTGATCATTTTCCGACATTGCACTGTAAAATTTGTATTCCGCTGTCTTTTCCGGAACAAATTTAAATACCGCGTAAACCGTATTGCCTCCATCCAGCGTTACTTCCTCACTCACACCCGGAGTCATGGTTTTAAGACCCGGGAAATCTTCCATGGATTTTGAGTAAGTTACCGTTCCCACCTCAATAGCATCCAGCATAGGAACTTCCAAATATATTGTATTCTTTGTTAATGTTACATCATAAGAATACCCGTTTATATCAAACACGTTATTTTCATCCGCCGCAAAATCTTCCGTTGTCCCGTCCGTATAAGTTGCGCGTACCGTAAGTCCGGCAAGCGACGGAATATCTTTTTGAAATGCATAAGTATCAGATACTGCATCCAGCGGCGAAACGGCTTCAAATTTTTCATATGAATACAAAAACAGTTCTGTCTGGGTTGTCTGTCCCGCATAGGTAATGGTCACATTGTTTTCGCCCAGTTTTGCTATCGGATTCCCATATTCATCCAATACCGTCTCTGCATCCACTTTCACTTCAAAGCCATTCGTTCCTTCAAAATAACCTTCGCTGTTCCATGTGACATCATACGAAGAGTCATCCTCACATGTGGCAGTGATTACAAGTCCGTCATAGTTTAAATCCTCCAAAGTCTCTAATTCTGTCACAAGCTGTCTTTGATTTGTAAAATCATTCTTTACCGCAATGCTCTTGATCGGGTTTTCTATAATTCTGACCGGATACTCCCGGATTTCTTCTCCGAATGAAATACAAAGGGCATTATTTTCTGCCTCGTCATCCATATAAAAGGCTCCGAAATCATCCTTGAGATATTTCCAGTATATCTTGTATGTCTTTCCCAGGACAGTACATTGACTTCCTATCCACCGGTGATTCTCATCGCACAAATCATATCCACCCTGCAGCGTCTCACTATAAACGGAACCATCCTCAAAATTTACAGCAATATTCAGTCCCTTGATGTTAATATCAGCTCTGATGCTTGAAATATCTTCAAACGCATACCACTCATGCTTCGGCAAATTACTGAACGAGATGTTTTCTACTTTTTTTGCACCATATATTCCCTGCTCAAATGCTTCTTTCGTTTTGTAGTCCGAAGAAATTGCAAATTTCATCGGCAGCGTCGTATCTGTATCTAATGAAGACAAAAGAAAATAGTACACTACATTTTCCTCAAGCTCCATTGTAAATGCAGGGTCAAGATCTCCATCCTCCGAATCGTCCTGCAGGAACAATTGCGTGTAGCTTCCTTCTCCATCCTGTCCGCATACACACACATGCGAGTCACCGCCGCCGGAATTGATAAAAATGAAATATTCCTCCGTTGCATCCGGAACATACTTGTACACCATATACTGGTTGCCCATGGACACTTCCAGATCGATATACTCATTTTCATTGATTTCCAAAGCGACCTCATCCAAATCAACTTCTGTCTCCAAAATATCATTCAAATCGATTGCCTTTTCCGGCTCAACCACTTCGCTTTGTACACCATTGCTTCCTGCTTCCGTTGCAATTACCGCCTGACTTCCGTATGCAAATACAAGCATGATGGCAAGTAAAATCGACAATATCCGTTTGCTCATGTGTTTTCCTCCTTTTATTCAAATGCCCCTCTCATTTTCCTCACAATCCCTTACATCTGATTATACTCCTGCTTTTAGTTAAAAACCAATAATTTTTACAGCACTATTTTGCAAAATACTACTCCTTTCCATTCCTGCAACCCGGACATCCCTCGCATCCTCTTGCCATGACATCCTCCGCCACGAGATTTGACGGGCTGATCAGCATGCAAATGGCCTGCGAACTGATACCCTCCATGTTTCCCGTAAAGCCGAGCCCTTCCTCGGTGGTCGCCTTTACATTGACCTGATTAACGTCAATTCCGAGTGCCCCGGCAATATTTTCTCTCATCTGATCGATGTGCGGACGCATCTTCGGCTGTTGTGCAATAATCGTCGCATCAATATTTTCAATGAAATAGTTATTCTCTTCCAAAAGTTCACCGACATGGGCTAAAAGTTTTAAACTATCCGCGCCCTTGTACTTCGGATCTGTGTCCGGAAAGTGTTTTCCGATGTCTCCCAGTGCTGCCGCGCCGAGAAGCGCATCACTGATGGCATGAAGAAGCACATCCGCATCCGAGTGTCCAAGCAAACCTTTTTCATATGGAATCTCAACTCCACCGATGATAAGTTTGCGCCCCTCTACCAATCTGTGTACATCATATCCCATTCCTATTCTCATATCATTCCTCCGTATTTCTTCAAAATCTTTCCACACATCAATCCTTCCAGCAGATGGTACTTCCGGACTCTGCCTTCTTTACATAGAGTATGTTTCCAATCTGCTGTTTTAATTCGGCGACATGCGAGATGATTCCTATCATCCTTCCTCCTCTGATGCCCTCGCCGGTCAGCTCCAGCAGCATCTGTACTGCCTGTTGCCTTGCATGGTCATCTAAAGAACCAAAGCCCTCATCGACAAACATCATATCAAGATGTATGCTTCCCGCTGCTCTTTTTACAACATCCGCCAAACCGAGTGCAAGACACAGTGCCGCCATAAACGATTCACCGCCCGAGAGCGTTGCAATATCGCGGCTGCTTCTTGTCACCGTCGAATATACCATCAAATCAAGTCCTTCGTTCGTCTTCTGTCCTGCCTGATCCGTCTCTTTCATCTTGAGCACAAACTGTCCGCCGGACATCTCGAGAAATCTCTGGTTTGCCTCATACAAAATCTGCTCCAGATATCTGCGCTGCACATACGTCTCAAAATCAAGTTTGGTCTTACCCGCCTGTCGTCCCGAAACCGTACTGTGTAACTTTTCTATCGGTTCCAGTCTCCGATACAGCTCCTGTCTCTGCGAAAAGAGCTCTGCAAGCTGGGTACGGGCGGATTTTTTTGTCGTTATTTCACTGACACAATCTCGAATCCGTTTCTCTTCCTCTTTTTCCTGCCCGTTCAGTTCCGCCATCCTGGACCTCTGCATTTCATCCGACGCCTCACCAAACACTTTTTCCGCGGCCTTTTGCTTCTTTTTATATTCTTTTAATGCATCTTTTGCCGCCTGCTCCTGCTGTTGTAACCGCCCGGTCAGCTGCTGCTTCTCTGCCACCAGCTTTTGCTCTGCTACCCTTGCATCGACCGCACTTTTTTCCATAGCTGCCAATTCTTTTGTCAGCTTTTCTTTCTCCGTTTGCGCCTGTGCCTCTGAGTCAAAAAGAAGACCTTCCCTTGCATTTTCAAGTGAGGTAATTGCAACCGCAAGAGCCTTGTCAGCTTCCACACGCTTTTCATGCACAATTTCCTGTGCCTGCCTCTTTTCCGCAAGCCTCTCTGACAACGTTTTCTCTTCCCTTAACTTTTCACTGTAAGAAGATACAAATTTTTCCTGCTCTATTTTCTTTGATAAAGCATCATCCCAAGCATGCTGCGCCTGCTCACACAGTTTGTTTGCAAGTGCAGCCATCTGTGCATCCGACACCATCTTCTCCTGCATCGCCTCATCCGCCTCAAAGCTTCCCTGCTCCGCAAGTCCGTTTTCCAGTTGCGAGCGCAGATTCTCGTAAGAGGATTTTGCCTCTGCCGCCTGCTGTGATGCCAGATGAAATTGCTGCTCCGCCTGCTCTGCACGCTGTTTTGCAAGCTCTACCTCTTCCTGACGCGGAATCTCATCGGAAAGCTCTGCCCTGTTCGGATGCGATGTTGACCCGCAGACCGGGCATGGGGCATTTTCACAAAGGTCCTGCGCCATAATGCCTGCATATCCCAGCAACAGAAGTTCCTGCGCCCTGTCTGCATTGCTACGTGCCTTGTCATATGCCTCTTTTGCAAGAAGCGTCCGCTCTTTTGCCTTACCATACGCCTCCGCTTTCTCCGGCAATGAATCACTAATCCCCTTTAATTTATTTATCTTCTCAAAACGCTGTCTGTTTTTTTCTTCGTCTGCTGTCTGCAAAAGAAGCTCTTTTTCACAATCCTTATATTGTGCAAGATACTCCCGCAGTATTTGTATCTGCTCCTCAAGCGCCGCGCACTCCCCGGAAAGCGTATGCTCTTCCTCCGAAAAACTCATAGCTTGCTTATGCGCCGTTTCTTTGCGCTGTCTGCACATATCACTCTCTTTATATTTCGGCAAAGTATTCTGCAAAAGAAGGATACGCGTCCTGTACTCCTCCTGATGTTTTCCCAATTCGGTTTCTGCAAGATTCAGTTCATTGTTAGCCTTTGCTAACTTAACATCCAGTGTCTTCTGTTCTTCCTGCGACTTCTCAAGCTCCTGCTCCGCCTTCTGAAGTTGTCTGTGCACACGATCGAGTTCCTCCGAAGTTTTGGTAAATTCTGCCTTTCCGGCGCGAATTTTTTCCAGACGCTTGCGGCTCTCCTTTTCGTCTGCAGCACATTCTTCCACCTGCTCCTTAAGCATCGCAAGAATGTCTTCTCCCTGCAACGAAAGCACGGATGCGAGTGACTGCGACTGTTCCTGCACGTACGCATCCAGTCCCGCCTGCCAAAGCTGCTGCCGGCAGAGCGTCTCATTGCTCTCAAGTTCTCTTTCCAGTCCGATTTTTGCCCGTTTAAGTTTCTCCTCCAGCACGAAGCAAATCTCCGTGTGAAACAGACGGGAGAAGATTTTTTTCTTCTCTTCCGTCTTGGCACGCAAAAGCTTCATAAAGTCTCCCTGTGCAATCATTGCAATCTGGGTAAACTGATGAAAATCTAGTCCGACAATCTCAATAATTTCCTGATTTACTTCCTTTAAGCGTCCTTCGTTCCTCGTTCCGTCCGGATAGGCAATCCAGACCTTTTCCTTCACTTCCTGCAGTTTTGTCTCTCCGCTCTTTTTGGTCTTTTCTATCTGATACTGAGGATTTCTGTGTACTGTATATATCTGTCCGTCGTAGTCAAAAGTAAACTCCACATACGTCTCACAGGACGGAGCTGCATACTGACTCCGCATCATATTTCCGCTCCGCTCACCCCCGCTCGTCATTCCGTAAAGAGCGAACGTAATCGCATCAAACACGGTTGTCTTTCCTGCGCCCGTATCACCGCTGATTAAAAACACACTGTCAGAAACACGTGAAAAATCAATCGGTGCTTCCTCCTTGGCATAAGAACCGAAAGCGGAAATCATAAGTTTCAATGGTTTCACTTCTCTTCCACCTCCGCTCCGTAAAGCATCTCCGACAAGATTTGCCTCTCTTCCTCATTCATGGCAACACCGTTTCTCATCTCATAAAACTGCTCAAACATCTCAACATAGTTATCGGAAAGCAGCGCCCCCTCCGACTCTCCAAGTAAATGTCTCATAAAACGATTGTCATATCGTATTTCCAAAATACGGGAATATCCTATCCCCAATTCCTCGCGTACAAAACGCCCCGGCTCTTCATCCGTAACGACAAGAGAAACATAATCATCCATCACGACATTTCCGTCCTCCTGCACGTCCCCCTCCTTTTTCGCAAGTGCCAGAAGTTCTTCCTTCGTCCCACGCAGTTTCCTAACCTTGCGCAGCGGCGAAACCGGAATCGTTTCAATCTGCGGTTGCTGTCCTCTCTCATGCAATGTTACTACCGTGATGGCTTTTTCATCCGACTCCTCGCTGAGTGAATAAGGCATCAGCGTTCCGCAGTAGCGGTACTTTTGTTCTCCGCATTTTTGTGCCCTATGGATATGTCCCATCGCCACATAGTCAAACGGCTGAAGATGACGGTTTGAGATATGGTCAAGCGTTCCCACCGTAATCACTTCGGATTCCGTCCGCACAATCTCCGCCGCATTTTCAGGCACAAAAAACTGATGTGTCAAAAGTACATTCCGTTTTGACTCATCCATAGTTTCGCGGGCAAGGAGTTTTTCAAAATACACGTCAAACTCCCCTACTCCCGTCTCTTTTATTTGGTTTACATAATTCTCGTTTTCTTCTTCCGTAAAAAGCCCGCGGACATTTCCCGGTTTAAAAAAAGGAAGCGTATAAATATCAATCTCTCCATATGCGTCGGACATCGTCACCTTATACATCCGGTCCCCGATACTCTGCGGAGGCGTTCCTACAATATGGATGTTGTTGCGGCGCAATATCCCTCCTGCGTAGTCAATACGGCTCGCCGAATCATGATTTCCGGCAATAATAAAAACGGGCATATTCGGATAATCTTCCGATACCTTCGTCAAAAAATGGTCAAACAGCTGCACAGCTTCCCCACTCGGCACCGGTTTGTCATAGATATCTCCTGCAATCAAAAGAGCATCCGGATGTTCCCTCTCCATCGCATCCAGCACCTGCTCAAGAACATAAGACTGGTCTTCCAGCAGGCTGTATCCGTAAAGCTGTTTACCGATATGAAGATCTGAAATGTGAAAAAACTTCATTCTTATCCCCCGTTACATCTGCCACATACGGTTTTCTTCAAGCCCCATATGGTATAATTCCCGCATCTGTCCGTCCACCTTCTCCTGCGGCTCATACGCTTTCATCATGCGGATAGTCTCCATAAGACGCGCATCGTCCGATGCAAATCCATCCAGCCTATCCATGACGTCCCCATACCACTGTCTCATATCCTGATAGCTGTCATCCTCAGGAATGGAGGCAGTTTTTGACAAAAGTCCCAGGGCATATGCGCACTCATAATTCCCGAGTATAATACTGTTTCCCGTTCCGGATTTTATAATCACTGCCTGTCTTGCAATGCTCGTTACCATAGCTGTTCCTCTTTCCATGCACTTTGTGCACACGCTGCATTCCTATACAAATAATTTTGAGTACTCTTCCAAATTCCATACTTTATCCACAAGTCCGTCGTAAAACTCCGGTTCATGGCATACAAGCAGGATGGAACCTTTGTATTCTTTTAATGCTCTCTTTAACTCATCCTTTGCATCCACATCGAGATGGTTGGTCGGCTCATCAAGAAGAAGAAGGTTCGTCTCCCGGTTGATTAGTTTACATAATCTAACTTTCGCCTGCTCTCCTCCGCTTAATACCTTGACCTTACTCTCAATGTGCTTGGTCATAAGTCCGCACTTAGCAAGGGCACTCCGCACCTCATACTGTGTAAAGCCCGGGAATTCCTCCCAGATTTCTTCAATACACGTCTGTTCGCCGGCCTTGATTTCCTGCTCGAAATATCCTTTATGCAGATAATCGCCGAGTTCCACTTTACCCTCAAGCGAATCAATCATACCGAGCACACTCTTTAAAAATGTCGTCTTTCCGATACCGTTCGTTCCGATCAGTGCAATCTTTTCTCCGCGCTCCATACGCAGGTTAATCGGCTTGGAAAGTGGTTTTTCTTTGTCATAACCGATGACAAGGTCCGTCGTCTCGAACAATATCTTACCCGGCGTTCTTGCCTCCTTAAAATGAAACTCCGGTTTCGGTTTCTCGCGTGCCAGCTCAATGACATCCATCTTATCGAGCTTTTTCTGGCGGGACATCGCCATATTTCTCGTCGCCACTCTCGCCTTGTTTCGCGCCACGAAATCCTTAAGATCCTCAATTTCTTTCTGCTGCTTTTTGTACGCCGCCTCAAGTTGCATTTTTTTCATTTCATATACTTCCATGAACTTGTCGTAATCACCGACATAGCGATTCAGTTCCTGATTTTCCATGTGGTATATTATGTTAACCACTTCATTCAAAAACGGAATATCATGCGAAATCAGAATAAATGCATTTTCATACTCCTGCAGATAACGTTTCAGCCAAACTATATGATGCTCATCCAGATAGTTTGTCGGCTCGTCCAAAAGAAGGATATCCGGTTTTTCCAAAAGAAGTTTCGCCAAAAGGAGCTTCGTTCTCTGTCCTCCGGAAAGGTCCGACACGTCGCGGTCCAGACCAAGGGAAAGCAGATCAAAAGCTCTTGCAATCTCCTCCACCTTCGCGTCGATAACATAAAAATCATGACTGGAAAGGAGGTCCTGAAGCGTCCCCGCTTCCTCTAACATCTCTGTCATTTCCTCCTCGCCCGCATCCGCGAGCTTTTCATAAATCTCGTTGATACGCGCCTCCATCTCAAACAAGAACGCATACGCGGACTTTAAAACGTCTTCGATGGTCATTCCCGGCTCCAGTTTCGTATGCTGATCCAGATACCCCGCACGGACATGCTTTGCCCACTCCACCTTACCTTCGTCCGGCATAAGCTGTCCTGTTACAATATTCATAAATGTCGACTTTCCTTCCCCGTTGGCACCGATGAGTCCGATGTGCTCCCCCTTGAGAAGACGGAAAGATACATCATTAAAAATCGCTCTCTCTCCAAATCCGTGTGTTAAATGTGATACGTCTAAAATCATTTGTGTTCTCCTGTTATTTTTTCTACTGCAACTATACCAAATTTTATCGGCGCAGACTATCCCTTATTTTCTCCGGTGCCGCATGCTTTTTTAAATTGTATCCCGAATAAAATCGAAGTTGCGGTGACCGCAAGAAAATCTGCCACCGGCTCTGCCATAAACACCGCCGTCGCCTTGTCCACCCCGAGGAATCCCGGAAGAAAGGCCGGCAAAATATAAATGAGCGGCACAAGCAATATCACCTTTCGAAGCAATGCAAGAAAAAGCGATGACTTGGCATTTCCGAGAGAAATAAATGTCTGCTGGCACGCAATCTGAATGCCGAACAGTCCCGTTGCGCCCATATAAATCCTTATCGCGCGCGATGCAAACGCGACCAGTTCGGTATCGTTATTAAATATTTTGACAAAAAACTCCGGCACAAACATCACACAAAGCCAAAGCAGCATCGAGTAAGTAAGACAACTCGTGAAAAGTATCCGAAACGTCTCTTTGACACGTCCCATATGACCTGCGCCGAAATTGAAGCTGATAATCGGCTGTGCCCCCTGCGTCAATCCCTGCAAAGGCATCAGCGCAAACTGCATCACACTCGTCAAAATCGTCATACTTCCGACTGCAATGTCTCCGCCGTATTTTAGCAGCGATGAATTAAAGCAGACAGCAATCAGACTCTCCGTACTCTGCATAATAAACGGGGAGAGTCCTAAAAGCACCGACGGAACAAGCAATTCCCGCCTCGGTTTCATATGTTTTTTCCGAAGTCGCAGGGTCGTTTCTTTTCCCGTCAAAAATCGCAGTATCCAAAGCGCCGAAATCGCCTGGGAAAGAATTGTCGCAAGCGCAGCGCCCTTCACTCCCATTCCGAAACCGAAAATAAAAATCGGGTCCAATATAATATTGCAGACAGCTCCGATACAAACCGTAAGCATACTTTTCTTCGCAAATCCCTGTGCACTGATAAACGGATTCAGTCCTATGGTCAGCTGCACAAAAACTGTCCCCAGACTGTAAATTGCCATATATTCCATCGCATATCCGATGGTATTTTCGCTCCCGCCGAACGCAAGAAGCAGCGGTCTTGCGAAAACAGAAAATGTGACCGTCAACACCGCAGACATACTTAACAGGAGCGTAAACGAATTTCCGAGCGTTCCCTCTGCATTCTCCTTTTCCCCTTTTCCCAGAAAAATAGAGGCTCTCGGTGCAGCTCCCATTCCTGCCAGCGCTGCAAACGCCGAAATCAGCAGTATCAGAGGCAGACAAATTCCCACGCCCGTCAGCGCAAGTTTTCCCACGCCTTCAATATGTCCGATGTACATACGGTCCACTAAATTATATAAAAGATTGACAAGCTGTGCTGTAATCGCCGGAAATGCAAGCCTCGGCAAAAGTTTTCCGATACGCTCCGTACCGAGCGCTTCTGTTTCATTTGTTTTCTTTGGTTCTGTCATAGTAATCTTCTTTCCACTTATATATTTCATTTTTCATACGGTTCCAGTATACCACACATCGCTGCAATAGTTGTATTAAAAAAGTGTGAAGTGGTTTCTAAATTTGTGTGTGCTACAGCCCATACATATGTCAATAAATTATGCCTAAACCAAGAAAATAAAATATGGACATAAAAGAAGGACATTCCATAAGCCTTATGCGCTACGAAATGTCCTCCATCTTATCACCTTATTATTGCATATACAAAATCTATACGGTCGCTCTCGCTGCAATCTCATAAATCTCTGTTACAGCAGCTCTGTCAAGCGCTACATAGCCACCTGTTTTTCCGTCGCCGACACCGAACTTGTCAACCAGCGCAGGAATATCTTCCACCTTTGCGCCGAGCTGTTCAAAATTGATTGGCATTCCGATAGAGACAAGGAAATGACGGAATGCTTTGATTCCTTCGAGCGCCGTCGCTTTCGGGTCTGCAAAATTCATCTCACAGCCGAAAATTCTTATCGCCATCTGTGCCATACGCATCACATCATGATGCTCTGCCACGTATTCCATCCATGCAGGCATAATCACAGCAAGACCTGCTCCGTGTGCACAATCATAAAGCGCGGAAAGCTCGTGCTCAATTCCGTGACTGTTCCAATCCTGATCACGTCCCACGCCGACAATGTTGTTGTGTGCCACCATTCCCGCCCACATAATATTGGCTCTGGCATCATAGTTATTCGGGTCCTCGATAACACGAGGCACTTCTTTTAACATCGTAAGAACAACAGCCTCACAAAGTCTGTCTGTCACTTCTACTTCTGTTGTATTGGTATAATATCTTTCAAATACATGTGCAATAATGTCTGTTGCACCGCATGCGGTCTGGTAAGCCGGAAGTGTCTGCGTCAAAGCCGGATTTAAAATCGAGAATTTCGGACGAATTAAGTCTGTTCCGGTTCCTCTCTTCAGCATTCCGTTCTCATGTGTGATAACAGAATCCGGAGAGCCTTCGCTTCCCGCTGCAGCAATCGTTAAAATCGTTCCGACCGGAAGAGCTGCCTGTGCTACCGCTTTTCCCTCGTAAAAATCCCAAAAATCGCCATCATACATAGCACCCAGAGCAATCGCTTTTGCAGAGTCAATCGGGCTTCCTCCACCGACTGCAAGAATGAAATCAATACCTTCCTTTTTACAAATATCAATTCCCTCATATACAAGCCCGCTTCTCGGATTCGGCATAACGCCGCCAAGCTCTACATAAGAAACTCCGCTCTTATCAAGCGATGTTTTTACACGGTCTAAAAGGCCTGATTTCTTGGCAGACTGTCCGCCGTAATGAAGAAGAACCTTGCTTCCTCCAAAACGCTTCACAAGCTCTCCCGCTTCATTTTCTTTGTCTTTTCCGAACGCAAAAAACGTCGGACTGTAAAAATTAAAATTGTTCATAGTGTAACCCCTTTCTTTTAATATAAATTACGCAGTCGCTTTCCCTACCGGCTCGTAGAGTTTCCGATACAGGATACAGTAAAACAGTACCACGCCGACGGCTCCTACGCAAGATGCAATCGGAACTGCCAGTCCGATTCCGTACAATCCAAGGCCCTGTGAAAAACCGAGGAACAACGCGACCGGAATCCTCACGACAAAAGACGAAATCAGGTTCGTCACAAGAAGTACCCAGCCCCGTCCGGTTCCGAGAAACATTGCATTCAGGGCAATAATGATAGGAACAAATACATATTCATAGCGGAAAGCACTCATATAAATCAGCCCCTGCTCCACCACATCCGGCTTCGCTCCGAAGAAAAGCAGAATTTCCCGCGGGAAGAAATATGCAATACTATAGATAAATGCACTCATCAGCGTGCACATAAAGAAGCAGCAGTGCAACACCTTTTTGGAACGCCCTACTTTCCCCGCTCCGATATTCTGTGAGATAATCGCAGAAGCCGATGTATTAAACGCCACCTGTAAAAGCAGTGCAAAATTGTTGAATTTCTCAATAATCCCGACCGAAGCATTGGCCGCCACTCCGCCGATATCATTAATCATCGCCGTCATAAACAAAAATGAAAGATTTGTCGCTGCGTGCTGCACACCGTTCGGCACCCCGACCTTCATCACTTCTGCAAACATTTCTTTGTCAAATTTAAAGGACGACAATTTGAAGTCGAACACAAAATCATTCCGCACCAAATAAACGATGCAACTGAACATAGCTACCGCTTGTGCAATCACCGTCGCAGCAGCTGCTCCCGTTGACCCCAAATGAAAAACGGCTACAAACAAAAGGTCAAGCACAATATTGACAATGCATGCAACGATCACAAAATAGAGCGGTGTCTTCCCGTCTCCCATTCCGCGAATCACCGCACTGACCGCATTATATCCGAAAACAAACACAATACCTATCAAACTGACAACCAAATACCCATGCGACTGTGCATACGCCTCCACCGGCGTATTGAGCGCTTTCAACAGCGGATGAGCGAATATAAGAAGCAAAACCGTGACCGCCATCGCCAACCCCAACAAAGAAAGAAAGAGCGTACTGATTGCCCTTTTGATTTTTTCTCTCTGCCCGGCCCCGAAATATTGCCCGACAATCACACTTCCGCCTGCTGCGATTCCCGTAGCCAAATTTGTAATGATAATGAGAACACTACTACTTGTATTGACTCCTGCGACGCTTTCCGTTCCACCGAAATATGAAACGATCATCATATCCGCTATACTGTAGAGCGACTGTATTAAATTGCTGATAAAAAACGGAATCGCAAACACAATCATTTGCTTCCATACATTTCCCTGTGTTAAATCGGACTCTAATTTTGCCATAAAAAATCCTCCTCCAAGTCCTGTCAAGCCCTATAATCACATGCTAACATTCCATCGAAGGAGGGTATATCATATTCTTGATATTTTTATTAAAAAAGTGACATTTCTACTCCCAGTTGCGTACTGCTTCCGAGTAATAGTGAATGAGTATCGGGTGGGATAAACTGTTCACTTCCACGTCTGTCGCAATTTCATCTTTGCCGAATGCAAAAAGTGCCGGAATATTGTCATTCGCCAGATATTTGGTATCTACCGCCAACTCATACGTCTCTGACAATTCCTGCTTGGCTGCCATGTGAAAGCCCCAGTCCCCGAACGCCGGAACCTGCAAATGATAGGAATCCACATAAAATCCCTCACTCTCAAGTGTCTTTGCCACGCACCAATATGCGTTCTTAGCATAGTAAGGACTTGTCGACTGTACGGCGAGTACTCCGTCCTGAGTCAGATGGTTTCCGCACAGACGATAAAACACATTCGTATACAACTTATTCAGCGCATCATTATTCGGATCGGGAAGGTCAACGAGAATCACGTCAAACATCTCGTCCGTCTCTTCCAAATACCGGTACGCATCATCATTGATGATTGTAAGCCTCTCACTTTCCAGTGCTTTCTCATTGAGCGCGGACACCTGCGGATTCTCGCGACAGATTTCAATCATCTCCGCATCCAGATCCACAAGGGTTATCTCCGTCTCCGGATACTTGAGCAGTTCCCGGACCGCAAGCCCGTCACCACCGCCGAGCACAAGAATGCTTTCCTTCTTCGATGCCTGCGACATAGGAATATGGACGAGCGCTTCGTGATAGCGGTACTCGTCCAAAGAACAAAACTGTATATTTCCATCAATAAAAAGGCGCAAATCGTCCTTATGCTTTGTCATAACAATGTGCTGATACTGTGTATGCTCCGACAAAATAATCTTATCCCTGTAAAGTCCGCCCTCAATCACAGAAGATATATTCTCAGAGAAAATCGCACCGATTACCATACAGAGAAACAGCCCGACTGCCGCAATCTTGTATATCGCAACGTCCTTAATCCGCTTTGCATACTTAAAGACAATGAGAATTGCCGCGAGCGCATTCATGCTTCCCACCAAAAACGATGTCGCAAAATAACCCAGATGCGGCAAAAGCAGAAGCGGGAATGCAATAGAACCGACCAGACCTCCGATATAGTCAAAACTGAAAATGGACGAAATGGTCACGCGCAGGTTTTCTTCATCTTGCTCAATAATTCGGGTAAGAATCGGAATTTCCGCACCGACAAACGTTCCGATAACAATAATTTCCGCATACATGACAAGCTGGTATTGCTCCAAATACAGATTTGCCAGAAACAGTACAAGCGAGCTGACACCTCCGATAAGACCGACACCGATTTCAATGCCGACAAACCAGTTAAACAAATCTTTCTTCATAAATTTGGAAAGATAAGAACCGAGCCCCATCGCACACATATATAGTCCTATCGTTACGGAATACTGCAAAGTGCTGTCGCCCACAAGATATGAGCTGACAGCACTGATAATCAATTCGTAACAGATGGAACACCCTGAAATTATCAGGGTTGTTAACATCAGTAACCTGTATTTTTTCATATTAGATGATAACTCCGCTGATTACAACAGCAAGACCGACAAAGATACCGAATACCATAATACCTGCTGCCGTGTTGCCTTTTCCGATTTCTTCGTTCAAGTTGTATTTCTTATTAAAGAGACTTACTGCAAGATAACCAATCATAAAGAACACAATACCGATGATTGCATATAATACGCTGCTGATGATACCGGACACCAATGCCTCTTCCACAGCCTCTGCCGGAATGGACATGATAGCTGAGCGAAGAATCACACCCATACCAATGAAAGAACCTGCGGATAACCATCCAACTGCCTGATTCCCTTTCTGAATCTCTGTCGGGAAGTGACAAGGCACAATCAAGTCGATTAAAAAGTTACCTAAAAGCATCATCACAATACCGATGACCGAATAAATCGCCACAACTAAAATATCATATAAAATTCCTTCCATTTGAATTATCTCCTTTTCTAAATTATTTACCGCTGCTTGTTCCGCCGCCGGATGATGTTCTCGACGTTGTACTTGACTGTCTCACGGAACCTGCATATGTGTTATAGGTATCTGTCGGGTTACTGCTCAAAGTTGAATCGGAATAGTTCCCGTATGGTGAACTTGACGACTTATATGTACCGGAATCCGAACCGTAACCTCTGGAATAATAATATCTTCTGTAATATCTTCTCGTACCGGTTCTGGAACGATACGGGTCGTCATCATTGTAATACGCATATTTACGGGTTGAAATCTGTACCAGAGTTTCCCCGTCCTCCGATGTATAAACCAAACAGTACTCTTTGGATGTAAGAATCGCTACTGAATCATCGCCATCCTCCGTATTCTGCTGTACATCTTCCGTCTTACCGTCAATTCCCGCAATAATATCTTTCGCCGCAGAATCAACGTCATAGTACGTCATGTACACGTCCGCCTTCTCGCCTTCCGTACCTGTGATGGACGTCTGATAAATGTAGGTTGACGTCTTATCCAAATATTTGGCAATGCTCGGTGTACTGTTCCCCGCGATTCCTTTAAACGCCGAAAAAATAACAAGAATCGGAATTAATGTCACAAGAAGCTTCATAATCTTCTTGACAGAATCACTCGATGCATTGTTACTCATCGTACCGCCGGAAGTAAATCCCGAAGACTGATATCCTGTCGATTGATATCCTCCGGAGGATTGGTATGAATTATATGCTCCCGAAGCCATATTTCCTCCGGTCGCCGTTCTTACAATCTCATCCTCGTCAAGATAATATCCTGTGGAAACCTCTAATCCGTCCTCCCAGATTTCATGGGAAATAATTTTTTCCTCCGTCACATCTTCATACTCGATGAAGTTGGCTGTATCACCGATTTCAACATCGACATTTCCCCAAGCTCCGATTACTTCTTCCACACCGCGGTCCACTTCGTGGTAGCCATCTGTCGGGACATTCCCGCGTGCCACCTGCGACACGGAATACTCTTTGAATTCTTCATCAAAGCTCAACCACTTTTCCTGACGCAACGTGTGAGAAAAAATCTTGTACTCCATCCACATCGCATTGTCCATTCGGTTCCGATAGGAAATAATACCGATGACTTCAAAATCATCTCCATCCACACGTAGTTTGTCACCTAATGCAAAATTCAATGTTAAGCCCTCCTCTCTACATTTCTTACAAATCTATTCGCTGTTGCGCTTTTCGCGCCAAAAGCCTCTTTCAGTCTGTCTGCCAGTTTCTGCGGCAGCTCCTCCTCACAAGAAAAAACATCAATTGCAGCGTATCCGTACTCCGGCCATGTATGTATCGAAAAATGGGATGTCGTAATGACTGCAATATAGGTTACGCCGATAGGCTGGAATTTGTGCATACACTCTTCCACAATCTGCGCACCGATTTCCGCCACCATCTCATGTGCGATGTCCGTGATACGCTCCATATCATCGAGCAGACCTTCGTCACATCCGTATAAGTCCACAAACAGCTGGCCTGCCATGATGCTTCCTCCCTCTTATAAAAAAATTTACATATTTCATAATCTTTTTACAAATCTACGTACATTTTAACATTTTTTACATAACATTTCTACCCGTAGGAGCCATTTTTTGAGCACTCGGGGGTTGCACTTTTTCTTGTTTTCTGCAACCGCAAATAGTACAATACTTTCAGACAAACGGATAAGGAGATATTTTAATGAAAAAGAAATTGTTATTCATTACTACACTACTGATATTTTGCTTGACCGCCTGCGGAATAAAGGAAAAAGATACGGAAGAATCCGATAACCGGAGCCGTTTTACCAGAACAGAATCGTCTGAAACATCTTCTACTGACAGCTCAGCCGATGAATCAGAATCGACCGACGACGTGGTCAGCGAAGAGGTTGCTGTCAAAGAATCCGAAGAAAATGTTTCCGGTAGCTCCGAAACAACGGATGACGCCAACTTTGAATCTATGGATTACGACACTGTTATCGAAACTCTGAAACAGCAGGATGAAACCTATCAGCCGGAGACTGAGAATATCGCCACCTCCATGGCGAACCTCATCATAACGTCTCAATTGCTGGAAACAAATAAAAGTATGGATTTTGACGCAATGTCAGATACGGACAAAGCCTCTTTAAATCTCACGATTATAAATTCCATATATTTTAATCATCCGCTTACGCAATACATTCCGCAACATCTGCCGGCGGAAAATTCCTATGTACCATATGTGAAGGCTGACTTAGAGAACATATTTCATTCATTTTATGAACATAGTGGCGACTTGTATGTCGATGGCAATATGTTCAAAGAAAATACTGACACCTATTCTTTTGTGCAAGTGGAAGCCCACGAATCTATAACTTTTTCAAGCTATAGTTTTAAAGAACGCGGCGACTTTATGCTGATAAGTGCCCCTTGCTACTATATGGCAAATGAAGTGGAAAATAAATATATGTATAATGCTGATATTCTGTTGAAGCGTAATCCTGACAGTCTTTTTGGTATGCAAGTCCTGTATGCCAAGGCATATGATGCCCCAATTTCCATTGTGCAGGCGCAAGCCACATCCCAATTAGCTTCTTACGAGAACAAAAGCTATGGACCTGAAAATCTGTATGACGGAAGCCTCGAGACAGCTTGGGTGGAAAATGTCGATGGTACAGGCGTCGGCCAGGTTATCACACTTCATCTCGGCTCCGTACAACCGATACTCGATGTCGTCCTATATACTGGCTATTTACAGTCAAAAGCGTTATATGACAAAAACGGAAAACCTACCAATGTAGAAGTTAATTTCGGAGACGGAAATATTGTTACATCAGATTGTATCTACGAAGAATATTATGAAACGCTGGATGAGTACCTACCGGCCATCGATCTCCCAACCAAAATCAGCTTGCCGCGCCCGGTTATGACAGACACCATTACGATTACAATTACCGATGCAATCGCCGGTACGCATTACAGTGATACTTGTATCAGTGAAATAGAAGTTCATTAACGAAGAAAAGAAATGAACTGCCGATACCCCTTACGACAAATAGAAAAAGGAGATACAAAAACGGCACAAAGCCTTAACTTGCTCTGTGCCGTTATCGTGTCATTCCTTTCAAAGATATGGTTAATTTGTTACAATTTCCTCTTCCCAACAGAGACGAATGTACTCTTCTGCTTCTTCCTGCGTGAGCTCACACTCTCGCACAAGCGCCTCTATAGTTTTCTCTTTTGTCTGATTTAAATTTTGACAAGTCCGGATGATTCCTTGCTGTATTCCTTGCTGTATTCCTTGCTGTATTCCTTGCTGAACTCCAACACGCAATCCATCATTGTAACTGTCATCCTTTTCATGGTCGATCATTTCCTGTAAAGTCATATACCGATCCTCCGTTTCACGGCTGTGTTTGATGTTTCCGACAATCTTTTGTATCTCTTTCAATTCTGCGTCCACTGCATTTTGCTGTGTCGTCTCCTCAAAATAAGTTAAAAGAGACTTCAATTCTTCGGAACCACCAAGTTTCCCTTTTGTGTACAGAAAAAACTTTACTACACCATCATTATATACCAGTTCATTATTTTCTACCACCATGTTTTTTACCGTATAAAGCATACGGTCATCCCCAAATGGATCATATGGGAGAATCCAGATCATAACAAGTTCCGGAAGATTCTCAAACATCGATCCGGTTGGAAGTTCTTTTACATCAGCCTTCGCCTGATAGAAGCGGCTACGTTTCGGAAGATGGTCCTGATAGATGTTCGGCTCAATGTCATACAAGCGGACAACAGGTTTTTCGCCGCTAACTTTTTCCTGTACCCAAAGGTCCATACGAATACCTCTTTTTCCAAGATCCAGTCCCAAAAACTGTTTTTGACTTTCTACCATAATTTCCTGCAAGTCATGTCCTAAGACGCGCCTAACGATTGTTCTGGCGATTGTTGCAGCATCCTCCGGTTTTTCTGTTGACGCATCAAACAAAAATGCATCCATCAAATTCAGGTCTTTTAATTTTTTCTTCCGATGAGTCTGTTCCTGATAAGAAACCAAGCTTTGTTTAGAAATGTTTGTCATATAGATTTGTCCTTTCACGATGGAAAGGAATGACACTAAAATAAATGTACCGAACTGAGTTCTCTATGTCAATATTTTCGGAAACAATTCCCCAGTACCACCTTTAGATTTTTTGTATATCAACTGTTCAAGTAGACCATCGCAAATAATATGCTCCCTTCAAATAAACAGGGTGAACTCAGAAAACCGGTTTACTTGGAAGGGAGCATATCAGCTTTTACTCTTCCTTTTAATTAATAAAAACTTTCTTTTTAGTGATATTGCCTGCATTGTCAGACACTTCTATATAGGTCCAAGAATCAGGTTCATAAGTAGAAGGATCTATGATATAACCGGATTCAATATTATGAAGGACACCATATAATGCGTATTTGATGCCACTATTTTCATCAGAAAATACAATTTTTTTACATCCGTTTTTTAATTCCAGTATTTTTACTTTTGGTTTTGTTTTATCGTAACACACTTCAAAATTAGCAATATTCTTATTTGTCTTAACCTGAATCTTATATTTACCTTCTTTTTTAATCTTAATTTTTTCGGAGTTTTGTTTCTTTCCATTCACTTTAATATATTTAATTTTTTCTTTTGTTTTTACCTTTAAGGTTTTGGCTTTTTTTATATGCCCGTATTTATTAAGCCCTTCTAATTTAATGGAACCCACATTGGCGCTAAGTGCTGCGGATTTTGCAGCGGTCGTATAAGCATATATTTTGTCTCCCTTTTTAAAATCAGTATAATCAAATGTTACCGTCATTTTATCTTTTGACAATTTTCCGTTTGTATATTTAATTTTTTTAGGAAACGTAATTTTTAAAATATCAAATTCAAAATTAGGATCAAGTTCACCAACTATATCAAAGAACATCGTTTTGTTTAAAATTGCTTTTGAATAGTATCTATCCCTATTATCAAGGTGAGAAGCCCCTGAAGTCACGTGTACATAGCCATCCTTGTCATAAGTAGTCACATAATAATGTCCTTTTTCAATATCTGCTGTCAAACTATCTCCATTTTAATATCATTTTCTTTATGATATTGGCGAGCTTCTTCTATATGACAAACACAAATAGGATTTCCGTTAACACCAATCATAAAAAGATGATTATCAGGATGAATTATAATATCATAAGTATCAAAATTTAATTCTTGTAAAGTATCTTTTGTTTTCTCAATAATTTTTTGAATAAACTTTTCTTTTTTCATTTATAGAATCTCCTATACATTTTTATTACTCTTTTATATATGTAAATATAATTTAAAAAAATATTTTATGAAATTTTTAAAAAAATATCTCCCTACAAAAGTGTAGAGAGATAATAAATAATTTTTTGATATTATCTTTTTTATTATTGCGTAATAACGCATCCAGAATGTTGAAACCAATAACAGGCTTCCCCGTTTTCCCACTTATCAGTCATACTTTTTAAAAATTTAATTGTAAGATTTTTAGAAAGATATTCTTCATCTTTCGGATAATTATTCTTGCACCAAAAACTAAAGCTATCTCTAATCTGTTTTTCTAAGAAAACTTCGTCTTCTTTTGTTAATTTATAATGGCAATTGGGATTTAACATTCCATTTATTTTTTTATATAATTTCCAAGAATCCATAGCATTTTCAGTAGTAAGTTCATCTACCTTATCAATATTTAAATAAAACTTTGATAAATATCGTTCTAAAACTTCTTGAAAGTCATTGTCTTCTACAGATAAACGAATAATCATAACTTTAATCTCCCTTTTATTTAAGAAATCATTGAAAGTAACATATTTAAAGGCTGATTAGCAAGATACCAATACATTCCATATACAAAAAGTAATGCACTTCCAATCGTAAATACATTGGCAATTTTAGAATTTGCATAAAATCTCATGCATTCAGGAAGAAGATAAAAATAACCGTCTTTAAAAGAACCGTATTGACGGTCTGTTCTTAAATTAGGGTGTATAAAATATCCCCAAATAATACACTTTTTTGTAAAAGAATCCAAAATTAAATGTCCAATATATGTTTGTAAACCCACATTAATAGAATGATTATATGTGAAAGAATCATATGCATCTAAATGTTTTAAAAACGCTGCAAAATTTCTATCTTCTTTTACTAATTCTTGAAAGATTTTTAAAAAATTATCGGCCGTTTTATATGACTTAATATTCATAGTCATTTCTTTTATTGTAGGGGGATTAGATAATACTATATTCATAAAAATACCTCTTTTAAATATTTTATAATATATGTAAATTAATTTAAAAAAAATAGGAATTAATTCCTATTTTTTAATTATTCTTATTATTAATCAAGATCTATTTCAATATCATTTTCTAATTTTTTTGTTGTATTTAAAATAAATTTCTCAAAAGATTTTTCAAAATTTTTGAATTCTTTTTCAAATTCTTTTATATCTTTACTTGTAATTTTGGGATGACGGACTTGTTCACTTAATTCATCATATGCAAAAATTTTTAGTTTTATTTTTAAATCGGGGAAAAAATTAGGGTTATTTAATTTATTTAAATTTTCTATATATTGTTTGTCATCATTTTTATATAATCCACGATAAGCTTCAGGAATACTTTTATTTGTATATAAAAGTATTCCTGATTTCGTTTCATATAATAATTCGGGGTTCATATTAGATGATTTAAAAATAATTCCAAATTTATTTTCTGATTTTGTATTAAAAAAAAATTGTTCTGGTATTGAAATATTATTACAATGACAAATATTTACATAATCTAATAATGTATCAATTCGTTTCCTTAAATATTCAAATTCTTTTTTTATTTTATTAAGGCTATATTCTGGATCTAACATCAAAGATTTTCGTTTTTCTGTTAATATTTTAAATTTTTCTTGTAATTCTAAATCTTCTAATTGCATATATACATTATCTTTTATAAAAATAAATGATAATGTAATAGCAAAAAGAAATAAAATTTGTTTTAATCTTTTCATATTTATTCTCCTTTTTGAAATAATAAAAAAAAATAAGAAATAGAATTAAATTCTACTTCTTATATATGTAAAATTATAAATTTAAAATACTTTTTATCCGACAGCTTTTCTTATAGATTCTAATACTCTATCTGCTTGAAATGGTTTTACAATAAAATCTTTTGCGCCTGCTTGAATAGATTCAATTACCATTGCTTGTTGACCCATTGCAGAACACATAATTATTTTGGCATTTGGATCTGCGTTTTTTATATTTTTTAAACAAGTAATGCCATCTACTTCCGGCATTGTAATATCAAGTGTAACTAAATCCGGATGTAATTCTTGATATTTATTAAAACCATCTATTCCATTTACGCCTTCTCCAATTACTTCATATCCATTTTTGGTTAAAATATCTTTTAACATCATTCGCATAAAAGCAGCATCATCAACAATTAAAATTTTTTTCGACATAAGTTATTTTCATCTCTTTCTATTTTTTTATTCAAATTTTTCTTTACTTGTTTTTTGATCATATATATGTATATCATTATTTAAATCAATATATTTTATATCTTCATTTTCAGTTAAATATGCGTTTTGATCCAATTCCCATGTAGAAATATTTAATTGATTTGCAATATTAATAATATTTTTATCATAATATTCGGCGTAAATAATATGCGAAGAAATTGGGCTATAATAACAATAAATTACAGCATGATGATTTTGAAATTTTATCAATCCATGTCTATCATAATAAGTAATTGTCATATATTTCCAATCTTCATCTGATAATAAAGATATATAATCAACAGAATCTTTTAAATTATCCATATTATTTTGAACTTCATTTTTATAAGATTGAAATGTTTCTTGTAATGGAATATTTAAATAAAAATTTTGTTGAATCAAATAACCCAATTCTGAAGAAATAAAATTATATTTTTCATTTTCATACGCTAAATAATAATGCTGAGAATAAATTGTTGTCAAATGATCAGGGAAATTAATTTTTTCATTTGAAAAATCAATATTATAATTTTTAATTTCATATAAATAGTAATCTGTATTATCTATATTATAATTTTTAAATTTATGAAATTCAATATTTCGTACTACATCATAATAAGATAAATTTAAATCTTTTGCTATAATATAACGCCAATCATCTTTTAAAGTATTTTTAGATTGAATATCAATAACATTTATAGTGATATCATTTTCGGCATATAAAATGATTTTAAAATGCTCATTTTCATAAACAATTTCATTTCCTGGATATTTATTATAAACATCTTGATAATAAATATTTTCCGGTATATTTAAATTATTTACATAAAAAGGGTTACCATTTTCATCATAGATAAAATAAGTATCAGCTTCTAAAATTAATCTATTTTCTATTAAATTAAAAAAAGAATTTTTTGTAGATGTAAAAAAATTTTCTGATGAAATATGTTTAAATTCTGGTTCTTCTTTAGAACATCCACATAATATAATATTAAAAATTATACACAATAATAAAGAAAATTTATTTTTTATTATAAGCATATTTATCTCCTTATAAATAAAAAAATAAAGAAAAGAACCATAGTTCTCTCCTTTACATATGTAAAATAAAAAAAATAAATTCTATTTTTTAGCTGTTTCAATATTAAATTCTAATACTGTTCCGACTTCAATAGGTTCTGTAATCCATCTTTTGGCAATATCTAATAAAGTTCCATCTTCCAATTCACAAGTAACAATTTCTTCTTCGATACGTAAAATAGTTAATTTCATAAGATAACTCCTTTAAAGATATTATAGTATGAAATAAAATATACAGCAAGTATTTTTAATTATAATCTTTTTGTAAATAATAATATTACATAAAAAAAAGAAATAAATAATAATATATAGAACATAAAAAATAAAAATATGGTATAAATTTACTTTATATAAAAATAAATTTATATCATATTTCTATAAAAAAATATTTAGTGCACCTTTTAGTGCACCTCAGAAAAAAAGATAAAAAAAATGACACCATTCAAAATCCTCCTTTCCCAGTAAATTCAATACTTTCAGGACTTTAAACAATGTCATAAATAATAGCGAGAAAGGGACTTGAACCCCCGACACTGCGGGTATGAACCGCATGCTCTAGCCAACTGAGCTATCTCGCCAGGTATTTCTATGGGACCTATAGGGCTCGAACCTATGACCCTCTGCTTGTAAGGCAGATGCTCTCCCAGCTGAGCTAAGATCCCATAGTAAGACGGGTGTTTTTCAACCCGCTTTGCTAGTATACTATTAAAAGCTACTGCTTGTCAACACTTTTTTTACATTCTGTCCGGAGCACTGAACCCAAGCACATCGATACAATCTTCCAGAACGCCCAGTGTCAGCTTAAGAAGCGCGATATAGCCGGCTTTCTTTGCTTCATCTTCCTCAGTCAGAATTTTGGTTCCATGATAAAAATGATTGAATGCATTTGCCATATCGTAAATATATGCGCATACCTTATGCGGTGCTAATTCCTCGTAAGCGCCCTTCATCATCGCATTGAAACGGCTGATACAAAGCATAAGTTCCTTCTCATCCTTACCCTCCGGAGTACAGAGTTTTACTGAGGTCAAGTCCCCACCTGCTGCCGTATATTTATTCAGAATAGATTTAATACGCACCATCGTGTAAAGAATGTAAGGGCCGGTATCTCCCTCAAAGGAAGTAAAGCGGTCGATATCAAAAATATAATCTTTGCTTGCCTGATTGGAAAGATCGCCGTACTTGATAGCTGCAAGCGCTACTGTCTTGGCCGTTTCACGTGCCTCGGCTTCTTCCACTTCATGATTTTCGGTAATCTTTTTAAACATCTGCTCATTAATCTGTGAAACGAGGGATTCAAGACGCATCACACCGCCCTCACGTGTCTTGAACGCATGACCGTCTTTTCCGTTTACGGTACCGAATCCGAGGAAGAAAAGCTCTGTCTCATCTTTGACAATCTTTGTCTTGCGCGCGCAGCGGAATACCTGTTCAAAATAAAGTCCCTGACGTTTATCGACAACATAAATGACCTGGTCCGGGTCAATTTCTTCCCGGCGCTGCATCAGAGTCGCAAGGTCTGTCGTATTATAAAGAGCAGCTCCGTCGGATTTTAAAATCATGCACGGAGGCATTTCTTTCGTGTCTGTCTCCTCTTTGACGTCTACCACAAGTGCACCGTCGGACTCACGGATATAACCGCCGTCTTTCATATACTGCACCATGCCCGGAATGATATCATGTACGCTGGACTCACCGTTCCAAAGATCAAACTCAACATTTAAGTTTGAATAATTTTTCTTAAGGTCCGTTACAGAAACACGGATAATATGATCCCAAAGTGCACGGTACCCGCGAACGCCGTCCTGAAGAAGTTTGGTGGCTTCAAGTGCTTTTGCTTTGTAGGACTCATCTTCTTTTGATTTTCCGCTCGCTGTCGGGTAAATCTCTTCCAATTCTGATATTGTAAACGGTGCCTCCTGCGGATACTCTCCCTCAAACGTTTCGTCAAAATACGGAAGCTCCGGTTTACGCTCCTTCAGTTCTGTGATGATAAGTCCCATCTGAAGTCCCCAGTCTCCCATATGGATATCACCGGTCACATCATGTCCCATATATTTGGCAATGCGTTTCACACTTTCACCGATAACAGCGGAACGCAGATGTCCTACGTGAAGCGGCTTTGCTACGTTCGGTCCGCCGTAGTCAATCACAATCTTTTTCACCTGCTCCGGTTTCTCCAAACCGAACTTATCCGTCTTTTCCATATCAGCAAGATACTGTGCCAGATATTCCGGTGCCAAATCAAGATTTAAAAATCCCGGCATTACTGCCTCCGCCTTCGAAAATACAGTGCTTCCCTGTAACGCTTCCAGCACTTCATTTGCAATCATAATCGGTGCTTTTTTAAACTGCTTGGCAAGTGCCATTGCACCGTTACACTGCAACTCACAAAGGTCCGGACGATTTGATATACTGACCTTTCCGTATTCGGAAGGGTATCCGGCCTTCTCAAATGCCTGTTTCATTTCCTCTGAAATCAATTCCAAAATTTCTTTCATGTGTTCTCCTCGTTTCTCTCTTTTTTCTGTTTTTCCCGTTCAGCCTTGGAATATACACATCCGCAATAATCCTGACGGTACAGATGATATTTCTTGGATAATTCGATGGATGTCAAATATCCGTTTCTCTTTTTAAAATCGGAAAGAAGATATGGTACGCCACAGCCTTCTCCGAGTTTTTGTCCTATTTCATTCAGCTTGTCTGCTTTCTTGAGCGGACTGATGGTCAGCGTCGTTGTAAAAAAATCAAATTTCTTTTGTGCCGCAATCTCCGCCGTTTTTTGCAGACGCATTGCATAGCAGGAAAAACATCTTTCGCCGCCTTCCGGGTCTTCCTCATGCCCCTTTGCCAGACGGCAAAACACCTCAGGTTCATATACGCCTTCGATTACATGAATCGGATATCGCACTTCTCCTGCTTCCCGCTCTTTATTGAGTTCTCCAATCAGCCTTTTTTGCTCCTCCACTCTCTTTTGATACTCCGCCTGCTCCGTAATGTTCGGATTATAATATAAAACGGTAATCTCAAAATAACGTGACAGATAAACAAGAACATAGCTGCTGCATGGTGCACAGCAGCTATGTAATAATAGCTTTTTCCCGTACGTTTCCCGATCGCGTAACATCCGATCAAGCATGTTTTGGTAATTCTGTTTGTTTGCCATTTTTTGCCTCACTGGCCCTGATTTTTTGTTCTTCTACCGACAAAATCTTACCCGATTCATCCGTAATTGTCTTAGACTTCTGTTCCGAAGTCGTCGATACATATGTCCTTTTGAAGTTTTCAACCACTCTGGATGCATCTTTGTCCGCTGCCTGCTTCTGCTCACGTCTTGCACGAATTGCAACCTGCTGCGCATACAGCGTATCATAGTAAGCCTTACCGGCTTCTTTGTACATGCAGTAAGTATCAACGAACTCTTCACTGTCCACAGGTTTAGAATAGAAATATCCCTGCACATAGCTACATCCGAGTTCACGCAAAATTTCTACCTGCTCCGCCGTTTCCACACCCTCACAGAGAACGCGGATTCCGAGACCTTTCGCCATCTCGATAATCTTGCGGAGAATCAGAATACTTGCCTCACTTGTAATAACCTCACTAAAGAATTCACGGTCGATCTTAATCACGTCAAACGGAATATCCTTAAGCATGTTCAAAGAAGAATAACCGCTTCCGAAATCGTCCATGGAAATGCAAAGATCCATGCTCTTAAGCTGATTCATCGTTTTAATCATAAGACTTCGCTCATCAAAGAACACCGTCTCCGTCACTTCCAGCTCAATGAAACCATTTGGAATCCGATAGCGTTTCATAATCTTAGCCACCTGATTGATATAATCCGGATTATGCATAAGAATACGACTCTGGTTCACAGAAATCGGGAAAATGGTCTTGTCATCGTCAATGAGAGCACGCATCCTCCTACAGACCTCTTCCAACATATATAAGTCAAGCTTCTCAATGAAACCGTTTCTTTCAAATACCGGAATAAACTGATCCGGAAAAACCATGCTTCCGTCCTGCTTAACCCAGCGTACCAATGCCTCTCCGCCATAGATACAATCATTGGTAATATCCCATTTCGGTTGGATAAATACTTTAAACTCTCCCCTGCGCATAGCTTCTTCCATCTCAGACTCGATTTTCTCCTCGATGTACATCTGCTGCACAATCTTCTCGCTGTATGTGGCAACAAGCACCTTTTCATCACCGACAAGGGATTTACGCGCCGCATTGGCATGGTCGATAATAACACTGATATCCGTATCTCCCTTACGAATCGGGCAAATACCTCTCTTTAAACGGATTGGGAACATAATGCCGATTTCTCTTGCCCTGTCATTGATAATCGACACCATCTCTTCAAATTTCGTTTCAAATGACTGGTCATTTCGCGCAAGGAGAACAAACTGATCCGAATCCATACGGATGCACAACTCTTTCCCCTTAAAGAACTTACCGCTCTCCTCAATAATAATCGTCAAAAGTTCATCCGCTCTCACATGTCCGTACGCCTCATTAATATAGCGGAAGTTGGCAATATCAAACCGGGCAATCAGATAAGGAACGTTGGCACTCTCCCAAATAACATCCCCCGCTACACTCCGGAAGAAATTTTCATTCTTTCCGCCCGTAATCGGATCACCGTAAGCAAGAAGCTCTATTGTGTCACTCGCCCTTTTGGATGTTGCCCACATATAAAACAGCATAACGAGCGTAATCATGATAATCATCAGACACGTTATGAGCGATTCAAACATTACCGGGTTTATAATATCTGTCACGACGGATTCCGGATACACATAAGCAAGATAGACTTCCTGCAATTCGGAAATCGAAACCGCTTCAATATAGTTTGTCATTCCCGAAGGATCGACAATATAGGTTTTGTGATACTCCGTTCCTTCTATAAGTTGTTCCTTTAAATCAAGCACTCTATTATCCGAATATTTATCTGCCGATGACTCTCTCAAATAATGAAAGAGATTGCTATCCTCAAATGTATAACGGTCCGCATCCTTTGCAAATACAAGTCCCTCACTGTTAATCAAAAACACATCTCCGAGGTTCTTAACGTTCTCAAAAGCAGAACTATCAAGAAGCACTTCCATATACTGTCCGCCGACAAGCTGACCGACTTTGCGTCCATTCAGACGCACCGGTGCCACAAAATAGCTGACTCCGATATTTTTTCCATCAATATTTTCGTATTGAGAAAAGCAGGATGCTGTTTCCAGATGAAGAATATGCTCCAACATGCCCAAATCTTTGTCGTGAATCACACCGTCCTGCCGGTACAATCTGCCCTCATCCGACAAATAGTAAACGTTGCTAAACTCTTCCAGTGAACCGTACTGCTGGATAATCTCAAAAATGTCATCCTCACTTAATTCTTTCACATCGTTCGTCATCAGCACTGCCGCCTGGTCAAGCAAGTCCAAGGTCTTCTCCGCATGGTCGGATACGATTTTTTCTGTATTTTGTACGTCCTTATAGCTCTCTTCCGTCTTGACAAGTTCAAAAATTCGTTTGACATCTGCAATATGCACCAGACAGATAGCCAGACAAACGGTCAGAACCAAAAGACCGAGAAGCAATATACTAACGATAGAACGCTCGTTTTTCTTTTTTCCTCGCGATTGTTTCATAGCTACCCCCAAGGCAATCTCCAAATTGCACACTTTCCCTGCGAATCATATAATTATATCACAGAAAAATATTCCATTCAATCCATTCAAAAGGAATTGTCATGCATGGCAAAATATATTATTATTTATTATAGATTTTTTTCAAGAAATAAACAATAGAGGAGAAACGAAAATTGAACGCAAAACTTTCGAATGTAAAAAGTGAAATCACCAAGGTTCTACGCGGAAAAGATGATTGCATCGACATGATTCTGTGCACGATGCTGGCAGGTGGCCACATACTTCTGGAGGATATCCCGGGTGTCGGAAAAACAACACTCGCCGTTGCTCTCTCCCGCGCCATGTCGCTGGACTACAAGCGCATGCAGTTTACACCGGACGTATTGCCGAGCGACATTCTCGGATTTTCGCTCCTCGACCAGAAATCCGGTGATTTTACCTATCGTCCGGGAGCTATCTTTACCAATCTGTTTCTTGCAGATGAGATTAACCGTACCTCCCCGAAAACCCAGTCCGCTCTTCTCGAAGTTATGGAAGAGGGCCGTGTCAGCGTAGACGGGGCAACACGTGTGCTCGACAAACCGTTTTTTGTCATTGCGACCCAAAATCCAATCGGCGCTGCCGGAACACAGAAGCTTCCTGACTCCCAGCTCGACCGTTTTTATGTCCGTCTTTCCCTCGGTTATCCGGACCACCATTCCGCAATCGAAATTTTGCAGGGCAAATCCTCTCGCAGCATGGGAGACGTACAGTCTGTCCTCTCCGGCGAACAACTTCTTGCCATGCAGGAACAGGCGCAACAGGTCTATGTCAAAGACGAAATTGCGGAATACATTGTAACTCTGATCGAAAAAACACGTACTTACGAATATCTTGCCCAGGGCATCAGTCCGCGCGGAAGCATTGCCCTCATGAACATGGCAAAAGCACACGCATTCTATATGGACCGCGACTATGTCACACCGGAAGATGTACATGCTGTCTTCCACAGCACATGTAATCACAGATTGATTCTGAACACAAAAGCAAAAGCCGCCGGATTCAATTCCGAAATGGTGCTTGACCAGATATTTGCTGCTGTTCCGATTCCGAAGTTATCGATTGACTAAATCGGTTAGCATGCACTTGTTTTCATGATATAAGGAGTCCGTGATGTTAAAAAAAGTTTTTCACGCCTTTACTTACGGCGTCTTGTTTCTTTTGATACTTCTGATGGCGGATTTTTATAAGCAGCCGCTGTTTCTTTTTCTTCTCATGCTGCTCGTCGCACTGCCACCGGTGTCATATTATGTGTGCAGACAGGTTCACACCTCTCTTGTGCCTTCTTTGCAAGCCTCTTCCCTTTACGGAATATCCGGCGGAAGCATTACGCTTTCTATAGGTTTACATAACCCTACATTTTTCCCTATTCCGAACTGCACGCTCTCTTACGAAGTAACCTCCTCGTATTATCCGTGCAACGAAACATTTAAATGCAACATTCCTGTTTACAGCCGAAGCGGATTCACATTTGACACACCTGTCACTTTTAAAAAAAGCGGCTGTTATCAGGTGCGCCTGACGCATATACAATTCTATGACTATCTGCGCTTTTTTTCTTACGAAAAAAAGCTTTCCATACATCAGGAAATCGTTATACAACCAAAACGGGCGGATGATATTTCATTTGACAGCGCTGCCTTCGGCGAAGGCTTTGACGAGTTTGAGGAAACAAATGCAAAAGGCCTGGTCTCTTCCAATGTAACAGACATCCGTGAATATATCCCGGGCGACCGTCTGCAGAAGATTCATTGGAAACTGAGTGCCAAAATCGACAAACTTATGGTCAAAGAAAACGAACAGACCTCCTCCAACCAGTTTACCATTCTGGTGGAGTTGTATCTCCCGGATCCAAAGTCGCTTCTGCTGGAGCAAAGTTTGACAAACGCATGTACTATAGCGTACGAACTTTTAAATGCCGGAGAAGTATTCTTTTTCTGTTACTACAGTATGCACGAAGAAGATTTTATCAGGCACCTGGTACGTTGCATGGAAGATTTGGAATCTGCTCTTTTAGAATGCTTTTATCAGACACCTTACACCGAAGAAAATTATGCACTCCACATCTTGGATAAAACCGATGTATTAAAAGGGACCGTGTTACACATTTCCGGCAAAGGAGTAAAAGATATTGTTTCGTAAAAAGAAAACACAAAACTTCATAGATGATGCTGACCTTTACGGATTTTCTTTTGCATCGCAGCCCCTGACGAAATGTTCGGACAGGGTTCTTTTGTGTGCCTTAAAAGGACTTTTTATTTTTGCAGCCGTATACGGGACTCTCGGCGGACTCATTTCAAGTTTTGACCTGCCTTGTTATCCTGTTGCTCTGCCCGCAATACTTCTTGCCTTTTCTTTGGCACTTGCCTTTCTGCATTACAGTCGATTAATTTTTAACTTATTTTATCCTATGGTGTTTGTTCTGTTTACCGTTTTCATCTTCAGCTACCGTTACCATGTATACAGCGGTTATCAGGCATTTTTAAATATTTTACAGGAAAAATACAGTAGCTACTTTGTTCTCTCGATTCTCCGTGAAGGTAACGAATATTTTGCAGACCGCAACATGACCATTACCATTATGGCTGTATTCATCGGCTTTTTTCTGATTGTTCTTTTAAATATTGCAATTTCCGAGTACATGAATCTGCTTTATGTCATTCTGCTGACATTTCCGATTTTCCAGCTCGGAATTTACATCGAAGAAATGCCCGATTTCCCGTACCTTGTTCTGTTGCTGTTTTCGTACTTTATGATTGCCATACTCAAACGCAGCGAACATTATCTCCTCCCGTATCGCGCCAAGGAGTTTACGGAGTTTGAACAAAAATCCGAAAAAAGCGGACGGATATGGCGCTATCACGCAAGCGGCAAAGTTGTCCTGCAGCTCACCGGTATGTTTTTTACCTTTTCGCTGATTCTGGGCATTATCTGCCTCCCGTTTTTATCTGTCTCCGAGAGCACCGATACTCCATCCGAACTCCGAAAAAAAGCAGATGAGTACGTGAAAATTTTTACACAGAGCGGGCTCGCAGGATTCTTCAACCGTTACGAAGGCTCCGGCGGATTAAGTGAAGGACGCCTTGGCGGTGTCAGCAGCGTCCGACCGGATTACCAAACCGACCTTACTGTCACATTTGTACCGTTCTCTTACGAAACACTGTATTTGAAAGCCTATACAAGTCAGGAATATACCGGGGACCGGTGGCTTGCGCCATCCTATAACACACAGGCCATCGCAGCAAACTTCGGTGTGAATTATGAGGACTACGAGCGATACACTGCCTTTTTGGAGGCAAGACGTCTCTCCCACTATATGGAGCAGAACCCGGGGGCAGGTATCCGCGGTAAAATCAAAATAAAAAATGTAGACATACCTGAAAACTATCTCTATCTACCGTATTATACAAGCGGAGAAATCTCTGTCCCTCACGAGATTTTGCGCGGGCTACCGGGAGGTCGTTTTTCACAGGGAACCTCCTACACCGCTGAGTATTACCCTCTGCTTCACGACTACTGGATGATTAACGCACAGCCGGACGAGCTTCTGGCAGATTTGGATCCCTCCTCATCGGAGGCACGATATATCTCATACTATGATGTCATCAACAACTCTTCTTATATCGATATGCCGCAGACAACAAGAGAAGGTCTTGAAGAAATCAACGCAGAAATCGGTACCGCCGCTAACATCGATGAGCAAATCCGTGCCATTAGAGAATATCTGGAGACAAATTACTCTTACAATATGATGCCAGGAACTACCCCACGAGGCGAGGACTTTGCACTCTATTTCTTACAAGAACAAAAAAGCGGCTACTGTTCGCATTTTGCCACCGCAGCCACTCTTCTTCTTCGCAGCTATGGAATACCGGCGCGTTATGTGGAAGGCTATGCGGTATCGTTCCGCTCCGTCTCAGAAGGTGAGGAAGTGAATGAGCCATACGAAGAATGGTTTGAGGGCGAAAACCCACTCGGCCAGACCGGTGTTGTCAGTGTAGACGTTACGGACGCCAGCGCCCATGCATGGGTAGAAGTCTATAAAATCGGTATCGGCTGGGTTCCTTATGAATTCACGCCACCGGACACCTCCGGTGAAACAGAAGAAACTGCTTACTCCGATTTCTGGGGGATTTTCTCCGGTTTATTCCGCGGAGAACCACCGGAGACCGTTACAAATATAACCACGCAGCAAAATACGACTTCCTTCTTGAAAAACCTATTTGGACAGTCATCATTCCTGGCAAAGCCATTGCTGTTATTTGCGGCCTTTTTGCTGGCTTTCGTTGTGCTGATTGCCGTCGGAAGAACATTGTCCTTCCATTTGCGCATGCAAAGCGCCTACCGACGCGGAGATTACGCCCCTCTTCTTGCGTACCGCTACCGGAAGCTGTGTGCCCATCTGCGCCAAAAAGGATACCTTTCAAAAGAATCCCTTCTGCCTTCCGACTTTGCCTTGTTACCTTTCGGAAACGGTGACTGCTCACGGCAGATGGCACTTTTGGAGAAGTGCTGTTATTCACAATATTCGATTTCGAAAAATGAAGCGGAAGAGCTGCTTAGGTTTTTGAAGACGTATGGTGCATATGTCAAGAAAAGAAAATAATATCAGATATTTGAAGCCCCTCATATGAGGGGCTTCTCTTCTCTTTATGGTCTCAATAGACCTCTCCATCATCCTTGTAAATTATTTCTCCGGTCACATCATGAATTCCGACTTCATAATACACATCGTCCAGTTTCGCAATTAAACGCCATGTCAATCCATATCCGTCTTCACTTTCATATATAACAAGCCCGCTGCTTTCTATTTTACATTCCTTGTGGGTTTGAAGTAAAATTTTAATCAAATCCTGTTCATCCCGAACAGGTTCTACATCTACATCAATATGTCTTTGATAGCAGCTGCTGAAATAATCTCCGTATCCCTCTGCATCTGTTCCGATGATTACACCTCCGCCGACAACTTCCAAGCCTTTGTAATACTGGTCCAGCCGGTATGTAGTATCTTTTTCATCCCGAAATACAGCCTGTATTTGGAAGCTGTCTGTCATTTTATCTACACCCATCCAATGTGCCAGACTCCAAACAGCTTTAATTGCATCCTGTTCCGTTTCTATTTTTTCTTCCGTAAAACGACCATATAAGTGACTGAGTGTCTCTCCACCATCAGAAGAGAGCATCTCAAGTTCCCCTTCTTCATTCCACTCAAGAAGCTGTTCATATGTAACTTTTCCATAAGATGAAAATCCCTGAAATTTATCTTCCTTATTACCTTCCTTATTACCTTCCTTATTACCTTCCTTATTGTCTTCCTTATCATCCTCGTCAGTTCGTTTGGATTCCGCGTATACTATTTCTTCACCGGTATAAGAATCTATATGTATTACCGTCATCTCCTCTTCTCCCGGCGGAGTAGCCAATACAACCCATACCAGTTCAAGCTTTTGCTTTACCGTCGAAAGGATACACAGCTTATAGTTTTCCAGCCTGTATCCCGCAAACAATTCCTCAAACCTTTTAACCAATTCTTCCTCTTTCACCTTCGGCTCTGTAGATTCCAAACCTATTTTTTCTTCTGATTTGACGTAACAATATATGTTTTCCGTATCCTGATTTCCATTCACAATTATGTCTACATATCCCTCGGGAACCATGACATCTTTATAGAACTGTACAAATCTATATGTCGTTCTCTCTTCTCCCTCATATACTGCCCCATACAAAAAAGTCGCTTCATCCAAAGGAATGCCAAAAAGATGAATCACACTATACAATACTTTTCTTGCTTCATTTATGTCGGTCACCGGTGTTTTATTGAATTTCCCATTCAGCGTAACCGAATTTTCCCCTCCAAACGAATCCGGATCAATTTTCAGGACCTCCTCTTCCGTAAGAAGTTCTACCTCATCCGTCATCAGTCCCAGGTAACCTTCTGTCCCGTACATCTTTTGAATTTTTTCTCCATATTCCATCATGTATAGAGCTTTTTCTTCCTCTTTCGCTTCTTCTGCTGCCAACTCGGTCAATTCGGTCGTCTCTGTTGTTGCGACCTTTGCTCCGCAAGCCGTCATAGACGCTGCCAGCAAAAGCAGTTGCACAATTAAAATAATCTTCCTTTTCATTCTTTCTTCCTCTCTTTCCCCTTCACAGAAAAATAGTTCCGGCACGTACACTTCTGTCTGCCGGACCAATATTAAAAAGAGTTTCTATAAACGGCATCTCAATATCACGTCCACAAAAACTCTTCCCAACTCTATTCATTCATAATCCCCTTCATCAGGAACAAGATTTCTCGATTTACAGTCTCCTCTGTAATTCCTATGGTCTGAGATGAAATACGCAATCCCTCTATGACATACATCATATTTCTTGCCGTACCTCTCGGGTCATCACAGATAAAATCACCTTCTTTTACGCCCCCGATAATCAGTTTCTCAATGACTTTTACTGCCATATCAAACTGCTTACGAAGAGCATTTTGCTTCGGCGGAACTTTGTTTTGAAAATTGTATTCGAATATAGCTCTGCTTAAACTTCCTTTTTTCTTTAAAAGTTCCTTTTTCTGTTCCTGTAAAAACAATCCCAGAATATCAGCGCTCGACATCGACTCTGAAATCGCCGGCATAAACACATCATCCGCCTCTTCACTCTCCGACTTCAGCACCTCAAGAAATAAATCCTGCAGATTGTCAAAATACAAATACAAACCGCCACGACTGATATCACAAGCCTCTACAATATCCTTCATCGTTACCGTAAGGTAACCTTTCTCTTGAAACACCAGTCTCGCCTTCTCTACTATATAACTTCTTTTTTGAACTGATTTTTCTCCCATAACATCCCCCTGCTCCTACTCCTGTGCAGTTTCTTCTTGCTGTGCTTCTTCTGTTATAGGTTCTTCTTCTGCTACTTCTTCCTCTGCTTCAAGGACTTCCTCAGATACCTCATCTTCTCCAACCGTTTCTTCGATCATTTCCTCTTCCGCCACAGGTTCCTCATCTACAGGCTCCTCTTCTACAGACTCCTCATCTACGGATTCCTCGTCTACAAATTCTTCTGCCACAGGTTCCTCTACAATTTCAAGTTCCGGCTCAGCGTCGGTTTCAGGAATTTCTTCCTCTGTAACTTCTTCCTCTGCCACCGACTCTTCTACTACTTCTTCGTCTGCTTCAAGGACTTCCTCAGATACCTCATCTTCTCCAACCGTTTCTTCGATTATTTCCTCTTCCGGCACAGGTTCCTCTTCTACAGGTTCCTCATCTACAGGCTCCTCTTCTACAGGCTCCTCTTCTACAGGCTCCTCATCTACGGATTCCTCATCTACAAATTCTTCTGCCACAGGTTCCTCTACAATTTCAAGTTCCGGCTCAGCGTCGGTTTCAGGAATTTCTTCCTCTGTAACTTCTTCCTCTGCCACCGACTCTTCTGCCCACTCTGCTATAGGCTCCTCAGACCACTCTGCCATAGGCTCTTCTGCCCACTCTGTCACAGGTTCCTCGGTCCACTCTGCCGCAGGTTCCTCCTCCTGTTCTTCTTCCATACCGATAGCTTCCACGACAATCGGAACATCCCAATATTCAATGATTTCCTTCGCTCTCTTAACTGCATTATAGAAAATCTGATAATCCATAGCTTCCGTCCAAAGATACGCTTTCGTCATTCCGCCCAAAATATATCTGGACAAAATACCGCCGAGAATCTCCATAGACATAATATCCGCACGCTGAATCATTTTAAGTTCATCTTGCCAATCCTGAATGCGGTATCTTGAATAAACATAACGATAGTTCGGATTCATAAAAACAGTACTTCCTACCGTATCCAAAAAAGCAAGATATATATCTCCGTAAACAGGGAACGGCAGCGTAATCTCTCCGTTCTCCCCTTTAAAATTCTGCATCACATCCGCAGATGTCTTATCAGTCAACCATGGAAGAAACATAGCCAGTCTCTCCACATCCGGTCTGTACATAGCTACTAATTCTTCGCGCCCCATCTTCTCCATTTTTCTACCTCCGCATAAAAAATGACACTACAATCAGTTTTGTAAATATTTTATCATATAATTCAAAAAAGTACAGCCTTATTCTTCGTGACTTTACTTGTATTTCACCAATTTCTATACTAAAATAAGTTATCAGAGTTTTTGTGAAAGGAACGTCACATATGGCAGAAATACAGATTAAACAAGGAAATACCATATACGAGAAAGACAGCGCTCTGACAATGATTAGTATTATCATAGAAGGAACTGTCTCCGCCAAATTACCCGGCGAAACAATACAACTTTGTGCCGGGGACGTAATCGGTGTGCTCGACTTATATACCAACGTGCATTCCTGTACTTATACTGCTTCCACGGACGTCGTTGTTGACTCCTACCCATACAAGTCTTTGGACAGCTTGAACAAGGTGATGCAGGAAGAAACTTCTTATGCCAAGAACTTTGCAACATCAGCACTGAAGCAGTTTTTTGCGATTGCAGATTTATGCAATGTCAGCACCTATACATGCGATTCACTCTATTCCATACTGATGGAATACCATCGGGATTATACCAAGTTATGTAAACAATATCTGATCCCCGCAAAAAACTTACCGGGACTTGAATATATTCAGCCTCTTGTACTCGAATCCAAACCGGACGGATACATGAACGCCTTTTATAAAGATTTGCAAAAAATATGCGAAGACCCTCAGTTTGGCGCACTTTTTGACAAACACTTCTTTATTTCCGGTTTCCTTCATCGCACCAGCCAGGACATGCATCAGTATTTAAATTCCTGCGATGAAATGAGCGACTATCTTTCACAGTTGTCACACCTGTTGATAAATGAGGATAAAATTGACTTTTTAGATTTATACACGTCGCTCCTGTCGCATGTGGCGCATAAAAAAGAGGACACAACCCCTATCGCATCTGCCATCAGCAAAATGCTCCTTCGCTCGAAAAATGTAAGCGGTATTACTGCGCAGTTATATCAACAACGGCTTACGGAATATCGCTCGCTGACGCAGGAAATTCAAATATTAGCACAGCAGCAGACAACCGAAACCTCCTCCGACGCCCTGCAAGAAACAGTTGCAAAACTGCAGCATTCCCTTGGTACATTGCTTTCTTTTGCAGGTGCAGATGCGGATTTCTGCGAAAAATTCAGCTCAGACGTCGACGCCTACAAAAAAATCGTCGACAAAACTGCTGTATCCCCGGAACTTTCCGCACTTCGCAACCGCTTGACACAAGGATTTTTTGACTTATATAAAATGGTGTTTTTTGCAAGCTTAGAACAACCTAAACTCCCGTATGCCGTCAAATTGTTCCTGTACTTTGGCTACGTAGACGAAGAATTATGCGGACTGGAAAACACCGCCCACCTCTATGATTTGCTTTCCATTTATAAGTCGGCTCCGGAACACCGGATTTACCTGTTTTATGACTGGCTGAAACTCATTTACAACGGAGAAAAACAGCCCCGACGTGACGAGTTCGACCAGGATTATCCGGCCCATGTGCAAACTATGATTAATGACGGTAAAATCACAAAATCAGAAGCTGCTGATCTTTTAAATAACAACAGACAAAAAGTGATTTTTGAACTGGATAATATGTTCACAACTGCAGTGAAAATGACCTACGGAAGATTACAAACATATTGCCCGCTCTTATCGGAGCATGATTTTATCAAAACGCCGGGTGAAAGTCTTGTTTGGCCGAAAAAAATCAAAGATATCTTTACCGAAATTACATCCATTGACTTTTCCGCTTATTGCCGCGAAGTCATGTTTAGTGACAGCTGTCTTCCGAACGGACGGGAAATCATACAACGCGAGATTTTGCCGGATATCATCCTTCTTCCGAACATTGGAATCCGTGCCGCCTTGTGGCAGGAAATTGAAGGACGTAACCGCTCGACACCGGGCTGTATGCTGTTCTCTGTCTTCTGCCTGACCGATCTTCGACAGCTTGTCATCCGTCTGACGGGCGAGTTCCGCTGGGAAATGTGTAAACGTATGCAGGGAAGCCGTTGGAACGATGTTTCCAACCTTTCTCTTACAAGTGAGTATTTCGATTACCTGCAATTTTACAAAAAGAACAAGGATCTTTCCACAGAAGCCAAAGAAAAATGCCGCCAGCAGCTTTTACGCGTCAAGAACCGTTTCCGTGAGGCCTTTATTCTTGACTATATCGCATGGCTGACTTACGAAGCAAAGGGCACACCACATATGAACAAGGTAACTCGCAAAATTTTCATGACATATTGTCCGCTGAGTGCCCCATACCGTGAAAACCTGAAAATGAATCCATTCTATTCTGCCATGATTGAAAAATATGACAACCAAAAAACGAAGGATCTCGCACGTATGAATAGTATTGTGTATCGAATTCAGCGTAACGGAAAGAAAACACTTCCGCCCGAAATCGAACAGCAAGTTAAATTCTTAAACATGTAAGGAGATTTTCATGCGTTATATTTGGTTATTTATCAAGACATTGTTGCGCCTTGTTTTAAAGCCGCTCTCTTTTGTCCCTGCCATCGTTGTAATGTATTTCATTCTCAACTTTTCAGGGCAAAGCGGTGTCGACTCTGCGCAGCTCAGTTACAAAGTCACGCAAAAACTTGTTATTATTGCAAGCGATGTGGCGGACATGAATCTGACACAGGATGAAATTGCCGTCTACACGGAAAAATATCACTATTACGTCCGCAAACTGGCACATTTCACAGAGTACATGGTACTTGCCATCACTGTAGCATTCCCTCTGTATGTATACGGGATGCGGGGCATCTGGCTTATGCTCTTTGCCGGGGCGTTCTGCGTCGGCTTTGCCTGTCTGGACGAATACAGACAATCCTTTTCCCTTGGGCGCACCCCTTCCAAAAAGGATGTTTTCATTGACAGTTGCGGTGTTTTCGTCGGTATCCTTATTACCCGCATCGTGGGCTTTATCAGGCGCAAGACTATTTTTGCACCGCTGTCCAAGAAGCGGTAAACATTGCCTTGCCGTTCAGATAAGCGACATTAACTTTTCAAATAACGCTCTATCATCAGATGAACTATCTTTCTGTTGATGGGCGTTTTTTGTGTCTCAAATGTGAGCAAGTTTCCGAGCTAATTCATAATCAGATTTTGCAATATAGGTTCCCGTGAAATTTTTTGGATCCATTCTATGATAATATTGAGGTCCTCTTTGACGTTTAGCAATTCTTAGAAAACTCTCCGGGGCTGATTTCAATCGCATTCCTAATATTCTGCATTCAGTACCTCCTTTTTTCGCATAGTTTTTATAACTGGAATAAATATAGACGATGAAATATGATATGATTTTATGCTTGTTTCGTATAGATTTTCTATTATGAAAGCTTATAGACGTAGAAACAGTATCATTTTTTCTCATTTGACCTTTAAATACAATACTCGCTTCGAATACATTGGATAATTTTACGACTAGATTATAAGATATTGAAAGATATAGACGAAGCCGGCTTAATTTGTAAGAAATTGCCGACACATAGATTTCCTGATTTTATTTCCGCCGGCGCGGAAGACAAGCCCGAAACCACGGGCATTCCCTTCCACGCAGACGGATATGCAATTTTACTTCGCAAGCAACATCATAATATCATTAGAACGCTGAATAAACTTTGTCATTGCCTCCGGAGAGAGAGGTGCGTTTTGCAAAAGCGCAAGGTCATAGAGCTGCTGGCACATCATCATCGTGTTTTCGTCGTCTTTGTGCTCCATGATGTACTGCACAAGCGGATGATTTGCATTGAGCACGAGCGTTGCACCATCCTCGGCTCCGAACATATCCATTCCCGCGCCGTACATTTTCATCATATCCTGCATACGCCTTGTCTCCTCGGAAATAGTGAGCATCGAAGCAATCTTCTTGTTTTTCAGTTTGTCAATTTTGACACTCATGTTCTCTTTCTTGAGTGCTTTTTTCATGGAAGCAGCAATCTCCTCTGCCACTTCATCAAATTCCTTCTGTGCCTTTTTGGATGTTTTAGACTTGAAGGATTCTGTCAAATCTGCATCAATGCGCTGGAATTTCACATTCTCATTTTTGCTCTCAAGCTGGGAAACAAACGGCTGGTCAATGCTATGTGTCAGCACAACCGCATCCATCTTCGCCTGTCGGAACATATTGATATACTGGCTCTGCTGCTGTTCGTCTGTCACGTAATAGATGACTTTTTCTTTTGCATCATCAGCCGCTTCGTCATCGTCGGAAACAACCTCTGCCTCAACCGTATTTCCATCCTCATCGACCGCAGAAGCCTCGTCAGTATCAATCGGATTAACTTCAAGACATTCCGGAAGCGTCATGTAAACACCATCAATATTCTTGAAAAGAATATAGTCATTCATCTTTTCGCAGAATTTATCATCTTTTAAGCAACCAAACTTAATAAACGGACTGATATCATCCCAGTACTTCTCGTATTCCTCTTTTTCTGTCTTGCACATTCCGGAAAGCTTATCTGCCACTTTCTTTGAAATGTACTCAGAAATTTTCTTAACAAAACCATCGTTCTGAAGCGCACTTCTGGACACATTAAGCGGAAGGTCAGGACAATCGATAACCCCCTTCAAAAGCATTAAAAATTCCGGAATAACCTCCTTGATATTATCCGCGATAAACACCTGATTATTGTATAACTTAATCGTTCCCTCAATGGATTCATATTCCATATTAATCTTCGGGAAGTATAAAATACCCTTTAAGTTAAATGGGTAATCCATGTTCAGATGAATCCAAAAAAGCGGCTCTTTATAATCCATAAACACCTTGCGATAAAAAGTAAGGTAATCTTCCTTGCTGCACTCGTTCGGATGCTTTGCCCAAAGCGGCTGTGTCTCGTTCATCAGCTCCGGCTGTTTTTCTTCCCCGGACTCACTTGTCACAGTCTCGTTTGCTTTGCTTACATAAATTTCTGTCGGCATAAAAGAACAATATTTTTTGATAACTTCCTTTGCTTTGTACTCATTGCAGAATTCCAGGCAGTCCTCGTTCAGGAAAAGGGTAATTTTCGTTCCCACCGATGCATAATCGCCGTCACCCATGTCGTACTCAGTTCCACCGTCACACTCCCAGTGTACCGGTGTTGCCCCCTCTTTGTAAGAAAGTGTATCAATGTGTACACGGTCTGCCACCATGAACGCTGAGTAAAAACCAAGTCCAAAGTGCCCGATAATCTGGTCATCATTCGTCTTATCTTTATATTTCTCGATAAAATCCGTTGCGCCGGAAAAAGCAATCTGATTGATATACTCTTCCACTTCCTCCGCAGTCATGCCTAGTCCGTTATCGATAATCTCAATCGTTTTCTCCTCCGGATTTACAATAACATCCACGCGATCTTTGCGTCCTTCCGGAATTTCATATTCTCCCATCATTGCAAGCTTCTTAAGCTTGGTAATCGCATCACACCCGTTCGAAATCAGCTCACGGTAAAAAATATCATGGTCCGAATAGAGCCATTTCTTAATAATCGGAAAAATGTTGTCGCTGTTGATGGATAAATTTCCATGTGTCTGTGCCATAAAAAATCACATTCCTTTCTTGTATTACTTCTCGCTATTGAAAAGTGTAATCCCGCAAAAATGAAAAGTCAAGAAAAATTAGCACTCAAAACGATTGAGTGCTAACGATTTTATAATTGGTTTATATTTATTTAAGAAAATCCTCAAAATGTCGGTTATATACATCAAAAAATGTTGTCGTCGTACAGCTTTCATCATGAATAAACTGTACGTCCTCCCACAATTCGTCATTCAAATTACGAATCTGCGTCAGCATAAATTCATCATAAATTGCCGAGAACGTTTCTTCTTTGCGCTGTTCTACGATTTTCTCTTTATTCTGGTCTGTCTGTTCACGGTCGAGTGTCGAAAGGCATTTGATAATGTAATACCCCGACTCCGTCTCGATGATCCCACTCACCTCATCATTGCCGAGCTCAAACGCCACCTCTTCATACTCCGGTTCCATCTCTCCCTTTCGAAAAGATACCGTAAGCTGACCGTTCTCCGAATATCTCGCTGCCAGCTCATCAAAAACCGCTCCCTCTCTGAGCATTTTCTGAATATTCTTAATCTTATCGTAAGCAGCCTGCTTACTTTCCTCGGTATACGAAATCCTTTCACCAGTGCCGCTTAGCGCATATGTCTTGACAAAAATCTGACTGACCGTTACCGTTCTGGCCTCATCGTCACTGATTTCCGGATTGGTATCCTCAATGATTTCGTTGTAAACTTTGTTGGCAAGTGCATATTCCCGATACAACTGCTGCACAATCGTCTCATTGATTCCCATGGCTGCAATTTCATTTTCATTGAGTGAAGAAACATATTCCTGTGCTGCCTGCACAACCTTCTGTTCTTCCTCCTCTGAAAGCACAGTACCTCTCTGCCCTGCCAGAAGGTTCATCGTCTTAATCTGTGCCAATCTCGCCAGCACAACATCTTTTACCTTCTTCTCCAGTGTCTCTGTTCCTATTTTACGTTCCCAAATCTGCTTTCCGTAAATACTCTCATATTGATTCTGCATATTGGTCAGATATACCATCACTTCCGGGAGGCTGCATGAACTCTCACCAATTCGGAATATCTCATTTTCCGAAAAACCCGTCGTAAGTACGATTTTGGTATTGCCCTCTTCATCTGCTCTGCCGCCACATCCTGAAAGCAGAAGACAAAAACAAACCAGAAGAACCAGCTTCCGTATTCTGTTATTTTTTCTTCTCATCCGTTTACTCTCTTATCCTTCTATTCTCGCAAAAAACAACCTTTCATTTAACTCAATGAAAGGTTGTAAAAATCTTATTCGGTCAGGTCAATTATAACATGCCCTTTTCCGGCTGATGCAATACTTCTTAAATCCATAGTGGACATTTCTTCCGTATTCTTTAATACAATATTAGCTTTCGCATTGGCTGCAATTGATTTTAAATCCACAGTTGAATACTGTGATGCATCAATAATCACGCCTCCACCAACAGAAACGATTTTTTTAATCTCTAATGCTGAACGCATCGCATCCACCACCTTCCCCTTTTTATGTACCTATTTTACTTTATTTTATGAATGATGTCTACCGATAATTTCTGTAAAAAGGGATAAAAAAAGGAAATCTCCGATAGAGATTTCCGAGCAGGGGAAGAGGGGATCGAACCCCCATTAACGGTTTTGGAGACCGCCGCACTACCATTGTACTATTCCCCTAGGTTAGCACCGAAAATGATTATATCATAGGATCCCTGTCTTTTGCAAGAACTTTTTATAGAAAAAATAAAACAAAAGACCCGGCGACATATAGTCGTCGGGCCTTCTGTTTGTGTAAAAGGGGAATTCTTCCGGAAATTGCTAATTAGCAAGCTCAATCTCTTGAGCTAATTGCATTATATTATGATTTTTTTCGTTTTTCTACAACTATTTTGCGCCAAAATAACACTATATTACTTTATAAGCATCTCTACCGCCTCTGCCACATTGGAGACTCCATAAAATTTCATACCGGCTTTTTCTTCCGGCATTAAACTTTCATAATTGGAAGCCGGCATAATACATGTATCAAATCCTAACTTCCTGGCCTCTGCCACACGATGTGATGCCATGCTGACACCGCGCACTTCACCTGAAAGACCGACTTCTCCGAAAATGACCGTCTTACCTTGTATCGGGCGGTTTTTAAAACTTGATATAAGTGCCATGACAATACCAAGGTCAAGCGCCGGTTCCATCAGACGCATTCCTCCGGCCAGATTGACGTACGCATCCATCTGTCCCAGATGCAGGCTTAAACGTTTCTCAAGCACCGCCATCAGGAGATTGACGCGATTGAAATCCGTTCCGGTCGTCTGCCTGCGCGGAATCTGAAAATTGGAATCGCACACAAGAGCCTGAATCTCTATGAGCATCGGACGGGTTCCCTCCATCGCACAAGCAACGACAGAACCGCTTGCACCCTCCGGTCTTCCGTCCAGCATGAATTCAGATGGGTTTTTAACCTCCACAAGACCTTCCTTGCGCATCTCAAACACTCCGATTTCATTCGTGGAACCGAACCGGTTCTTCACGCTGCGCAGAATCCGGTACGATGCATGTCTGTCACCCTCAAAGTACAACACCGTATCCACCATGTGCTCCAGCACTCTCGGTCCCGCCACAGTCCCTTCCTTCGTCACATGACCGACGATAAAAATCGCGATTCCCATGCTCTTGGCCAGACGAAGAAATACGCCTGTCGCCTCCCTGACCTGAGACACGCTTCCCGGTGCTGTACTGACGCGCTCACAAAACATCGTCTGAATCGAGTCAATTACAACAACCTCCGGCTTCTCACTCAAAATCGCTGCCTCCACGCCGTCAAGGTCCGTCTCACAAAACAGCTTGACATCCTCCGAAAACTCACCGATACGCACAGCGCGCATCTTAATCTGCTTCAACGACTCCTCGCCGGATATGTATAATACTTTTTTGTTTTCATCAGAAAGCATTTTACACATTTGTAAAAGCAAGGTGGATTTCCCGATACCGGGATCTCCACCTACAAGCACAAGTCCACCGGGCATGATGCCTCCACCAAGTACCCTGTCAAACTCTTCCATATGTGTATAAAACTTATCCTCTTCCTCCATGGAAACGGACGAGAGCGTCTGTGGCCTGCTACTACTGCTGCCTTTACCCTTCTCGGACTTTGCTGCAGCACCCGAGCTGCGCACAACTTCCTCCACCATCGTATTCCATTCACGACATCCGGGACACTGTCCCATCCACTTGGAAGATTCATAGCCGCAATTCTGACAATAATAAACCGTTGTCACTTTTGCTTTCGCCAATTATGCTTCTACCACCTTTACTTCAACTTCGCCCATACCTTCCAGCTCTGCGCTGATACTGAGCTTACCGCCGAGACCTGTTTTCATCGTTCCGACACTGTTACCTGCAACAAACACTTCATACTCTGTGTCATCACTAAGTCCCAATGTAATCTGTGCATCGGATGCACCTTCCACAACAAATTTCATACCGTTGCCTGTCTCGCTGAACTGATTGACACTTGTACCCGGTACGGATTCATATAAAAACATACCGTTTTTCTCCAACTTCGTCATGGTTGAAAATGTTTTTACCTTGTATAAATCCCCGCCATGCTCATAATCTTCCAATTTCGCTTTATGTGCAAGTGCGTGATTCCCGAAGCTGATGCTTCCGTCTGCTTCGCTGCGAAGTAACTGTTCTACAACTGCCATACTTTTGTCCTCCTAAACCGGATAAATGTGAATTCATCCGTCTCTTTCTGTAGTAATTAAATTATAGTATATTTCACTCTATATTGCCAGCGTTTTTGACCTTAAAAGTCACTTTATCTTTGACGACGGTCGCGGTCACCTGATCACCTGCTTTTATGTTTCCGGAGAGAATTTCCTCCGCCAAAAGATCTTCCACCGCCGTCTGCATAGCACGTTTTAACGGTCTTGCTCCCATCTTGATATCGCAATATTTTTTGACCAGATAATCCTTCAAAGATGCACTGATTGTCAACTTCATTCCCATCTGCTCTTTACATCGCTTTATAAGGTCTGCAGAAAGGAGCGATACAATCTCTCGAAGCTCTTTTTCCGTAAGCGCGTGAAATACCATAATCTCATCAATTCGGTTAATAAACTCCGGTTTGAAGAGGCGCTTCACTTCCTCCATCACGCCGTCTTTCATCTTATTGTAATCCTGCTCCGCCGTCGTTGTAACTGCGAATCCCAGATTTTTCGGATCCACGATTCTGGATGCTCCTGCATTGGATGTCATGATAATGACCGTATTTTTAAAGCTGACTTTGCGTCCCTTAGAATCTGTAATATGACCGTCATCCAGAACCTGCAAAAGAATATTAAACACATCCGGATGCGCCTTTTCAATCTCATCAAACAAAACGACGCTGTACGGATTTCTGCGCACCTTTTCGCTGAGCTGTCCGCCGTCATCGTGACCGACATAGCCAGGCGGTGAACCAATCATCTTAGCCACTGAATGAGACTCCATATATTCCGACATATCCACACGAATCAAATCATTCTGTGAACCGAACATTGCCTCTGCAAGTGCCTTTGACAGCTCCGTCTTTCCAACACCGGTCGGTCCCAAGAAAAGGAAAGAACCAATCGGACGATTCGGGTCTGAAAGTCCGACGCGCCCTCTTCTCATGGCACGGGAAACTGCACTGACTGCTTCTTTTTGTCCGACCACACGCTTGTGCAATATGGACTCAAGTTTCAGGAGACGCTCACTTTCTTTTTCCTCCAGTTTCTTAACCGGAACCTTCGCCCACTGAGACACTACTGTCGCGATATCTTCCTCTGTCACAACGAGGCTTCTTTGCTGTAATTTCTTTTCATGCGCCTTAAGTGCACTCCGATATTTTTTCTCAAGCGCCTGTCGCTGCAAACGCTGCTCATGCGCCTGTGTCCATGCTTCAAATTTAAGCGCGCGCTCAATCTGAACATCGAGCTGCTGCATCTCTTTTTCCAATTCGTTGCATTTTTCCGGTATTTTCAGTCCTGAAAGACGCAGTGCTGCTGACGCCTCATCAATTAAATCAATCGCTTTATCAGGAAGATTTCTGTCGTTGATATACCTCGCCGACAATTTGACAGCCGCACTGATTGCCTCATCTGAAATTGTCACATGATGATGCTGCTCATATTTGTGCCGAATCCCTTCGATGATACGGACTGCCTCAGACACACTCGGTTCCTCTACTGTAATCGGCTGGAACCTACGCTCTAATGCCGGGTCCTTCTCAATATGTTTGCGATATTCATCTATCGTCGTCGCACCGATAAGCTGGATTTCTCCGCGCGCAAGCGACGGCTTTAAAATGTTGGAAGCATCGATAGCCCCCTCCGCTCCGCCGGCACCGATAATGGTATGAATTTCATCCAGAAACAGGATGATATTCCCGTCCGACGTCACTTCTTTGATTACTTTTTTGATGCGTTCCTCAAACTCACCTCGATATTTACTTCCCGCTACCATCCCCGACAGGTCAAGGGTAACAACCCTCTTATTGAGTACGGTTTCCGGAACATCACCGGAGACTATCTTCTGTGCCAATCCTTCTACAATTGCTGTTTTTCCTACACCGGGTTCTCCGATGAGACACGGATTGTTTTTGGTTCTTCTGCTCAAAATCTGTACGAGGCGCAGAATTTCCTTTTCTCTGCCTATTACAGGGTCCAGTCCGCCCTCTCTCGCCATCTTTGTCATATCACGGCTGTACTGGTCAAGCACCTTGGTCGCCCCCTGCTTTTTCGGTGCGAAGTCCTCCTTGTATAAATTGCCGTCCTCACCCATGGCAATCAGCGTATCCACATAAAGTTTTTGCACATTGACACCGAGTGTCGTGATAATCCGCACAGCCACATTATTGCGTTCCTGCAAGAGCGCCAGCAGCAGATGTTCTGTTCCTATTTCATCGTATCGGAAGCGCATTGCCTGCTGCCGGGCCATGTCAAGCACAGTCTTTGCCTTCGGCGAATACCCTTCCCTTTCCTTTAACTCAAGGTAATTCGGCGGTGCAATCAAATCGCGGATTAAATCAATGACATCATCCTCCGCAACGCCGCCTGCCAAAAGTACTTTTGCCGCAATCCCTGTCTGTTGACGCATAAGTCCGAGCAGTATATGTTCTGTCCCGATATAATTCTGTCCCATTGCTCTCGCAGCCTTTGCCGCAAGCGCAAGCGCCGATTTTGCCTTATCGGTATACTCCATCTCGCATCCTCCGTTGTCAGTCTTTTCTTCTTAAAATAAAGTATTACTCATTATCCATATTTATAAACTCAAATTCAAAATCGTCATCGAGCTGGTCCGGCGGTGCTTCCCTTGTCAGCTGCACCGGAGGTCTCTCCAACGTATAAATCGGTACCATCGGTCTTCTCGTCTCAGCCTTCGGAGTCGGTACCACCTTAATCGGAATATTTCCCGTAATTCCGACCGCACCTGTAACTTGTTTCTCTTCCATCGTTTTTGGTACTGCCGGCTTTTGTGCTGTCGGCTTCGGTTTTGCCTGCGCCTCCGCTGCTTCCACCACCTGAAGAAGTTCATCGAGCTCATCCGGCTCCGGTGTCACTGTTTTTCTCTCTACCGGCTTTCTTTCTACCGGCTTTCTTTCTACCGGCTTTCTTTCTACCGGCTTTCTTTTCTTCGGGCGGGCTTTGCCTGAAAGAATCGCATCATCCTGCAACTCCTTGTTTTTGATAATCATATTGACAATGAGCATTATCGCCCCCGCCAAAAAAATGCAGAGCACAACAATCAGGATAACCGTATTCTTACCCATCCCAGTTTCTGTCGAAACCGCCGTAGCCTTTGCTCCTGTGTAGTTGAGGAATCTCTGATAAGTTCCCTCCATAGCATCATAGAGATAGAAACCTCTCTCACCCTCATTACTTACTGCATAGAGCAGATAAAACACATCCGCATTTGCCACGGAGCTGTCCGCCAAAACAAAGGCCGGAAGGTAAGAATTGTTCCACTGCATCTTATCCGCCTTAAACTGCGCCGGCGGATTATCCTGCGCCTCTATCGGTATAATAAAACGATTCTCTATGTTGTAAATCTGAACAAAGAACTGAAGTTTTCCGGTTGCTTCATTATAAATGAAAAATTCACCGTTTACTCCATCCTCTGCAAGTGCATACAGAAGTGTCAATCCACCCTTTTCAAACAGTGCCGCTTCCACCGGATGACCGTTGAAGCTTGCTGTCGTTTTAGTACATCCGTCCGGAAGCAGTTCCGGTGCAACTACACTCTGCACCGTGTAATTTACATTATCAATCGTCACATTGAGACCGTCACTTGTCTGTTCTTCTTCCGCCGATTCTTCCTCTGTGGCCTCGTCCGTATCCTCTTCCTCCGCTGCCGTTTCACTCCGTTCAATCGTAAAGTGATAGGTAAGCGTCGTTCCGTCTGCTGCCGTTATCGTGATAACCGCCTGATTCGTACCTTCTTTGAGATTTTTAAAACCGCTTGCGGCCGTAATCTGTGCCGTCGGGTCAGAAACCGCTCCGCTCACCGTAATATCCGTGACATTGTTATCGATAATAATCTTATATTCCGTTACATCCGATGAAAATGCAGGAACCATTTCACCCGGATTCATTTCAAGCGCATAGAGTGTCGCATCCGAAGATAATCCTTCCTGCGCGTTGGCGCCGATTGTGATAACCGCCGCACCCACCGCAGGGTTTGCGCCGTCATCATCGATGACTGCCTCTGCACTGACATTCACATTTCCCGTCTGCATGGCTGTAAATGTGATAGTTGCAGATGTTCCGGAAAATGTCAAAAGTCCGCCTCCGCCTCCGCATTCCACATTCGAAGTTACAAATGTAAGGATGTCCGAATTGTATATAACGGAAACCTGAGGCACCGTTGCCGGGTCTTCCGGCTCTGATGTCTGCACCGTCACATTGACCGTCTCACCCATTGCCACACTGTTTCGATCCGGTGTCACCGTAACAGTTCCTGCTGCTTTTACGTCCGCACACATAGCTGACAAAAGACAACCGATACCTAACAGTAAACCGAATATTTTTGCTTTGTTTCTCCCCGCTGTGATTTTCATTTTTCTTCCCTTCTCTATTCTCTTACAATATGAATTGTGTAAGTTCTTTTCGCACCGTTTTCTGCCGTACATATAATCTTAACAACATTTTCGCCGCGTTCAAGTTTTATCTTGCCCGTTCCCTCAACCTTTGCACTTGCTGAAACTGTCGAAGCAGAAATTTTTACTTTCTTTACAGACTTCGGAACCGTGAGGTCGTAGGTTTCTGTCTCCGGAGAAAATACCGGTGTCAACTGCTGGTCTTTAATCTCCAAAGATGCAAGGTAATTGTTCGGATTGGTGTTGCTGATTGGTTTTGCACACGAACTCTCAGGCATATTGTTGTAAACCGGAATATAAAATACAAGTTTGGTATCTTCCGCCGTATACGCCTTACTCATCTTGATAGCCTCACTCTCCGCCGCCTGAACATTCGTCATATACTGATGCGTATAAATTCCGTTCTTTTTGTTTACCACATTGAATTTCTGGAAATACAATGTATTCTGTCCGACCTTCACATACTTCTGCGCCACATACCGGGCACCGCCGAGAAGCGATTTGTAGTGTGTATTCCACGGGCGCTCATAATTCGTCGACCCGCCTGTGGAAGATGCTGCATATTTCAGTCCCTGCACAACCGGGGAATTTCCGCCGCTCGCATATGCACCGATATTGTAATAGTTAAATATATTTTCGTATCCTTCCACTTTACCGGTAACACTTCCGCTCGTGCCTTTTCCCTGCTCCTGATAACATCTTGCCGCAAGGTGATAAGGGCTGACGCCCACTTTTTTTCCTACCTTCACAAATGTGTAGGCGTACGTCTTCTGTGTACCGTCCGGCTCTGTGAATTTACCACTCATAAATGAGTCTTTGAGCAGACGCTTCACTCCTTCTTTGTTCTGATACGTCTCGTACTCCAGCGATTCAAACTGGAAGATTGCCTGCTCCGTTAGGAAATTACGCGGGTCAATATAGTAGCTGATAAGTTCCTTGGAAGCTGCCACCCAAGCACCGCCATCAAATGTATACCAACTGTCCGTTTTCCAGTTGTATGCTGTCTTTTCCGTCGATTTCCAGGACGTGATAGAATTCTTGGCAACAAGGTTCCTTCCCACCTTGCTCTCAGCCGCAATCACATCATCCCAGTTCAGTCCTGTTGCAACCGCGCGGAACTCCCATTCCGGATGTGAGTTATGCAAACTTCTGAGCGCATTCTTATATGACTCCGGAAAGCCTTGCTGCGTCAGATACGCTTCAAACTCCTCGCTGGAAGTGATGTCAACTTCTGTCCCTTCCTCTGCTGTATCTCCTGTATCCTCTTGCACCTTTTGCACTTCTACAAAATCACTGCGGACATATCCCGATTTCTGCTGTCCGTTATAAGTAAACGAAACTTTGTACCAAACCATATTGTCCGTTCCGGTTTCTTCGCCCTCTATCACGAGTGCAGTACCCGTCATAAGCTGACAAATCACCGAGCCATTGACCGGCTTTTTGCGGACACGGACATAGTCACCTTTCATCATGCCCTTGGTCTCTGTTTTATCGTCGTTCTCGGAGTTATCTTCCTTGGTGTCATTACCGGAAGATGTCTGCTGGGTTTCCTTTTTCTCTACAAAATCGTAGCGAATCCACCCCTGTTTACTCTTGCTGTCAAATGTAATATAATACCATGTCTTACCGTCGGAACCTGTCTCTGTCTTGCGGACCGTCACAGTTTTTCCTGTTGAAACCTTCGCCACAACACTTCCGCTCACCGGTGACTGTCTGACATTTACGTTCGATCCTTTGACTTTTCCCTGCCATTTGGATGAGGTTGACGCATTTCCGGATGATTGCGTTGAATCGTTTCCTGTGTCTTCCTCTGCTGTATCCTCTTCATCCTCCGCTTCTTCGGCCAGCGCACCGGAAGCATCAATTTCTGTTGTTCCGGATGTTCCTGTCTGCGCACCGGCCTGTGACTGTGTCTGTGTCTGAATCGCCTTCACAAAGTCTGAACGAATCCAGCCTTCCTTCGTCTTACTGTCAAATGTAATGTAGTACCACACTTTTCCGTCTGTGCCCGTCTGAGACTTGCGTACCGTTACTTTCTTTCCTGTGGAAACACTCGCCACAACGCTTCCGCTCACCGGTGACTGTCTGACATTCACACTACTCGCCGTAACCTTTCCCTGCCATTTGGAGGTACTTGTCTGTTGCGCCTGGTTTGATGTATTTCCTGCGGCTGTATTATCCGAGCCTGAAGAAGTGCTCTCTGCCGCCTTGTAGTTGACATAAGTTTGTATTATGTATCCCGTGTATTCGCGGCTGTTTTTTGTAAACTTTACCTGATACCATGTGTTGCCGGCCGCATCTTTCTTACTTCCCGTGACAATGACTGCATCACCACTACTCAGCGTATTTACACGCGATGCATTGGTTCCCGCATCACTTCGAACATTGACATTCGTTCCCTTGATAGTTCCTGTCCCGGTCTCTGCCTTGACATTTATCATTCCGATACACAAGACTGCACATATCATCAGCGTCGCCGCGAGACAACCTTTTATCTTTCCGTATATTTTCATTCTGTATCCCTATCTTCTTTCTCTTTGCGCAATTCCATATTTCCCCTATTTTAGAAGAAAATAATCCATAATTATCATACTATTCTCCCTATGCCACGTCAACCCAAATATAGTGTTTGTTTATTGTTTTTTCATGATTTTAGGGCTAGATGTTGTGGCAGGTGACGAGAAAATTGATTGCAGCTGCTTTCGGTTGTTTTCGGCTTCTGTGCATCTTTTGGTGGCCGGCACCTTGTTTTCGGCTAGAAATCGAAAAATCAGGAAATATATACGTTCAGAAGTGAAAATCCCGCAAACCACATGCAGTGGATTTGCGGGATACATTGTTTCTATTTATTTTTCACTTTATAGACAAAACTTCTTGTTGACTTGTAGGTTTTGCCACTGACTTTTTTCTTAGCAACAACATAGTAGTAATAAGTCCGCTTTTTGAGTTTCTTTTTGTTGAACTTTTTGATTGTCTTAAGTGTTGTGCTCTTGCCTGCAGAAGCCACTTTCTTGTAGCCGCTGTTCCGCTTCGTACTCATATAGATATCATAACCGGTTGCACCGCTGATCTTTTCCCACTTGATTTGAACGTAACCTTTGATTGTTCTGGCCTGTGCACGCGGCTGACGGATAATGTAACGCTTGGTAGACCACGGTCCGTAAACATCGTCATTGATGGCGCGGATACGGATACCATAAACCGTTCCCGTCAGGTTTTTAATGGTCTTTTCAACATAGTCTTTGTTGGCACAATTGACTTTGACCGTTTTTACTTTTTTGCCTTTATTGTTGGTAAGTTCGATCTCGTACTTGGTTGCATAATCAACCGGAACAAAATCGAGATAAAGCAAGAAGTAGATCTTCGATGTCAGCTTTCCTACGTTACCTTTTTGGTAGTTTAGTTCGTAAGTATCAAGTTTTGACTTTCCGAGTTTTACCTCTATCTTAAATGTTACTGTTTTAGCCCCTGTGTACTTTCCTTTGCCGGTAATTGTAATTGTTGCTGTCCCCGGATTGGTATTGTTCGCATAGGAAAGGGTATAATCCGTTCCTTCTGTCAGCTTGGTTCCCTGATAAGTCACAACCGGTTTCGGTGTAAGAGCCTTTGCCGCGTAGATTTGATTCGGAATTGCGGAAACTGTGGTTTCCGGCATAGAAACCAGCTTGTGTCGAGTATAGGTTACAGAGTTACTTAAGCCTTTTTTTAATGTGTTGCAAGCATTTACTTTATCATCAAACCAAATTTGTCCTTCAATATCAGGCAATTGTACATCTATATTTATGTTATAAGGTGATTTTAAAGTGACTAAATTACTACATTTCTCAAACATATTTGACACATTTGTCACTTGACTCATATCGAAACTACTTAAATCCAAATCAGTAAGGTTAGTACACCCTGCAAACATTCTAAGCGCTTGCCTTAGCTGCCCTGTTTCAAAACTACTTAAATCTAAGCTCACAAGACCACTACATCCCTCAAACATTGACCACATAGAAACCACTTGACTCGTATTAAAATCACTTAAGTTCAAACTTTTCAAACTACAACAGTCTTGAAACATACTTTTTGTAATCCAAAGCTGACTTGTATCACTTCCCGAAAAATCAACACTAGTTAACTTCTCACAATATGCAAACATTCTCCCCATATCTGTTATGCCTGTCACGGATACTTTCGCACTTTTTATTTCAGAATAATGCTGTATCCAGTGAGGACCATATAAGTCAGTACATTCCTTACCTGCTACAATATAATTTCCTTCCATAGTAATGGTATCATAATCCCCTTCCCCCGTAATCGTAAGAAGGCCGTTGTAATCAATGCTCCAATCCAAGTCTCCGCTTTTCCCGCTGTATTTAATCGTCGCACCTTCTGCCGAAACCTCTTCTGAAACCACATCTTCAGATTTGTTTTCTTCCTGCGACTCTTCTTCTGTCTCGTCTACAACCTCTACGCTCGTATCCTCCGAAACCGTTTCCTCTGATACTGTATTCCCCGACACCGTCTGCGCATTCACGGAAGTAACCATAGCAGGTGCAGTGATGGTTTCTGCGATAAGCAATAACGCTATTAAAATGGACTGAATTCTCTTGATTTTCATGATATTTCCTCTAAGCTTTGTTCTTCACTTTGTATGTGTAACTCTTCGTTGATTTGTAGGTCTTACTGCCTACTTTTTTCTTAGCCACTACATAATAGTAATAGGTTTTGGTTTTGAGTTTCTTCTTGTTGAATTTCTTGATGGTTTTGAGCGTCGTGTTCTTTCCTGCGGAAGCCACTTTCTTAAAACCACTGTTTTTCTTAGTGCTCATGTAGATATCATAGCCGGTTGCACCGCTGATCTTTTCCCATTTGATTTGAACGTAACCTTTAGTTGTTCTGGCCTGCGCACGCGGCTGGCGAATCACATAACGTTTCGTAGACCAAGGTCCGTAAACATCACCGTCAACAGCACGGATACGGACACCGTAAATCGTTCCCGTCAGGTTTTTGATGGTTTTCTCCACATAATCCTTATTGGCACAATTAACTTTGACTGTTTTTACTTTTTTGCCTTTGTTGTTGGTAAGTTCGATTTCGTATTTGGTTGCATAATCAACCGGAACAAAATCGAGGTAAAGGGAAAAATACATCTTTGAGGTCAGCTTTCCAACATTACCTTTTTGATAATTCAGTTCGTATGTATCCAGCTTAGACTTGTCGAGCTTAACTTCTATTTTAAATGTTACGGTTTTCGTTCCTGTGTATTTTCCATTTCCGGTAATAGTAATTGTTGCTGTTCCCGGATTGGTGTTGTTCGCATAAGAAAGAGTATAATCCGTTCCTTCTGTCAACTTAGTGCCCTGATAAGTCACAACCGGTTTCGGTGTAAGATCCTTTGCCGTGTATATTTGATTCGGGATTGCGGAAACTGTAGTTTCAGATACTGAAATAGGATTATGCCGTGTATAGACCACTGAAGCACTCATTCCTCTTTTTAGTACAGTATGCCTATTTCCCACAGTATCAATCCACAAAAAATTGTCTACTACAGGTAAAGCTATTTCAAGTAAAATATTAGATGGTGATTTCAAGGACTGAAGACTTATGCAACCATCAAACATATTAAACGCATATGTTAAATTTCCAACATCGAAATTAGAAATATCCAAGCCGTTTAATTTTCGACATCCGCTAAACATATGATTCATATCATCAACTTTCGTTGTCCTAAAGCTTTTTATATTTAAATATGTCAAATTATCACAGTCGCAAAACATTTTGCCCATAGCAGTTACCTGACTTGTATCAAATCCACTCAAATCCAAACTGTTTAAACTACTACACCCATTAAACATTCCGCTCATGCTAGTTACCTTTCGCGTATCAAATCCGCTCAAGTCAAGGTTTTTCAAACCACTGCAACCACTAAACATTGCCGGCATAGTAGTTACACATCGCGTATCAAATCCACTTAAATCCAAATCAGTCAAAGCACTACATCCACGAAACATCCATGACATATATTTAACATTGCCTGTATCCAGATCACTTAAATTCAAATTTTTCAGACTGCTACACCCGTCAAACATACCACACATATCTGTCACGCCACCGGTATCCATACCATTAAAATTAACCGACAAAAGGCTGGTGCATCCCTTAAACATTTCATTCATATCTGTTACGCCTTGCATATCGGAATCCATAAAATCAATTTTTTTAAGGTTACAACACCCATTAAACATTCGATACATACTGCTAATTTCCGATACCGAAACTTCTGCGCTGGTAATTTCATTTTTATATTTATGCCATCCTGTATTAGAATACAGGCGCTTTCCGGTGTAGTCATAGTCACCGTCACCACTAATAGTAAGTCGTCCATCGACAAAAAGAGTCCAATCCAAATCACCGTCGAATCCACTATCTTTTACCATAATACATACACCTTCTGTCTCTGCTTTTACATCCTCTTGAGTAATCGGTATATTTTGTTCTGTAACACCTGTTTCCACTTTTTCAACCGTATTCTCCGACACCGTCTGCGCATTCACGGAAGTAACCGGCGCCGATGCGACGATGGTTTCCACGATAAGCAATAATGCTATTAAAACGGACTGGATTCTCTTGATTTTCATGGTATCTTCTCCTTTAAAGGCATTTGTCATGCCCGATTTTTCGTTCAAACGTTAGGTTCTCACTTTATATCTGTAGTTAATCTCTGATTTGTAAACCTTATTACCGGATTTTTTCTTTGCTACGACATAGTAATAATAGGTTTTGTTTTTCTTGATTTTACTGCTGCCGTATTTTTTTACATAGACCGAAGACTTCTTGCTCGAAACGGAAGCCACCTTTTTGTAGGTTCCGTTCTTTTTGGTGCACATATAAATATCATATCCGGATGCACCTTTTATTTTATCCCAGGCTATTTGAACCTTTTTACTCTTGTAACGTGCTTTGCATTTCGGTGCCTGAAGAACATAAGCTTTATTGCTCCATTTCCCATATACTTTTTTGCCTTTGTACGTTGTATAGGCCCGTACCTGTATACAATACATATCTTCTTTTAGTTTGGTAAATTCAGGGTAATAAAACATTGCACCGGTACTTTTAATTTTCTTCGTTTTAATCTTTTTCCCCTTATAATTCATCAGCTTAACTTCATAGCCTTCCGCTGACGCTTCTTCGATAAAACCAAGATATAAATTGTAATACTGTGTTTGCTTATTTACAGCATACCCCCATTTAAACTGATGGCGGTATAATTCCACCTTACCCGGTAACGTATACATCCCCGAAAAAGTGGAATAGCTAACCCAATTCCCGTCGGCGTCATAGGAGGTCAACATAAACGAATACGATTCGCCGCCAAGTAAACCTGTAAACGTATAACTTGTCCCATACGTCGTCCCAACCGTCACCCAGTCAGTATCCGTGTGGTATGTATTTCCCGACCAGTAATGACTGATCTTTCCTATTTCCAATTCATAATACGCCTCGTCAAGTCCGCGTTCCCAAGATATAGATGCAGAATTCACTTTCGAATCTGTCTGCTTTACATTGTAAAAGGCATCTGCCTCTGTCGTCATACCCAGCGCCATAAAAATACCAAGTATTAAGGTTGCTACTGTTGTTTTAATGAATTTCAATCTCATAATATTTCCCTCTTACTTAAAAATCTACTTTAAATACATAATGCGTCCAGCAGTATGACGAATAAATTTTGCCCCCTACGTTTTTCTCTGCTGTCACCAAAATGTAATTGGTCTTTCCCGGCTTAAAAAAGCCTTTCTTCAATGTGACGGTAGTCATGTTACCACTACAAGTAACGACTTTCGATTTATTGAAGGCTTTTCTGGTTGATTTCACAGTAAATGTCTTTTTTTCATCAGACACATAGACAGCGTATCCTGTCACAGACGAATTCTTATTCCACCGGAGCTGCACAGAACCGTCATCGAGTACTCTGTACTGAACTATCGGCTGTCTGAGACCATACGCCGTTGTCCACGCTCCGTAAACTTTCTTTCCGTTTCTGATTTGGTATGCCCTAATCTTCACTTTATAAGTAGGTTCTTTCCCTTTTTGAGCAAAGAAAGTGTATGTCCCCTGGTTACCGCTCTGATACTGTATATAATTTCCACTCTTATGATTAATTGTGCTACTCTTCTTATACTTGTACGTCTCGTTAGCCAGGGTTTTTCCTTCCATATCCATCACGCGCACCTGATAGCCATCTGCCGAATCTTGCGTCACAAAATGAACCATTCCTGCAAATGCAAGAGAATCCGGATTCTCCAGCACCTCCGGCCAATACGCAGCCGTACACTCCACTTTGTCCGGCAGAGTCTCAATTTTTATCGTTTTGGTTGCAGACTTAATTTTTTCGCCTTGTGCATTGAATGCGTGCACTTTCACTTTATAGATGCGTCCTGCCTGGAGCCCTTTACAGGTATACTTTGTCTTGCTCAGCATCGTCGATTTTATCGTCTTTTTCCCCGTTGTTTTTAATTTTCCTTCTGACAGATCCATCGTCTTTGCCGAAACCCAATTTTTCGTAGACATTACATACTCTACCTGCCAGCTTGCTTCTCCCGCTGACTTTTTCCATGTAATGGTCGCACTTGTCTTCTTAGCTGTTTTCTGCTTTAAATTTGTAATCGCTTCCGTCTGTGTCGGCATGAGAATGACAAATGCAAGCATTAACATTCCTAAACAAAGTAATTTTTTTATACACGCTTTCATTTTCTTTCTCCTTAAAATAATTGTTCTTACTTCTCTCCCAATGTCTCATATATCCGATTAAAATCATCTTCTGTCAAATAGGTCTGCATGCTGGAAGCTACAGGAATATCCGCCAGAATACTCATTTCCGGATTGATGGAGATGTAAACCGTAAGCAATTCTGCATGCATCGGGAATCCGTCGTCACCCTGCACATAAAGAATATCCTGTGCCTGTTCGCTCATCATATAATATAAAAGACGCACGCCCGCATTCTCCTGGGCGGTTGTCCCCCGATTGCTGACAGCCCACACATTCGTCATTTTAATTTGCTGCCGCTCACTCTCCGGAAGAGATACTTCATACTTTCCCGGAAGCTCTGCCTGTATCATTTCGTAATCATCGAAGGAGCCGACGTAATACGGATTCTTTTCCTCGAGGAACGCAGTCAAATCATTTCCTTCCAGCGAAGCGGATTTAACTGATGTGTTTGTAAAAACAAGCGGAACATCAAAAGATGTCGGCAGTGCTTTATCATATCTCGGAGTACTCTTAAGCAGTCCCCAAAAACTGCAAAGGTTTTTATCCAGTCTTTCGTAGGTATCTTCCAGGCTCGCAAGGCTACTGTCGTATTCCCTTGGCAGATAATCCACATCAAATACCGTCGGAAGTGTGTTGTTCTTGACCGCTTCTTCCAGTCTCTGTGCATACTCACTTTCCGGGACAGCTTCTATCTGCAAAGTCACCATTGGATACGTTGTTGTAAAATCTGCCAGCGCCTCTGCAAACTGCGCAACTCTTTCTTCTGCTTTCTCGTCCTCCTGCGTCGGAACCCATGCAACAATGGTACAATTCTCAAGCGTTGCCTTGTTGCGCTCCGCCTGAATATATTCATATTCCTTGATGCCGAACCATGCAATTGCTCCGATTAAAAGCACCGGAATCGCAAATCGTAATACCTTTCTTCTCAAAAGTTCTCCCTTGACACTGGAAACTTTTTTCTTTCGCCTAAGTTTTCTCTCCAAATCTTCCACACTCTGAAATCTGAGTTGCTCCTGAAGTGCCATTGACTTCATCAGAATATTATTGAAATACTTCGGAATCTCCGGGACGTATTCTCTCGGGTTAGCGAGTGTATCTTCCACCAGTCGGTTTACGGATTCCTCCGGAATAACCCCTGTTACCGTCCGATACATACTTGCTCCAAGCGCATAAATATCTGTCCAAGGCCCCTGTTTCCCTTTCGAAAGATACTGTTCCGGCGGTGCAAATCCCGGTTTTAAAATAATGGAAAGCGTCTTATCCTCATCCCTTTCCGTCGAGAACCTCGCAGCACCGAAATCAATCAATTTAACCGTTCCGTCTTTGCACATAAAAATATTATCCGGACTGATGTCACGGTGAATAATATGATGCTTATGTAAAATCTTCAGCGCAGCTAAAAGACTTTTCGTAATTTCTATTACTTCCTCATACGGAAGTTTTCCTCCATGCATTTTGGTATACTCTTTTAAAGAAACCCCATCCAGATATTCCATAACAAGATATGCGGTCCCATTCTCACTAAAATAATTGTATACACTTACAATATTTTTCTTACCCGAAAATCTTGCCATATTCTGGGCTTCACCAAGAAAGCGGTTCAACCCTTTTTCATATTCTTCTCTTCTCTTTTCAGAAAACACTTCCACTCGGTTGCTGCCCGGAATACGATTTACCAATGTAGACGGATAATATTCTTTAATCGCAACGCGCATCTCAAGTTTACGGTCCCATGCACTATATGTGATACCGAATCCGCCATAGCCTAAAATATCTCCTATGACATATCGATCGGAAAGTACTGCTCCCTCCGGCATCTGATAAAGCTCACGCGTATGCGTCTGCTGTGATGCAGGAATCTGTTCCGCTCCATCATTTAAAAGCAATGTACCTTCTTCTCCACGCCGCTCGTGCAAAAGTAGCGTTTTACCTTCAGGTTCCAGAAGCTCCGTTGCCACGGTCTGCCCCTCTCCTAAAACTAATGGTTTGTTTCTTTCATTGTTCATTTCCGTTTTTCTCCGCATTTGTCTTTACTTTTCATCCACCCACACGGCGATCGCCGAATAATTGTCCATATCATGCCCTCTTCCATTCTCGAGGACTGCCTTCTGCATCTGTTGTATCCATTCTTCCGATGTCTTGGATGTTTTCAATAATTTTTCCATATCTTTTTCAAAAATATACTCCCAAAACCCATCCGAACACATAAGGAATTTCTGTTTTCCTTTTCGCGCAACCGGAGGCATAATTTCAAACATCTGCTTTCCATTATCCTCTGTACCGAGCACTCTGAGCAGGCGATTCCGGTCCTCATGGAATCGGATATCTTTTTCCTTAATCTGCTTTGACAGCGCAAGTACCTGTGGCACACTATGATCAATGGTTCTCTGCCTGATTTTATTTTTGTATATATAATACAGACGGGAATCTCCGCAAAATGCCCACTGCATTTGCTTTTCATCCACAACAAGACAAACCACGGTAGTTTTCATCTCGCTGCTGCAATTCATTGCCTCCTGCTCTTGACGCAATGCCGTCTGCGCACGCAATAATGCCCGTTTCAAAAACTCCTCTGCGGTTGCATATGTTTCAAACTCAGCCAAAATCTCATTCACAACCAATCGAGACGCCACTTCGCCTTTTCCGTGACCACCGAGTCCGTCTGCCAACACGAAACAATATCGGTTCCCAATTTGTCTGCTTCCGATCATATCCTCGTTATGATCTCGCATCCCTTTATCTGTCAACAATTTCCATGTAATCATATATTCCCCTTTACCATTCAAGGTCAAAATCCGACTGCCAACCCGTGTCATCTGTTGTTGGCGGCGGTGTTACCGGCGCCTGCGGTGTCTGCGGTACCTGCTGCGTCTGCGGCACTTGTTGTGTCTGCGGTTCCTGTGTCTGTGGCGTCTGCGTCACAGGTGTCTGTGTTACCGGCGGTTCCGGCTCTTCGCAGACAACAATCACTACCTTACTTCCTTTTTTAAGAATTGCGTCATTGTCCTGTTCCTGCCTGATAACAAGTCCCACATCAACCGTGTCACTCTCCTCATACGTCACTTCAACAACCAATCCTGAGTCTTCGAGTTCTTTCTTGGCTTCTTCTTCTGTCTTGTATTGTACATCCGGAACATAAACTTCATCTTCTGCCAATACGTCTCCCGCCTGTGCTTTTTCTCCGCCACTGACGGTCACTTCCACACGACTTCCTTCATCTACGACACTTCCTGCTTCCAATGATTGATTCAAAACCTTATTCTTCGGAATTTCAGAAGAATACTCTTTGCTTACAATGATAAATTCCAAAGACTGCTCCTCAATCTTGGTCTGCGCCGTTTCCAAATCCGTATTTACAATATTCGGAACTCTTGTCTTTCCTGCTTCAAGACCGAAATCGTTCCACGAAGCCACACTCACATTAAATCTTCCATTTTGAATCAGTAACAGAAGGGCAACTGCAGCTGCAACAAGACCAACCAGCAATAGTTTAATTGCAACCGGCCATTTACCGACATCCTCTGCTTTCATCTTTACTATTTTTCTTTTTACGGTCTTAGCGAGTAATTCGTTTTTGAAACTTCCGGCATCCGCAGGTCTTGCTTCAATCGGTACATTCAATGCATTCATCAGTGCATTTTCGGTATGTTTATCAATAGAAACACCCAGCTTTGACGGTCGTTTTAACGTATCTTTCACCGTTCGTTCCATAGAATCATCCGGCGTCACTCCCGTAATCATCTTATAAAGGGTTGCCGCCACGCTATATACGTCAGTCCACGGTCCCTGATCGCCTTTACTTCTATATTGCTCTACCGGTGCATAGCCCTGTTTAATAATAACAGATAAACTCTTGCTATACGCTGTTGTCGCATACCGCGCTGCACCAAAGTCAATAAGCTTAATTTTTCCGTCTTTGGTTAGGAATACATTATCCGGTGCAATATCTCTGTGCAAAATATCCGCCGCATGTACTTCCTGCAGCGCATCCAAAATAGAGACCGTATATCCTACCGCCTCATCAACAGGCATACGGCCATCCGGTCGCTCCTTTAATACTTCCTGTATCGTTTTTCCATCCAAAAACTCCATGATAATATAAGAAGTATCATTTTCATCAATACAATCAAAAATATGTACAATCTCATCTATGTGCTGAAATTTCGCAAGTCTTTTTGCTTCATCAATAAAACGCTTCTGTCCCGCCAGAAACTGTTCTCTCTTTTCTCCTGTATAAATGGTAACCTTTGCCTGCGTCGGAACTCTTGTTGAAAACTCATTCGGAAGATACTCCTTAATTGCAACGTACTGCTTGAGTACACTATCATACGCCTTGTATGTAATGCCAAAACCGCCCACACCGAGTACTCGGCCGATTATGTATCTTCCTGCCAGCATCATCCCGACATCCATGCTGTTGACTTCTTTATCACTCTTCTGATTATTGTATCCACATTCCGGACAAAACCAGCAATCTTCATCTCCCACTAATTGTGTAAAACAATTCCCGCATAATCTACTCATTTGTATACCTCTGTTTCTACCTTCATTAAGGCGCACTTATTCTATTCTATTTTATCCCTCCTACATAGACCTTGTCAACGAAACAAAAAACAACCCGCATCTGTATACACAGATACGGGTTGACACACTTTATAACACTTGCAAAATTACACACCACCTAGTGTTTCCGTCACCTTTTTATAATCACTATAATAGGTTAGTGCAAGGATTCTGCCGGTAAAATCGTTGTATGTAACTACCAAACAATCCCTATGCTTCATCAATCGCTTTACCGATATCGTTACGCATGTATTTGTTATCAAACGACACCCATTCGGTTGCCTTGTAGGCTTTTTCTCTTGCTTCTTTGAGCGTATCACCCTTGGCCGTCACGCCGAGGACACGTCCTCCGTTTGTTACGAAAGTACCGTCTTTCATCGCGGTTCCTGCATGGAAACAGAAATAGTCATCTTTTCCGTCAAATGCATCAAGTCCGCCGATCGGGAATCCCTTTTCGTAGGAAACCGGATATCCGTCGGATGCAAGAACAACACAGACTGCTGCATTGTCCTCATACTCTACTTTCATCTGGTCGAGCGTTCCGTCGATACAAGCCTCAAACACATCAATAATATCATTCTTCATGCGAGGAAGAACCACCTGTGCTTCCGGGTCACCGAAACGCGCATTGTATTCAAGTACTTTCGGTCCCTTCGGTGTCAGCATAAGTCCGAAGAAAATAACTCCCTTAAACTCACGCCCTTCTGCCTTCATTGCATCAACTGTCTTCTGGAAAATGTTTTTCTGACAGAAATCATCCACTTCTGCCGTATAGAACGGTGATGGAGAAAATGTTCCCATACCGCCTGTGTTAAGTCCCTGGTCACCGTCCTTGGCACGCTTGTGATCCTGGGCACTGGACATAATCTGAATCGTATTTCCGTCTACGAATGAAAGAACGGAAACTTCGCGTCCTGTCATAAATTCTTCGACAACCATACGATTTCCGGCGGTTCCGAATTTTTTATCTTCCATAATTTCCTTTACGCCGGCAATCGCTTCTTCCTTCGTGTTACAGATAAGAACACCTTTTCCGAGCGCAAGACCGTCTGCTTTAAGTACAATCGGATACTCGGATGTTTCAAGATAAGCAAGTGCTTCCTTCGGGTCATCAAATGTCTCGTAAGCCGCTGTCGGAATGTTATATTTTTTCATTAAATCTTTGGAGAACGCTTTGCTGCCTTCTAAGATGGCAGCATTCTTTCTCGGTCCGAACGTACGAAGACCCGCTTTTTCAAGCTCGTCCACAAGTCCGCCTACGAGAGGATCGTCCATACCTACCACGGTAAGGTCAATTTCTTTTTCTTTTGCAAATGCAACAATTTTATCAAATTCCATCGCACCAATCGGAACACATTCTGCAATCTGTCCGATTCCGGCATTACCCGGTGCACAATAAATTTTATCTACTTTCGGGCTTTTAGCAACGCTTGTTGCGATTGCATGTTCACGTCCGCCGCTTCCTACGATTAATACTTTCATACATTTCCTCCTATTTTTACCTTTCCGTTTGCAATATCATTGATTGCCTTCGGAAGAATCACCCATTCCGCCTCTTCCATCACGCGCTGCTGAAGAACTTTCGGAGTATCTCCTTCTTTTACTTCCACAGCCTTCTGAAATATAATCGGTCCGGTATCGGTTCCGTCATCGACAAAATGCACCGTCGCACCTGTCACTTTCACGCCTCTTTCCAACGCGCCTTCATGCACTTTGAGTCCATAAAAGCCTTTTCCGCAGAAAGAAGGAATGAGAGACGGATGTATGTTGATAATCCGATTTTTGAAATCTGACACCATCTGCGGCGGAATATTCACAAGGAACCCTGCCAGTACGACAAGGTCCGGCTCAAATTTATGTACGCCCGCAAGCAGTGCTTCGTTAAAAAGTTCTCTTGTTTCATAATCCTTCGGCGAAATACAGACCGCCGGAATATTTTTGGCCGCCGCTCTCTCGAGAGCATAAGCACCGGCATTATTGCTGATAACTCCGACAATCTCCGTATTCGTAATCTGTCCGTTATCTACTGCATCGAGAATCGCCTGAAGATTCGTTCCTCCGCCGGAAACACAAACTACTACTTTTAGCATAAGGTAACTCCTTTTTCGCCGTCCTGAATACTTCCAACCACATATGGTGTATCGCCTGCTGCCTTGATAGCCTCCATTGTCTTGTCAACGTCTGCCGGGTCAACTGCAACAATCATACCAAGTCCCATGTTGAATGTATTGTACATCATATCTTCTTCGATGTTTCCTGTTTTCTGAAGAAGTCCGAAAATAGCCGGAACATCGTAACTGTCTTTCTTCACAACCGCATGTTTTCCTTCCGGAAGCATTCTCGGAATGTTCTCCTGGAAACCACCACCTGTGATATGTGAGCAGGCTTTTACTGTCACACCTGCATCCTTGATGGATTTGAGCGCCTTCACGTAAATACGTGTCGGAGCAATGAGTGCTTCTCCGAGTGTTGTGCCAAGTTCATCATAATATGTAGCAAGACCTTCTTTGGTCATTTCTTTTTCGAATACTTTTCGCACAAGGGAAAATCCGTTGCTGTGAACACCGGAGGAAGCCATACCGATCAGCACATCTCCGTCTTTTAAATTCTCACCTGTGATGATATCTTTGCGGTCAACCACACCGACTGCAAATCCTGCAAGGTCGTAGTCATCTTCCGGCATAAGTCCCGGATGCTCTGCCGTCTCACCGCCGATGAGTGCACAACCTGACTGCTTACATCCTTCTGCAACACCGCTTACGATGGTTGCAATCTTTTCAGGGAAGTTCTTACCACATGCAATGTAATCAAGGAAAAACAGCGGTTCACCGCCTGCACAGGCAACGTCGTTAACACACATAGCCACAGCATCGATACCGATGGTATCATGTTTGTCCATGATAAATGCAAGTTTTACCTTTGTACCGCATCCGTCTGTTCCGGAGAGAAGTACCGGGTCTTCCATATCTTTGATTGCTGCAAGTGAAAAAGCACCCGAAAATCCGCCGAGTCCGCCGAGAACCTCCGCACGCATCGTCTCTTTTACATGCTTTTTCATCAGCTCCACTGACTTGTATCCTGCCTCAATATCTACACCGGCTTTTTTGTAATCCATCTGCATTGTCATATCCTCGCTTTTCTTATTTTTTGTAATTTTTGTATCCGACTTCCTGAAGAAGTGCGTCCTTTTTCTGAACTTCGTTTTTCATATTCTCGGAATAATCTTTTAATTTCGCTAAAAGTTCCGCATCTGACGTTGCAAGAATCTTAGCCGCAAGAAGTCCCGCATTGGCACCGCCGTTAATGGCAACCGTCGCGACCGGAATTCCGGATGGCATCTGCACGATAGAATAGAGAGAATCTCTTCCGCCGAGGGATGTCGTATGCATCGGAATACCGATGACCGGCATTGGGAAAATCGCCGCACACATACCAGGAAGATGTGCCGCCATACCTGCTCCCGCAATGATTACTTTAAATCCTTTGTCTTCTGCCCCTTTCGCATACTCAAAAAATACGTCAGGTTCTCTGTGCGCAGAAATGATTGTCATTTCATATGAAATACCGAGCTCCTCAAGAATATCTGCTGCTTTGCTCATAACAGGCATATCTGAATCTGAGCCCATCACAATACCAACTTGTGCCATGTTTTATCCTCCTTATATTAAGATGAATGCCCACATTCATCCGTTTTCACATAGTTATTAATAGTTTACAAAGTTATCGCAAAAGCGTCAAGACTATTCGTCCAGCGCACGGTTAAGTTCCTCCGTCCCCGGAAGCACGAAACGCCCGTCGCGGATGATTTCAATCCGCGCTCCTTCCAACGTCATGCCATAGAGCGCACCCAGCTCATCATACGGAATCGTAATGTCTGTATGGCACTGAAAATATGCCTTGTCCGGGTCCGTCTTACGCAGCAGGGATATCTCATTGTCTCTTGCAATAATTTCTTTGCCGTCCGCGTTGTAAACCGCCACATCTTCCGCATGCGAATAGCACGTATCACCGACTGCAAAATGCGGCCCCGTTTTTTCTGCAATTAAAATCGGGAGACGGTCCTCAATTCCGAATTTTTGTCCCATCCGGTACGCGGTTGTATTCGTACCGATGGCAAACTCTCCCATCGGAAGTGTTTCATGATGATAGAGAACATTCTCTGCAATCAGTTTTTGGCCCTCTTCCTCTGTATCAAAATTTGAGCAGGAATAGTTCGTGATTTTACCATCCTTAAATGTCAGCATCAGGTTACAATACTCAAATTCCCTTAAGTAAACCTTACTCACATGAAGAACACCTTCCGTTCCTGAAAGCATCGGTGATGTGAACACCTCACCAACCGGAATGTTGACATCCGCCACGCAATTTTCAAACTTCGTCTGCGTTTCCGGGGTTTTTATCTTGGTTAACATAACTTTTAAATCTGTCTTGTTATCTCCGATGCCTTCCACCTTGACATAATCGCACGTATCGAGGGCATCTATTATCGTCTGCTGGATATTTTCGTATGTTTCATAATCCAGCGTGTTCAGTTTAATCGTTTCCGTCATAATCTGCTCGTACTTCGAACCAATCTCAGGAATCGGGAATGCAATGATGGTAAAGCTTCGCTCTTCTCCCGGAATATACTCATTGATAAGCTGCCCGAGCTGTCCGTAATACCAAGTGGAGAGCTCCTGTTGCTTACGACTCAGCTTGCATGCCTGCGGGCAAATCTGCGGAGTAAACGGTTTTTCACCGAACACTTCCACCCACGCCGGACCTGCGTGATAAGAAGAAAGTGTTTTGTAGGTCTCATACGCCTCCTTCTGTACTTCCAGGCGTCTGTTTGCCATCTTCTTATCTAAAAACAGCGCTTCATCCTCTCTGTGATCGTACTCATACTGCTTGTTCGGACTCTCGGAATAGAAACCACCGAGCGACGTTCCGCGCTTTGTAAAAATACTGTGAGGCGTCCGCATAATCGCAGGCTGCAACCCCATTTTTTCAAAGTTATCTATGGCTAACTTAATCATTCTCTCAAAGCCAATCGGATACACAATCTGAACAACTTTTTTCTTCGACAGATCTTTGTTACCCTTGACAAACCCGATGCGGTAACCTTCCGTATACGTATCCGCCATCAGACGAAGTTGCTCCTCGCTTACACCTGCGAGATACTCCGCCGTCTTTACCTGATTCGGTGTAATGTATTCACCGTATTTATACAGATATTTTGTGTCTGACAAATTTTCCTGTGTAATGATACGGTACGCAAAATCTTCCGCCGGGTCTACCTTTTCTTTGACTCTCTGCAGCGTCATATCCTCCGCATAATCGTGCACGAAAAAATAAATCGTCTCCTCAATCAGCTTCACATCCGGTTGCTTTTCCGTATCCTGATACGCATAAGCAAACGAAGCGTAAATCTCCAGAAAAAGTTCCAGATGAATGACTATCTCAAAGAGCTTTTGTTCATACGCCGCAGGAATAAGGCTACGCATCTGCGTGTAAACAAAAGAAAGTATCTGACCGTATTCTGTGCCGAGCAATTTCTCCGCCACAGCCGGATTGGCATAGCTGCTTCCATACTGCTCCGGTAGGACATCTGCATACAGTTTTTCGTTCGCATCAGCCAGTTCCTCTTCGGTGCGAACAAAATATACGTCATCCCGAATCTCTTCATATGTTTTACAAATCAGACAAAGAAACTCTGCGACATTTTTAAAATAATCTGCATAGGGCATCGCCACAAGTTCCTCTCTGCCAATCCCAATCAGTCGCTCTTTCGCAAGCTCATATCGTTCTTTTATCATAACCCAAACACTCCTACATACAAAATATACGCAATCGCAATCACGGCAATACTATTCAGTATAATACCCAAATTCGGGAAGAAATAAAAACGATCCTTTTCAAGGCGCGACATAATCCCGAGAACCAGTCCTGCAATTCCGAACACAAGCGCTAAAATAACAGCGCACGCAAGCCTTGCACTTGATGCCCCATCCGCCTTAAACGAAGAAAATACTGCCAGTCCGATTGCACCGTCTGACAGTATTCCGAGAATAGTTGACATGATTCCACGTTCCGGATGGCTTTTATTTGTGAACATATAATTCTTTTTCAACATATTCCACATAAACCAAAAGTCCTTTCCTAGAACATAATTTTGGATTTTCCGGACAGCAGTTTCGCACCGGAAATAATGAGCAGGACACCGCTAACGATTCCTACCACAATGGCAACGACTCCGAGTGTGATGCTCAGTGCACCGCTTCCGGACATTGTTTTATAAATTTTTTCTTCCATGCGACCAATCCTTTCTGATAAAACTTATTTTTCTGCTCCGTACTGCTCATAATATGCATCAATGGCAGCCTTTAATGTATCATCAATATAAACTTTTCCGTTGTATGGTTTGTTATACAGACACTCTGTGACATCTGCCATAGAAACAATAGCAGCGGTCTCAAATCCGTATAAATCTTTGATTTCTTCCAGCGCGCTCTTCGTTCCTTTACCTTTTTCCATGCGGTTTAAGGAAACCATAAGTCCTACGATTTCAACATCGGCAGCACCTCTTACCTTCGGAACCGTCTCCTCCATGGATTTACCGGAAGTCGTAACATCCTCAATCATGATAACTCTGTCGCCGTCTTTTAAAGCACTTCCGAGGAAACTTCCTTTGTCTGCGCCGTGGTCTTTCTCCTCTTTGCGGTCCGAACAATAACGAACTTCTTTTCCGTAAAGTTTACTGTAAGCAACCGCTGTCACAACACTGATCGGAATTCCTTTGTAAGCCGGTCCGAACAGCACATCAAAATCATCGCCGTATGTTTCATGAATTGCCTTTGCATAATATTCACCGAGACGCATCAGCTGTGATCCTGTCACATAACCGCCCGCATTCATAAAAAACGGTGATTTGCGTCCGCTCTTTAATGTAAAATCCCCAAATTTAAGTACGTTTGAATCCACCATGAATTCAATAAATTCCTGTTTGTAGCTTTCCATGTTTCTTTGAAACCTCCTATTTTCAAGGCTTTGCGCCTTTTTAGTTTTTGTAAAAGCGGGTTACTACACCATCCGGCGCTCGCCGAACCGGTTTACGAATCTCCCCTGGTAAATTCCGTCTTTTCTCTGAGTGATTCCTTTACCAAGTTCTTTTCCCTTGAGTGATTTACCCATATGTGCCTCCTTTCCGTAGATTGGAAAGGATTGCGAATACCTATCCATTCTACCATAAAACTTCGTCATAATCAATGCACGCAAAAACCGCTGCACAAAAAAATTGCAGCGGTTTTTGTATGAAAATATTCTTTATCAAGTTCATTATTTCATGGTGAAAATGAATTTGCAACGGAATTCGGTTGAATGGGGTTGAAATTAGTTGAGTGAGAGTGAAAAAGCTTTCTTTATATTGTCAATTCGGAAAACTGAAAGTTTATTTAATCAATATAATTTCATCTGCTACTATCTCTAAAACTGTTTCTAAACCATCAACAGTCAAAAATTTATATGCTTCGTCATTAAAGATTATATCGCCAATTTCATCTACCAATTCAACATTATGAACAATTTTCCTACAATTCACGGTTTTCAATATGCGTATGTCTCCATTCCACATATTTATTTCAATGGCGTATTCATCGTTATCTCTATATATTTTCCCGATTTCATTATCATTGCATGCTATCCTATTTAACCATTCGTTTTTTGTGCCAATATCCATAATGCATTCCTCCATAAACTTCAAAGTTTCTGTTCCCTATAAATTGGAATTTATCAATCCAATTCCTTTTGGTAATAAACAAATCCCTCATCCCGTTTAACTTCAGAATAGCCCAGCTTTTTATAAAAAGCATTCGTTCTTACATTCCAAATCGGTGTATCAAGTACGATTTTCTTCACACTGGGATAGTAACTTTCTACCAGTTCCATCAAGGAAATACCATATCCCTTTCTATGGTGAATTGGGTCTACAAAAATCCGTCCAATATACAGCATTTTTCCATCCTCAATCAAAAAGAGAAGTGCACCGCCGACAATTTCACCATCTTTTTCTACTTGAAACAAATGTCTCTCATTGAACATCTGCTCATGCCATGCAACAGAATCATACTCAGGTGGGTCCTCCACAGAGGAAGCACCGACAGCAATATCACTATCGAAAGCAGCTTTTGATATATCTACAATTCTTTCTATTTGCTTTTGTTCGGCTTGTACTAATTTCATAAACATTACCTCATCAAATTCAAGATTTTAACGATATCCGTATATACAATAGACTCCATCAGCTTCACATTCATATGGTATCGAATATTTCTTCAATATTTCCACAAATGTATCTTCTGCATCAATAACTTCAGGTTCAACAAGTTTTCCGCGATGTTTCAAGTATATGGGACGGATTTTAATCCATTCAACCGCAAAAGAACCGTTAAAACACTGTCCATCCATTGCAAAAACAGAATACCAATCTGTCATACTGTTCTCATTGTTGTAAAAGCTCACATTTCCTATAGGATCATCATCAAATACAAATTTTATAATATATGGTGGCAGAAAAGGCATATCATTCATCATAGCCGTTCGCAATTCATTCCATTTTGTGTCATTCATATAACTACACAAATTTCTTCTCTCAACTACTTTTCTTA
>SVFI01000001.1 GCA_015056905.1 Lachnospiraceae bacterium
TATTATCCGTTTTCCTTTCTTTGTTTTTTGTTTCATCATGAATTCCTCCTTTGTATAAAAATTTAAGGAAATATGATAACAACAATGGCACGAAAAGGAAATTGGTTTTTGATATGGGGTTTTTGTTGTATTTTATTGGTGATTGTACATCAAATACCATTATCCTTTAAAAAAAATTCGCCGCTCACCAGATGATAACTCATCTAATGAGCGGCAGTTCTATATAATATCTATTTCACTTCCGTTACGGTCGAAAGAACATCACCTTCCATATAGGAAACAGAGATGGTATCCCCCTCTTTAAACTTGATGATATCAAGCGTATCCTCCATCGAAAGATCTACATCGAAAATTTCATCGTATCCCTCGATTGTAAAATATACACGTGAAGCATTGTCAATCACAACCGTCGCATATGTGCGAATCACTCCTGTTGCTTCCTTGCTGTCTTTGTTCTCAGAGCTTCGGATTCCGTTTGTGCTCAGAAGCTTGTTATACTCTTTGCGACACTCTTTTACCGTATCTCCGATTGCCACCCACTGATATTTCTGGATATTGACCATCGCATATTTCTTGACAAGTCCTGCACCATCCTTCAGTGCCATAAAATACGTCGGTTCTCCCGAAATATTAAGCAGAAGCGGGAAGGTCGCCTGATAGCCGAGGTTCTGCACCTGCCCTTCTGCAGATGACATCGCCGAATCCTCAATCGCTCCTTCTATCTTATAGAATCGCGTCTCCATCGTTCTCTGGTTCATCAGAACAAATCCGACATTAGACTGGTCTCCGCTCACACTTGTCACTCCGGAATATACCCACACATCATCATCCATCGCAATGTAATTGTATCCGTTCGTCGTCTGCAGACAGTCTTTCTGTCCGAGAATACTGTTAAAATATCCTCTCTTCAGTGTTCCGTGATAATCATAGAGCTGAATCAAAAGTTCTGCCTGATATACCTTATCAACCCACTGCGGAACATCCTCCACCGCGTAGTCCACACACTCTCCCGTAATGGCATTACAAATAACCACGCGACCGATGGTCTGTCCGCCGAACAATCCGATATTAAATTTCTTTACCGGACAAATCCAGAACGGAGTTCCCTCATCGTCTATCTCAAAGAAAATCTGGTCCGCAAAAATATAGGTCGGATAACGAAATCTCAAATGACGAAAAATGTAACGGTTAAAATATTCGGAATGCGAATATTTAATTCCCTCAGAGAGTTTCACACACTCTGCATCCTGGGTTGCCATATCAATTCGAATATATGCAGGAATACCATCCTTTTGATTCGTCAGCCACTTAATCGTATTTGCATAGCGGAGCGGCGTCACACGCACAGGCGTGTCATTATAATTAATTTGTGTATAATCATCCGCAACTTCAAACTGGGACACCATGTCAACCATACTTCCCATTTTACGATTTCCGAGAATGGAAGCCGAATCGCGGTCAAGAAGCGGAATCGTATTAAAATCAACCTCTTTGATGTCCGTTGCAAATTCTCTCTCCTCCACATCCATAAGCTGCTGATATCTCTTTGCATTCACAATCGGAGATGACAAAATCGACCCGATGACAAAAATCACGACAAGCGCACCGCAGAAATAAAAGATATATTTTGCAATTCCAATATCTCCCGGCGAAATATCAAGTCCGTTTCTGGTCAGTCTCACATTCCCTTTTTTCTTCGCAACACGAATGGCAATCGCACAACCGATCATCAAGACAAGCCCAATCATAAATGCCCACATACCGGTAGAATGAATATTAATTGCAGGAATTGTGATATAGTAATAAATCGCTGCTGCAAGCAACACTCCCACAATAAAAATAATCCTGCTTTTGATATTTTTACTCTTTTTCATAGTTCCTCCTGGCACACACCATCTGTATTATTAAAATAATACATTGGTACAATTTGGAAATAATAATACATCCTGGTATCTATTCTGTCAAGATACCAGGATGATTATTTATCTTTTCTTCATTTTTAGTCAGCGTCTACGTCTGTCAGCTTACTTGCTCTTGCTTCCACTTCTTTTTCCTGTACATCGGACGGAGCCTGTTCATAACGGGCAAATTCATAAGAATAAGTACCCTGACCGCCTGTCATGGATCGAAGTACAGTACAATAACCGAACAGCGAACTTACCGGGATATCCGCTTCAATGACCTGTTTACCGCCTGCCATCGGATTCATTCCGAGCACACGACCTCTGCGTTTATTAAGGTCACCCATGATATCTCCTGTGTAAGAATCCGGAACACAAACCTTCAAAGAAGCAATCGGCTCAAGGAGCACCGGATTTGCATCCATGAATCCCTTCTTAAATGCCTGCATCGTCGCTTTCTTAAATGCCATTTCAGATGAGTCTACCGCATGATAAGAACCATCGTAAAGAACACCTTTGACTCCTACAACCGGATATGCTGCAAGAGGTCCTTTAAGTACAGATTCCTGCATACCCTTCTCTACTGCCGGGAAGTAGTTCTTCGGAACCGCACCACCGACAACTTCCTGTTCAAACTCATATACCTTTTCCAAATCGCCAAGCGGCTCGAAACGCATCTTAACGTGACCGTACTGTCCGTGTCCTCCGGACTGTTTTTTATACTTCGCCTCCACGTCTACTTTCTTGCGGATGGTCTCTCTGTATGCAACCTTCGGCTTAGAAAGTTCAATCTCAACCTTGTATTCATTCAAAAGACGGCTGACTGCGATTTCCAGCTGCTGGTCACCCATACCGTAAATGAGCATCTGGCCGTTCTCTGTATCATTGACAACCTTGAGCGTCTGATCTTCATGTGTCATCTTCTGGAGAGACTGCGCTGCCTTATCGATTTCACCTTTGTTTTTCACCTTGTATCTCATGTAGGTATACGGAACAGAGATATCTGCCTTCGCATACTGAATCGGTGTCGCCTTAGTCGATAACGAATTACCCGTTCTTGCTGCCGTCAGTTTGGCAAGGGCTCCGATGTCACCTGCATGAAGTTCCGGAACTTCAATCGGCTTATTGCCCTGAAGCACGTAAAGCTTTCCGACTTTCTCTTCAATATCTTTGTCCTTGTTATACAAAAGGTCATCTGTCTTGATAACCCCGGAACAAACCTTAATCAGAGAGTACTTACCGATATACGGATCAACGATAGTCTTAAATATGTATGCTGATTTCGCCTTGGAGAAATCATAATTTGCTTCATAAATTTCATTTGTCTTTAAATTGATACCCGCAATCTCTCTGTTCTCAGGACTTGGCATATATTTCACGATGTCGTCGAGAAGTGTGTACACACCCTGACAGAGAATGCTGGAACCCATGGAAATCGGAACAATACTTCCGTCCACAACATTATTGCGAAGCGCCGCACGAATTTCATCCGGAGAGAATGTCTCACCTGAGAAATAGCGGTCCATCATCTCTTCCGATGTCTCTGCAACTGCTTCCATAAGTGTTTCTCTGTATGTTTCAAGATAAGATGCGCTGTAATCCGGAATGGTATCCTCAACCGCATCCTTACCCTGCCAACGATATCCTGTTTCGCTGACTACGTTTACATATCCAACAAATTTTTCATTTTCACGGATTGGGAAATGGAACGGCGCAATTTTCTTACCGTATCTCTCTGTCAAATCTTCCACAACCTGTTTAAAGGAAGCGTTGTCTACATCCATATCCGATACATATACCATGCGAGGAAGTTTGTACTTATCACAAAGTTCCCATGCCTTTATCGTTCCGACTTCCACTCCTGCTTTACCGGAAATGACAATAATCGCTGCATCCGCTGCTGAAACAGCCTCTTCCACTTCACCTACAAAATCAAAATATCCAGGAGTATCCAAGATGTTAATTTTGGTATCTTCCCATTCAATCGGAATCATACTTGCAGAGATGGAAAAGTGACGTTTCTGTTCTTCTTTTCCGTAATCACTGACTGTATTTCCGTCTGTTACTTTACCGATTCTGGAAGTGATACCACCAAGGTATGCCATTGCCTCCGCCAGAGATGTCTTACCACATCCACCATGTCCGAGCAATACGACATTTCGAATTTTATCCGTTGTGTAAACCTTCATTTTTTGCTACCTCCGAGTATTTAATTTTGTAACGATTGCAAGCTAACCCTCCAAATTTGCTGACAATTCTTCGCTACATAGGTACATTTTACTAAATAAATTCTATTTTTACAATCATTATTTGTAAAAATCCCCGATTTTTTTAAAGTATTCTATCCGATTGACATTCGCACTTTAAAGGACTAAAATATTACCATGCTATAACAATGAAAAAAAGGATTTATGGATATGTCTGATTCAACAATTGATTTTAATCACATAACGTGCAGCTTTATCGGTCTCGGTCTGATCGGAGGCTCCATTGCAAAAGCACTTCGCCGCTCCTACCCTGATATCACACTGTTTGCTTACGACCTTGATGAGAGCGGTCTGAAGCAGGCGCACGACGAGAACGTCATTTCACGTTACGAAACCAATATGACCGACGACTTGTTTGCTTGCAATTTCCTGTTTCTCTGTGCTCCTGTCAGCCGAAACGATGAAATGTTGTCGGAAATCAAAAACAAACTAAGAGAGGGAACGATTATTACGGACGTCGGAAGTGTCAAACAGACAACACATCAGGCCATTGCCGAGGCCGGGTTGTCCCATGTATTCATCGGCGGACATCCGATGGCCGGAAGTGAGAAAACCGGCTATGCGAACGCCAATCCTCTCCTTTTAGAAAATGCATATTACATTCTGACCCCGACAGAAGAAGTTCCGGGAACGAAAGTTGAACAATTAAAATCTCTTATCTCCGGACTCGGCGCACTTCCGCTTGTGCTGCCATACGACAAACACGATTACATTACCGCTGCTGTCAGTCATCTGCCGCACATTATTTCTGCCTGTCTGGTAAATCTTGTACAGAAATCAGATGATAAGGACGGTCTGATGAAAATGATTGCTGCCGGAGGATTTAAAGATATCACACGAATTTCCTCATCCTCTCCGGTTATGTGGCAGTCCGTCTGCCTGACGAACACGGAGAACATCCAAAAACTTCTGGATGACTATATCAGTGACCTGCAGACAGTACACAGCCAGCTTTCCGGGCGATGCGAGCAGGAACTCTATGATCTGTTTGACTCTGCAAAAGAATACCGGGACGGCTTTGCAGCAGGCGGACACGGACCAATCAAAAAAGCCTACGCCATCCACGTGGATATCCCGGACATTCCCGGTTCACTCGCACAGACGGCAACGATACTCGCCCTGCATGGTTTAAGCATCAAAAACATCGGCATTATGCACTCAAGGGAATTTCAGGAAGGCGCGCTTCGCATCGAGTTTTATGACGAAGCAACCGAAAAAACGGCTGTCGAAGTACTTCGCAAAAGCCACTACACAATTTATGAATAATACATGAGCTCAAAGGAGATTTTGATATGCTATTAAAACGCGCAGACAAATTATGCGGCGAAGTTACGGTGCCGGGAGATAAATCCATCTCGCACCGTGCCGTCATGTTCGGTTCCCTCGCCTTAGGAACAACGAGAGTAACACATTTTTTACAGGGTGCTGACTGTCTTTCAACCATTTCATGTTTTCGAAAAATGGGAATTGAAATAGAAAATAATTCGGATGAAATTTTGATTCACGGAAAAGGACTTCACGGTCTTTGTGCCCCGGAAGGAATCCTTGACGCCGGCAACAGCGGAACGACAACACGTCTCATTTCCGGAATCCTGTCCGGACAAAACTTCGATGTCACGCTCACGGGAGATGCCTCTATCTGCAAACGTCCGATGAAACGAATTATGACCCCTCTTTCCATGATGGGGGCAGATATTACAAGTATAAACGGCAACGGCTGTGCACCTCTTTTGATTAAAGGAACTTCATTAACAGGTATACACTACGATTCACCTGTTGCTTCTGCACAGGTAAAATCTTCCGTTCTGCTTGCAGGTCTCTACGCAGACGGCATCACAAGTGTTACGGAACCTTTCCTCAGCCGTAATCACACAGAACTTATGCTCCACGCATTTGGTGCAAATATAACAAGCGATGGCACAACCGCATCCATTGTTCCTGAGCCTGCGCTTCATGCACTCGAAATCAATGTTCCGGGCGATATTTCCTCTGCCGCATATTTCATTGCCGCAGGACTTATCGTACCAAACTCGGAAATACTTATAAAAAATGTGGGCATCAATCCGACACGTGACGGAATTCTTCGCGTTGCACTTGCGATGGGGGGCAATATTACCGTGATGAACAAGCGCACAGACGGAGGCGAGGAAACAGCTGATCTTCTTGTGAAATCATCTTCTCTTCACGGCATTACCATCGAGGGGGGCATCATTCCTACTCTGATAGACGAGATTCCGGTCATTGCTGTCATGGCAGCTGCTGCAGATGGCACGACCACAATAAAAGATGCGGCCGAACTCAAAGTAAAAGAATCCGACCGCATTGCAATTGTCACTGATAATTTAATGAAAATGGGATGCGATGTCACACCGACCGATGACGGTATGATTATAACCGGCGGCAAATCGCTTCACGGAGCCACTCTTGACTCCTGCCTTGACCACCGGATTGCCATGAGCTTTGCCATTGCCGCACTGATTGCGGACGGAGAAACTCATATGAAGGATGCGGAATGTGTAGATATCTCGTATCCGACCTTCTATTCCGACCTCGAAAACCTCATTTCGAAATCATAGCCAAAAGCCAGAAGATAAGTTCTATGATTGGCATCTGAAACAGATAAATCGGATATGTCACACCGGAAAGCCTTGCAAACAGGGCTTTCTTTTTTTCGCCAAGCGGAATTCGTACCGTAAACAAAACCAGTACCGCCACCGCATAAACAGCAATGACAAGAAAATCAATCTTGCTTCTGCGCCCAAAATTCGTGTAGATAACCACACCTGCAAGGAGAAGGTTTGCCAATAAATAGAGAGCATATCGCATCCCCTTCTTCCATGCCTGTCCCTGCTCTTTATCAAAACTAACTTCCCACAAAAACTGTGCGACAAATCCGATAAATATTCCAAGCGCAAGTCCCGCTACCGCTCGCACCACCGCATGGTAAGAATAAATCACATCAATCTTGCCGATCAGATGGAAATAATAGCGGTAAATCAAGACGGAACCCAAAGGACAAATCACATATCCGCCCACTCTACCGGTCAGCATCAGCACACAAATCAAAATGACACTTCCCCAAAAGAAGGCCGCAACATACCAATGTGCACTAATCAGCACTGCATTTCCGAGCGGACCGCACTGCAGCATCAGAAACTCTGCCCATCCTTTCGTGATATACGCCCAAATCTTTGATAGATTCCACTGTTCACTCACCACCCGGAATATGAGCATGCACAAAAGACTGAGAAGATATAGCGGATATAACCTAATCAGACGTTTCCCGATATAAGTGCCGAGCGCATACAAGCGGTCACCGAATCTTTTTCCCTGCATCTGTTTCACATAGTAAGAATAAATCCCGTAACCGGACAGCACAAAGAAAAACTCCACCCCTAAATATCCGGCACGAAAATAGCTGTATTTTGTTTTTATAAAAAAATGAAAACCAAGCACGACCATACAGAAGATAAATCTCCATAATTCTACTGTATAGTCTCTGCTTGATTTTCTATAAGTATTTTGATTCATTTTAATCCTGCTTATAAACCGAGTTTTGCCTTTTCTTTCTGGTACTCGTCTTCACTTAAGATGCCATTGGCTTTTAACAGATTCAGCTTGTTGAGTTTCTCCTGAACTTCCGGTGAAGGACCACCTGCTGCAGCTCCGCCGCCTGCGCCCATCATCTTACCTTTCGCTTCATCAATGGCTGATTTCAAACCTGCCTCATCTGCAAGCTGTGGAAAAATAAGGTAACGCTCTAATCCTGTCGCAGATTTGATATGTACCATCGGTGCCGGCTTACCGTTAAAGGAACTTGTTCCCACGCCCTGCACATATCCTACATAGTGATTAAAGCTGTCGATTCTGGCATTCATACCGCTCTCGGATGTACTCATCGCAGCGATACCGTTCACTCTTGCATTGGAAACAGTTACTTTAAAATCCTCTGTCTTCTTTACAAGCAAACCTTCCTTGTATGTCCACTCTTTTGAGTAAACAACCTGCTCCGAACGGATACAGCTGTTACAAACCTCCCCCACGGAATCCTTGTTACAAATACAACACTGCATATACTCTTCTCCTTTTCATCTGGTCTTTTTCTTATTCTTCTGTCGCCGTTTTAACGGTATCATACACTGCTATACGAGCCGCGTCCATCTCCGGCATTCCGATAAAGATACCACCATAGCTGAATGTGTCTGCCTCTTTGATAATACGAACGATTTCGATAAAAGCATGAATCACTTCCTTGGTCCAAATCGTAAGATAGGCTTCATACACGGCGCCAATCTCAAGCGGTTTGTGACAAGAAAATCCAACTCCTGTCTTAGAAACATCGATGATATCAATGTTAACTTCCTCGGTCTCTGTACCCCCACCGAGTCTCTTAATCAGAATTCTGGATTCAAGTTCGATTCGCTTACTTTTCCTTCTTTCGTTCACGGCAAACCCCTTTCTCCTCCTCAGAAGAATCTAATGTCTAATCATATGTATCGTTATTTTAACAAATTATGTCTACTTTGGCAACCAGTTTTTACAATAATATCATAGCATCTCCAAAAGAAAAGAATCTATATTGCTCGTGCACGGCCGTTTTATATGCCCGAAGAACGTTTTCTCTGCCTGCCAATGCTGATACTAACATGATAAGAGTAGACTCCGGCAGATGAAAATTCGTGATAAGACCATCCAGAATTTTAAACTTATATCCCGGATAGATAAAGATTTCCGTATTGTCACATCCTGCATGCAGAAAGCCCTCTTCGTCCGCTGCACTCTCTATGGTACGGCAGCTCGTTGTACCGACACAGATAACACGCTTTCCCGCCTTTTTGGTTGCATTGATGATATCTGCTGCCTCTTTTGACACCTGATAGTACTCCGAATGCATGTGGTGATCGAGCACATTCTCCTCCTTGACCGGACGGAACGTTCCGAGTCCGACATGAAGTGTCACGTACGCAATGTTCACCCCTTTTTTTGCGATGACGTCAAGCAAATCCGGCGTAAAATGAAGTCCCGCCGTCGGTGCAGCCGCACTGCCCTCATACTTGGCGTATACGGTCTGATAACGGGTTTTATCCTCAAGCTTGTGTGTGATATAAGGCGGAAGCGGCATTTCACCGAGCTGATCCAGTATTTCTTCAAATATACCATCATATTCAAACTGTATCAGTCTGTTTCCTTCCTCCAAAACCTCTTTTACTTCCGCTTTCAGCAGTCCGCCGCCAAACACAAGACGCGCGCCCGGTTTCGCCTTCTTTCCCGGCTTCACAAGCGTCTCCCACATATCATTCTCATGTCTTTTGAGCAAAAGAACTTCTATGGTTGCACCGGTATCTTCCTTGGTCGCAAAGAGTCTGGCAGGGATGACCTTTGTGTCGTTGAGCACAAGACAGTCTCCCTCTTCCAGATAATCGACAACCTCTTTAAAAATATGATGTTCTATCTCGCCTGTTTCTTTATTTAGTTTCAAAAGTCTTGAACTGCTCCGGTCGCTGAGGGGATCCTGTGCGATCAGCTCCGGTGGCAGGTCAAAATAAAAATCTGATTTTTTTAATTCTGTCATTTGCTTACAGCCTCTGTTCTAACTTCTGAGTTCCACGCCGTAGGCTTTGTTTAATTGTTTCAAAATTTTCTTTACATAACCATCTACGGAGTCGACCGCAAATGCTTCGTTCTTCGGCGTGAATACAACGGTAAACGCCATACTCTTCTTATCCGCAGCAATCTGCTCTCCTTCATAGATGTCAAAAAGTGTAATCTTTGTAATATATTTGCATGCTTCCTTCATTATCTTTTCGATTTCACCGCAGGTAATGTTTCTGTCCGCAACAAGCGCAAGGTCCCTCTGCTCCTCCGGGAATTTCGGAAGCGGCTCAAAAACAGCTTTCTTTCCATACCACTGCGACAGCACTTTTAAATCCAGCTCCATGATGTAAGCAGGTGTGCGCAAATCCTTGGCATCGGCGATGTCGTATGCAAGCTTACCGAAATAGCCGACTTCCACGCCCTCACATAACACGCGGGCCGTCTGATACGGATGAAGGAATGTATTGCTCATTGTTTCATAAGTAAATTCCACATGCAGCGTATCCGCAACCTTCTCAGCGATTCCTTTCATTGTATAGAAAGATTCTTTCTCACCGAAAATACCGACACAAAGTCTCGGTTTCTCATCCGGATACTGCGTAAGCGGAAGCTCATACGGAATATATACGTTACCGATTTCAAACAGTCTTCCTTCCAGATTTCCTTTTTTCTGGTTACGCGCTACAGCATTAATCATAGAAGCTGCCAGTGTTGTTCGCATCAGAGAAATTTCCTCGCTGATTGGATTCATGATACGGATGGCATTACGTTCTGTTGCATTCTCCGAAATTCTAATCATATCAAGGTCTGCCGGTGAGAAGAACGAATAGTGAATACATTCATATGCTCCTACGCTGCAGAGCGCTTTTTTCAGGCGAAGTTCCGATTTCTGTACCTGATTGAGTCCTCCGATGGTCACCTGTGCTGACGGCATAAACGCCGGCTGTACATGTTCATAACCATACATACGGATGACTTCCTCTGCAATATCCTGATAGGTCTCAACATCCTCGCGATATGCAGGAACTTTCAACATCAGATTATCGCCTTCAATCTGCGGCTCAAAATACAGATTCGTCATAATTTTGACAATTTCTTCATTCGGCACTACAATACCGAGACATTTATTTACTTTATCAATACTTACTGTTAAATCTCTGGCTTCCACACTGTTTCCGGTGTTTACGTCCACATGGGTACGTGCGACTTTACCGCATCCGAGTTCCTCAATAAGGTGCAGTGCACGCTTCATTGCCATAACGGTTGCGTACTCATCCACACCTTTTTCGTAGCGCGCACTGGAATCCGAACGCTTACCGACTGCTCTGGAAGTTCTTCTGATATTATCACGTGCAAACTTTGCAGACTCAAAAAGCACTGCGTTTGTTGTCTCTCTGATTTCAGAATTTAATCCGCCCATAACACCTGCAAGAGCTACCGGTTTGACACCGTCACAGATGACCATATTTGCCTCTGTGAGCGTAAGTTCCTGTCCGTCGAGCGTCACAATCGGCTCACCGTCTTTAGCACGTCTCACATGGATAGCATTACCTTCCAGTGTTGACAAATCAAATGCATGCATCGGCTGTCCGAGTTCTTTTAAAATATAGTTTGTAATATCCACCACGTTGGAGATGGCATCAATTCCGACAAGCGCAAGTCTACGCTTCATCCACGCAGGAGACTCTCCGATTTTGACATCTGTTACATAATGTGCGCTGTATCTCGGACAAAGGTCCGGGCACTCTACCGATACCTGAAAACCACTGAGCTCATCATCTGTCTCTGTGTAATCAAGCGCCGGCATTTTAAGCTCTTTTTCAAGCACGGCAGCAACTTCTCTGGCAATACCGAAAATACTCTGACAATCCGGGCGGTTCGCCGTGATGGCAATATCAAAAATCCAATCATCGAGACCAAGCATCGGTTTTACATCCGCACCAATTTCTGCCTCCTCCGGAAGCACGAGAAGCCCATTGTAGCCTGCACCCGGATACATATTCTCACTCACACCGAGTTCCACTCCGGAACAAAGCATACCAAACGATTCATACCCGCGAAGTTTTCCTTTTCCGATGGTCATAACGCCTTCTACGGTCTTGTGATCTTTGGCCGTCGCATAAACGGTTGCTCCGACAAGAGCCACCGGGAATTTACCGCCTGCAGCAACATTGTCAGCGCCACAGCAAATCTGAAATGTTCCGTGCTCTCCGCAGTCCACCTGACAAACGTGCAGATGGGTATCCGGAATCGCCTCACAGGTAAGTACTTTGCCTACAACAACCTTGCTGATGTCCTTTCCTACTTCATACAGTTCTTCTACTTCAAAACCGCAGGAAAACAGTTTATCCTGTAACTCCTGTGGTGTCACATCAATATCTACATATTCTTTTAACCAACTAAGCGGTGTAATCATATTCTGTCACCTAACCTTCCTTTATTCTCATTAATCATTTAACTGCTTAAGCACACGCAAATCGGATTCAAACAACAGCTTGATGTTGTTGATACCGTATTTGAGCATTGCCGTACGCTCAATACCGATACCGAATGCAAATCCGCTGTACTCATTGGAATCAATTCCGCAATTTTCAAGCACCTTGTTATTCACAACACCGGCACCGAGAATCTCAATCCAGCCGGTACCTTTGCAAAGCTTACATCCCGTTCCGCCGCATTCAAAACAGCTGCAGTCCACTTCTACCGAAGGCTCTGTAAATGGGAAATAGGAAGGACGAAGTCTTGTCTTTGTACCCTCACCGTAAATTTTCTTTACAAACACATCGAGCATACCCTGTAAATCACAAAGAGTAATTCCCTTATCCACAACCAAACCTTCCATCTGTGTGAACATCGGCGAATGTGTTGCATCGTCATCGGAACGGAACACCTTACCCGGAGATAAAATCTTAATCGGCGGTTTGGAATTTTCCATGACATGAATCTGTCCTGCTGATGTCTGCGTACGAAGCAGAAACTCCGGTGACAAATAGAACGTATCCTGCATATCTCTTGCCGGATGATCCTGCGGAGTATTTAACGCCGTAAAGTTATAATAATCCGTTTCAATTTCTCTTCCCTCGTATATTTCAAATCCCATACCGGAGAAAATATCAATCAGCTCATTGCGCACGAGCGTAATCGGATGAAGATTTCCTTCCTCAGACTCTACCGCCGGAAGAGAAATGTCAATTTTCTCTGCCTCGTATCTTGCCTGCAGTTCCTTTTCTTTCATCTTAACATCCAAATCTCCCAAAAATCCGAGCGCCCATTCTTTCAGTTCATTGACTCCCTTACCGTATGAGGCTCTCTCCTCCGGAGCAATGTTTTTCATCTCCTTCATCAGCATACCGATTTTACCGGTTTTACCGTCAAGAAATTTTTTCTTGAACTCGTATACTTCTTTTGAGGATGCAAGTTCCTCTGCTCCACTCATGATTTCCTGCTTAATTTGCTCTAAATTTGCATTCATAATGTTTTTTCCTTTCCTTTCTTTATGTGCATCCACTGGCATTTAGCAATAAAAAAACGCCCCTGCACAACTACATGCATGGGACGAATATAATCCGCGGTACCACCCTTTTTCCCGAAAGACATCGCTTTCAGGCACTCTTATGCGCGTAACGTGCGCCGACGTCTCTGCCTACTGCTATTTCAACAAAGCTGCTCCGGTGGGAAATTCAATCAACATCTGAACGTAAGGGGCTTTCAGCCGGTGGCTCCCTCTCTCTGACCGAAAATGTATCTCTACTGACACCTTCCTCGCATTTCTTATAAAATTCACATAAAAATATAATAATCAAACACCGCAAAATTGTCAAGAATTCCTTTTTATTTTTGCATGTGATAATATGAATATTGACAGGGATAATAAGAAAGGAGGATTTCCCATGAAACAACTGGAAGATTATGTGAGAACCATACCTGATTTTCCGGAACCGGGTATTATGTTTCGTGACGTGACAAGCGTATTACAGGATGCAGACGGTTTTCAGCTCGCCATTGACTCAATGCGCAAGCTCCTTGATGGCGTTTCCTGCGATGTGATTGCCGGCGCTGAATCCAGAGGATTTATTTTCGGTGCCCCGATTGCATATGCGCTCGGCAAACCATTTGTCCTGATTCGCAAAAAAGGAAAGCTCCCATGCGAAACGATTTCCACCTCCTACGAACTCGAATACGGCAGCGCAGAAATTGAAATCCACGCCGATTCCGTTCGTCCGGGACAAAAAGTCGTTCTGATTGATGACCTGATTGCCACCGGCGGCACCATCGAAGCCGCTGCCCGGCTTATTGAACAGCTCGGCGGTGAGGTTGTCAAAATTGTTTTTCTCATGGAGCTTGCAGGATTAAACGGCCGCGAAAAGCTGAAGAAATACGATGTCGACGCTGTTATCACCTATGAAGGTAAATAACTAAGCCACAAAGAAAGGAATTCTGAACTATGGAAAAATTTTTTAAACTGAAAGAAAATGGTACCAATGTACGTACTGAAGTCATCGCCGGTATTACTACCTTTATGACGATGGCCTACATTCTTGCCGTAAATCCAAGCATGCTTTCCGCAGCAGGCATCGACCCAACCGCTGCGCTGATTGCAACCTGTCTTGCCTCTTTTGTCGGCACAATGTGTATGGCTCTTATGGCCAACTACCCGTTCGCACTTGCTCCTGGTATGGGACTGAATGCCTACTTTGCATATACCGTATGTATCGGTATGGGATACGACTGGAGAATCGCTCTTGCTGCTGTTGCCGTTGAGGGTATTGTCTTCATCATCCTCTCTCTTACCAACGTGCGTGAAGCAATCTTCAACGCGATTCCAAGCATGCTCAAAAAAGGTGTGAGCGCAGGTATCGGTCTGTTTATTGCTTTCATCGGTCTTCAAGGTGCGCATCTTGTTGTCAACAACGATTCTACACTTATTTCCTATGTGAATTTCCGTGGCAATTTCCACACAGAAGGAATCTGCGCCATCCTTGCACTCATCGGACTTTTTATTACTGCCGTTCTTTATATTAAAGGCTTTAAAGCATCCATCCTGATTGGTATCGTTGCAACCTGGCTCCTTGGTATGCTCGCTCAGGCAACAGGATTGTATCATGTGACGCCGGAAGCAGGCTTCTACTCTTTATATCCAGCGTTTGGCATCACTGATTTTTCTAAATTCGGCGAAACATTCGGACAAGTATTTAAAGCTGATTTTTCAGGCGTAAGCATCACGAATTTTATCGTTGTTATCTTTGCTTTCCTCTTCGTTGATATGTTTGATACAATCGGAACACTCGTCGGTGTAGCAACGAAAGCAAAAATGCTCGATGAAAACGAGAAACTCCCACGCATTAAACCGGCTCTTTTGGCAGATGCAATTGCCACATTCTTAGGTGCTGTTTTCGGTACATCCACAACAACAACTTATGTGGAAAGTTCTGCAGGTGTAGGTGCAGGAGCCAGAACAGGACTTGCCTCCGTTGTGACAGGATTTATGTTCCTTCTTGCCATCTTCTTTGCTCCGGTATTTACGGCTATTCCGGGGTTTGCAACAGCTCCGGCCCTTATCTTTGTCGGATTCTTAATGGTTATGGCAGTTACGGAAATCAAATTTGACGATGTGACGGAAGCCCTTCCTGCATACCTTTGCTTCCTTGCTATGCCGCTTATGTACAGCATCTCAGAAGGTATTGCCATCGGCGTTATCTCTTACACAATCATCAATGTTTGCTGCGGAAAAGCCAAGAAAGTCACTCCGCTTATGTATGTGTTAACGATTTTGTTTATTGCCAAATACGTGTTCCTGTAATTTAGTTTTCACAAAATAAGACATGCGAAACGCCCCTGTATTCAGGGGCGTTTCTTACTTTCTCTTTTCTTTTTTAAAGCTTGTTGCAGGAACTCATTGGCAGGTAACAAAAATCGGTTCATCAGTGCTCCGGCGAGCACAATATAAAAACATATATATAACCAAAGCATAATAATCGTTGCCGTCGCAACACTTCCATACACATTATACGAAAAAAAGTGATTTACGTAAACAGAAAACGCCCACGAGGCCACATACCAAAACAGACTGGCGGACAATGCTCCGGGAAGCTCATAACGGAACCTTTTTTGACTGTTCGGAATCCATGTATAGACTGCCCCGAAAAACAAGGTAAGCAATACAATCATAAAAAGCGAACGAAAATTTAACAACATCTCAAACAGATACTGAATATGAGGAAAAACCCCTGTCAAAAAGTCCGCAATCCACTCACCGAACACGACAAGTACCAAAAGGACAATAACCATCACAAGCATAGCGAACGTATAAACACTGGCCCGCAGACGTAGCAGAACGTAATTGCGTTTCTCGTCCACACGATTGATCACGTTAAGTCCACGCAAAAGTGCAAGCATTCCTTTTCCGCCTGACCAAATCAATACAAGGAGCGTAATGGAAAGCACAGCCCCGGAACTGTCATACATATTGGCAATGACAGAGACCGAAACCGGCACTAGATAATCCGGAAGTATCCCTGTCACAATCTCCATCAGCTTCGCTTCCGTAAGCGGAGTATACGGCAATACCGAAAAGAAAACAAGCATCATCGGTATCAGCGATAAATACGTAAAAAATGCAATACTGGATGCATATGCACTAATGTGATATTTGCGCATCATAGAAAGATATTCTTTTCCAATCAGATAAAGTTTTCGCTTCATTTCTCTTCCTTTTTCATTTTTTCCAAATCAGTTTCAATATAAAATGAGCTTAAAATACTCTCGTATGTCATCCCATTTTTCGCCATCTGTTTCGCTCCGTTCTGGCTCATTCCGATTCCGTGTCCGAAACCTCCGCCCCAGACAGTATAGGAAGTAATCTTCTTTTCTTCCTCCTCGTTATCAGACGGTTCATGCTCCGTTTCTATTGTCAAAAAGGCACTCGGCAGCATTCCGTTTGCCGTCCCGTCTTTGTCGTACTTCGCTCCCAGCTTAAGCCCGGTACTTTCATTTGCGAGTATATATCTGACATTCTTTTCAGACATGATTTTTACCGTCGCTTCGCCGCCGACAAGTATAAGTTCTGTGATTGCACCGCCCTCTGCACGTTTCACAATCTCAATATTCTTAAGTTCGCCGAACTCTCTGATTTCCTTAGCCACGTATCCCTTCGGTGTCTTAGTTAACACTTGATCCGGATTGGATGTGTATCGTTTTTGCAGATTTTCAAGAAAGAGCTGCTCATCCACTTCCGTTTCATATTTCCAACGGAAATAGGTTTCTGATGACTCATAGCAGCTGTCGTCTGTCCTCTTAATATATTCAGCAAACATATCATTGTCAGTCAGATTCAACGTATCACCGCTTCCAATCTTACCTGCCTGCAGATACGCATCATTCTCTACCATCCACGCAGTCAAATCCGTCCCGTAGCCACAGGAAGTTGAATAAAAATACGTTGTCACAGGTTTCCCATTCCGACAAACAACCACTCCCTCCGTCTCGCGGACTGCACGTGTCGTCATATCGTTTTCATGAATATTGTTATATACCTGAAAGGCTGCGCTGTCATCGACATGTGCCCCATAGCTCTGCATACGTGAATCAAGCATATGCGCATATGCATACGTTCTTGCACTGACAGCCTGGGCCTTGAGTGCTTCCATCGGATATGATGACGGCATTTCGCTTGGAACTACCGAGTATAGATACTCATCTAAAGGCAGCTCATTAATCACAAGAAGTCCTTCCTGCGTTCTTTCAACTTCCAACGTTCCTCGATAAGACGGAATCCCCTGGTTTCTCTCCACCGAGCAAAGCTCTGTCTTAGCCGAAATGGCTACCGGTGTAAAGGTGATGCGCGCATGCTCAAACATGTCACTCTCCGCATCGAGACAAATCTCCTTTCCGCCTTGTATCATCCCCGATGTATCACCGCATTTCCATTCCATATCCGTATCACACGAAAGGACAACCTTTTCATGATATGCTGATTCAAAATTCGTTGTTTTTATCACAACGCGAATCCGGTCAAGGTAACCCTCCCCTGAGACAAGTGCTGCCACAATCTCTTTCTTATCATTCAACACAAAATCCGTAAAATCATAACCGATTTTTAAATCTGATAATGTATACGGTTCGTATTCTCCGAATAATTTATACACCTGAATTTGTTCCGCATACGGATAGATTCCGACATCCTCCAGCTCGATATACTGATTGCGTATCGAGAGCAGCCTGGCATTGATTTTATCTGTATACACCCGGACTGAGGTAACGCCCCCGTCTTTAATCTCGATATCCGCAATATCTTCATATCCGTGATAGTCCTCGTCGAAGTTAGCCAGAGCAAACTCCCGTCCCCCGTATTTGACCGTAAGTTCTCCCTCTGTATTCCCTTTAATCCATGCAGCCTCCAACATGATATCTGCCGGCTCTGTCTTCTCCACATCAAGTACCATATCTACCGTACTCAGAGCACAAACCTCTGTTCCCGGCCCAATCGCAGACATATCCACCTCATCGTCCGCCATCTGATATGTATAAAGTTCTCCTCCCGTTTGCATGAAAGCAAGCAGCACATCCCCGCTGACGGAAACAACACAAATCGACCGATAATCCATCGCAAGTTCCGGCTCCGCGTCATTTACAAAAGCAATCATGCGCTTTATTGTTTCTTCCTTCGGCAAATACCCTTTCTCCTCCAGTACCGCACGGCATTCCGTCAAAAAGCGATCTGCTGTCGAACTCTTCGTCAACGAAAGCAACCTTTCGACTTCCGTTATCGGTATCTCCTCCTCCCGAGGTTGCTCTTTTGCCTTTTTCACCAACACGGAACTTCCGACTACAACAATCGCTGCCAAAATCAATATGGATGCAAGCAGAAATAACATTTTTTTAGACATAAAATTCCCTTTCAACATTCACAATTCAAAAGAAAACAGCCCTCTCGGACTGTTTTCTTTTGTCCCCAAAATGCCGGTTCCTACACTTTGACTCCTAGCTAATGCCAGGTGGGTTACCGCAATTACACTTCTGCCTTCCTCCGACCCGTAGGTAAGGCCTGACATCCGTGCAACAATATAGGTGTCCCTTTTAAAGTAACTGTAGGTTCAAAATAGTAGGAATTATCGTGCATTCCAGGTTACTTATAGTATACTCAAATCACTCTTGTATTACAACTGTTTTTTCCTGGGAAGAATTTTCATCTTTTCCATTTGTTTCTCTGCCTGTTTCAGAAGTTGTTGCTGCGAATATTCTTCCAATATCTGTACCATCAGACGCAATGCCTGCGATAGTATTTTACGATTATCATTGTCCTCTTTATTCATTCGGCGCAAAATAGCAATCACTTCTTTGATTTTCAACTGTGACAATGTCTTAGCTCCCGTTTCCTCAAACACATAAAAAAGTGCTTCCACAAACTTCTGCCGTTCTTCTACAGACATAGCATAAATAAACTCTTTCATCGCATATTCTACCCGCGTGGACGATGCTGAAATGTCATCCACATACACAAAATCGTTGCCGAGCACCTGCCATGAAAACATATCATGCTGGAACAGTCCGATTTGCGTGCTTGCCACCACATCATACTGCGCCTCATGTTCAAACAAAATCCCTATCATGGACGACTGCGGAACAACTCTCTGAATCCGGTCCGCTATCGCTTTGTAGGAGTCCCTTTGCAGTATTTCCTGCGTAAATCCCGGACTGTCAAAACTGCAGACCTTACGAATTCTGTGACGAACGAACGGATGGCAACAGGTAGCCGCGTAAATCGCCAGATTCCCGCCTTTGGAATGTCCACCCATATATATTTTGCCGCGCTTTGCTAATGCGACTTGATGCAGATATTCCACCGCCTGTATCTGAGATGGTACCGGAGACTGAAAACACATATTAAAGTCCTCTTTCCATCCGACAATCGTATCATCGGTCCCTCGAAATGCAATACAGAAATTACCGTCACCCAACTCTACCGTAATCGCTGAAAACTGCTTTTCTTCCAGCTCATCTATCTGATTTACGTAATATGACAGTTTCATATCACAAAAACGCCGACTACGGGAAAGTACATCAAACAAGACAAACACTTCATCCGGAATCACCCTCCCCAGATTCATCTTTTCATCTGCATGCAAAAGGGAAAATTTCTCTCCCGCTTCCTTTATGGTCACAGTACTTCTTCCCGACAAATCAAATCCAGTCTGTTCAAAATCAATGTATGCAAGTGTACTCAAAATCAAATGATCTATGCTGTTAAACGGCGACTGCTTTACGGTCAATTCGCCGCGCCAATCGAGATAATCCATAAAATTTGCCATCACATCACTCCGTTTTTTGTTCTGCCAATATTATATTCCTATTTTAACATATCCCATACATTCACGCAAAAAAATCCGCAGTAAAGATACCTGAGTATCTTACTGCGGATTCTAAAACATGTTTTACTTGTACTTTGTATACGCCGTACAGTGTTTCTTCACGGTCAGTTTTTTGCGAAACTTCTTGGAATACATATTAACCAAGATTACGCCCGCAGGCATGAACGCTTCGCACGCAAACTTACCTGTTATTGTTTTATTTTTTCTGCATCTTATAATGCGTCAACTAACTTCTTAACAGCTGCTAAAGCTTCATCAGGAAGTTTGTCATAACCATCTTTCTTTGTAGCGAAACCTTCAACAGCATCTACACGGTTCTGCATAGCAGCTTTTAATGCAGCGCGGTATTCAGCATCGTCTAAGTTTGGTGTGAAGTCAGCTGTCTTTCCAGACCAGTCATACATGATTTCTACATCTTCGAATGGTCCCCATTTTTCAAAGTTAGCTTTTCCTTCAACGATTGTTTCAAGAATTCCTAATGTATCTGCCGGTTTACACTTAGTTCCCATGAAGTCACCTGTGTTAACGATGTAGCAGTCTACGTTTTTCTCTTCTACTAACTTTTTGAACTTCTCGTAGTCATTTACTAACGGATATGTTCTGAATGGGTTAGCATAAGGAACGATTCTTAATGCGTTCATATCTGTACCTGCAGCAACACGTTCTGCTGTAGATGTCTTTGTAGCAAGTGTAGCACCCATAACTGATGCAAGAGCTGCACCTTTTAATTTGATTACAGGTGGGATTGTTGGGTCTTTCATAATCCAGAAGATAGCGTTTACAGGAGCATCAATCTTATCTACACGGTTTGGTGACCATAATTTAGATTTGATAGCACGTCCGTTACCATTTCTGATATCTTCTGTTACAAGCTGAATCTTTCCTTCAGAGTCTAATGTACATGAGCAGTTCTGAGCTGATAATAAGTACTCATTGTCTGCACATCCTGTAGGATAATCAGATGTCTTATCGAAGTATGTAGGCTCTAATGCGATAGACGCACATGTATCTGTGTTGATGATGAAAGCGTCATCATGAAGAACTTTGATACCACCGAATTCATCATATTTTCCTGCATGTTTTGCATGAGTTAATGTAGATTTACCGGATCCTGAGAGACCGTATACAGAAGCAACGAATTTCTTTCCGCCTTCTAATGAGTATTCTTTCTGTCCACCGTGGCAAGCTGCATAACCATTTCTGTTAGCAAGTGCCCAAGCCATTGTAAGAGTACCTTTTTTGTGTTCTCCGAAGTATCTCATACCAAGGATAGCTGCACAGTTTTCGTTTGTATCGAAATAGCAAAGTGTAAGCGGATCGCTTAAGCAGCTGTAATCAACGTCAGGAGCGTCGTGTGGAGCCCACTGCGGATCAGAGAAGATGTAAACATCTGCTTCTTTTCCGTCGCCGATTGCCTTAGAGTTTTTGTACATTTTTACGTACTCATCTGACATATACTGGAAGTTGAGCATCCAGTTGTAAAGGATGTTCTCTTCTCCTTCCGGAATAAGAAGGTGTGCTTTTACCATGAATTCCGGATCAAGACCGATGAAACATTCTGCATGATACATAGTTTTCCATCTTGTCTCATATACTGCATCCATAACAACTTTATCAAGTTTAACAGAATCAACACCCGGCTCACCTTTGATACGACGAGCTGCTGCGTAACGTCCTGTTACAGCACCATCATTGAATAATAATACTCTTGAGTCTTTTTCAAGACCGAATGTTTCACCGTCTTTGATTTTCATGTCTGTTACAACAGTACCCGGTGAATTTTTAGCCAGCTCATATGCTTCTTTTAATGTGTTAACTTTAACAACATTATTGCCATAGAAAGCTGCTTCGATGATGGAACGGGTTTTAGAAAAACCTACTTTTCCAGCACCAATTTCGTTAATTGGATAATACGCTTTTGTTGCCATATTATGTAGTCCTCCTTGAACATATGTATTTTTTAACCGCTTTCGCGGTCGGTTCCTTGTTATGTACTACCCTCAGTACACCGATTGTATTATCTCAAAAGGCCTATCAAAAGTCAAGCCTTTTGTCAGTCCTTTTTCGTCAATAAAGCAATACCGGAACTCGAGCCGATCCGCTCGCATCCCTCACTCAAAAACGCCTCAAAATCTTCTCTTGAATTCACGCCTCCGGCCGCCTTCATGCGCACTGCCGTCCCAATGTTCTCTTTAAATAGTTTAATATCTTCAATCGTCGCTCCCGCGGTTCCGAAGCCCGTGGATGTCTTGATATAATCTGCTCCCGCATCCGTTACAATGCGACAGAGTTTCTTTTTCTCTTCCTCCGTCAGATAGCACGTCTCCACGATAACTTTGAGCACAAGATTGCCGCACTCGTGTTTAAGCGTCACTATCTCCTGTTCCACCTTTCCGAAATTACCGTTTTTCACATCTCCGATGTTGATGACCATGTCAATCTCCTGTGCTCCGTCCTCGATTGCCTGTCTGGTCTCTGCCAGTTTCGCCGCCGTCACACTATAACCGAGCGGAAATCCTACCACAGTACAAATGTTAAGCTTCGCGCCGTACTTGTCGTGTACTCTCCTGATATACGAAGGCGGAATACATACGGACGCTGCTCCGTACTCCACCGCTTCATCACATAATTTCACAATATCTTCCCACGTACAAAACGCCTTCAGCTGCGTATGGTCAATATGTTTGATAATATCTTTTGTTTCCATGCATTTTCTCCCTTTTACTGCCATTTCTTATATCTTACTTTTTTTATACTGAAAAGTCTACCAAAAAACCAGTGAATTATATAAAAATAAATTGTAAATATTTTCTTAAAATGAAACAAAAAACTTGCCCGTGCATTTTCGTTCATGGTATATTAAAGTGAGTGATTTTTTAAGAAGAATATAGAAAGGTGGAATTTTCATGGAACATAATGTATTTTCAGACATTACACCGGACATTGTAAGACTTGCCGATTTCTCTCGTGAAGCAGGAATTATCGAGCAGGAGCTTTTTACCAAATATGAAGTAAAACGCGGTTTGAGGGATTTGAACGGCAAAGGAGTTCTTGCCGGCCTTACAAATATTTCAGACGTGCGCGCCAATAAAATTGTCAACGGCGAACAGGTACCGACACATGGCAAGCTCTTTTACAGGGGATACAACGTAGAGGACCTCGTCAAAGGCTTTGATACAGATGATCGTCTCGGATTTGAGGAAGTTGCTTATCTTTTACTATTTGATGCCCTTCCGAACCAGGAGGAACTGGATAAGTTCAAAGCGTTGCTGGGGTACTATCGTTCTCTCCCGACCAGTTTTGTGAGGGATATCATCATGAAGGCACCGAGCCGCGACATGATGAATACGCTTGCACGAAGTGTGCTGACGCTGTACTCTTATGACGACAGAGCGGATGACACTTCTCTTGAGAATGTCCTTCGTCAGTCCCTGCAGCTCATCAGCCTGTTTCCGATGCTTGCCATTTACGGATATCAGGCATATCGTCACTATCATGACGGAAAGAGCCTTTATATTCATCAGCCGCTTCCGGAGCTCTCTACTGCCGAGAATATTCTTCGTATTCTCCGTTCCAACAAGAAATACACTCCGCTTGAGGCAAAGATTCTTGACATTGCACTTATCTTACATATGGAACACGGCGGTGGTAACAACTCCTCGTTCACAACGCATGTTGTGACAAGTTCCCTGACGGATACCTACTCTGTTATCGCAGCAGCCATCGGTTCCTTAAAAGGACCGAGACACGGTGGTGCCAACATTAAGGTTGTTCAGATGTTCGAGGACATGAAACACGAAGTTTCCGATTGGGAGAACGAAGAAGAAGTTTCCGAATATCTCAGAAAACTTCTCCACAAGGATGCCTTCGACCATGCAGGTCTTATTTACGGTGTCGGCCACGCGGTTTATTCAAAATCCGACCCACGTGCCCGTGTTTTTAAATCATTTGTGCAGGAATTATCGCAGGAAAAAGGGTTAGAAAAAGAATTTGCACTCTACTCTCTCGTGGAAAAACTTGCTCCGAAGGTCATTGCCGAGGAACGCCAAATGTACAAGGGCGTCAACGTCAACGTGGACTTCTATTCCGGATTCGTATATAAAATGCTCGGACTTCCGGAAGAGCTTTACACTCCGATTTTCGCCATCGCGCGAATTGTCGGCTGGAGTGCTCATCGTATGGAAGAGCTTGCTAACAACGGAAAGATTATTCGCCCGGCTTACAAACCGATTCACAAAGATATGAAGTATGTTACTCTTGATGAGCGTAAATAACAAATAATATATTATAAAAAAAGAGTTGTCGCAACAAAATCTGCGTCAACTCTTTTTATATTACATATTCAAGAAGTTCTTTACTGCCTGTTTCATCTCATCTTTCTCACACTCTGTCTTGTGAAGTACCGGTGCCGTGCGGATTTCTTCGATGGCATTCGGAACTGCCACGTTGGAAATCTTGCAAAGCTCGTCAATGAGTTCAAAATCCGACATGCTGTCATATTTGGAATCAATGGCGTTCATAACGCTTCTTGCAAACTTGTACGGACTTGCTGTCGATGCAATTACCGTCACAGTATCATCGCCCGTCTCCTTCACATATTTGTCATACGCTGCTGCTGCAACCGCCGTATGCGTGTCAATCACATATCCGCAGTCCTCGTAGAGCGCTTTAATCTTTGCAAAAGTCTCTTCTTCCGTCGCATATCCACCGATGAAGTCAGACATTTTCTCTTTCATTTCCGGCGTTACATCATATTTTCCTTCTTTGGCAAGCGAAGCCATAAGCGCCGCATTCTTCTCAGAATCCTCTCCTGCCACCTTGTAAATCAGACGCTCAAGATTAGATGAAATAAGAATGTCCATGGACGGTGAACTTGTTAAGATAAACTCTCTGTTCTTGTCGTAGGTTCCCGTTGCAAAGAAGTCAAATAAAACTTTGTTGTCGTTGGATGCACAGATGAACTTTCCTACCGGAATACCCATATTCTTTGCATAGTAAGCAGCAAGAATGTTTCCGAAGTTACCCGTAGGTACCACAACATTCATCGCCTGTCCTTCTGTAAGTTTTCCCTGGGCATATAAAGTTGCATAAGAATATACGTAGTACACAATCTGCGGAACAAGACGTCCGATATTAATAGAGTTCGCAGATGAGAACTGATAACCTTTTGCGTCCATCTCCACTGCAAGCTCCTTGTCGCCGAACAACTGCTTCACGCCTGTCTGCGCATCGTCAAAATTACCGTGAATACCGATGACATGGGTATTATCACCTTTCTGTGTCACCATCTGTTTTTCCTGTACCGGGCTGACACCGTTTTTCGGATAAAACACAATAATCTTTGTACCATCCACATCAGCAAAACCCGCAAGGGCCGCCTTTCCGGTGTCCCCACTTGTCGCTGTCAGGATAACAATGTCATTTTTAACCTGATTCTTCTTCGCACTCGTTGTCATGAGATGCGGAAGAATGGAAAGTGCCATATCTTTAAACGCGATGGTCGCACCGTGGAACAATTCCAAATAATATGCATTGCCCGCATATGCCAAAGGTGCAATCACTTCTGTATCAAACTTCGCATCGTACGCACGGTCAATACAATTTTTAAGCTCTTCTTCCGTAAAGTCTGTCAGGTAAAGTTTCATCACCTCGTATGCCACTTCCCTGTATGACATTTTAGATAATGCTTCTATCGAAACGTCCAGTGCCGGAATATGGTCCGGTACGAACAATCCTCCATCTTCTGCAAGTCCTTTTAAAATCGCCTCCGATGCCTTTACCGGCTCAGAATTGCTTCTTGTACTTTTGTATAAAACTTCCATTGGTGTACCTCTTTCTTTTTATAAAATCCATCTGCTTCATTATACACCAGAAATCGCTTTAAGCAATAATAAATTTTTATTTACTTATAAAACCTGTGCCCGCCGTGCTGCCCGCAAAAAGCAAGGCTGCTTTCAAACCACGCATAATTTCCCGGGTTTGCTTTTTGTGCATTTACAAAATAAAGCGCACCCTGTGTGCCATCCTCTCCGAAAAGAGCCGTATTAACAGCCTTGCGTGTCTCTTCCGTGACTGTCACGCTATAATATCTTCCGTCACGAATCGGTGAAAACTGTGGTTTGCCGCCGCTCCCCTGAAACACAACTCCCTCTATTGTGTTCGGAAACTTCGAACTGTCCACACGATTTAGGATAACATCAGCCACCATCTTTTTCCCAAGCATATCCTCGCCACCTGCTTCCGCCTGTACGATTCTGCAGAGCACCTCGTATTCTGCTGCACTAATACCCGCGATGCGCTTGCGCTCCAATGTCTTTTCACGTATCATTCTTGCTTCCGAAGTTGTTCTTTCCATCGTATAATTTTTTGTTACATATTCGTAAACAATTTCCTCTTCCGTATGATATGCATTTCCTTCGCCCGCTCCAATAACAAGCGCCGAATTCCATGTCAGCAAAATGATTACCGCAAGAGCGGCAAACACTTTTGCAAACCTATCATACATATATGAAATTCTCCTTTCACTCCATGTCATTATTTTATAAACAAATGTAATACTTTGTTCATAACTCTTTCATTAGTTTATACAAGCTTTCGGAAAAATATTTCTAAAATTGTAATTTTCTTCATCCTTTGCTATAGTGAAAGTATGAAAAAATTAACCGGTGTTTTTGAAGCAAAGAAAAAAAACGGACAAACATATTACCGTTCGTCCATCACATACAAAGGTCGCCATATCAGCCTCGGAAGCTTTGATATTGCGGAGAATGCGCACCGTGCCTATCTGGAAGCAGACCGGATGATTCACGAGCCGCAGCACTTTTCTATTGATTTGCTGGAAACCTATTTTTCCGATTCCGACAAGTCAAAAAAAAGTCCCGGAAAATCTTTCGCAAAAATCGACATGCTGTCCTTTGAGAAGGCTGTTATTTTGTTGAATTTCCGAGACAATGATATTTATTTTCACAGTCCGATTTATTTGTACAAAAATTATTTTCACTATTATCTGGCTGCAAATTATCATCTGACATTTGACAAGGAAGATTTGTTCTATTATTCTTCCCACAAAATCATGCGACGCGGGAATCATCTGTTTGTGGCAGATTACGGAATGCAGGTAACGATTGCGAGCCGCTACGGTATCCGCAATTTTGCGGTCAAAGACCGTGATTACCGCTTCATTAACCAGGACGAAACGGATTATCGCTATTCCAACATTGAAATCATCAACCCGTATCACGGTGTCCTTAGGGAAGGAACGTTCGGAAATTACTCGTACCGCGTACTGATTCACATTAACGGAAATTATATCGTCGGTATCTACGATAACGTGGAAACAGCAGCCATTGCATATAACAAGGCTGCTGATTTGTGTCATCAATATGGAATTAACAAAAAATTCCCGGTCAATTATATTGAAACAATGTCCCCGAAAACTTATGCTGAAATTTATTCCGGTATTACCGTATCGGAATCCTTTATAAACATGCTTACCTCTGGCTGTAATCGATAAAACTGATGTTCATACGGACGTCCCCCGAGATACCGCTCACGGCCCCGTCACTCGCATACTGCCACATAGCAAATTCGTACGGATAATCCGGGGTGTCTTTGCTCTGCGCCAGCCAAATATCATAGTCGCCGAGCATTGTCAGGTCTATTTTTCGTAAAAGCCAGTACTTATTTCCATAGACCATCGGCGTATATCCGACTTCCTTGATGCGTTCACAAAATGCGTTTGTAATCTCCGTCAGCTGCGTTTTCGGCAGATTGTCAATGCGGGATGTGTCGTTGGAAACAAGCCCCAAATCAAACACAACCGGATAGGTTACCCGCATCTCAACAAGATTTGAAATAACGAATTCTGCCTCTTCGAGCGCTTCCTCCACGCTGATTGCCTGCGACTCAAAATACACACCGACCGCAAGTCCCGCTTCGTTTGCCTTCTGGATATTATCGAAATATTCCTCGTCTATCGCAATTCTTCCGCTTTCATATCCCCGATAACCGATGCGCACCATCACAAAATCCACACCGTCTTTCTTGAGCTTATTAAAGTCAATCTTTCCGTTTTCTTTGTCGATGTCAACACCGAGATACGATGCTTTATCCCCATTCTCAAAGTACTTCATCACAGGTTCTTCATACACAAAACCCGCCTGTTGATATGTATTTTTGTTCAGATAGGAATTAATCATAATCCACTGCTCTGTTCCGTCCGGACGGACGACCATCGTCTTGGTTCCCCCTTCGGAAAGGTCCTCTTCCTGCTCTTTCTTCAGTTCTTCCTCCAAAAGCTTTTGCGCATTCTTCTCGTACAACTCATTTCTGGCAATCGTATTGTCCGATACCGGCTCGTCATCCTTGTACATATTCCAAAAATCAAGCTGGTCCGACGTTAGAGTTGATTCTCCGATGACAAATTCATCGGTCATCTCCGCCTCCGTCTGCTGCATCTGCGTACTTGCAAGTTGCTGGTTGCCCTTACTTTTCCCTTTCTGGTTCGTTGCAAGCACGATACAGAAAACAAGCACAATAAATCCAATTACAGCTACAGCTGTATATAACACGGGAAGACCCGATTTGTCATTTTTATCATCAAAATCATCCGTCAATCTCATACTGTCACCCTTTCTTACATGAAAAGTTTAGCATAACTTTATCTATTATACAAAGAAATTTTATGCTACACTATAGGATACGGGGGTAAAGGTTGATTTTTTGGTACTTCGACGCATTCCCGGATTTATGACAGACAGAAATGAGGTCTTTTATATATGAAAAAAATCAGAATCTTACTTATGATGTGTTTCTATCTTTTTGCTTTGTCAGGCTGCGGTACGCAGCAGCAGACATATTCCAAAACCGATTTCTGCTTTGACACGGCAGTTTCCGTTACCATCTATGATTCTGCCGCTCAGGCAGAACGTGTCAACGCACTTCTTGACGAAACCCTTGCGCTCTGCAACTCTTACGACGATATGTTCAGTCGCACAAAAGAAGGCAGCGATATCTATCGCATCAACCACGCAGAAGGTGAATGGACGACCGTATCTGACGAAACGATACAACTGATTCAATCTGCCTTAGAATACTGTAAAATGACAAACGGTCAGATTGATATTACAATTGCGCCTGTCAAAGACCTCTGGGATTTTTCGGGAAATGACGATGTAGAAATGCCGAGGCTTGCAACCATCGCGGAAACACTTCCGCTTGTCGATTACAGCGGCATCGAAATCGAAGGAAGCAAAGTCAGACTCTCACATCCTAACGCTGCCATAGACCTCGGCTTTATTGCCAAGGGATATATTGCAGACCATGTGCGCGCATTTCTTCTGGAAAGCGGGGTAGAAAGCGCGCTGATTAACCTCGGTGGCAATATTGCCGTCATCGGCGAAAAACCGGACGGAAATGAGTTTACCATCGGTATCCAGGAGCCTTTTGCATCTGCCGGCTCCTATGTCATGACCGTCGGCTGTTCCCAGTCCGGCGCGGGTAGCTACTCTTCCGTTGTGACGAGCGGAACATACGAACGTTCCTTTACCTACAACGACAAACTGTACCATCACATTTTAGATACTTCTACCGGTCAGCCGGCAGATACGGACCTTGCAAGCGTCACGATTCTGACCGATTCATCCCTTCACGCGGACGCACTCAGCACGACGTGCCTGCTTTTAGGGTGCGAAAAAGGCGTTGCCTATATCGAATCATTAGACGATGTTGATGCAATATTCATCACAACGGACGGAAAGATTGTGGATACGAGGGAGTAATCCGACTCTTACAGTTCAATCTGCACCTCCACAGGACAGTGATCCGAGCCGAGAACTTCCGTGTGAATGTTAGCCGAAGCTAACTCATCCTTTAATTCTTCCGAAACAAGAAAATAGTCAATTCTCCAACCTGCATTCTTTGCTCTCGCCTGGAACCGGTATGACCACCACGAATATACACCTTCCGTATCCGGATAAAAATGGCGGTAGCTGTCGATAAAACCGCTCTCTAAAAGCTGCGTCATCTTCTGACGTTCCTCATCCGTAAAACCTGCACTGTGATGGTTGGTTTTCGGGTTCTTAAGGTCAATCTCTTTATGGGCAACATTCAGATCTCCACACACAACCACCGGTTTCTTTTCTTTCAATGCGAGCAGATATGCCCTGAAATCGTCTTCCCATACCATACGGTAATCGAGCCTCTCAAGCTGTTGTTTTGAATTCGGTGTGTATACCGTTACCATATAAAAATCTTCAAACTCCAGCGTGATAACGCGCCCTTCCCGGTCGTGTTCTTCCATTCCGATGCCATAAGACACTGACAGCGGCTCTCTTTTTGTGAAGATCGCAGTTCCGGAATATCCTTTTTTCTCTGCGTAATTGAAATATTGATAATATCCCGGAAGGTCAAGCGTTACCTGTCCTTCCTGAATTTTCGTCTCCTGCAGGCAGAAAATATCCGCATCCGCCTCATTAAAAAATCCCATAAAATCCTTTTGCAGACATGCACGGATTCCGTTCACATTCCATGATATCAGTTTCATATTCTTACTCCGCTTTCAAAAATGCTGCATATCCGCATTTTGCCTCATACAGGTCCGCCTTGGACGTTACTTCATGCGGCGCATGCATGTTCATGACAGGTACTCCGCAGTCGATGACATTCATTCCGTAAAGAGAAAGAATGTATGCAATCGTTCCGCCGCCACCAAGGTCCACCTTACCGAGCTCCGCTGTCTGGAAGGAAACCCCTGCCTCATCCATAATCTTACGGATAAATGCAATGTATTCCGCATTTGCATCATTGGAACCGGATTTACCTCTGGAACCGGTAAATTTGTTAAATACCATTCCGTGACTGAGGTATGCCACGTTCTTTTTGTCAAAGCTGGATGCAAAGGACGGATCATATGCCGAGCTTACATCAGAAGACAACATTCTGGAATTCGCCAGACATCTGCGGAGTGCCAGGTCTGAATACTCACCAATAAGGTTCATAATTTCTGCCACACAGTTTTCAAAGAAGTGTGACTGCATACCTGTCGCACCGACACTACCGATTTCTTCTTTGTCCACAAGAATGCAGCAACTTGTTCTCTTCGGCTTTTTCTGCTCAAGCATCGCCACGAGGGAGCTGTAAGAGCAAACTCTGTCATCCTGTCCGTAAGCTAAAATCATACTGCGGTCAAGTCCGGCTTCTCTCGCTCTTCCTGCCGGAACAATCTCAAGCTCCGCAGAAATGAAATCAGCCTCCTCCATGTCATAGTGCTGTTTTAATATATCAAGCGCAAACGCGCAAACCTTGTCTTTGGTCTGCTTCTCTTCCTCTTTTTTATTGCCTTTATCCGCACCGGTCTTGTCATCCTTCTTTGCATCATATTTCAGCGGACGGTTTCCGATGATAATATCGAGTGCCTCGCCTTCAATGACCTTGTTTGCTTTCTTTTCCATCTGCTCTGCAGCAAGATGAATCAAAAGGTCTGAAACAAAAAATACCGGATCGTCATCTTCTTCACCGATACTGATGTCAATCGTCGTTCCGTCTTTTTTCACAACAACACCGTGAATGGCAAGCGGAATCGTCACCCACTGATATTTCTTGATACCACCATAGTAATGTGTGTCAAGATAAGCAAATCCGCTGTCCTCATAAAGAGGATTCTGTTTCACATCAAGACGCGGTGAATCCAGGTGTGCTCCGAGAATATTCATACCGTCCTCCATCTTCTGTGAACCGATATGGAATAAAATCACGGACTTTTCCATATTGACCGCATACACTTTGTCTCCGCTTTTCAGCTTTTTGCCGTCCTTTAAGATTTTGCCCAGTTCCACATAACCTTTTTCCTCGATTTCATTTACGATATAGGTCACGCACTCCCGCTCCGTTTTTCCGTTATTAAGAAACGTTCTGTAATCCTGACTGAGCTTTTCGAGTTCTTTTAATTGTTTCTCGCTATATTTCTCCCATGCACATTCTGTTTTCATGTCTGTCTCCTTCTTGTCAAAAATTCTCATACTAACACATAGTATGAGAATTTTCGTCTGAAATATTATTTTTATTCATGTTTTACGATGGACTTCTTCGGGCATTTTTCCATACAAATACCACATCCCTCGCATTTTTCCTGATCGATGGTTGAAAGGAAGTTCTCAATCTTGACCGCATCATTCGGGCAGTTCTTTGCACAAAGCGTACATCCGATACAACCCACGGTACATTCCTTCATCGTTACAGGACCTTTTTCTTTGGAACTGCACGCAACTACATACTTAGCATCATACGGAATCAGTTCTATCAGATTCTTCGGACACGCTGCCACGCATTTACCACACGCTTTACACGCTTCTTTGTCCACAACCGCCACGCCGTTTACCACATGGATGGCATCAAACGGGCAAGCCTTCACACAGCTTCCGTAGCCGAGACATCCGTAGTTACATGACTTCGGTCCGCCGTTCGGAACAAAAGAAAGCATCGCACAATCTTCTACCCCTGTATATTCATAGTCCACTTTTGCTTTTTCACAGTCACCCTGACATTTGACAAAGGCAACCATGCGTTTTGACTCTCCGGCTTCGACACCCATGATTTCGGCAATCTGCTTACCGACTGCTTCCCCGCCGACCGGACAGGCATTTACCGGTGCTTCGCCCTTGACAATTGCCGCAGCAAGTCCGGAACATCCCGGATATCCGCAGCCTCCGCAGTTATTTCCCGGAAGTACACTGAGAATTGCTTCCTCTCTCTCGTCAACTTCCACTTTAAATTTAATTCCGGCTATTCCGAGGAACAGACCGATAAACAGACCGACAGCGCTGACAACGACTGTCGCTATAATAATTGCTGTAATATTCATCGCTCATCCCTCCTATAACAATCCTGAAAATCCGCAAAACGCGATTGCCATGAGACCGGCTGTCACAAGAACAATCGGCATTCCCTGAAATGGACGCGGAATGTCATTGTATTCAATTTTCTCACGGATTCCCGCAAGAATCACGATAGCCACCGTAAATCCGACCGCTGTTGCCAAACCATTTACAACACTTGTCAGAATCGTATATGATTTCTGCACATTCACAAGTGCCACACCGAGTACGGCACAGTTTGTTGTGATGAGCGGAAGATATACACCGAGCGACTCATACAGTGAAACCATGAATTTCTTTAAGAACATCTCCACAAACTGAACGAGTGCTGCAATAACAAGGATAAATACAATTGTCTTTAGGTAAGTAATATCGAACTTTACAAGGACAAAGTCATAAATAATCGCTGCAACAAACGATGCCAGCGTAATAACGAATATAACCGCTGCACCCATTCCGGCTGCTGTCTTTACCTTTTTGGAAACCCCGAGGAATGGACATAAACCTAAGAACTGGCTGAGTACCACATTATTGACAAGCGCCGAACCAATGGCAATTAAAATCAATTCTTTCATTTATGCTTCCTCCTTTTCCTCAGATTTGATTTCTTCATTCACTTCTTCCTTCTTCTCTTCTGCAGAAGTGTCATAAAATCTCTTGCTGCACCCCTTCTCACCGCAGTTCATACAGTCTTCACTGCATCCGGAACCAACCTTGCTCATGTCTTTGCCTTTTTCTTCACCCTTAATCTTGATGTAGTTCTGAACCGCTGTCAAAAGTGCCACTACAAAGAATGCTCCCGGTGCCATAATAAAAATACTCGCCGGTATATAGGAAGACGGCATAACCGTCAGCCCGAAAATCTGTCCGGCACCGATGATTTCACGCACTGCACCGATACATGTCAGCGCGAACGTAAATCCAAGTCCCATACCGATACCGTCAAACAGAGACGGAAGAATCGAATTTTTGGACGCATAACTTTCCGCACGACCCAAAATAATACAGTTTACCACAATAAGAGGAATATAAATTCCGAGCGCACTGTAAAGGGAAGGAATAAACGCTTCCAAAAGAAGCTCCATAACCGTTACAAATGACGCGATAATTACAATAAATGCAGGAATGCGCACCTTGTCCGGAATCACCTTGCGGAGAAGCGAAATAAACGCATTACTGAGCGCCAATACAACCGTTGTCGTAAGTCCCATTCCGAGACCGTTCATGGCAGATGTCGTAACCGCAAGCGTCGGACACATACCGAGCATAAGCACAAATGTCGGATTTTCTTTTAATAAGCCGTTATAAAGTCGTTCTACACACTTATTCATTTGAAACTCCTCCTTCCTGCGCAAGATATTCTCTGAAGCAGGAAAGTCCTGCATTCACACCGCCAACGAACGCATCCGTCGTGATCGTTGCACCGGAAATGGCATCAATCTGATGGTCCGCTGCCGCCCCTGCCTTGGATGTTTCAAACGTTTCTATCTGTTTCGCTGCAAACTGCGGAACAAGCACCTCTCCGGCTCTCATACCAAGTCCTGCCGTCTCGGCAATGCTGAGAATCGAAACACCATTTAACGTTCCGTCGTTACGAATACCCATAGTAAACTGAATATCTCCGCCGTAACCTTCATGGCTCGTCACGGTAATCACGTATCCTACCTGCGCTCCGCTGCCGTCAAATGCAGAGGCAACACCGTCAATGGAAGCGCCATATCCCTGCTCCGCCGCGTAAGCCGACAAATCCTCCGGCGCAAGGTCCGGTTTCATCGCAATTTCTTCAAATTTCTCTGCATCTGCAAATACTTCCTTATATGCTGCATCTTTGGCAAGCTGCTGCTGTTTGGCAATCGGCTCTTTTGTCACATCATAAACAAGTCCCAGAGCCGCACCACTGATCAATGTAATAATAAAGAGAATCAGGGCATCTTTTAACATATTTTTCATGACTTTTCCCCTCCTCTTCCAAATGCTTTCGGATATGTAACCTTTTCGATAAGCGGAACCAAAAGGTTACCGATGATAATCGCATAGGACACACCCTCTGCGGATGCTCCGAATACACGGAAAATTCCGGTCATAATTCCGAGCAGAATTCCGAACAGATACTGACCTTTCTTTGTAATCGGACGGGTGACATAGTCCGTTGCCATGAAAAATGCTCCGAGCATTAGACCGCCACCTGCAAGATTTGCAGAAATATAGTTCATATCAAATCCACGTCCTGAGAACAGAACGAGGAATATAACAAACGACACAATATAGGTTCCCGGAATGCGCAGATCAATCACACCGACCATAATCAGGAAACATGCACCAATCACAATTGCTACCATACTTGTCTCGCCGATGGTTCCTGCCGTTTTACCGATGACCATATCATACACATTTACAATACCGCCTTCTTTTAATACCGCAAGAGGTGTTGCACCCGTGTAAGCATCGCAGTCAAAATTCGTCATAATCGAAGTAAACGAAATCAGGAGAAAACATCTTGCACCAAGTGCAGGATTCATGAAATTCTGTCCGAGACCTCCGAATAACATCTTAACAACAACGATGGCAAATACACCACCGATGACCGCAATCCACCAAGGTGCAGACGGCGGAAGGTTAAGTGCTAAAAGTAAGCCGGTGACAACCGCTGAGAGGTCACCGATGGTACTTTTCTTTTTACAAATCTTACAAAACACCCACTCGGATAAAACCGCGGATGCAATTGTTACAAGCACTAAAATCAGTGCATTTAATCCGAAATTGACCACACCGAAAATCGTCGTAGGCAGAAGCGCAATAATAACGCAGAGCATGATTTTGTTGGTTGTAATCGCCGCACGGATATGCGGATTGGATGATACTTTCATTAAGCCACTCATTCTGCTTTTCCTCCTACTTCTTTTTTCTTCGGTCTTCCAGAACCATTTTTCTCATCGATTTAATCTGCTGTGTCAACGGACGTTTTGCCGGACAGATAAAACTGCAGCAACCACATTCACAACATTCCATACCGTTCATCGCTACGAACGCTTCCTTATCACCGCGCTCTGCCACTTTTGCAAGACGGCTCGGAACCACACGGCCCGGACAAGCTTCCACACACATACCACAGTTAATACATGCAGTTGACGGACTTGCAGACACGTCATCGTGTTTTAAACACAAAAGGGCTGACGCCGTCTTCGTTGTCGGTACATCCAAATCAAAAATACCGAATCCCATCATCGGACCGCCGGAAACAATCTTTTCCGGTTCCTGTACAAATCCGCCTGCTTCCTCAATCAGTTCGTGGTAATTCGTACCGATGCGCACACGGAAATTACGCGGATCTGCAATCGCATCACCCGTCACGGTCACAATACGGTACATAAGCGGTTTGTTTTCAAGAACTGCGCCGTAAATCGCACAGACCGTATCCACGTTGTTAACAACGCAACCTGCATCTGCCGGAAGCATGTCTGAATTGATGGCGCGACCTGTCGCTGCATAGATGAGCTGACGCTCCGCTCCCTGCGGATATTTGGTTTTGAGCGCTTTGACAACAATACGCTCCTCATCCTTCGTCAATTCTTTTAATTTCTCAATACAGTCCGGTTTATTATCTTCGACTGCAAGAATACCTTTCGCATTGTCGAACAATGCAAGAGAACATTTGAGTCCGCCGACCACTCTCTCCGGCTCCTCCATCATTCTGCGGTAGTCCGATGTCAAATACGGTTCACACTCCGCACAGTTGACAATCACATAGTCGATTTTATCCGGCTGTTTCGGTGAAAGCTTAACATGTGTCGGAAATCCGGCTCCGCCCATTCCGACAACCCCCGCCTCCTGAATCTTCTTAATAATCTCTTCCTTTGAGTGTTCCTCAAGCGGCTTACACTCTCCGTAATCTACTTCATCATATTTCCCGTCGTTCTCAATGACGATGGAATTTACGTTATCACCGACAACAACTCTGCGCGGCTCAATTGCTTTGACCATACCCGATACCGTCGCATAAATCGGAGCAGACACAAATCCTCCTGCCTCTGCAATCTTCTGTCCGGTCAGAACATGGTCGCCTTTTTTAACGATAGGTACCGCCGGTGCCCCGATGTGCTGTGACAACGGATACACAAGGTCACCTTTCGGTAACACATCTTTAATCGGTTTATCTTTACTGATGTCTTTTCCGTCATACGGATGAATTCCACCGGTAAAAGTCAGTTTCCCTGCCATATAGTGCCCTTCTTTCTGATAATTTTTTCATAATACTATTCAGAGCCCCCATTCGCAAAACCGCCTCTCCGAGGCTTTCTTTTGCTCATGTGTCTCCTGATACTATTCAGAGCCCCCATTCGCAAAACCGCCTCTCCGAGGCTTTCTTTTGCTCATGTGTCTCCTGATACTATTCAGAGCCCCCATTCGCAAAACCGCCTCTCCGAGGCTTTCTTTTGCTCATGTGTGCTTCTCGCCATATGAATTCGGAGACAGACGCACATTCATGCAAGCATGATGTACGTCCGTTTCCGAATTCGCATGGCTCTGAATAGTATCATACTATTTTTTGACTAAAATTGCTATATATTTTGCTTTTTTTATGTTATGATTACGATAGCTTTTGACAAAAGATTGTTTAAGGAGTTTATCATGAAAACAATTCAGACATTATTGTCACCGAAACTTTGCAAATATCCGCTTTCCATGCTCGGTGAAGCTGAGGATATTTTGTTTGTAGATATTGAGACCACCGGATTTACCGCGCGTACATCCACGCTCTACATGATTGGTTGCATTTTCTTTGAGCTTGACCGCATTCATCTCATTCAGTGGTTTGCCGAAAAGCCTGAGGAAGAAAAAAAGATTCTCTCCGCTTTTCTTCAGAAATGTCGGAGTCATCAGATTCTGATTCATTACAACGGAAACAATTTTGACATCCCGTACATGAAGCAAAAATGCAAGCAGTATCATTTGGATGAGCCTTTTTCCGACATGGAAGGCGTCGACATTTACAAACGCATTATGCCATACAAAAAAATGCTGCACCTTGAGAACGTAAAACAGAAAACCGTGGAATCCTATCTTGAAATCAGCCGTGATGACAAGTACAACGGCGGCGAACTGATTGACATTTACAAAGACTACGTCTCTGCCCCGTCGCAGGACAAAGCGCAGCTTCTGCTTCTCCACAATGCAGATGATATGCGTGGAATGTTACAGCTTCTTCCGATTCTCTCCTATGCTGACATGTTTGTTCAGCCCTTTAAAGTGACGAAAGTCCAGGCTAACAGATATACGGATGAAAACGGTCAGGCGCAGACGGAAGTGATGATGAAAATCCGTTTTCCGTTCGCCTTCCCAAAACCTGTGACTCTGACAGGAAACGGATGCAGATTCGACGGTTTTGAATCGGAAGGAAATCTCAAAGTTCCGATTCTGTACGATACACTAAAATATTTTTACAGCAATTATAAAGATTACTACTATCTCCCGGCGGAGGACGTCGCGTTGCACAAGTCCGTTGCAAGCTACGTAGATAAACAATTCCGCGAGCAGGCAACCGCTGCCAACTGTTACACCAAGAAAAACGGCGCCTTCCTTCCTCAATGGGACCTCATCTTCACTCCGGTCTTCAAACAGGCGTACGGTGATAAGATTTGTTACTTTGAGCTGACCGAGGAAATCAAACGTTCCCCTGCGGAGTTTGGAAAATACGCCCTTCATATCATTGATATGCTGGCACACGGCAGACATGACTAAACTAAAGAAAAAACAACCCAGAGATGAGGCCAATGTCATTCAGCTAAGTTTTTTAAGAATAGAGGTTGCGCAAAATATATCATTTGGGTAACTGCAAAAAAATCATACGATAATACCCATGTTTTCACTCATATCACGGGTATAAAAAATAAACATCTATTACTATGCCCAAATCATAAAAAGCGCTCAAAATTACCAAATAAAATTGGGTATTTTTTACTATCTTGAACTCAGAACACCCAAAAAAAGACACAAAAAATAAGGAACTGTTGCAAAATAAGTAAATTCTGAAACGGAAATCATCTTATTTTTCAACAGCTCCTTATTTTTCTACCATATGAAAATATGCTATAGCCACAGGCATAAATACCATCTTGACAAATAGCTTCCCCAAAAGACATTACATTTTTGTTCTTACTCTTTCCCATAGAAAAACGAATTCTTACGGGTGTATCCAAGCGCCTTATAACCGATAATCTGCTCGGTACTTCCGATAAACAAACATCCCTCGCTCTTGATAGACTTACTGAATTTCGCAAAGACTTCATCCTTCGCTTCCTCTGTAAAGTAAATCAATACATTTCGGCAGACAATCAGATGACACTCTGTCTCATATGGGTCCTTTAAAAGATTGTGCTGCCTGAATTCCACACATTTTTTAATCTCTTCGGAAATCTGATACGAGTTACCGATTTTTGTAAAGTACTTCGCCTTTAAATCAGCAGGTACGGACGCAATACTCTTTTCGGAATAAAGCCCGACCTTCGCCTTTGCAATGACCTGCTTATCGATATCCGTTGCGATAATATGTATCTGAGAAAGCGGAAGATGTCTCGAAAGTGCCATAACAAGGGAATACGGTTCATCTCCGGTCGAACAGGCAGCACTCCAAATCTTTAAGTGTTTTCCAAACTTTTTAATCAATTCCGGAAATACATCCTTATCCAACAGTTCCCACTGCTCCGGATTCCGATAAAATTCCGATACGTTAATGGTAAGATAATTGACAAACTCTTCAAACATTGTCACATCCGTTCTAAGAACCTGCACATATTTATCATATCCGTCAATCCCATGCTTGGTAATGAGCGTATCAATACGTCTCTTCATCTGTTTTTCTTTGTATGCATTTAAATCGATTTTTGTCAAATCATAAACTGCTTTTTTGAAATATTCATAATCAAATTCAGGCATTACAATACCCTCCGTCACTTTTATGTAATATAAGAATAGACTGTATATACATACAGCCTATTCAAAATAAATATCTATTCTTTTCTATGCAAGAAATATTATTCTGCATCTTCTGCAGCAATCACTGCATCGATATCTACAGATACAACATCTGCATCCGCTTCTTCTTCCTTCTCCTCTACAGGATCCGGAGCAAGAAGTGCTTTCATGCTTAAGCTAATTTTCTTATCATCTGCGTTGTAGTCAACAACCTTAGCTGTCACTGCATCGCCAACCTTTAATACATCCGAAGGTTTTTCAATATGATCTTTGGAAATCTGTGATACATGAAGAAGCGCATCCACACCCGGTTCTAATTCAACGAATGCACCGAAGTCTGTCATTCTTGCAACTGTTCCTTCTACTACATTACCAACTGCATATTTGCTGTCAGCATCTTTCCAAGGATTTGTATCATCAAATTTAAGGCTGAGAGCAATCTTAGTTCCTTCAATCTCTTTGATGAGACATTTCACGGTATCGCCAACCTTGAATACCTTCTTAGGATTTTCAACACGGCCCCATGACATTTCTGAAATATGAAGGAGACCGTCTGCACCGCCGAGATCGATGAATACACCGAAATCAGTTACGTTCTTTACTGTTCCTTCTACTACGTCACCGGCACTAATCTTCTCAAAGAGCTCTTTCTGTGCTTCGAGTTTCTTCGCAACCATAAGCTGTTTGCGGTCACCGATGTAACGTCTTCTCTTAGGATTGTACTCGCTGATTACAAATTCAATATCCTGTCCTGCATATTTGGATAAATCTTTCTCGTATACGTTGGATACAAGACTTGCAGGAATAAAAATTCTAACTTCATCTACAACTACGCTGAGACCACCGTCAAGAACCTGCGCAACTTTCGCTGTGAGAACTTCTTTGTTGTTAAATGCATCTTCGATTCTCTTGTTGCCTTTTTCAAGAGCAAGTCTCTTGTAGGAAAGAATAACCTGTCCTTCACCGTCATTCACTTTCACTACTTTTACTTCCATCTTGTCGCCCGGTTTGATCACAGTCGTGAGGTCAACATTCGGCTCATTTGTGTATTCGTTTCTAGCAAGAACACCGTCTGATTTGTATCCGATATTAAGAATAGCTTCATCTGCTTTTACATCGATTACTGTTCCTTCGACTACCTCTCCATTATGAATTGTTTTTAATGATTCTTCTAACATTTGTTCAAAAGTTAATTCTGACATAATTTTGAACCTCCTCAATAATATTGTTCGGGGTAGACGCCCCAGCGGTAATTCCCACCAGTTTTGCAGATTTAGGTAATTCTAAATGCAAGTCATCCAGTGTCTGTATGAAATACGTGTTCTCACATTCCTTCTTGCAGATCTCATACAATTTCCGCGTATTGGAACTGTGAGTACCGCCTATCACGATCATAACATCTACACGCGATGCAATGTCACGTGCTTCTGTCTGTCGTTCTTCCGTTGCGTTACAGATTGTATTCACAACAATTATATCATAACCTTTTTTCTCAAAAATTTCAACTAAATCTTGAAATTTGTTGTAGTTAAATGTCGTTTGGGAAACAATACAGATTTTTTCAGCTTCTGCGGCCTCGAAATTCTCAGCTTCTTCCGCAGATTCTATGACAACCGGCGGTGTTTCAGACCATCCGCAAATCCCCTGTACTTCCGGATGTTCCGAATTCCCTATGATAACTATCTGATATCCTTCCCTGCTCTTTTCCCCGACAATGCGGTGAATCTTTTTTACAAACGGACATGTCGCATCGACACATTTGAGTCCGTGCTCTTCAATCGCATCACAAACCGCTTTCTCCACACCGTGAGAACGGATGACGACGGTCCCTTCCGACATCTGCGCAAGCTCCTCGCTATCTGCCAGCACCTCTACCCCTTTTTTCTCCAAGTCTTTTACCACTTCTTCGTTATGGATAATCGGTCCGTACGTGTATATTTTATCACCGCTCTCAATCTGCTCATAAACGGTATCTACTGCACGTTTTACTCCAAAGCAGAATCCGGCGGATTTCGCCAAAATCACTTCCATCGTTATACCTCTTTTTTTTCTCGCGCCAAGGCACAGATTTTTTCAACCACCTCATCTATGGTCATATCGGAAGAGTCTACCAATACAGCATCTTCTGCCTGTTTGAGCGGCGAATGTTCCCTTGTCATATCCCTGTGGTCACGTTCAACAATGTCCGCTTCAATCTGTGCAAGATCACACTCCTGACCCTTCGCTTCCAACTCTTTAAATCGTCTGAGTGCACGCACTTTTGATGACGCTGTCAGATACACTTTTACATCCGCTTCCGGAAGTACACATGTACCGATATCTCTTCCGTCCATAATAACATCCGCCTGTGCCGCAAGCTTTTTCTGAAGTTCCACAAGCTTAACCCTGAGTCTTGGATTCACCGAACTCACGGAAGCCATATTTCCGACCTCCTCCGTGCGGATTAATCCATTGACATTCTCTCCGTTTAACAAAACAATCTGTTCGCCGTTTTCGTAACGGATGGAAATGTCAGCCTCCTGACACTTGTTGCCGATGGCCTCCTGATCGTTCTTATCCACATTATTTTTCAGCAAAAAAAGTGCCATCGCGCGGTACATTGCCCCCGTATCCACATAGATAAACCCAAGTTCCTTTGCCACGCGCTTTGCTATTGTACTTTTTCCGGCTCCGGCCGGTCCGTCTATTGCCACATTAAAACTCATACTCTGCATCCCTTTCTTTCAAATCACATGCTAATTCCGGCAAGATAACCTGTCGACCATGCAATCTGCAGGTTAAATCCTCCGGTCAGGGCATCCACGTCGATACACTCGCCCGCAAAATACAACCCCTGTATTTTCTTTGATTCCATCGTGGACGGATTGATTTCTTTGACATAAATACCGCCCTGCGTGATGATTGCCTCCTTAAAATCACCGGTTCCGCAAATGGTCAGCGGAACCTGTTTCAGCAATGTTCCAAAAGAAAGTCTCTCCGCTTTTGTAAGCTCATTTACTTTCTTTTCCGGAGAAATCCCGGACAGTTCAATCATAACCGGAATTAATCTCGAAGGAAGCAAGTCCGACAATGCATTTTTAAACTGCTTATTGTGCGCCTGTTCAAAATCACGCAAAATCCGCTTATCCAGCTGTTCCTGTGTAAGTGCCGGTTTCAGGTCAAGAGTTAGCGTAAGCTTACTCTTTTGCAGTTGTTTGACAATCTTGCTGCTCGCACTCAAAATCAATGGTCCGCTCACACCGAAATGTGTAAACAGCATCTCCCCGAACCCTTCATAAAGCGTCTTTTTACCGTTTTTTATCTTTGCAGAAACGTTGCGAAGTGACAATCCCATCAGTTCATGGCACCACGTCTCCTCCGTCCGCAGGGGTACCAGTGCCGGATATAACTCCGTCACCTTATGGCCAACCCTTTCCGCCATCTTAAGACCGCTCCCGTCAGCTCCCGTCAGAGGATAAGAAACACCTCCGGTCGCAAGAAGCACACGATCTGCCGACACTCTCTTTCCGTCTGCAAGTACTACGCCTTTGCATACAAGTTCATCTACAATAAGTTCTTTTACCGGAGTATTTAAGTGCACCTCTACGCCGAGTCTGCGCATCTCATATTCCAGCGCCCGTATAATATCCGAAGAATGGTCACTGAGCGGAAATACGCGATTCCCACGCTCCGTCTTGAGACGTACACCCAAATCCTCAAAAAACGCTTTGCATTTTTGTGCATCAAAATCATAAAATGCACTATATAAAAATTTCGGGTTGGATATGACATTTGCCAAAAGTTCTTCCGGGTCACAATCGTTCGTCACATTGCAACGTCCTTTCCCCGTAATAAAAAGCTTTTTTCCGAGTTTTTCATTTTTCTCATATAAGGATACCCGTTTTCCTGCCTTAGCCGCATAAATGGCTGCAATCATACCCGCCGGGCCTCCGCCGACCACGATAATCTGTCCCATAATTTCTATTCCTTTGTCAAAGAATTATCCAGCATTGGTTCATCATCAATAAAATTGATTTCATCATTCAGATAAACCTGATAATCTCCCCATACTCTTTCGAGTTCTTTTAAGTTCTCTCTCGTCTGATCCGGCGCCTTGACACAAAGTGCCACAACAAGTGCATTGATCAGACTAAGCGGCGCCACCAAAGAATCCACAATGGAAAGCATATCACTTCTTGCCAACAAATTGCAGGAAGAATACAAACTCATCGGCGAACGGTCTGTATCCGTAATGGAAATCACCTTCGCATTCCTGTCTCTTGCAAATTCCATTGCCTTGAGCGTTCGCATGGAATAACGCGGAAAGCTGATACCGACGACCACATCCTCCTCGCTCACTCGGATCATCTGCTCAAACAGCTCTGTCATAGATGTTGTCCGGAGCATGATAACATCTCCGCGAATCATGGAAAGATAAAATCCAAGGAAATTTGCAAGCGGTTCACAACTCCGGAGTCCGATAATATACACATGCTTTGCTTTCAAAATGGAATCCACCGCCATCTCAAAAGAAACCGGATCCAAATGTTCCATCGTATGGGAAATTTTGTCCATATCCGCCTGCAATACCGACATCACAAGTTCCGACTGGGAACTGTTTCCGTACTTTACTCCGACTTTCTGCACACTGCTCCATTTTCCCTGTACCCATTCCTCCAAGGCTTTCTGAAGCTCCGGATATCCGTTGTAGCCGAGCACCGAAGCAAATCGTACCACCGTCGATTCACTAACATTAATTTCTGCACCGAGTTTTGCCGCAGTCATAAATACCGCGCTGTCATAATGCTCTGTAATGTAGGCTGCAATTTTTTTCTGCCCTTTACTGAGCTTATCATATTTCATTTCAATCCTACTGATAATATCCACTGTCTTTGCCATATCGTTTCCTCTTACCTTCTCTTTTCCCTAAAACAATATTGTAAAGTTACACTGCATTCTTTTCGTAAGACTCTCTCAGCAATCGCAGCGTTTCCGTTTCCGGCAAATCATAATCCCCCGTAATTGCCATTCCGGCAGCACCATGAATAAAAATCCACATCTTCATAAAGAGTTCTCCCGGGTCTTTTACCCCGAGCGCTTTTGCACGCGCAAGTTCTTTCATGAACGCTCCTGTCGACCCGTTCAGAAGTTCATACAGACTTTTGCCGTATCTCTCCTTGGATAAAAACAGCAAATAAAAAAGCTGCGAATGCTTCATGGCAAAATCAATATATGCCATTCCGAAGCATACAAACGGTTTTTCCTCCTGCGGATGCTCTTTGCAATAGTCTGCATAGAAATCCGAAAAGAAGCGAATTGCCATATCAAAGATTTCTTTTTGAAGTTGTTCCATGTTCTCATAGATGCGGAAAATCGGTTGTGTCGAGCATCCTGCCTTATCTGCAAGTTTTCTTGCGGTAACACTACCCATTCCCTCTGTTTTCGCAATTTCAAATGCCGCTTTTTGAATCATTTCTTTTGTAATACTTATCTTTCTTGCCATCGTTTTTCACCTCATATAAAAAGACCAGAATAACGTATGTATCATAACACTTGTTATTCTAGTCTATTTTTTTCACTTTGTCAATATTATGTGAACCATTATTTTTATTATTTTTCGTCAGAAATCGCGGAAACAAAGCATTCGTATATATCAGGGTATATTTTCTTTATGTTGACCGGCATAAGGTTGCTGTCCACAAAGCCGTGCTCCGAGGTTCCCGTCGCATGAAGCTGTCCACTCTCTTTATGGTACACTTCATAGGTGACTGAGAACTTAACCCCTTTAAAATCCTGTATTTTCATGCAAATACGGAATGTATCGCCATAGCGGAACGCTTTTTTGTATTTACACGAAACACCGAGTACCGGAATCAAAAGACCTCTTCTCTCCATCTCGTCATACGGGATACCGATTCGTTCTAAAAAATCAATGCGCGCCTCCTCAAACCATCGTATATAATTCGCATGATGTATGATACTCATCTGGTCTGTTTCATAGTAGTAAGTTTTTCTTTCATAAGGTTTATAATCGCTCATTTCGTCTCCCCTTTTTCTATGATTTATAACAGTTGTTACCAACGCCCCATAACGCGTGTTATATCGCGCAAAACCGCGCCCGTAACATTTGTTATATATTTCTCTCGCATACCTACCAAAAAAATGCAAATAACGCACGTTTTTCCTGCAAACACCGAAAAGACGCATTTGCGCTCCTGCAAAACCTGCAAAAACCCTTGCATTTCACGCTCCCAGTGTACCAGTTTTGCTTGTATTTTGCAAGAAAAGCCTGCACAAAAAAAGAGCCTCTGCATCTTATGCAGAAGCTCTTTTAATTACCTTATTTCGGATTATACCGGATAAGCACCGTTTGCTGTGTCAGCTTTGGATAAATCAACTTTGTCCTGCTGTGCTTTACGATACTTGAAGAAGTCTGTAGCAACCTGTGGGAATAATGCGTATGATAATACGTCTTCATCCTGCTGCTTCCATTCTTTCATTTCTGATTCCAGTTTTTCCATTTCGTTATCGATAAGGTCAGCCGGACGACATGTAATTCTCTCTTCACCCGGGATAACTTTATCAATAACTTCCTGACTCATCGGTTTTACTGTCTGACCATATTTACCACGTAATACGTCTTTTGTCTGGTCAGTAGCCATTTTATATCTTTCACCCATAAGTACGTTGAATACAGCCTGTGTACCAACGATCTGTGAAGAAGGTGTAACAAGTGGCGGTTCACCGAGATCTTTACGAACTGCAGGGATTTCTTTTAATACATCGTAGTATTTATCTTCTGCATTCTGCTCTTTCAACTGGCTAACCATGTTAGAAAGCATTCCGCCCGGTACCTGATATAACAATGTCTTGATATCAACACCCATTACCTTCGGATTTAAAAGACCTGATGCTAAGCACTCATCTCTGTATGGTCTGAAGTAATCAGCGATTTCAGCAAGTAAGTTCTGGTCAAATCCTGTGTCGTACTCTGTTCCCTTGAATGTCTCAACCATAACTTCTGTTGCAGGCTGAGATGTTCCGAGAGCGAACGGACTCATTGCACAGTCGATGACGTCAACACCTGCTTCTACTGCTTTTAAGTATGTCATAGAAGCAACACCTGATGTGTAGTGTGTATGTAACTGGATTGGAAGTTTTGTAACTTCTTTCATAGCTTTTACAAGTTCAGCAGCCTTGTATGGTACTAAGAGACCAGCCATATCTTTGATACAGATAGAATCTGCACCCATTTCTTCAATCTTCTTAGCCATGTCTGTCCAGTATTCCATTGTATAAGCATCACCAAGTGTGTAAGAAAGAGCAATCTGTGCATGACCTCTTCCTTCACGCTGTTTGATCTTGTTTGTAGAATTAACTGCTGCTTCTAAGTTACGAAGGTCATTGAGACAGTCGAAAATACGAATGATATCAATACCGTTTGCAACAGATCTTTCAACGAAAGCATCTACTACGTCATCAGCGTATGGTCTGTAACCTAAAATGTTCTGACCTCTGAATAACATCTGAAGAGGTGTGTTAGGACATCCGTCTTTAATTTTACGAAGTCTGTCCCATGGATCTTCTTTTAAGAAACGAAGGGAAGCATCGAATGTCGCACCACCCCAGCACTCAAGAGAATTGTATCCTACTTTGTCAAGCTTCTCTAAGATAGGAAGCATGAATTCTGTTGGCATTCTTGTTGCGATCAAAGACTGATGCGCATCACGTAATATAGTTTCGGTAATTTTTACCGGTCTTTTTTCAGCCATTTATTTTTCCTCCTGTTTTAATCAAATAATTTAGAATACACCGAATACAGCCATGAATGTTCCGGCTGCTACGGCCGTACCGATAACTCCGGCAACGTTAGGTCCCATCGCATGCATAAGAAGGAAGTTCGTTGGGTCTGCCTCTGCACCAACCTTCTGCGATACTCTGGCTGCCATCGGAACCGCGGAAACTCCGGCAGAACCAATCAGCGGGTTAACTTTACCTTTTGTCATAACGCACATTAACTTACCAAACAATACTCCGGCTGCTGTACCGAATGCAAATGCAATCAGACCGAGAATAACGATTTTACCTGTATCCCAGTTAAGGAATGCTTCCGCACTTGTTGTTGCACCTACCGATGTACCAAGTAAGATAACTACAATGTACATAAGAGCATTGGATGCAGTTTCTGTCAGCTGACGAACTACGCCCGACTCTCTGAACAAGTTACCGAGCATCAGCATACCAACGAGCGGCGCTGTTGTCGGAAGAATTAAAGATACAACAATCGTAACGACAATCGGGAACAAAATCTTCTCAAGTTTTGAAACCGGACGAAGCTGACCCATCTTAATCTTACGCTCTTTCTCTGTTGTAAGAAGTTTCATAATCGGCGGCTGAATAATCGGAACGAGTGACATATACGAATATGCTGCCACGGCAATCGGTCCCATAAGTGCTGTCTGACCCAATTTTCCTGCAAGGAAAATGGATGTCGGACCATCGGCACCACCGATGATGGAGATAGCTGCTGCAGCCTTATCATTGAATCCGAGAGCAATCGCTCCGAAGTAAGCTGCGAAAATACCGAACTGAGCTGCCGCACCAAGCCAAAAGCTCTTCGGGTTTGCGATAAGCGGACCAAAGTCTGTCATCGCACCTACACCCATAAAGATGAGGGATGGCATGATAGCCCATTCATCTAAAAGATAGAAATAGTACAAAAGACCACCGACACCGTTTGGTGAATCTTCAATGCTCATCATAATATCCGGGTAAATATTTACCAGGAGCATACCAAATGCAATCGGAACCAGCAAAAGTGGCTCAAATTCATGCCGAATGGCAAGGTACAAGAACACACATGCCACAGCAATCATGACATAGTTTCCGATGGTAAGATTGAAGAAAGCCGTCTGATGCACCAGATTATCTAAGGTATTAATTATGTAATCCATTTGTCGACCTCCTGTTTTTTGTCGTTTGATTTACAAAAGACATATTAGTTTAATGTTGCAAGAGTAGCACCTGCTTCTACAGCATCGCCAACTGCTACATCAATACTAGCAACAGTACCGTCTTCCGGAGCAACAACCGGGATTTCCATCTTCATTGCTTCAAGAATGATTACTGTATCACCTTTTTTCATAGCCTGACCAACGCTTGCTTCTACCTTGAATACTTTACCGGCTGCACCTGCTTCTACTTTGATTCCGCCTGCTGCGCCAGCTGCTTTCGGAGCTGCTGCTGGAGCCGCTTTTGGTGCTGCCTTCGGAGCTGCTTTCGGAGCTGCTGCAACAGCACCAGAAGTAGCGCCTTCTTCAACTACTACATCGTATACGTTTCCGTTCACGGTAATTGTATAATTTTTCATCTTAATTTCCTCCTGTTAATTAGGCATTCTGCCATTTGTTTCTGTTTACTTTCCGTACACTTCTGATAACGACACCGTCAGAAGATCCACCGTTTGCTGCTTCATAAGCTGCGATCGCTGCAGAGATAACTGCGATAAGCTCTGTGTCATCTGCTTCCTCTGCCTCAATAATCTGTGCAATTGTGTTGTCCACAGACTTCTCTGTCTCAGACTTCTTGTCCTTCTTGGAGAACGCTGCCTGAATCTTAGGAATAAATCCAAAGAGTGAGATAATTAAACTGATAAGAAGCAGTACCGCAAACACAGTACCCATACCGAGCAATGTATTAAGTCCCGCATTCGTCATCTTCTCACTCATTGTGTAGTTTACATTTACCGTAAACGATTTTACCAATAACTCTTTTTGGTTATATACAAGTTCTACATCGGCCGTTCTTATATTCCCGTCCGGATCAAGCGCAGAACCTGCAATTGCCGTATTTACGACAACCTCATCTCCGTCAATCTTAACTTCATGACCGGTCGTCTCGACATAACCACCTATCTCTTCCATTCCTTCTTCCCAGCTGGTCAGGTACGAAACAAGTTTCTCATCATCGGCATATTGTTCTTTCACGCCCATGGAAACCGCTTCGCTGATCTGACTCATATAGGTGTCAGCGATTTCTACCGCCGCAAGCTGTTCTTCTGTCATAACAGAAGACTTTTCCTCACCACATGCTGTCAAACCGAAAAGACAGGCAATCATACCTAATACTAATAATCTTTTTTTCATATTAAGTACATCCTTTCTTAAACTGTACCGTGTTTTTTAGCCGGGCGGTCTTCCCTTTTTGCGAACAGCATCTCGAATGCGCCAACCACATATTTACGTGTGTCTGCTGCATCGATGACCTGATCCACATATCCTCTCTTAGCAGCACCTGTTGCACTTGTCTGAAGTGCTGCATATTCTGCTGCTTTTTCTTTGATTACATCAGCGCCTTCTCCGCTGTACATAATCTGTGCTGCATCGTTTGCGTTCATTGCTCCGATTTCAGCATTTGACCATGCGATCGTAAGGTCAGCACCGATTGCTTTCGAGTTCATAGCGATAGCTGCTGTTCCGAGAGCTTTTCCAACGACTACGTTTACCTTCGGAACTGTTGCATTTGCGAATGCATATGTAAGCTTAGCAACTGCCTTTGCAATCTTCTTTTCTGCACATGTGCAAGCAACATATCCCTTCACATTTGTAAGAGAAAGAACCGGAATGTTGAATGCATCACAGAATGTAATGAACTCAGCTGCTTTTGCACATCCGTTCGGTGTAAGAACCGCATCAAGTTTCTCAGCTACTTTACCGTCTTCTCCGATGACTTCGCTACGGTTAGCTACACAACCTACTGTAGAACCGTTCAAACGGATAAATCCTGTTACCATATCTTTTGCATAAGCTTCTTTTACTTCGAAGAATACGTTGTCATCTGCGATTTCAGATAATGCAATGGATGTATCTCCTGCACATGCAGCAAGATTTGCGCTTGCTCTGTTTAAATCGTCTGTGCAGTCTTCGTAAGACATATCATCTTCGTTGTTCGAAGGAAGCATTGCTACAAGCTGTCTAATCTGTGCACAGATATCAGCCTCATCTGCAACTACATCTACAAGACCTGCTTCTGCGCTCTGGAAATCAGCTGCTGCAGTATCACATTTCTCGGTATAGTTTCCGTCTAAAGCATTTGGAGAATTCACAAATAACTTGGCATTCTTGTCCTCCATAAATGTAAAATCAGTAAGGGCAGGAATCAGGGCAAGTCCACCACCACAGTTACCGAAAACGGCTGTAATCTGTGGAATCACACCTGAAGCCAATGTCTGTTTCATATAAATTTCACCGAAGGCATTCATAGCATCTGTCGCCTCCTGAAGTCTAAGTCCGGCCGAATCGATTAAACCGATGACAGGAGCACCTGTCTTAAGAGCCAGATCATAGAGGTTTGCAATCTTCTTTGCATGCATTTCGCCGACACTTCCGTTCATCACGGATGCATCCTGGCTGTAAACATACACAAGGTTGCCTTCAATCACTCCGTAGCCGGTAACAACACCGTCCGAAGGAGTTTCTGTTGGTTTCATATTGAAATCTGTTGCTCTGGCTGTCACCATAGCTCCAATTTCAACGAAACTGTTGTCGTCGAGTAAAGCTGCAATTCTTTGACTCGCTTTTGAAGAATTACTCATGTTTTGGACCTCCATTTTATATTAATTTATGAATAACTAGATTATGTATGGGCATAGTACGCCCGCACACCACATTCGACTAAAAGTATAACATAAAAATTTGACGCAGACAATAGAAATATGTACGTAATTCCACAGATTCTGTTGTCCTAATTTCATACTTTTTATAAAGTTCTCCGTTGATATAATAACATTCATATCCTACCACGGTTCCACATTGCACCGGAGCCGGGAGAAACTCCGGCAACTGCTTTTTTATGCATACTTCGTCCGTCTCTGACAAAAGAACCGTAAGTTCTCCAGCCCCCTTATCTTCCACTTCTATCACAACCTTTTCTTTGATGCCATCCACTACCGTAAGAGGTTCATAATGAAATTTCTTTTCCAAATCTTTGCTCTCATACGCTGTAAGTCCATAATTCATCAACGCTTTTGTATCTGTCCATTTCCAATTTTTATTCGGCGGCCACCCGCTGCCGAGCACAACAGAGATAAGTTTCTTTCCATCCTTCTCCAGTGCTCCGACAAAACAATACCCTGCATCACCCGTAAATCCTGTCTTGATTCCAATTGCACCATCCATCAAATCAAGAAATCTGTTTTTGTTCGCCACTTGGAAATTTCTGCCGGAAGTTATTTCCGAAAACAAGTAGTTTCTCGTGTTAATAATCTCCAAAAAACGTTCGTTTTGAATGGCATATGAAGATATCAGCGCAAGGTCATACGCCGTTGTGGAATGTATTTTCCCTTTTTCTTCCGCATCCAGTCCGTTCGGTGTAATAAAATTTGTACGCTGACAACCGAGTTGCTCCGCCTTCCGGTTCATACGCCCCGCAAATGCTTCCACACTTCCATCTATATGCTCCGCGATTGCTACCGCTGTATCATTGTGAGACTCAAGCATAAGAGAATACAGCAAATCCTCCAGGCGATACTGCTCACCCTTCTGCATACCAAGACGCACTTTGGGCATACGTGAGGCATATCCCGACACAACCACCGGTCGCCCCTGCTCCGCTTCCCTGCTCTCCGCCATCCACTCAAGTGCCAGAATACATGTCATAATTTTGGTTGTCGACGCCATCGGCATTACCCTGTATCCGTTTTCTTCATATAAAACACGCCCGCTTGACGCATCCATAAGAAGCGCCGAACGGGCGTATAATGACAATTCTTCTGCCTGTACTTTTTTTGTCCCTGCCATAATAACGCAGAGTAAATACACAAGTACACAGCATATCCGTTTTTTTATTTGTTTCCGATGTTTCATATATGTAATGTCCGCTCCGGGCTGTTGTTATTACATATATATGAACAAAGTATTTTTTTCATTCTATTTCTTAATTTTGACCGTTGACTTTTGCCCTTTCCCTTTGAACAGTTTTTTGTACTTACTGTATTTGGATGAAGGAACCCTGATTTCGGCCTTTGACGAAATACCGTAAAGCGCCTTGCTTCCGACACTCTTTAATTTCTTGGACTTAACCACAATATTGGCAAGTTTTTTCGCCTTATAAAATGCCTTGCTTCCAATCTTGGTCACATTGGCTCCGATGGATACCGTCTTAACTTTCGTGTTCCCTTTCAGTGCAGATGATGATATCTCCGTCACCTTGTAAGCCATACCGTGAATCATCACCTTGTCCGGAATAATGATTTTGGTAAGTTTCTTATTCGATACCCCTTTAAATGCCACCGTTTTTGTCTTGGATGTTGACGTAAGCACCTTGTATTTATACCCGTCTACGGTATATGTTTTTCCTTTTTTGAGGAGAATGGTCTTTGTCTTGATGCTCTTCTCTGTACTTTTACCCATCTCTTCTTGTGCGACGATGGCACTTACATAGTACGTATAATTTGTCTTCGGATTCACCTCATCCATAAAATAATTTTTAGTCGTGGTGCCGAGACAACAGTAGGCACCATTGCCCATTTTACGATACACTCTGTATCTGGTTGCACCGGTACTTTTCGTCCACGAAATTTTCATCTCGTTGTTCTTGGTCTGCTTCAATGTCAGCCCCTCCACCGGAACAAGCGCCGGTGTTACATTACCTGCAACATCATCCGGCAACGGGTAAGACACCTTCGCCGTCGGGAACGCTTTTTCAAATGCTGCTCCTGTATGACGGGCATTTCTCTGATGCTCGATAAAATCGCTCATATTTTTAAGGAAAAAATAGTGCTGAGGCGTATCGGAAATGGTATCATCCCACGTTGCATCCAAATTGTAATATTCATTTCCTATCTTGACAATATTCCAGCCATGCGTCGGCGAGCCACTCTCATCATCGTTTCCGCAGATGACTCTCGCACTGATACCAACCTCTTCACACATCCGGTAAAACAGAGACGCATAAGCCTGACACACGGCAAATCCGCTGTCAAGAGCAGCATACGTCGTGTACATGTAAGTATAACTCTGATCCACCTCATAATGCCATGTATCATACGTAACCCGATTCATAATATCATCATAAATCAATCTGACCTTTTGATAATCATTCAGTGAGGAAGATTTTAAATTCAACTTATCAATAATTGCATTTACTTTACGCGTAACGTATTTTTCTTCTTCCCAATCCGTATAATACCGAAATCCGAAATAAACAGTTGCCGTCCCGTCACTATGATAATTGATATCGTCAAGCAGTCCGTATGCCCCGACATGCCAGAACAAATAATCTCCTTCACTCGGTTCTCCGTTAATGTCGTACTCAAACACCTTATTTAAAATATTGGATAACTCCTTTAACTGAGAATCTTTCGTATACGCAATCCTGACAGTTATCGCTTCTTTTCTTTTTACCATCTTGTCACGGATATAATCCGCCGCATCTTCCAGCGTAGCATACGTCGCTTTATCTGCACTTACCTCAATCGTGTTAACGGAAATCCCATTCGCAGAGACAATCTCTGACTGCGGCTGACAAATACCGAGTGTCTCACACATTTCGGATTCTGCAACAGCAAGTTCCTCTTCCTCCACGCAAAACGTGGACATAAACTCTTCTTCCGACATCAGTGCATTGCGCACCCCTTCTTCCGAGATATCAATCGGCGCCAGCCATCCCTGCTTCCTGTCTGTAACTCCTCCGGGAACACCGCTTACCGGCGTCGCCATAACCGGAAGTGCAATTTCCACACATAACATTACAGCCAACCAAAAAAACGCCGCTCTCTTACACAATCTTCTCATAGACATTCTCCTCATCAGATATCCAACGTAAGCTGTATCTCTTTTTCAGCCTCTTCCCGAAACTGAGCAATACGGTCCGGATTGAGTTCCGGAAGCTCTGTCAGACTCTTTACACCAAAACTGCGCAAAAACTGCTCCGTCGTTCCGAACAAAATCGGGCGTCCCGGTGCATCCAGTCGTCCTACTTCCGTAATCAGTTCAAAATCAAGCAGACGGTTCACGGAATGCTCACAGCTAACTCCTCGGATTTTGTCAATCTCCACCTTTGTCACCGGTTGCTTGTAGGCAATGATGGAAAGCGTCTCCAAAAGCGCATCTGTCAGCACATATTTCCGAGGTGTTTTTGCAATGCGGATTAAGTAATCATAATATTCCGGACTGCTGCACATCTGGTAGGAATTTTCCAACTCCGTAATCGTGATACCGCGCTGTGCCTCCTCGTATTCCTTTTGAAGCTCCGCAAGCAGGCGTCGTGTCGTCTTAACGTCCGACTCAATCACCTCTGCAAGCTTTCCGACCTCCACGGAATCACCCATGGTAAAGAGCACGGACTCCAGTATTGCTTTTTGTTTCTTCTCGTCCATTTATTCTGTATCCTTTCTCGTTATCTCAATGTCATCAAATGTATGTTCCTGACGGATGTCAATCTTACCGACTTTCATCAGTTCAAGCACAACAAGGAATGTCACAATTACTTCCGCCTTGGAATTCTGCTTCTGAAGCAAATCGCGGAATGACATCTTTTTATGTCCCAGTATATATTTCTCTATGTACTGCGTCTTGACTTCCATGTCAATCTCTTCTTTTTCAATTTTGCCGAAGCTTGCACGAATCGGGTCAATCTTGTCCTCCTGCTTTTTCATGACAGATTCAAAGATTTCCTGCAATTTGACAAGGTTCATATCACCGAGCAGTTCCTCGTAATCGACCGGTGGTCTGTACTGCTCTATCTCCTGCGGCATCGTCGTCTTTTTATAAAAATTCTTCACCGCATCGATATGCCTGTCCTTCAGTTCAAAAGACATATACTTATACATCTTGTACTCAAGAAGTTTCTGGACAAGTTCTGCTCTCGGGTCTTCTTCCTCTCCCTCTTCACCCACTTCCTTCGGAAGGAGCATACGACATTTGATGTCAATTAGTGTCGCTGCCATAACAAGAAACTCACTCATAATGTTCATGTCATCCGTCTCCATTTGCCGGATGTATTCCAGATATTGCTCTGTGATGAGCACAATCGGAATATCGTATATATCTACTTTATTTTTTTCAATCAGATGCAGCAAAAGATCCAGCGGACCTTCAAACACCTGCAATTTCACTTCCAGTGCCATTTTATGTGCCTCTTTCATCTATTCTGTTTTCCTGATGACAATCTCCACCAGTTCCGCCGGATTCCATATCCGAAGCGGTATTGTATGCGCTCCGAGCCCGCGGCTCACAATCATGGTCGCGCCGTCCTCCCTGAACAATCCCCCGTCATACTTCGGAAATAACCGGAAGTTCGTTCCGATCACACCCCCGAAAAACGGTAGACGCATGACTCCTCCGTGAACATGACCGCTGAGCACCAAATCAGCGCCCCACTCACGATATCTCTCAAAATAATCCGGATTATGTGCAAGAAGAACGGTGTACATTCCCGGTGTTTTCTCCGGAAGCACCGTCTGCAGGTAGTCACCGGGCATCGATACCTTCTGAAATCTTTTATAAAACTGCCTGTCGATCTGACAACCGACAATTTCCACGCCGCACGCTTCATCTTCCGTCCGTTCATTGACCAATCTGTGGATTCCTGCTTCCGAAAGCAGACGTTCAAATTCGACTCCCATCTCACCATAAGTCTCAGGATACAGTTCAAGCCGCTGCTCATGATTACCGTTGGCGTAGTACAGCGGGTATTTCCCCGCAAGCACAGACACAAACTCAGCCGCAGGCGCAACTTCCTTGCCCGGTGTTGCAGTGAGAATATCACCACCGATGAGAATTGCTTCCGGATGACATGCATCAATAGCAGCCAGCAATTTTTCGTTCATTGCACCATACTGCTTATTATGAAGGTCGGAAAGAAACAAAAAGCGGAAGTCTTTCTTGATTTTGTGACTCTCCAGCTCATATGTTACCTTGCGAAACCGATTGGAATCATATATCATCACCGCCGTCATCCCGAGGATGAAGCAGGCAATTAGTACCCATAAAATCTGCATTGTCGTTCCTTTCGCACATAGTTTCTCTTATCATACCAAAAAAATGCGATTTATAAAAGCATCTTCTGCCATACTTTTTTGAGATAGTCTTTATATTTCGCCCGATTCATCGACCGGAAATACACAATATCACATCTTCCGATTTCTTTACCTTCCAAAAAATACAATGCCTGCCCAGCCACATCGCCCTCTTTGAGCGGAGCTTCCGCCTCTTTTGGAAGTTGCAACTTCTTTTCTACCTGTGACAAATCTCTTCCCTGGGTATCGAGATATATAAACGGCTCCTCAAATCCGACTGCCACTTGTTCCTCCACTCCGCCTTTTACATGCAAATCCGGAATTTTGTCCGGATGGTCATCCCTGTAAATATGACTGACATCAAATCCATATTCCAAGAGGCGTCTTGCCTCCTCAAAACGGATTTTATAATCCGGCGCAGCCATCACGACCGCAATCAAGGATATTTCATCCTTCTGTGCGGTTGCACTGAAACAATATTTCGCCTTGCTCGTAGAACCGGTCTTTAATCCCGTCGTATATTCATACTGCTTGAGCAGTTTGTTCGTGCTTGACAACGTAAATGTCGACGTCCCCTGCTGCGTCTCATGTACGATATCCTCCATCCAGATTTTCGTATATTCAAACACCTGCGGGTAACCGACAATCAACGCCCTCGACATAATCGCCACATCTTTTGCACTTGTATAATGGTTATCATCGTTAGAAAGCCCGCAGCAATCTACAAAATGCGTATTGTTCATGCCAAGCTGTTTCGCTTTCTGATTCATCATCTCAACAAACGCTTCCTCGCTGCCCGCAATTTTTTCCGCCATCGCGACCGATGCATCATTCCCTGACGCAACCGCAATACATTTTATCATGGTTTCCACGCTTTGCACTTCTCCTTCTTCAAGGAAAACCTGCGAGCCGCCCATAGATTTGGCGTACGCACTCGTCGTCACTTCATCCGTGAGCCTAAGTTTCCCTTTTTCCATCTGCTCATAAATCAAAAGAAGCGTCATAATCTTTGTAATGCTTGCAGGACTCAGACGTACGTCGGCATTTTTCTGCAAAATAATCTGTCCCGTGGACGCCTCCATCAACACAGCACTCTCCGACTGTATCCACGCTGTAGACGTCTCTTCCCCGGAGACCGTCTCGGCGGCTACTGTGACCGTCCCGATAATAGAAAGAAAAAAGATGCAAGAAAAAAGCAGACATAACATCTGCTTTTTCAGTTGAGTCAAATGAATCATAGATACCTCTGTACGTCGTTTGTATCATTTTACGTGACAGAAGGTTTCATTATAACCGCAAATTCTATTTTCTGTTAAAACGGACATCCATATATGCCTTAATCTCTTCCACGCAACCTTCAAAACCGAGCTTGGAAGCATCCAGACAAAGGTCATAGTTACGTGCATCGTACCACTCGCGTCCCGTATAATACTTGTAGTAATCTGCACGATATTTGTCTGTTTTTGCAATAAACTTCTCCACCTCTTTGTCAGAGTCATAACCGAGACGTTCCTTTGCATTTTTTAAACAGAAATCGTGACTTCCGTGCACAAATACACTAAGCACATTGTCATATTCTTTTAAGATGTAGTCCGCACAGCGACCGATAATGACACAGGACTCTTCCTCTGCGAGGTCACGAATAACTTTTGCCTGATAATTAAACAGGTTATCATTCGATGTAAACTCGTCGCTTTCCGGCGGAATCAGCTGACCTTTGTATACATTTTTGGTGATACGAAACAACGGCGATGTTTTCAGTTTTTCGTCCGCTTTTCCAAACAAACCTTCCGAAATACCACTCTCATCGGAAGCCATTCTCATCAATTCTCTGTCGTAACAGTTAATTCCAAGCTCTTTTGCAAGCATATGACCTACGGTCTTACCGCCGCTTCCATACTGTCTGGCGATTGTAATGATTAATTTTTCCATTGCTATGCCCCCTTGTCTATTCACCTAAATATGCTTTTTTGATAGAATCATCATTCATAAGTTCTTTTGCATCTCCGGAAAGAACAATCTTACCGGTTTCAAGAACATATGCACGGTCCGCGATGGACAGCGCCTTTTTCGCATTCTGTTCTACAAGAAGCACGGTGGTTCCCGTTTTACTTACCTTCTGGATGATATCAAAAATTTCATTTACAAAAATCGGAGAAAGTCCCATCGACGGCTCATCCATCAGAATAATGCTCGGATGACTCATCAGCGCACGTCCCATAGCAAGCATCTGCTGCTCACCGCCGGAAAGTGTTCCCGCCATCTGATTTTTTCTCTCTTCCAATCGCGGAAAACGGTCATATACCATCCGTAGTGTATTCTGGATTTCTTCTTTGTCTTTTCTTGTGTAAGCTCCCATAAGAAGATTTTCATACACGGAGAGCTGCGCAAACACGCGACGTCCTTCCGGAACATGCGCCATACCGAGCGACACAATCTTGTGCCCCGGCATTTTGGAGATATCCTTACCCTCGTACAAAATTGTTCCTTTCGATGGTGCAAGGAGTCCCGTAATTGTGTGAAGTGTCGTTGTTTTACCGGCGCCGTTAGCACCGATCAGGGCAATAACCTCACCTTTATTTACCTCAAAGTCAATTCCTTTGATGGCCTCAATCATGCCATAATGAACATGTAAGTCTTTTACTTCTAACATTGCCATGCCTGTTTCCTCCTATTCTCCAAGATATGCGGTGATTACCTGTGGATCGTTGAGTACATCACTCGTGTCACCCTGTACGAGCACTTCCCCGAAGTTCAGCACCGTCAGTTTCTCACAGATACCGGAAACAAGTTTCATATCATGTTCAATCAAAAGAATCGTCATATCAAATTTATCACGGACAAAACGAATCGTATCCATAAGTTCTTTCGTCTCGTTCGGATTCATTCCCGCCGCCGGTTCATCCAAAAGAAGGAGCTTCGGCTCCGTCGCAAGCGCTCTTGCAATCTCAAGCTCTCTCTGTTTACCGTAAGGAAGATTTGCTGCAAGAACATCCGCGTACTGATCGAGTTCAAATACTTTCAGAAGTTCCATTGCTTTCTCGTTCATTTCTTTCTCTACTTTGAAATAACGAGGAAGACGAAGAATACCTGTCATAACGCCGTATGAATGGTTGTTATGAAGACCGACCTTCACATTGTCAAGCACTGTCATGTCTTTGAAAAGACGGATATTCTGGAATGTTCTTGCAATTCCCGCCTTGTTGATGTCAATCGTTCTCTTGCCTGTAATGTTGACACCATCGAGAACAACACTTCCTTCATCCGGTTTGTAAACACCTGTCAAAAGATTAAATACGGTTGTCTTACCCGCTCCGTTCGGACCGATCAATCCGTAGAGCTGTCCTTTTTCAATCTGAATATCAAAAGCATTTACCGCGCGGAGACCACCAAAGGAAATGCCGAGATTTTTTACTTCTAATAATGCCATATCCTATGCCTCCTTCTCTGCTTTCTTTTTATTTTTAAACTTCGACATCATTTTCTTACGGAAATCGATGAACTGCGGGCTCCAGTTAAAGAGCATCATGAAAATAAGCACAATCGCATAAATGAGCATACGATAATCTGCAAGTCCACGCAGAAGCTCCGGAAGAAGCGTCAGCAGAACAGCCGCAATCACGGAACCTCTCATGTTTCCGATACCGCCGAGTACGACAAATACAAGAATCATGATGGACATATTGTATCCGAAGTTTTTCGGCGTTGCCATAAGGGTTGACAGATTATGCGCATAAAGTGCTCCTGCCACACCCGCAAGCGATGCAGAAATTGTGAATGCAATCAGTTTGTACTTCGTAATATTAATACCGACAGATTCTGCCGCAATACGATTGTCACGTATGGACATAACCGCCCTACCCGTTCTGGAATTCACAAGATTGTTGATTATCACAAGCGAAAGCATAATAAGAATCACGCCGATGGTAAAGTTCGAACAATGCGGTGTTCCTGTGATACCCTGCGCGCCTTTAATCAAAATCTTACCGTCCGCTTCCATACCGAGAGACATCGTATCCTTCATAGAAAAGTGAAGACCGTTTGCATCCACGCCGAGATAGATGGCATTGATAAAGTTTTTGATAATCTCACCAAAAGCAAGTGTTACGATAGCCAGATAATCTCCCTTTAAGCGAAGTACCGGAATACCGACCAATATTCCTGCCACCGCTGCAGAAACCGCAGCAATCAGAATCGCAACTATAAAACGAAGCAGATCGTTTTCAATGCTGTCTTTCATTCCGAGCGAGAACAACGCGCTGGCAAATGCACCGACACACATAAATCCCGCATGTCCGAGACTCAGCTCACCGAGAATTCCAACCGTCAGATTCAAAGATACTGCAAGAATCACATAAGTACATACCGGAACAAGAAGCCCTTCCATAAGAGAAGACATATTACCTGTCGCAATAAAAATCTGGACAATGACATATGTTACAATCACCATCATATATGTAAGCAGATTACTCTTTGTATTTTTGTTCATATTTTTTAACTTCTTCATGGCAACCTCCTACACTTTCTCCTGAATATTCTTACCGAGAATACCGGTAGGACGAACAAGCAGTACAATAATCAGCACTCCGAATACAATCGCATCGGAAAGCTGTGACGAAATGTATGCTTTGCTCAGGTTTTCAATGATACCGAGCAAAATTCCTCCGATCATCGCTCCCGGAATGGAACCGATACCACCGAATACCGCCGCCACAAACGCTTTGATACCCGGCATGGAACCCGTATACGGTGTCAGCGAAGGATATGCGGAACAAAGAAGTACACCCGCTACTGCTGCAAGCGCAGAACCGATGGCAAATGTAAGCGCAATCGTTCCGTTTACGTTGATACCCATAAGCTGAGCTGCACCTCTGTCCTCAGAAACAGCCTGCATTGCCCTTCCCGCTTTCGTCTTCTTAACGAACAGAGTAAGCGCACTCATAATAATGATACATGCAATTACCGTGACAATCGTCACACCGGAAATGGTCAGCTGTCCGTCAAACAACTCAAGGTTTGGCACATTTACAACCGATGTGAACGCTTTGGTGTCTGCACCGAAAATCAAAAGTGCAAGGTTCTGCAGAAGATAACTTACTCCGATTGCCGTAATGAGTACGGCGAGAGGAGAAGTTCCTCTGAGCGGTTTGTACGCCACCCTTTCTATCGTAATTCCAAGAACGGTACATGCTGCCATGGAAATCAGGAGTGCCACATAAGGATTCACCCCCAAATTGCTGACTGTCACAAACACAATATAACCGCCGACCATAATGACGTCACCATGCGCAAAGTTCAGCATTTTGGCAATTCCGTATACCATGGTATATCCCAGAGCAATGATAGCATATACGCTTCCGAGACTGATACCTGTAATCAGATAAGATACAAAACTCATAAACTAACCCTCTACTCTTTCTTTTGTCTCTTGATACACTTCCCCTATGATAGCACATTTCTTACCACTTCACAACAAAAAAGCGCAGAAAAAAGGCGCCGGAAATTTCCGACGCCTCATGTCATACATAATTACATTGCTGTGTAAACACCATCTTTAATCTTAACAGCCTTTGGAGCTTTTGAAGGCTCACCGTCAGCACTCCATGTCATGCCTTCACCTGTTAATCCGTTAACTGTAATTTCTGTCATAACCGGAACTAAAGCATCACATACCTCTGAAGGAGTCATACCAGCCTTAAGACCTGCTTTTTCAGCTGCTGCTTTGATGATATAAACTGCATCGTAAGCATCTGCTGCAAACTGGTTTGGTGTCTCACCGAATTTTTCGTTGTATGTTGCAACGAATTTCTTTGTAAGTTCATCCTGAGCATCTGCTGCGAATGGTGTTAATAACATAACATCTTCAGCTAAAGCTGTGTTGAAGTTTTCAACACCGAGAATACCGTCTAATCCGTCACATCCGAAGAACATTGGTTTGTAACCAAGCTGGTCAGCCTGAGCAAGGATTAAAGAAGCTTCTGTATAGTAGATTGGTAAGAATACAAGTTCTGCACCTGAATCTTTTGCTTTCTGAATCTGTACAGAGAAGTCTGTTTTGTTGTCAGCTGTGAAAGCTTCTGCTGCAACGATTTCAACTCCCTGATTTGCTGCTTCTGCTGCAAATTTCTCATAGATACCTGATGAGTAAACATCAGAGCTGTCATAGATAACTGCAACCTTGGAAGCGATACCGTTCTGTCCGATATACTGAGCAGAAGCGATACCCTGGTTAGGATCTGAGAAGCACACACGGAATGCATTGTCATATGCGATACATTCTACTGCGGATCCTGAAGGTGTTAATAAGAATGTGTTGTCCTGAGCTGCTTCTGCTGCAACTGCTACACAACATCCGGATGTTGTTGTACCGACAAGTGCCTGCATACCCCAGTCTGTCAATGTGTTGTAAGCGTTAACGGATTTCTCAGCGTCACACTCATCATCCTGGCAGTTGAGCTCAATTGTCATACCATTGATACCACCGGCTGCGTTGATTTCATCAACAGCAATCTGTGCACCATTCATAACGGCAGAACCGTAAACTGCTGCACTACCTGTTGTAGGTCCGATTGCACCGATTTTGAACACGTTAGCTCCATCTGTTGTCACAACATCTGAAGAACCTTCTGAGCCGCCACAACCAACTAATAAAGTTGCTGTCATAGCTGCTGTTAATACAAGGCTAAGTAACTTTTTCATTTTCATAATATGTTTCCTCCTGTTTTCCTGTGACAAAAATACTTTATTGCGATAAATCGCTGACGTCACTTTCAACATCATATTCTATTTGTATCATTTTGTCAACAATTTGGACAGAACAAAATCCCCGGCCATTATGACCGGGGGATTTGATTAACATTAGTTGTATTTGCGTTTTCTTGCTGCTTCAGATTTTTTCTTACGTTTTACGCTTGGTTTCTCGTAGTGCTCTCTCTTGTGGATTTCCTGCTGGATACCGGCTTTCGCACAACTTCTCTTGAAACGACGTAAAGCGCTATCTAAAGTCTCATTCTCTTTAACGATTACGTTAGACATATAAACACCTGACCTCCCTTCAGTCCCTTGACTGGTGGGTTAATTTTATTCGTACGCATTGACGTACATTATGATTATAACAGATTTTTACATCAAGTCAACTACTTTTTTTATGCACCGAGCTGCGCCGAAAGAACTTTCTCTGCTTCTGCAATCGCTGACGGAATACCCGCCGGGTTCTTTCCGCCCGCCTGAGCCATGTTCGGACGACCGCCGCCGCCACCGCCGACAAGTGCTGCAATTCCTTTAATCAGGTTACCTGCATGTGCACCTTTCTGCATAGCAGCATCCGTTGCCATCGCTACAAGATTTACTTTTCCGTCGCAATCGGAAGCAAGTACAATCACTCCGTCACCAAGCTTTTCTTTAAGCTGATCTCCGAGATCACGAAGCTTGTTCATATCCACGCCTGCGACACTGACTGCCAGAAGTTTCACGCCTGCAACTTCTTTTACCTGATCCATAACATCGCCGAGCGCATCTTTTGCCGCCTTGCTCTTTAAGGATTCATTTTCACTCTGAAGTGCTTTCATATCAGCCATGAGATGTTCTGCTCTTTCGAGTACATTACTTGGATTTGCCTTTAACACTTTGGCAATATCCATAAGCTGCTGCTCTAATTTGTGATAATATGCTGTTACATTTGCACCTGTCAGTGCTTCAATACGTCTGACACCTGCTGCAACACCGGACTCAGATAAAATCTTGAACGACCCAATCATACCTGTTGCTGCTACATGTGTACCGCCGCAAAGCTCTTTTGAGAAGTCTCCCATCTGCACAACTCGCACTGTCTCACCATATTTTTCACCAAAGAGAGCCATCGCACCTTCTTTCTTAGCGTCGGATGCGGACATTACTTTCGTCTCTACTGCAATGTTCGCTGCAATCTGCTCGTTTACAATCTTTTCAACCTGTGCGATTTCCTCTGCTGTCATTGCGGAGAAGTGACTGAAGTCGAAACGTGTTCTCTCTCCGTCCTGGAAGGAGCCCGCCTGCTCTACATGCGTACCGAGTACCATGCGGAGTGCTTTCTGCAAAAGGTGGGTTGCACTGTGGTTTTTACAAATGCTGCTTCTTCTGCTCTCATCTACGCAAAGCTTGACTGCATCACCTTTTTTGATGATACCTTTTGTCACCTTACCGATGTGTCCGACTTTTCCGCCGAGAAGTTTCACAGTTTCCTGTACTTTAAATTCGCCTTCCGGTCCTGTAATAATACCTGTGTCACCTTCCTGGCCCCCCATCGTAGCATAAAAAGGTGTTTCATCTACAATCACTGTACCGATTTCGCCGTCGGATAATGCCTCTGTCAGTTCCGTTTCCGTTGTCAGAACCGAAACTTTGGAATCATGTACCAGTCTGTCATATCCGACGAATACGGATGTGATAGAAGGGTCGATGGATTCATAAACCGTCACATCTGCTCCCATGTAGTTCGTCTCTTTACGGGCGTTACGAGCTTTTACTTTCTGTTCTTCCATTGCAGCCTTGAAGCCATCTTCATCGACGGTATATCCTTTTTCTTCCAGAATTTCTTTTGTCAAATCAAGCGGGAATCCATAGGTATCATACAGTTTAAACGCATCGTCTCCGGAAAGTTCTTTCTTTCCTGCCTTGTCCATAGTCTCTTCCATTTCGTTCAGGATAGACAAACCCTGGTCGATTGTTTTGTTGAATTTATTTTCTTCCTGTGTCAGAACATTGAAGATAAAATCTTTCTTTTCTTCAAGCTCCGGATATCCGTCTTTGGAACCTGCAATCACGGTTGCACTTAAGTTTGCAAGGAATGTTCCGCTGATACCGAGAATTCTTCCGTGACGCGCTGCACGACGGATAATTCTTCTGAGAACATATCCACGACCTTCGTTTGTCGGCATAATACCATCAGAAATCATGAAGGTTGCAGAACGGATGTGGTCTGTAATCACACGGATGGAAACATCCTGATCATAGTTTTCCTTGTAAGTCACTCCTGCGAGCTCGCAGACACGTTCACGCAGACTCTGTACTGTATCTACGTCAAAAATAGAATCTACATCCTGCACAACAACAGCAAGTCTTTCCAGACCCATACCTGTGTCGATATTTTTCTGTTCGAGCTCTTCATAATTGCCTTTGCCGTCTCCGTCAAACTGTGTAAATACATTATTCCACACTTCAATAAAACGGTCACATTCACAACCCACGGTACAATCCGGTTTTCCGCAGCCGTATTTTTCACCACGGTCATAATAAATTTCCGAACATGGACCGCAAGGACCTGAACCATGCTCCCAGAAATTGTCCGCTTTTCCGAAACGGAAAATACGTTCCGGTGCAATGCCAATCTCTTTGTTCCAGATTTCGAACGCTTCATCATCATTTTCATAAATAGAAGGATACAATCTCTCCGGATCGATACCTACTACTTCTGTCAAAAACTCCCAGCTCCATGCAATCGCTTCATGCTTAAAATAATCACCGAATGAGAAGTTTCCGAGCATTTCAAAGAATGTACCATGTCTTGCTGTCTTACCTACGTTTTCAAGATCGCCTGTACGGATACATTTCTGACAGGTTGTCACACGTTTGCGCGGCGGAATCTCCTGCCCTGTAAAATATGGTTTTAACGGTGCCATACCCGAGTTGATAAGCAATAATGAATTATCATTGTGCGGCACTAAGGAAAAGCTTTTCATTGCAAGATGATCCTTGCTCTCAAAGAACTCAAGGAACATTTTTCTAAGTTCGTTTACTCCGTATGCTTTCACGTTTGTCTCCTCCAGACTTAACTAAAATGTAAATTTATCAGCAAAATATGCGTCGAGATCCGCGATTGCCACACGCTCCTGCTCCATAGAGTCACGGAAGCGTACTGTCACACAGCCGTCTGTCTCAGATTCAAAATCGTATGTGATACAGAACGGTGTACCGATTTCATCCTGACGGCGATATCTCTTACCGATGTTACCTCTGTCGTCAAATTCACAGTTGTATTTCTTGGAAAGCTGCATATAAATCTTTTCTGCGCCTTCATTAAGTTTCTTAGAAAGCGGAAGCACACCAATCTTAACAGGTGCAAGTGCCGGGTGGAAATGAAGCACGGTTCTCATATCCGGTTTTTCTTCTGTTCCGATGTTTTCCTCATCATAAGCTGCGCAAAGGAAAGCAAGAACCACGCGGTCTGCCCCGAGGGATGGTTCTACAACATACGGTACATATTTCTCACCTGTTGTATCATCAAAATAAGACATATCCTGTCCGGATGTGTTCTGGTGCTGTGTCAGGTCATAGTCTGTTCTGTCTGCAATTCCCCAAAGCTCACCCCATCCGAATGGGAATTTAAACTCGATGTCCGTTGTTCCTTTACTGTAGAAGCAAAGTTCTTCCGGATCATGGTCACGAAGTCTCATTTCATCCTCTTTAATGCCAAGACTCATGAGCCAGTCACGACAAAATCCTCTCCAGTACTGGAACCACTCCATATCTGTACCAGGCTGGCAGAAAAACTCAAGTTCCATCTGCTCAAACTCTCTTGTACGGAATGTAAAGTTACCCGGTGTAATTTCGTTACGGAAAGATTTACCAATCTGCGCAATACCGAACGGAAGTTTCTTGCGGGATGTTCTCTGTACATTCTTAAAGTTCACAAAGATACCCTGCGCTGTTTCAGGTCTTAAGTATACTGTATTCTTAGCATCTTCCGTTACACCCTGGAACGTTTTGAACATAAGGTTAAACTGACGGATATCTGTAAAATTGTGTTTTCCGCAGGTCGGACATGCAATGTTGTGTTCTTCCACATATGCTTTCATCTCTTCATTAGAGAATGCATCAATCGGTTTCTCAAGCGTTAAACCGTTTTCTGCTACATAATCTTCAATAATCTTGTCTGCACGGAATCTTTCATGACATTCTTTACAATCCATGAGCGGATCTGCGAAACCGCTGAGATGACCGCTGGCTACCCATGTCTGCGGATTCATTAAAATCGCACAGTCTACACCGACATTGTACGGATTTTCCATAACAAACTTCTGCCACCATGCTTTTTTTACATTGTTCTTAAGTTCCACACCGAGATTACCGTAATCCCATGTATTGGCAAGACCACCGTAAATTTCAGATCCCGGATATACGAAACCTCTGTTTTTGGCAAGTGCTACAATTTTCTCAAATGATTTTTCCATGTTTTCATCCTCACTGTTCTATATTTTTATTCATAAATAATGAAAGCCTTCTGTCCTTCATTTAAATTAACCGCTCTTTTTTCCTCAATCACGGAAACTCCGTCGCTGATGTAACTGATTTTCCCCGGAACAATAATCTGCTGCGCTTCCTCAAGAATGACGATGTGCATATCTCCTTTTTCAAGCACATCCGCTGCCGAGAGAACGACTCCGTCCTGATTTACGTCTCTCATCGACGTAAACTCATATCCGGCGCCGTATGCATCCGCAACCGTTCCCCAAAACAGTTCTTTTTCATTAAATGTCTTGTAATCCGCACAGCTCTTAAATTCCATTTCCACACGAATCACATTGTTATCACCAAGTTCCACATCACCGAGAACAATCGCCTCTGCGTCCCCCGCCTGTGTGTTATATGCGGATATCTCCGATGTGATATCTCCCTTTAATTCTTCCATATCATAATATGGCTGCGAAAAATCTTCCACAATCGTTTCCGTTATGGTGCCGTCTTTGCTGAAGCTGACTGTCGTCGTATCTACCCTACCGCCCGAGAGACCGCACGCACATAATATAGCCGAAAGGCCACCGACCAGAAGCAGCGTTTTGAATTTTTTCATAATTTTAACCTCCTGCATACCGCATTATATTATACTAGGCAAAGGCTAGTTTTTCAACCTGCAATTTTTTAGTATTTCCAGACTCTTGAAATTATGTCCGATATATTTTTTACGATATACATCGCATTCTCTCTCCAGCTGCCTGAGCACTTCCTCCGACACCGTAAACGTGTACAGCTTCTCAATCGGGGAATTCTGTATATATTGTATCGTATAAATCGTCGACTCCAGAAGATCATGTCCCGCAATCACTCCCGGAAATTCTCCGTTTACAACAAGTGTTTTCATCTCAAATATGTATTGTACCAGCTCATTCGGAATCGACGAAACGCCGAGTGCCTTCAACGACATATAAAGAAGTTTTAACATCTCCTTCTCATCGTTATTCTCTCTCGTATAATAATCCGCCACATCCATAAAGTACATCCCATAAAATGCACCCTCAAAATCTTCCCTGAGTGTTTCAAAATACTGTTCAATCTTTACATCCGAAAGATTGTAAGCAGTCTTTCCCTCATACAATCGAAACGTCCCGTAAGCAAACGGACTGGTCGCCGCCATAAAACGACTCCCCTGTCTCTTGGCCCCTCGCGCAAACGCCGATACCTTCCCCCGTTCTTTTGTCAAAATCGTTATTCTTTTATCTGTTTCCAAAACAGGGACGGCTTTTAACACCATCCCTGTCACTTCAATAAAATCCTGCATTATGTTTCACCTTGTTCTCCGAGCCATTGGCATCGTTCACCGTTCCCGTGTTCTCCGGTCCTTTGCCTCGCCCGTCTGCCGCCACATCCGCCGCCTGCCTGTAGCTCAGATAATCCGTTACTTTTCCGCTTGCCAGAAACGTCGCCCAGCACTCCTCTTTTTCCATCGTCGCTCACCTGCTTTCCATATCTTTTGAACCTAGTGATATGGTCTGCTCTTTTGATATAAAATATGTGTGCCAGTTTATTCCTGCCTCTATTTTGAAATGTCTTTTGCGTTGTAACCGAAATTTTTTAATAAGAAATCGCTGTCGCGCCAGTCTTTTTTCACTTTAATCCAAAGCTTAAGATTCACATGATATTCCAGAAGATCCTCTATCTCGCGCCGCGCACGGGAACCAATCTTCTTGAGCATGCTTCCTCCCTTTCCGATAATAATTCCTTTGTGGGAATCCCTCTCGCAGATGATGGTCGCATCGATATCGACGACATGCTCTCTGTATTTCATACTCTCAATGGATACTGCAATTCCGTGCGGAATTTCCTCATCCAGACAGCGCAGTGCCTGTTCGCGAATCAGCTCTGCCACAATCTGGCGCTGTGGCTGGTCCGTAATCGTATCCTCGTCATAAAACATCGGTCCGTACGGAAGGTATTTGAAAATTGTATCGATCAAATCCTTCTCATTGTCGCCCTTTAGCGCCGAAACCGGAACGATTTCCACAAAATCGTACACTTTACGGTACGTATCGATAAACTCCAGAATCTGCTCTCTCTTAACGGTGTCAATCTTATTGATAACGAGAATGACCGGCGTTTTTACTTTATGGAGCTGCTCAATAATATGTCTCTCACCTGCGCCGATGAAATTGGACGGCTCCACAAGCCAAAGGATAACGTCCACTTCCTTCAATGTGTGCATCGCAGCACTCACCATGTAGTCTCCGAGTTTATTTTTTGACTTGTGAATTCCGGGTGTGTCAAGAAACACAATCTGTCCCTCATCACAAGTATAAACCGTCTGGATTTTGTTGCGCGTTGTCTGCGGCTTATTTGAGGTTATCGCTATCTTCTGTCCGATCAACCGGTTCATCAGTGTTGATTTCCCCACATTCGGTCTTCCGATCAGTGTCACGAACCCCGTTTTCTTTTCCTTCTGCATTCTTTTTTTCCTTTTTCATTTTTCTGCGTTTTCTGATTTTACGGACAATGAGAACAATAATTCCGATAATGATTGCCCATAAAACAAGATACGGCAAATCGATGACAAAATCAATCGCAAATTCTTTAATGTCATACGCAATATTCTGAAGGCTGTTTACAAATCCCTCCGTCATACGCTCAAAATCTGTTTTCTTTTCCGGTTCCACCGGCGTGTAAACAACAACCTCCCTGATACTGATATCAATGGTTGCATAGTCTACCAGATTGTCATATGTACGAAGCTGTGATTCCAGCCCCTGTATTTCATATCGCACGGATGTCAGACGACTTTCCAGTGCCACAATCGTATCAATGTCTTCCGCCTTCTCAAGAAGCGCCATCAGTCTTTCATACTCTACCTCGTACGCTTCCTTGCGGCTTTTTGTATCCACATAAGTAAGTGTCACATCCGTCGCACTCTCATTTTTGTTTGTCACATTGCCCTGCTCTGCCACAGCTCCGACAAGCGCATCCAGCTTATCTACAGGAACGCGCACGGTATACTGTGCCGTTCTACGCGTATCATACTCATAACTTCCTCCGCTGATGTTGCTTGTTTCCATGTAGCCGCCAAGTTCATTTACCTTATTCTCAATGAACTGTGTCAGCCCCGGAAAATCCTGTGTCTCCACATTCAGGTTGACACGGCGAATCAGCTTACGGTTCGATGCCACTGTGTTGCCGAGATCCTCGGAACCGCCGTCACCCGAAGCTGCCGACTCCTCCATCGGCTCTTCTGCATAGTCTTCCTCTACCGCTTCTTCCGATGCATACTCATCCGTAATTGCACCTGTGCTGTAAAGTCCGTTCGTATCCCAAGCTTGTTCCATTGGTGCCGAATCTGCCATTTCTGATGTGACGGCACTCTCCTTCGAAGAACCTCCACACCCGCATAACGTCAGCACGAGCGCTAAACCGAGTAACCATACCGTCAATTTTTTGCTGCATTTTTTCATAATAGTACCCCCTTAATATTGTTGATGCTAAAGTTACGCATCTCCCATACACATTTTTTGGTAATTTTTATTAAAAATTAAAACAAAGGAACGATCTCCCCGAACAGCTCTGCACTATCACGAATCTTATCCTCATTACCTACGACGCAGAGCACCTCATCATCGAGCATTGACTGTACATAATCTGCCATTTTGTGGATATCTTCCTCGCTGCAGGAAAGAATCTCATCTCTCTCCTTCTGCTCTGCCTCAAAAGTATGTCCCGTCATGTAGGCAGCATAACTTCTTGCGCCGAGCGCACTCGGTGACAACGGCATATCTTTCTCCGCAATCGTACCGATGATATACTTTGTCATCGTATCCTCATCTGCTGCAAAATCCCGAAGATATTCCGGTGCTTCTTCATATGTTTCGATCGTCTGTGTCAGATTCGGGTCACGGTATGACACAAAATAAGAAGTTCCTTCCTTTGAAAAATTGCTCATACAGCCATAAGCACCGCCTTTGACTCTTACCTGAAGCCAAAGATAATCGTATCCCATCATCACACGGAGCACACGAAGCGCTCCCGTGTAAGGAAGTCCTTTTTTTCTGTAATTACCGGTTCTGCACACATACTGAATTCCCGCAGATGTACATAAACCTTCCTGCTTTTTCGAAAGCTTTGCCGTAAAAGGTGTTCCCTGATTGTCTGCATCGGAAAGTCCGGACACAAGTACTGTGCTCGCTTTCTGCACCGCAAACAGCCCCTGTGCAGAGCCTGTGAAATCATAGAGCAGACGCTGCTTGTGACATATAAATCCAAGCACCTCGCGAAGCTGTGCAATACATTCATTCTTACGATTTTCAAAATCCGCAAGAAGTTCACTGACAAAACGGTAGAAGCCAACGCCGCCCATCTGGTCATCTGCCCATACCGGAAGTGATATATACGATGCTGCACGCATCACCGCAAGCGAATGTCCTGCCCCTGTCATACGGGCCTGCATACGGGATTTAAGTTCTCCTAAAATTTCTTTTAAACGTTTCTCATCTCCGATATCTGAAGTGAAAAGGATTTCCGAAACAAGCGAAAACAAGTCCTCCACCCTGTTTTCAAATGCTTTCCCTTTTACCTCAAAGAGCATCTTAAATTCATCCGTATTCTGCTCGTTGGTATATGAAACGGCCTGAAACGAAATCCCACCCGTTTTGAGATTGATCTCATTAAACAAATCGCCGTAACTGTAGTTTTTCGTATTGACAAGACCGAGTACATTTTTTAAAAGTCCCAGATACGGAAGCTGCTGTGCCGGAATATCTCTCACATCAAAAGCAAGACGCACATACGCCACACCGTTTGTGTATACCGGATGATAAAGCAGTGTATTTCCTCCGCACTCACGCTCCTCATTACAGTACCCCTGTGCCTCGTTCCCCAAATCCGCACGGGAAAGCATCGGAATCTTCGCCATCGCTTCCGGCGTATCTTCTTCCTCCTGATATTCCTTCAGAGCTTTGGTATCTTCTATAATTTGCGCAAGCTGCTCTTTCGTCAAAGAAGCTTTATATTCTTCCAGCTTTTGCGCAAGTTCCTCATTGTTTCGCTTTTCCAATCCCTTGACCGGAATCATGACAAGAAGCAGCTTATGCGGATTATCTAAAATCTCCTCCTTAACAAGCTGTTCGAAATATCCGGTTTCTACCTTTTCGCGGAGAGACGCAAACGTATCGTTGGCCTCAATGTGCATAAATGGTCTTCCTGCGTCATACAGCCAGCTGTCAAGTGCCTGCAGACCATACATAAGTCCCTTCGGATACATACCGAAATCTGCTTCTCTGTATTTGAATTCAAAATTGTTCAGTGCCGCATAGAGTGAATTCTTCGGAATTCCGCCGTCAACAAGCTCCCGAAGCACCTCCTCCAGAATGCGCACGAACTTCTCCTTATCCTCCGCCTTTGCGTTCTTGGAAACAAAGGAGAAAAACGGCTGCAAAATTCCGTTTTCACAGACACTGTACACATCCTCGCCGATACCAGCCTCCGTCAGTGCCACCTTGACCGGCGCTCCCGGAGCAGAACAAAGCGCATAATCAAGCACCTGCAACGCCACATATAATTCCCTGTCAAGACATGTTCCGATCGAAACATTGTAAGAAAAATATGACATAGAATCCGTGTCATCCGTCTCAAGAACCGGATATTCCTTCACCGATTCCTTCATACCCGCAAACGCCTTCTGCATCTTGATTTCGGAATCCACATCCAGATAGTCATATTGGGAAAGATATTCCTCATCCAGATAGCGGAGTTTCTCCTCCATATCCATATTTCCGTACAGGTAAATATAACTGTTGGACGGATGATAGTACTTTTGGTGGAAGGCAATAAAATTCTCATAGGTTAAATCCGGAATGCACGACGGCTTTCCGCCGGAATCCACCCCGTAAGCCGTATCCGGATAAAGCCCGTTGTACACCTCGCGGTCCAGCAAATCATCCGCAGACGAATACGCCCCTTTCATCTCGTTGTACACCACACCGTTGTATGTCAGTTCATCATCAGGCGACTCACACTCATAATGCCAGCCCTCCTGCATAAAGATTTTTTTCTCACTATAGATATTCGGATGAAACACCGCATCCAGATACACATCCATCAAATTGGCAAAATCTTTGTCATTACAACTAGCCACCGGATATACTGTCTTATCCGGATACGTAATTGCATTCAAAAATGTATTCAGCGACCCCTTTGCAAGCTCTACGAACGGGTCCTTGACCGGATATTTTTCAGAACCGCAGAGCACGCTGTGCTCAATAATATGCGCCACACCGGTACTGTCGGTCGGCGGTGTGCGAAATCCGATATAAAATACTTTGTTCTCATCGTCGTTGGAAAGAAGTGTAATCTTTGCCCCCGTCTTTTTATGTCTGAGAATTGCCCCCTTTGATTTCAGGTCTGCAATCTCTCTCTCCTCTATCAATTCGTACGCACTTAACTTATGAAAATCCATGTTACGCCTCCGTTTTATTTTCTCTAATCTCTGTTATACCGCAAGTGAACCGAGGTGGAGTTTTGAAAATTTGAATTCCATCATATAATCCGGGTTAATCTGCCCCTTTAGTTGCTCATCGCTTACCAATTCGGATACTTTTAAACTCTTCTCGCGATACTCCGTCCGCACTCTTCCCTTCCGGTCGGTAATCTCCACCGGAAGCATCACCTTAAATTTGCCCTTGAGCTGGGAGAATACCATGTATGCTTTGCTATCCGCGTTCATTGTAAGTACATGGTCACATATTCTTGTATCTTCCCCCGCTTCCGCCAAAATATACTGATATACCGCGGTTTTAAGCTTCTGCGGCGTATCTTCCGCCTCCGCCAGTTCCTTGTATGTCAGACGAAGTCCGAAAAATACATCGGAAAAATTCTGCATCACAAACTTAAAATCATTTTCATTTCCCATTGTCATCATTCGTTATCTCCATTTCAATCGAATCGATGAGGTTACTGCTCAGTTTCATCGCTTCCGCCACATCGTCCATCGTCAGCTCCGAGTTGCTGCAGATTTCCTCCGGCGACACCTTGCGCCGCATCTCTTCCGACAAATCACGCGCCACATCCGCAACGCGGTTGACTTTATCCACAATCTGACGGTCCACATTCTTCTCGTCCGCTTCCTCGTTGATAAGACGCTCCATCGCCTCCATCATACATTTGCCCAAAAATCCGCTGACTTCCTCCCAGACGTCTCCTTCCGATTCCAGACAACCGAGATTCTGCACCGCCAATGTCAGTGCCAAATTCCCCTCTCCGATTAAGTCTTCAATAAAAATCCCCTGCCCTGCATAAAGCTTGGCAAGTTCTACTGCCTGGGAAAGAAATTGAGACAATACCATCTCCTGCGCCTGCTTATCTCCCGCCATCGCAGAAAGCATAATTTCGGTAAGCTGCTCCTTTTCAATGTACTCAATCAGAGTCAGACTCTCCGTATATTCTTCCAGATAATCCTTGTCTTCCATCGACAAAAACTCATCCAAATCCGCCTTCTCACCGACCGATATTTTCTGTGAGGAAAGGTATTCCAAAAGCAGTTTTTTCTGCTCCGTATTCTCCGCTACTTCCGGAAAGTGCTGTGCAATCTGCTCCTCGCTGACACACATTTTCTGTTCCTTTGCAAGAGTTGTAAGCGCCGCCAGCTGCTGTCTAAACTGTTGTTCGTTCATAAATCTCTCCTACTTCACCTATTTCTTTACATGCGTATGCGTAAACAAATGATCACTGCAATATTCGTAATTCCCGTCACATTTCGAACAGAAACGGAATTCCAAGTCAGGATATTCCTCCGCCGTTCTTCCGCAGATGGCACATTTATGTTTCGCTATTTTCTGCGTTCTGACAACCTGCTTCTTAAACTCTGCCTGACGCTTGATCTGACGCGGTGTGCGGAACGACTTTCTCGTCGTTACAAAAAAGATAATGGTGGACATAAGCGAAAAGAGAATCGCAATACAGTTCGCCAACGCTTCATACCATGTGCCGGCTTCCTGAGTCCGCATTACAATCATAAAACTTCCGAAGAAATCCAATCCCAAAATCACCGCATAAATTATTCCCAGTACTTTTATTTTGATTGGAATAATAAACATTAAAAGAATCTGTACTTCCGGAAATGTCATGGCAAAAGCCAAAATAATGGACATACAGACATAATAGGTTGAAAAACTAGGTTGTCGAAGAGAATGAGACACCACGTCGATTCCCAGTTCCATAACTGCCATCATATCACCTAATCCGTTCGACAAGCAGATCAAATACAGTACAAAAGCACCGATTACCGTAAACACCAATCCCGAAATCAGATACACATTATAGCGGAATGTTCCCCACGCGCGCTCCACAGCGGTTCCGATGGAGTAATAAAAATAAAGCATAATCAGCGTAAAGAAATCCAATCGGGCCGGCGGTATCAATATCCATGTTACAAGTCGCCATACCTGCCCTTGCAAAATCCAATACGGATTAAGTGTCAGATATTGAAAAAAGACAGGATTCACAAGTTGTATGACATAACCGAATCCATAGCAGATAATCAGATATAAAGTCAAATTGCGAATCGCGTACTTCCCGTATTTCCGTTCCATTTTTGAAAGCCAGTTCATTTTCAGTATCCACCTCTGTTTTCATTCATTTAATATGTTTTTTATTCTAACATGCAGGAATTGGAAAGTAAATTTGTTTTATTCATTTTTAACAAATTACAGATATATAATTTATATATTTTTTATATTCTTAACCGAATTGAAGATTGCAGAATTAAAATCATTGTCGTATAATGTAAAAGTATGTCCGAATGACACATTTAATAAGAAAGGATGGTTGCAAAACATGAAGCACCATACGCTCGGAATTGATATCGGATCGACAACCGTTAAGATTGCCCTTCTCGACGAGAATCAAAATATTATTTTTTCTGACTATAAAAGGCACTTCGCCAACATACGTGAAACATTACTGGAACTTGTAAAGGATGCTTACACGCAAAGCGGGGATATTTCTGTTTCTCCGATGATTACAGGCTCCGGCGGTCTGGCACTTGCCAACTGCCTTGACGTCCCTTTTACCCAGGAAGTCATCGCCGTTTCCACATCGCTTAAGAAATATGCTCCGCAGACCGACGTTGCCATTGAGCTCGGCGGTGAAGATGCTAAAATTATATATTTTGAAGGCGGAAATGTGGAACAGCGCATGAACGGTATCTGCGCCGGCGGTACAGGTTCTTTTATCGACCAGATGGCCTCTCTTCTTCAGACCGATGCCACGGGTCTGAACGAATATGCAAAAGGCTATCAGTCTCTGTATACGATTGCAGCGCGCTGCGGTGTTTTTGCAAAATCCGACATTCAGCCGCTCATCAACGACGGTGCAACCAAAGAAGACCTCTCCGCCTCTATTTTCCAGGCGGTAGTCAACCAGACCATCAGCGGTCTTGCCTGCGGAAAACCAATCCGCGGACATGTCGCTTTTCTCGGCGGCCCGCTTTTCTTCCTCTCCGAGCTGAAGGAAGCGTTCATCCGCACATTAAAACTTGACGACGACCATATTATTTCACCGGAAAATCCACATCTTTTTGCTGCCATCGGCTCTGCCTTGAATGCAAAAGAAGATGTTGTTTTACCGCTCAGTGACATGGTTGATAAACTGTCTTCCGAAATCAAAATGGAATTCGAAGTGGAACGTATGTCTCCGCTTTTTTCCACAAAGACAGAATACGAATTATTCACGACAAGACACAGCTCGCACAAAGTGCGCACGGCAAAACTGTCAAATTATAAAGGTAACTGCTATCTCGGAATCGATGCCGGTTCCACCACAACCAAAGTTGCCTTAATCGGCGAGGACGGTTCCCTTCTGTACTCCTTCTACAGCAGTAACAACGGAAGTCCGTTAAAAACCGCCATCACTGCATTCAAAGATATCTACGCCCAGCTTCCGGAAGGCGCAACCATTTCCCATGCATGTTCTACCGGATACGGCGAGGCTCTCATGAAGGCAGCATTCCTGCTTGACGAAGGTGAAGTGGAAACAGTGGCTCACTACTATGCTGCTGCATTTTTCTCTCCGGATGTCGATTGTATTCTTGACATCGGCGGTCAGGACATGAAATGTATCAAAATCAAAAACGGAACCGTGGACAGCGTGCAGCTCAACGAAGCCTGCTCTTCCGGCTGTGGTTCCTTCATCGAAACCTTTGCAAAATCACTGAATTATTCTGTGGAAGACTTTGCAAAGGAAGCACTTTTTGCACAACATCCGATTGACCTCGGAACAAGATGTACGGTGTTTATGAACTCAAAAGTAAAGCAGGCACAGAAGGAAGGCGCATCCGTTGCGGACATCTCTGCCGGTCTTGCCTATTCCGTCATCAAAAATGCACTGTTTAAGGTTATCAAAGTATCGTCTGCAAGCGAGCTCGGTAAAAAAATCGTCGTACAGGGAGGAACCTTCTACAACGATGCCGTTCTCCGCAGTTTCGAAAAAATTGCCGGCTGTGAGGCAGTCCGTCCTGATATCGCCGGAATCATGGGAGCTTTCGGTGCCGCTCTGATTGCCAAAGAACGCTACCACGAAAAAGAAGACCTCGCAGCAAATGACATCGATGCAGGTGAAATCACCTCATCCATGCTCTCGATTGATAAAATCAACTCGCTTGAATTTACAACCCGCATGGCGAAATGTCAGGGCTGTACCAACCACTGCCGCCTGACCATCAACCAGTTTACCGGCGGACGTCAGTACATATCCGGTAATCGTTGCGAACGCGGTATCGGAAAAGAAAAGAACAAAAACAATGTTCCGAACCTCTACGATTACAAATTACATCGTATTTTTGACTATGAACCGCTCCCTGTCAATGAGGCAACGCGCGGACAGGTCGGTATTCCGAGAGTTCTGAACATGTACGAGAATTATCCGTTCTGGTTTACGTTTTTTACAGAGCTCAAATATCAAGTTGTATTATCACCTCTTTCGACACACAAGATTTACGAGCTCGGTATTGAATCCATCCCGAGCGAATCCGAGTGCTATCCTGCCAAACTGGCGCACGGGCACATTACATGGCTGATTAAGCAGGGCGTACCTTACATTTTCTATCCTGCGCTGTTTTACGAGCGCGACGAAGTGCCCGGTGCAAACAACCATTACAATTGTCCGATTGTAACTTCCTACTCGGAGAATATCAAAAACAACGTGGAAGAAATCGGTCGCGGAGATGTGCGTTTCCACAATCCGTTCCTCTCCTTCCGCGACAAAGAAGTTATTTTTAAAGTATTGGTCAAGGAATTCCCTGATATTCCGAAAGGTGAGATTTATCACGCGGTAGACAAAGCGTGGGACGAACTGGAAAATGCCCGTTATGACATGCAGAAAAAAGGAGAAGAAACCATCGCATGGCTGAACGAGAACAAAAAGCGCGGCATTGTTCTTGCCGGACGTCCGTACCATATTGACCCGGAAATCAATCATGGTATTCCTGAACTGATTAACTCTTACGACATCGCCGTATTGACAGAGGATTCCGTGTCACACCTGGGCTGGCCGGAGCGTCCGCTGATCGTTTCCGATCAGTGGATGTATCATTCCCGTCTGTATGCGGCCGCGTGTTATGTCCGCATGACAAACAACATTGACCTCATTCAGCTCAACTCCTTCGGTTGCGGCCTTGACGCCGTCACCACGGATCAGGTCAATGACATCCTGACAGCGAGCGATAAAATTTATACATGTTTAAAAATCGACGAAGTTAACAATCTCGGCGCGGCAAGAATCCGTATCCGCTCCCTGATTGCCGCACTTCATGTAAAGGAACTTCGAAATGAGGAAAGAGTCGTGCACTCTTCTGCCATCAATAAAGTTTCCTTTACGGAAGAAATGCGCAAGGAATATACCATTCTCTGTCCGCAGATGTCTCCGTTCCACTTTGACATTATCGGACCGGGATTCAAAGCCTGTGGTTACAATTTTGAAGTGTTACCTTCCGACAACCGCCACGCAGTGGAAACCGGACTCAAGTACGTAAATAACGATGCATGTTACCCGTCACTTATCGTAGTCGGACAGATTATGGATGCACTTCAATCCGGTAAATACGACTTAAACAAAACTGCTGTTGTCATGACACAGACCGGCGGCGGCTGTCGCGCAACCAACTACGTAGGATTTATCCGTCGTGCGTTAGCCAAGGCTAATCTTGAGCACATTCCTGTCATCTCAATTAATATGAGCGGACTGGAACAAAACCCGGGATTTAAGCTGAATCTCAATGTACTTATTCGTGCAGTTTACGGTGCTATTTTCGGCGACATCTTCATGAAATGTGTATACCGCATGCGGCCATATGAAATTACTCCGGGAAGCGTCAATGAAGTTCACGAAAAATGGAAAGTCAAATGTCAGCAGTTTGTATCACGAAAATATATGTCCTTTACAACCTTTAAGCGTATGTGCAGGCAGATGATTGCAGAATTTGATGCCATTCCGGTACGCGAGGAACGCAAACCGCGTGTCGGTATCGTCGGAGAAATTCTCGTAAAATTCCTTCCGGCTGCCAACAATTATCTGGCAGAGCTTTTGGAGGCAGAAGGCGCAGAAGCCGTTTGTCCGGACCTGCTCGATTTCATGTTCTACTGCTTCTACAACCAGATTTACAAATCCGAACAGTTCGGAACACCGAAGAAAACTGCACGGGCATGTAAAGCCGGTATTGCAGCGATGAACTTTGCAAGAGGCAGTGCAACAAAAGCATTTATAAAATCCAAACACTTTGATCCGCCTGCCAATATTTACAACTTAGCAGAAATGGCAAAAGACATCGTATCACTCGGCAACCAGACCGGTGAAGGTTGGTTCCTCACAGGAGAAATGCTGGAGCTCATTCATAACGGTGCAGCCAATATCGTCTGCACACAGCCGTTCGGTTGTCTTCCGAACCACGTCGTAGGAAAAGGTGTCATCAAAGAGATACGCAAACGCTATCCTTCCGCTAACATTGTAGCCATCGACTATGACCCCGGTGCAAGTGAAGTCAATCAGCTCAACCGTATTAAGCTGATGCTTTCGACAGCGAATAAAAATATGACAGAAGAATAAATATAACAATCCCCTACGGTATATCACCGTAGGGGATTGTTGTATACACACTTAATACTTTTGACGACAAATCAGAATCCGGTCATTCTCTCCGCAAAGGATATATCTTTTTCCCACTCTTTCTTATTAGTCTTATAATCCCTTCTAACCGGTACATCCCATGATCCCTTAGAAAAATCACTTACAGTTCCCAAAATATCACCAAAATTGTTGGATTTATCCTTCTTTGCCGACACAATGCCATATGCCAGGCTAAAGGACCCAATCAAACTTAAAACTATAGCCTTTATCATCCTTTTATCCCTCTTGTCTATCTTTCACAAACTCATTTATTGCCGAGTTTCCTGTGTACAGCTCTCTCTTTCGGAACGCTAAACGGGATTATATATTCCGGCCTCTTTGTCGCGGAAACTCTGTCGAAAACTACTGTCGGTTGACCACAGTATGCACAAAACGTAGAAGCCTCAACATCATTAACAGCAATCCGGGCTCCACATGCTGTACAGGAGTAGTACTCCATCTGTATCTCTTCTTTCTTCTCCGTTGTTTCCTCAAACTGCGATGCCCAAAAAGCAGATCCACATGCATCACACTCTAACATTCCGCTCCTCGGCCTAAACATAAGCGCTACAGAACAATTCTTACATTTGTAAATCATTTCTTCACCCTCCCAATAGCGCTCAAATGATATATAATTTTTTATATGCCATTCTGTTTTTTCAAAAATGCTATAAACTCATGAAGCGGCAAAGGCTTTGAATAATAATATCCTTGAATATAATCAATATTTTCATTGTACATGCCATCAATTTCTTCCTTGGTTTCAATTCCTTCTGCCACGAGTTTTAAATTAATTCCATGCATCATGTTAACGACAGCCCGGACTACATGTTTTGCCTTCGGTGATTCAAAAAAAGCTTTTGACATATCATAATCGAGCTTAATCAACTCTACCGGCATCTCTACCACATACATAAGATTAGACTCGCCTTTTCCGAAATCATCCAGGGAAAACGTAAATCCATATTCAACCAATCGGTTCATGTTGTTCAGCAGAACAGTTCTGGCCGTAACAGATGCTGTTTCAGTAATTTCAAGATTGATGTGTCGGGGCGACACTTCATATTTTTCAATCAAAGCAATCAGACGTTCTGCCAGATCCTCCATTTCACACTGTACAACCGAAAGATTAATCTCCACATATTCTATTCCGTGTGCGATTGCATCGGATGTCTTTAAGAATTGGCATACCTTTTCAAACACGCATTCTCCCAACTGCACAATCTGTCCACTTTTTTCTGCCACTGAAATAAATTTACCCGGAGACATAAGCTCTCCGTCTTCTTCACGAATACGCACCAAAGCTTCCGCTGATGTGAATCGTTTTTCATTGTTGGAATAAATCGGCTGTAAAAACACCTCCACACGTTCATCACGCAATGCTGCCTCAATTTTTTGTTCTATTACATTATGCTCTCTGTATTTAAGAACCACTTGTTCGTCAGCAACCAATAACCTTGCATCCCCGTCTTCCATGTAATTTTCTACCACAAAAGAAAGAAAATGCATCAATTCATTTAATCCCGAAAATCTGTCCGCGTTTTCCACTACAATCATTCGAATATTGTTATAAAGATAGGTGCTGCGCGAAAAAATCTGTCGAACCTCATCTCCTATCTCTTCCAGTTTCTGCACATCGTTTCCCAAAATCAAAAATTCGGAATTTACATTTCGAAACACCTTTACATCCTTGTACTTGTCCGTCAAAAAAAGCATCTGCTCTATCAGCGTGTCATACTCTGCCACATACTTTTCAATTCCCTCAGGATCTTCAATTGTAATCTCCAAGAGCGAAAATCCCACTTTTCTTGCAAACAGCTGCTTGGTATATTCCGAGAGCGCATACGCATTAAAGCAACCAAATTTGCGCTCAATGTTCGCCTGTGGATTTTCCACCACAACAAACAAAATCAACACTCCTACTACACTGGCAAACCCAACCACCAGAAGCTCGCTGTTAAAGTATTGAAGTAATGCGCCGGTCACCCAAATACACATCCAAATCGCTACCGCAAACTTTCTCTTTTTATTGAGACGTTTCCCGAATATTCCGAGAAGAATAATCGTCGATAATATATAAATCAAAGCAAACATGTACACTGCCAGCGTCGATGGGCCGTAGGTATAGGTCGCTCCGTCTCCATGATGAATATAGATTGGCAAAGCAGCAATGAACACAGTTTGTAAAAGCGTCAACCCTGCCAGACACATCTTCCATCTGCGATGCGTCTTCTCAGGCAACAAATCAACCAATATATAATACAGAGCCAGCGCAGCCTCCCACACAAGTGATACAATATACATCTTGCAAACTCCAAGTACCATCATATCAGATAGCATCTTACGATACTCAATAAAAAGAATCGAAAGAATATCCAATGACAAATTTATGATTGCAGCACAAAAAATCATATAAAACGCTTTTTCCGTATACAATTGTAAGGATTTTTGGTTATTGTAAAAAGCAAACAAAAGAACCAAAACAATCATTCCACATACTTGAATCTGTATATTCATAATAGCACCTGCTCATTATCCGTTCTTGCGGCAGACATCGTACACCTCTGTAAACTTCTGACATATCCTGCTATACTGTTCTTCCAAACGCGCCTGCATCTCATCAATTTCAGCAGGTATGGAAGTTACCGTCTTTTTTTCTATCTCGTACGCAAGATCTCCGAGTCTTGTCGCACCGATCATATAAGCGCTCCCTTTAAATCCGTGGATTTTCACATGATAGCCCTTATAATTGTTCTCAGCACGCAATTTTACGAGTTCTTCCATAATCGGAAGTTTCGTAAAATCATCAAGAAGCTCAATATAAAACTCCGATACACCGCCGCAACAGGAAAGTGCTGTCTCTTGATTGATTTCCGGCAATTTTCCGGCGAGAATATTAAGTATCTCCTCCGGATTTTCCTGCACAGTTTCCTCATCAGAAAGCTGCGAAGCACCGGTAGCGATCATATCCTTCGGAAGGTGACGCAAAATAATGCGGTCAAGTTTCTCCGGCATAATCGGCTTTGTCAAAAAATCATCAAATCCCTCTGACAAATATCTCTCCCTATCACCGACAATCGCGTTAGCCGTCAGCATAATCACCGGAACACCATCACACATTTTTTCTTTTTTCATAATGTGAAACACTTCAATTCCATCCATTTCAGGCATCATGTGGTCTAAGAAAATCAAATCAAACGATTGTTCCTTTAATACTTCCAGACACTCTTTACCGCTGAGGACTTCCGTAATTTTCATCTGTGTATCTTTCAAAAGCGCAGAAAATACTTTTAAATTGATCTTGTTGTCATCCACAACCAAAACCTTTGCCTCAGGAGCTGTAAAATGGTTTCTTTCAGCCCCCTCACAATGTGCTTTTGCCAGTCTTCCCCTAAAATCACCGAGCGGTTCCTGATTCATGATTGTCTGAACAAGTTCAAAAGAAAACACCGTTCCCTTTTCATATTCACTCTCAATCTGAAGTTCGCTTCCCATCAGCTTTAATAACTGTTGCGTAATGTTCATGCCGAGACCGCTGCCCTCTACATGCCGGTTGCGCGCCACATCGAAACGTTCGAAAGCATCATACAACTTACCGATATCTTCCTGCTTGATACCGATTCCAGTATCCTTTACAGAATAGCAAAGAATGGCCTCGTTTCCTTCCACGCGGCATCTGACTCCCAATGTCACCTTTCCCTTCTCTGTGTATTTCACAGCATTGGAAAGTAGATTTAAAAGAATTTGACGGATTCGCTTATCATCCCCGAGATATTCACTCGGTATCGAAGCATCTATATCAAACTCGAGCACAAGATCTTTTTCTTTTGCCTTGATGCTTGTCATATTATAAATATCATTCAAAAGACTTCCGATATCATATTTTCCGAGGACCAATTCCATCTTTCCCGATTCAATCTTGGACGAATCCAGAATTTCATTGATCAGATTTAAAAGTACTACCGAAGAATCTTTCACATCCATCGCATACTTGCGGATTTCCTCTTCACGGCTCTCCCTTAAAATCATCTCATTCATACCGATAACCGCATTGATCGGCGTACGGATTTCATGCGACATTCTTGCCAGAAATTGCGACTTGGCACGATTGGCACTTTCTGCCTCGTTCTTTGCAAGCTCAAGTTCTTCCGTCAGCCTTGCACGTTCCAAGCTCCCGCTGACAATACGGAAAATACTGCTGCACACAGACATGAATGCTACGTAAGTCAAACAGCGTGGAAGCACAAAAAACAGGAACAGACTCGATACAGGATTTTGATTGACCTGCGTCAAAACAAACTGCCCCTGTTCCATGTAATTGCTTAAACTGCCCGTCGTTAAAAGTGCCATATTGGCATCGCATAAGCCATAATAGTAACCGCCGTAAACAACAACAAACGTGCTGACAACCGTCAATCCGTACACATATCTCATGACCCGCTTGGAGGAATAAAGCGTTGCATACAAAAACGGCAACAGTGATACAAGTACTACATGATATGTAATAAACACTCCCATAATGGTAAAGACAAGAATAATACCGAATAAAATCAGATATTTCTTAAACCAATTCAGCGAGTGCATTTTTCTCTCAACGAGAAACACTATGAAAAATATGGCAACCGACGGAATATACGCGCCCATCATTAAGCGTTGCTCAACAACAAAAATGCGCAGCAAATTCAGCACAAACGCAATCGTGAACACAATCATTGTCACTGAAAAGCATCGCATCACATAACTGTTTGCAATTTGTTCCCGGTCCTTAATATAGACCGCTATATCATCCGTTTTTTCTCTCATAAATCCCACATACCTTTAAAAATTTGTTCACGAGTTTCTCACTATGCGGCATAAACACCCCTGCCACAGGTCCCACAAGAAAGGCACAAATAATCGTTCCGATTCCGACTACGCCTCCCATAATGAACCCGGCAGCAACAAAGCTCACATCGACAATGATTCGAATAAGACCGAATTTTTTCTTTGATTTGTCACTGATAACAACCGCCACGAGATCATTCGGTCCCGTTCCCGCATCCGATTTAATCACAATTGTCATGCCGCAGGCTAAAATCACACATCCGAGCCCGAGCATAATCACTTTCAACACAAACGGCATCTGTTCAAACATGGGCGCTAAAATCAAGCTGAAAAAATCAATGATCGGTCCACCGCAAACCATGCAGAGAATCGTTCCGATTTTGATATAATTCTTATCCACAACGAGAAGCACAAGAATAATCAAAAAACAGATGGCAATGTGCGTATACCCATGCGTCAAAAAGGACAACACAGACAACTTTGATACCGTACGGAAAATCCCCTGTACCAGTACATTGAACGGGTCAGCGCCGAGGTCTGCCAGCAGGAATAACGTCACACCGAGATGTGCGATTGCCAGTCCTATCAGCAGCAAAATTACCCGGACAGCCATTTCTTTCAGATTACGTTTCATTTATCTCCTCCCCGCAAAATTCTCATCTGATTATCCACTAATATTTTATCGTTTGTCCAATTTCTCTTCTTTGTCTTATAATCACATCTTTCCACAATATCCCAGGTTCCGCGCGCAAAATCACCGATTCCCCCCACATAATCACCATAATTATTTGAATTATAAACCTGCTTTGCTACTATGTAATATGCGAAACCGATCCCGACAAGTACACTTAATATAACGGCTAAAACAAACATTGTTATCCCTCCTGTCTGTCTTTTACGAATTTATGCATCGCAGACTCTTTCGTTCGTTCAATACTGTTCTTTAGATCCTTCATTTTTTTGACGCCGGTTCGCCAGCAAAGGAAAGCAGAACCCATAATGATAAATATAAGTTCCATAACATCCGAATCTTCCGACAACAACAATGCATACATGATAGGAAGACATACAAGTGCAATGAGCAATGCAATTACGATCATGCGCGTTTTTACCAGGTTTTTATCATACGGTACCGCACCGACCACTTTGCTTGTCTGACCGTTTACCAAAATCGTATACGGCGTATCTTCATAACGGAATGTCATAAACCATGCAGGGAGCATAGCATATTTTGAGTCTACCACATTGCTGTAAGGGTGACTTGACTGCAGCATAATCTTATCCGCACGAATTGTTTTACGGACTTCCGCGTCAAATAAAATTTTGCACCGATACGTCGCATACCCCATCATATCCTCTGCCTTATAATCAAAACAATCCGCATAAAAACCTGACAAATACGCTGAATGAAAATCCACAAGACCTCTCGTATCATATGGTTCCAAACGCTGCGAAACACCATCGTTAAGCTGTACGGAAGCATCTAATGTCATATCGTGAAACAACACTTTTGCCTTTCGCATAAAATACTCTGTATGCGAATTTTTTCCGCTTCCGACTTCTCCGGAAAGGAACTGCGTATCTGCATATTCAACATTATAAAGCCAAAACGGTATGTAAATTCCCCTGACGCGCTCCACCTCAAAGTTCTTAATTTCCTGCGGAACAAAATTGCCTTTTTCAATATGTGCACGAATCAGTGAAACCGCTTTTTCTTTTGAAACACTGAACGGAATAATATAATCCGGTTTTTTTGCCGAGGAAACCCGGTCAAAAACAACGGTCGGCTGCCCGCAATAAGAACAGAACGTTGACGTTTCCACTCCGTTTACCGCAAGTTGTGCGCCGCAAGCCGTGCAGGAATAATAATCCACCTGCATCTCATTCTCTACCGCATCCGGTTCTTCAAATTGTGACGGCCAAAACGCCGCGCCGCAGGCGTCACATTCCAGCATTCCGCTCGTCGGCTTGTAAAAAAGCGCCGCCGAACAGTTTTGGCATTTGCAAATCATTCGCACTTCCTCCTATGTGTTCATAAAAATCCATAACTTAATATATTATATCAGATATTATGTCAAAAAAAAATATAATAACCGAACTTTCCGTTTCTAACCATCCTGCGACAAGATTTTTATCTTAAAAAGAGCAGCACAACCAGGTTGCACTGCTCCGTCATATTTCTACTGCACGACATACTTTTTTATTGTTTTAAATGTCCGTACGCAGTTTCATCTTTGTCTGTTTTCCAATGATGTCGCTCTTTTATTCCTATCACGATCGTTGCTGTCAGAATGGCTGCAGAAAATACAAACAACAACATCCATGCAAACGGATTGGCCTCATCCCCTGTCGCCGGAACTGTCACGGACGCTTTTGTCCCGGAAGCGGAATTGTTTTGCATTTCTCCATCCGGCTTCGGGTTTTCACTCGGCTTTTTACTCGGCTTTTCTTCCTTCACGCTGAAGTTACATTCTGCTGTATATTCTTCGCCCAGCACATCATAGACCACAGCCACTGTATGCTTACCGTTTTTCAGTGTTTTAAGGTACTCCGGTTTCAACACAACAATGGTACTTCCCTCTTTTGCCGTATAACTTTCTTTGTGAACTGTTTTTCCGTCCACTCTTACTTCTTTAAAGAATTTAAAATCGCCGTCTGCAGTAAAGGTCAAGCCTTCTTTTGACCCCTTTACATAGATTCCGTTATGACCTTCTGTCACCTCAAAATCAACAGCCTCTTCGCATACGTCCAGCAATTTCTCGGTCATCTCTTCACCGATCAATGCTTTTGTATTCTCATCCAGACCTTCATATGCTTTTTTCGCAAGGATTGCTTTTTCTACCGCTTCTTTATCATTCGGATTTTCAGCGGCATTTTCCAGCGCGTCCTCTATCTTAGAAATTACATCTTCCGCGTTTTCAATCATTTTAATAAGATTTTGCGCTTTTTCCAATTCACTTTTTGCATTTTCAATTTCCTGCTCCGAATATTCGCCGCTGTTATTTTGAATAATTTCCTCGAGATTTTTTGCAATTTTTTTCAGCGCGTCTTTATCTTCCAAAGTAATATTTTCCGTGGTCACATCAGAAAGCTCATTCTGCAGCGTAGCCAGTGATTTCATCGTCACTGTCACCACAGTAGTATTTCCGGCTTCATCGCTTGCTTCCACAACATAAATCGCATCCGTTTTTCCTGCCAAAACATACTCTGTCACCGGTTCGCCATTGACGGTCACCTGTAAAAGATGTTCGTCTGCAACCGCAAATATCTGTGTCGTGCAGTAGCTTTCTTTGTCTTTAATTCCTTCTATCACAGGTGCTGTGATATCAAACACGGCACCATCGGAAGCAAACACCGTCACATTTCCGGCGTAATCCGTAACTTTGACATAAACTACAGATTTCTTCTTATCTACCGCCGGAACTTCAAATGCCTCATACGGCGCCCAATTCTGAAGAGATACCACATCATTTTCTTCTAATGCGTAATCTGATATGTAGTATTCTGTCGTTTTCACACCGCTCGTTTGGTCCGATGTCTGAATATTGACATCAAATGTCCTGTTAAAGAGGAGTTCAAATGTAATCTCATTCAATGCTTTTTTTACCGGATTTTCTTCAAAATACACAAGTCCGTCCGGTGCAACTACATCGCGCTTCACCGTGATTGTTTTTTCTTCGGAAATATAACCGTTTTCTGTATTTTTCAAATAATATCCGAGTTCTGTTTCACCGTCCTGTGTCACAGGAATCGCATTAAGCCACTCCTGTTTATCTGTAGATATCACATGTACGTCCGGCGCTCCGACCAAAACTTCGCTCGTATACCATCCGTCTCCTCCCAAGACCCCCATAAGCGTTGCATCCGGACAACTGTACTCAGAAATCGTCACCGGGAGATCCAGAGCAGCCGGTCCGTAATTTGCCGTCTCCGCCACCGTAACTTTCAAGGTATAACTTCCGACTTCTGTCGGTGCCCCATTAAGCTTCGTCTCCCCCTGATACCATTCAAAGACCGGGGGGCTCTGGCTTGCTATCGTAAAATTGTCTTTTACCGGTTCCGGAACCGGATTTGCATTGTAGGTATAAGTTGTTTGGTAAGATGCATTCGTCACATGATTCACATTAGAAACTTTGACATTCACAGACGTCTCATAGATTTTTCCGTCCAGCGTAAGTGTAACATATATCTTTTCTTCTGATTCTCCACCGAATACATGTCCGCCATTTACATTAGAACCCTGCGGCGCAACGGCGTTAAGATTTTCGATATAATCAAACTCTGTGATTCCTCTTTCAATAGAAAAACTAAAATATTTCCCTGCCATGTACTTAACTTGCATCTGCATATTTTCCGCATCCGGTAAAATACTGTTTTGTCCGTCGTATAGCAGTTCAAACAATTCCTGTTCCACCGCACTTAAGTTTTCAGCTGTAATATCCCCATCCTTGTAAAACGTTTGTCCGGACTTTAAAACAAGTGTTGTCATATCATACGTTGCCGATACTTCATAGACTTTTTTATATTCCTGCGCTGTAAACTGCGCTGTCGCCGAGCCGTCTTCGTTAAAAGTGACATTTTCCATCGGCTGCCCATCCAGCAAAATCGATGTGACAGCAGAATATATATGTCCGCCCGTCTCCGGAGTTGCCGTAATTGTCATCACCGTACCTTTATTCACAAAGAAAGAGGCATCCTCTTTGTCATTTACTTTCACGGTTCCGCCCTGTACCTGCACAATGGATATTCCGCATTTTTCTACAATCGCATAATCAATACTTCCGCTCTTTGCATTATATTCCGCACTATATTCCGCTGCCGGAGTAAACTCATACTGTAACTTATACGCTCCGGCCAAAGGGGTATCCCCTGCCAAATCTTTTACTGCCACCGAAATCTCAGTATCCGTGTAAGAATATGTTTTTTCCTCAAATACTGTGGTTGTTCCTTCTGCATTCGTCGAAGAAATCCTGAATGTACCCGGAATATCCGCTTTCATCTGAATCTGTTCTTCCAAGTCAGATCGCGAAACCTCCGACGGAATTGTTACCACCGGTGACGAATCAATCGGTGTAACCTCCGCCAGATTTTTCGTTCCGCTTTTTATGCGATATAACTGATTATCCGGATAATAGGTCCATGTATAAGTTCCCTCGTGTTTTTTTCTTGCAAAATCCGTAATCACAACGGTCTTACTTTTCGTTGTATGCTCAGTTCCGTCCGGCGTTACGACTTTCAGCGTCCCCTGCGGCGTATCCGGATACCAAAACTCTATCGTTCCTCCAACCGGAACCTTTCCGTTTTTTACATCCTCCTCCCAGTAGGTAGAAGACGCATAATCCGACTGATTGACACAGATGGTTTTTTCTGCCGTATAACTTGCCTTATAACCGACATCAGCCGCCCACTGCCCTTCTGTTGTATTTTGTCTCGTCGCAGTAATTTTTACCGTGTAATTTCCGCATCCGTACGTCTGTACATGCGCCTGCTGTCCGCTTATTTTTTCACCGCTCGGAACGGTCCATTCATACGAATAATCGTATCCTTCCGAAAGCATAATCCCCGGTGAAAAAAGTGGTTCCGCTTTGGCGTAAATTTTATAATGATTAATATCATTCTGTGTAATATTCATCCCACTGGAAAGAAATCCGCCTTCTTCCGGCGAACCATCATCCAATACTTTTCTTATCTGTGCCGAAAATTCTACGCTGTTTTCTACGCTGTCTGACATCGGAAACACCAAAGTAACATAGTAGTTATCATACCAGTAGTTATTATTTATAACCGAAAATCCCGGTCTTTGGTAATAAAACGAAAAATGATCAAAACGAATGTTGTAAATTCCGTACAATTCCTCCGTATTACTATACGTATATACAATGGTTGATTTCAGCGGATCGCCGTCCTCACCGCTGTCATACACCGGTTCACTCCATCCCGGTTCTCCTCCTGCCATCGTATACAGCTTCGGCTCAAGCTTAAAATATTTACTCGTTCCACTTCCATTATTTGAATTTGTCCCGTCCACCACAATTGTCACCTTCTTGTTTGCCGCATCATGGCTTACAGAAACCGAAAAACCGATATCACCGTCGAGATTATTCTCAACCACTTTCATGCTGTTTGCTTTTGCCTGTACGATTATTCCCATTCCGGAAAACATCGGTACAATCAGCGTTAAACACAGTAAAAAACTCCAAAACTTTTTCATACATTCACTCCCGTCTGTTTTTCTGTTTCACTTGCTTTTTTGCAACTGCTTCCTCCAGCTCTTTTTGATGAGTTTCTTCCACATATTCCCGAAACTCATTCAGTATACGTTTTCCAAGTTCCCGATATTCCATCGATAACACTTTTTGAATCGTTTCTTTTCTGATATCTTCCGGAACCCGGTAGCTTTTCAAAATCACATCGAAAATTCCCGATAATCTGTCATCTAACGGTATTTCTTTTTCATGCTCAGTTGCAAACATGGAATATTCAATACCGGAAACAATATCCTCCGCTATGATAAAATCTTGTTCCGTCCATTCTTTGCAATATGTACCAAATACTTTCTTTGCCTTTACCGTATCATTTTCCCGAATCACTTTTAACGATGCCGGATGAACATATGCAGAAACATATAACTGCCGAATCGGCGGATTATCATAACAACTTCCGGCCATGGTCGCCAGTTCATAGAGATATGCGACAAGCGGATCATTCTCAACCTTAATCTCCTGTTCCAAAACCTGCCACTGAAACTCACACAAATCCTTTATCAGTTCCACAAGCAGATTTTCTTTTGTTGGATAATGAAAAACAAATGTTCCTTTGCTTATCCCCATCAATTTAGACAGGTCTCCAACAGATACCTGCGCATAACCTTTCTCCAAAAAATAATGCAATGCAAGTTGCTTGATTTTTAATTTCGTATTTTGTTTTGCCATGTTTCTTCCCTCTTTTTAATTTTCGTACTCGTACGATTTTCCAAATTATAACATAACATTTTCACTTTTGCAACAAAAATCGGACGAGTACTATTATACCCGTCCGTTTCTCTTGTTTATGAACTGTTCAGCCCAAATTTTTACTCACAAACTATAACTTCATCCATTTCGCCTAAAGAAGTTCCATATGAAAAATAAATCGAATTCTCCATGTTAAATGAAAGTTCATAAAAAACATTATAATCATCATGTTCCACCATGAATATGATATTATTACCTGTGTAGCCATATACATCAAGATCCGAAATAATATCACCACCGGTTACCCAAACAGTCCACTCACTTCCTTCAACACCATATGCACATGTTTCTGTTCTTTCGATACCAACACACGCCCCACGCTCTTTGTCAAATATCCATTGTCCTTCAAATTTCTTGAAAACATCATCCAAACTTGGGTCTGCCACATCTATGCTTTCTTGAATTTCAGGCGGAATCGTAAAGGATTCATTTCTGACTTCTGCTAAATATCCTGCAATTATATACACTCTTGCACGTGTCATTTCTTTTGCCGTCGAATTTTCTAATTGAGGCTGAAGACTTCCGCCATAAGCCGCCACGCCGGCTGCTTCCACATTTCTTTCTTTTCTTTGAATCCATGCCCGTTGTTCTTCAAGCACTTTTGCTTTCGTTTCAGCATCCAATTCATCACTTAATCTGCTCCATAAAGAATTGAGTTCATCATCCCAAAGCAGATACCACTGTGCAGTAATCCGATTCATTTCCTGTTGCCCCATGCTACCCCAATCAGCATTTTCATATTCACATGACTCAACCTCTATTTTTGCAATTTCTGCCTGAATGCTTTCGTCTGCACTTTTTTCTTCTATATCAATCACATATTCTGTGTACTGGTTTTCTACAGATTCAAGTTGCTCATCTGGTGCATTCGTTTGCATTTCTTCCGTTTGAGTACCACAGCCACCGGAAAATAAAATACATATAACACACAATAATATTGATAATCTTTTTCTTTTCATAACATTCATCCTCTCTCCCTCGTATTGCCACCTTCTACCTCATGAACGGAAGCAAGTATATCGGCAACATCAAAACATCTTTCTCTTTTTTCAAATCCTTTGTATATACCAAGTGCTGTTTTTCCTTCTGCAAAATCATACGCTAAAAATGGATGAATCGTATCAGACTCATCCATTTGACTTTGATTAAATTCGGTTGACTCCTCTTCGATACATCTCTGTATCTAATATAAAAACATCACCATTCATACGGCGTCATCTGATAAACGTAATTAAACTTTAAGTATCATCAAAACCTTTTTCAGTTCATGAATCCTCTTACAACATAGATGTGGCACTCTTCATTACTTCTTTTATTATTTTTTTATAATTTTCAAATTCTGCATAAAGATATTCGGCATCCTTATTTTTTGCAGCCATCTCATGTTTGTATGATACTTCTGATAAATAAACTGCTCCTATTGTTTTTGAAGTGGTTTTTAACGTATGTGATATAATGGAATAATTATGCCAATCTTTTTTATCAAAAGCAATACTAAGATTATCCAAATACTCATTACATTGTTCTTCAAACATTTCCAGTATTTCTTTATAAGCACTCTCATCATTCATACAATACTTTAATCCAACATCTGAAACAATCACATTCTCCTCTGCTTTTCCCACTATATTATCCACTGTATTATCTCCGCTCCACTTTATCATGTCCGGTGGCAGATACTTTATCAGCAATTCATCAAATTTATCCGCCTGTATCGGTTTTGAAAAATAATCATTAAATCCATAGTTTAAATACATCTCTCTGCATCCCAATACTACGTTAGCTGTCAAAACAATGATAATTCCTTTATTATTCTTATTATTCTCATCATTTCTAATAATTCTAAGTGTATCAACCCCATCCAGTTCCGGCATCATATGATCAAGCAGAATAATATCATATTTTTTCTGCTTCGTCTTGTCTATACACTCCTTACCGCTATATGCCACATCTGCCTTTATTAATGTTCTTTTTAACAATGCTTTGATAACCGTTATATTTACTTTATTATCATCAACAATCAGCACAGAGGCATCTTCTGCCGTAAAATAATTTGAATGTTTTTCATAAACCGGCTCTTCTAATTTATCAATCGGCGTTTCGTCCGCCACTTTCTGCCTTACCCTCACGATAAACTCAGAACCTTTTCCATATTCACTTTCTACTGATATAACACCGCCCATCAACTCCGTCAGTTGCTTTGCTATACTTAATCCCAGTCCCGTCCCCTGAATATTTCTGTTCTTTTCAATTTCCAGTCTTTTAAAACTGTCAAACAACTTCTCAATGTTTTCCGGTTTAATACCGATTCCTGTATCTTTAATGGAAAAATACAAATCAATGGTATCGTCATCCACACCTTTGTGGTACACCTTAAATGTAACACTGCCTTCCGCCGTATATTTTACGGCATTTGAAATAAGATTTGTAACCACCTGCTTGATATGCAGTTCATCACCGTAAAGTTTTGAAGGAAGAGTAGTGTCAATATCTGTATGAATACGGAGTTTCTTTTCCGCAGCTCTTGTATTTAGCAACAATTCCTCGTCTTTTATCAGCTTAAGCACATCATATTCATCATTTACGATTTCCATTGCACCGGACTCTATCTTTGAAAAATCCAAAATATCACTAACCAGCCCCAACAGCATGTCACTTGCACTCTTTATATTTTCTGCGTACCCAAGTATATTCTCATCCTTACTCTCCCGCAAAATAATCTCATTCATTCCGATAACGGCATTAATAGGAGTCCTTATTTCATGTGACATATTTGCGAGGAATTTTGTCTGTGCTTCCTGTGCCAATATGGCCTTCTGTTTCTTATTTTCCGTTTCCATCAAATCCTGACCAGTTTTTATAATCGCCATAACAAGCAAAAACATAAGCCCGATAATAAGAGCCGTACCTATCGTTGCCGTAAAGTTCATATAATAAAGCACAATCTCAACAACGGTAGCTACTACCAGCCCCAAAATTCCTATACTTACATATGTATATTCTTTAATTTTTCTGCTTCTAATATCATTGCATATTGTGATGATAATACATATACTTGCCATACCGATTCCCACATGTGCAAAAGGCAGTATCTGCAAAAATTCCGCTATATTCAGTACCTGCAATACGACTGCGATTATGAACACAAGCATTCCATATGCAAGAGGAACAGAAAATATTTTTGCATATCTTTCATTTTGTATTTCATTGAGATACAATACAAAAGGCACAGGTATAAGCATAATGCTGACATAAGTATAATAAGACAAAGCGGATATATTATGAAATATAATCTGCCTGAATTCCATTTCCGAAATCACCCATACAGAACACAACATCATGGCAATGATGAGATAACTTATCGTCAGATGCTTTTTGTATGCCACCCTTAAAAAGAGACAAATAATAATGCAAAAAACACTGAGCATGAACAAAAAAAAGGCTAAAATATTTTTCGCACCCGATTCTGTAAACAACTGCAACATGACACTGATTTTGTCCCCGATATAAATGTTTCTTATGGTACCGGAATATTTTGTCTCGGTAGATAAGCAATACACCAATTCTTTTCCTGCATCTCCTTCTTCCAGTTCAACAAAAACATATCTGAAAGCGCTGTTTTTACCAAATGGTCTGGTGTCCTTTGTCGAATAATCAGCCCTAAGCTCATTATCTACATATATCCTTGCATCCTGCCACACAGTTCTAAATGCCAGAACCATATTCTCATCCACATCATTCGGAAGAGTTGTTGCAAACCTTACCACTTCTCCCGACTTTGCCTCTACTTTTCCCGGAACAGTTACAGAGACTCTTTCTCCGTCATCTAATATCTGCTCCCACTCTGATATAAATTCATTACATTGAAATTCAATGCTTTCCTTTTCATTTGGCAGCATTGTCTGTCCGTAGACATAGAACAAGATTAACATAACCATCGATACAATAAAAGTTGTTTTAATATACTTTATAACATCCATAATTCACCTTCACTATTCGCTATCGCTTTGGCTTTATTCTAATAATAGGACAATACTTTTAAGATAAAGATTATTTTTACTCCTCTGCCATTTTCTCTGCTTCTTTTTCTGTATTATTATACAAATTCATGAGTTCTTCATGGCGTGCTTTCACATAGGACAAATTTCCTTCTTTTCCGGCTTTCTCAATCGCAGCCGCAACCTCTGAAAGCTGCACACCTCCTATACCCAGAGAAGTCGATTTAATGGAATGTACATAGGTAACATAGTCTTTCCAGTTTTCTTCCGCAAAACTTTTTTCTAAACTATGCACTTTTGTATCATATTCCTCGCAATATACCTTCAAAATTTCAAGGTAAATTCCTTCATCATGTGCACAATATTTCATTCCTACTGCGCGATCGATATATTCTCCGACACACAAAGAAGAACTACGTTGCACCTTGTCAGTCTCTTCTATCATAGAAACCTTCTGCGGTGGAAGATACTTTAAAAGAAGCTGCTCTAACTGTTTGATTTCAACCGGTTTACTGAGATAATCATCAAAACCGCAGTTTAAATACTTTTCTTTTGCACCTGAAATAGCATTTGCCGTCAATGCAATTACCGGAATGTCTTTCTTTAAATCCAATTCCATCATTTTGGCAAGTGTTTCGATACCATCCATTTTCGGCATCATATGGTCAAGTAATACAATATCGTACGTATAACGTGACATATGTTTCAGACACGCTTCTCCGCTATCGCAGGTCGTCACCTTTGCCTTCGTTGATTTTAAAAGACTTTCCATCACAAACAGGTTCATATTATGGTCATCCACCACTAGGATTTCCGCTGTCGGCGCTGCAAAACCATGGGTGTACAGTTTGTCCGTGTATGACTGCTTTGTCGCCTTAAAATCACCGATTCCCTGCGCATCAATCACCCGCTGCGGTATATAAATAATAAATTCAGAGCCTTCGCCGTACGTGCTTTCCACTTCAATCCTACCGCCCATCTGCTCTGTTAAACTGTGCGTAATCGCAAGCCCGAGACCTGTTCCCTCCACACTTCTGTTCTTACCGATATCCAGCCTCTGGAAATTAACAAAAAGTTTCTCCAAGTCTTCTTCTTTTATACCAACACCTGTATCTTTTACCGAAATCTTCAGTGTTGTCTTTTCCTCTGAAAATTCTTCCTGCGTAATGGAGAGAGTAACTGTTCCCTCCTTCGTATACTTGATGGCATTATTTAATATATTGACCATAATCTGACGAAGACGCACAATATCGCCTTTCATAACACTCGGAAGTTCTTTGTCAATCTTTGTATCAAACTTAAGTTCTTTCTCCTCGGCAGAATATTGAATCATCGTAACAACATCATTTAACAATCCGTCAAGCCGGTATTCTTCATTTACAATTTCAATTTTGCCCGCCTCAATCTTTGAAAAGTCAAGAATATCATTGATTAATGAAAGCAAGCTTGAACTTGCACTTTTAATGTTCTCGGAATAACGTCTGATTTTATGATCCTCACATTCGCGCAGTACCATCTCGTTCATTCCGATAATCGCGTGTATCGGCGTACGAATCTCATGTGACATATTTGCAAGAAATTCGCTTTTTGCCTGATTTGCCTGCTCTGCATCCTCTTTTTTTACACGCAGTTCTTCACTTTCCTGCGCTTTTTCTGCTGTGATAAACAGATATACACTGATAATAACAAAAAGCACCAAAAGCAGTCCGAACACCCAGATAACAAGCGAGTTAATGTACATAATGCCCTCCAGCAATGCCTCATCCGATACAATTCCCACAACATAGATTCCATACTGAGACAACTCTGCCACCATCAGAAAATAGTGGTCAACGATACAATCCGCATAACTGCTGGCCGCTGTTGCTATATTCATCTTATCCCGAATAACGTTAAAAGCCTCCTTAATCCCCTTCTGTTGCCAGAACTCTTCTCCATAAGTATCTTCTACAAACGGTACCATGGCTTCATATTTTGAAGTTGCCCACATAATCTGCCCCAGACCATTGTAACACTCAAGTCCGAACGTATCCTTTACCACAGATTCATCATAAATCTTATAAAGCACATATTTGACATTCTCTCCGTTGTATACAGGTACGGAGAACATAATGCCGACACCCTTCTGATAGGAAACAGCTTCTTTTCCACGGAAAGAATCCCGAACACCGGAAAATTCATTTATAACTATCGGTCTTCCGAACATAACTTCGCCGTCAAGCGCCACCATACCAATGGCAACTCCTTCCTGCTCCTGCTTTACCGTCTGCAAGACGTCGCCCACTCTATCACTGTTATTCTGAATCGCATTTGCAATGTTATTTAATTGGATAAACTGCATCATTATGCTCTGTTCCACATGATTGGATAACAAAACTGCCTGCTCTGTAAGCTGATTCTCGATATTATCCGTCAGCATCTGATTCATCTTATAACCGAGCAAAGATCCGACAATCAACATAATAACCAGCATTATGCTGATTCCGAGTATCATTTGCGTCGTCAATACTTTCTTATTTCTCTTCATAAAGTTCTACACCTTCAACGTACCAATCAAAATTCTTTAACAGTTGCTCATCACTTATTGTCTCACCTTCGCTGCACCTTTTTACTCCGTCCCTGTCATAAATCTCTCCCGAAAAAACATCAAATCCCGCAATCATTTCCTGTTTTGCCTGTTCTACTTCCTCTATCGCTTCCTCGGACACTTTCGGAGAATATGCGGAAAGACCGATGGCATCCTGCTCGATACCTACCCAGTAAGTATCAACCTCTGTCGATTTATCCCGAATATGGTCTAGCAATACTTCCTTGTACGTCAAATCCCAATGAAAAACCGCAGCCGTCAGGAAATTTTCAGATGCATCTGCCACAGGTTCATGATAACCAATCGATGCAATTTTGTATTGCTCTGCCACTTCCACTACATTCGGCTGATTCTGGTGATATGCAATTACGTCTACGTTTTCCTCTTCAATCAGAAGCTGCGCCAGCTCCTTTTCCTTCTGCGCATCATCCCAGGAATTGCTCCATGCAACTACTACCTTCGCCTCCGGATTTTCACGCTTTACACCGAGCGTAAACGCATTAATCCCGCGATTCACCTCATTGTTTGCCATTGCAGCCACATATCCGATGACATTAGTTTCCGACTGCTTACCTGCCACAATTCCCGCCAGGTATCTTGCCTGATACATACGGGCAAAATAGCTTTTCATATTTTCAGCCTCGTGATCAAAAGACTCAGAATAAAAGGCGATCTCCGGATACTCTTTTACTACCTCCAGAACCTCCTCTGCATATCCGTAGCTGGATAAAATAATCATATCCGCCTCTTCTTTTGCAAGTTCACGAATCGCCTGTTCACACTGCCCGGTATTTTCCTTCACTTCTTCTTTGACAAGCAGTTCCACCTCCAGCTGCCTGCAAGCTGCCAAAATGCCTTCGTAGTGCAATCGGTTCCAGCCTTCTTCCTGCGTTTTTCCCGTCATAATAAATCCGACTGTCACTTTGTCTTCCTTTTCAAAATCTGCTGTCATAATAATGACTACTATAAGTAATAGAATAAGAACTCCTGCTCCGAATAATGATATCTTCCACTGTTTCTCATTCTTCATGTATATTGACTCCTCTCACATACCAGTCAAATGCATTAAGCAACATCTCATCCGGCATATTTTCCCCTTCATTTACTCTTAGATTGCCATCCATGTCCACAACCGGACCGAAAAATACATCAAACGTTCCGTCGCCGATCTGCCCGGCTTTCTCATTCACAATGTCCTGCGTCCCCTCTTTTACATTCGAGGTGAGCGGCGCCAAATCAACCAGTCCGGTCTCAGCCCCTTCCCAATACTGTCCTGACTGAAATTTCCCTTGCAGACATTCTAAAATCTGCGGTGTATAAAATGCTTCCCAGTTCCAAACAGCGGCCGTAAGAAAACTGTCCGGATAGTCACTACTATTGTCCATATTGTATCCGATTGCCCATACACCGCGGCTTTCCGCCACATCAATCGGAGCCGTTGTATCACAGTGCATAGTGAGAACATCCGCCTTATATTCATCAATCAGACGGTTCGCTGCCATTGCATTTGCGTTATCGTCCGTCCATGACTCACTCCAATAAACATTTACAACCGCCTCCGGGTTTACCGATTGAACACCAAGCGTAAATGCATTAATTCCTCGATTTACCTCGTCAATTGGGAAAGCCGCCACGTATCCGACAGAATTCGTTTCCGTCTGTAATCCCGCAACGACCCCGCACAGGTATCGCATCTGATAAATTCTCCCAAAATACGCTGAGACATTTCTTCGCGTTTCCAACCCCGTCGCATGGAGGAAAATGACTTCCGGATTATCTTCTGCTGCTCTTGTAACATAGGTGCCGAAATCAAATGAATTGCATATAATAATTTCGCACCCCTGCTCAATCATATGGTCTATCGCCTGCATACATTCCTCGTTAAAAGGAACGTTCTCTTCATATATAATTTCCAAATTGAGCTCCGTTGCACTTTTGCATAATCCTTCATAATGAGACTGCGTCCAACCTTTATCAGCAATGCTTCCGTTGCATATAAGTCCGACCTTTGTGACTTCTTTTGTCACCTCCGTATCCCGTTCATTTCCATGCATGGCAAGCATTCCGACAATGATAATCAGTAACAAAAAAACTGACACTATCGTTATTTTCTTCATTATTTACCCCTTTTCACTAATTGGTAACACCATGTATAATCTCCTTCAAAGCCAATGGTAATACCGGCTTCGTCAGATAATCATCCACTCCGTACTGCGCTGCTTTTTCCAACGTTTCAATATTTCTGTCTCCTGTCATAAAAACAATCGGAATCTCGTATTTTCCCTTAATATGAGCCAAAACTTCAAAACCGTCCATCTCAGGCATAACCAAATCCAGTAAAATCAGATTGATCTCCTGTTTTTCCAGAATTTCCAACGCTTGTGAGCCGCTTCCTGCACTTACAATTTCATACATCGGCTCATCCTTCATAATTAACTCAATCATTTTTACATTGAACGGCTGGTCATCTACCACAAGCACCGTCTTATGAAGCGAATTTGTTTCCTTCAAATCGTACGCCTTGTCCTCATCAATCATCTGAAGCATAATATCCGCAATCTCCGGATCAAATTGTGTTCCCTTTCCCTTCTGGATTTCAGCTCTGATAACTTCCTGCGGCAAAGCAGCTCGATAACTACGATTACTTGCCATGGCATCATAAGTATCTGCCACTCCGATAATGCGTGCAATCTCAGGAATATTTTCTTCCTGCAAGCCATTCGGATACCCCTTTCCGTCAAAACGCTCATGATGGAACTTTGCCCCGAGTGCAACCAGCTGGTCATCGTAAATATCCTTTAAAATGTGATAACTCGTGATTGGGTGTACCTTAATCTGTTCATATTCATCCTCTGTCAATTTCCCCTGCTTATTAATAATCGCACCCGGAACACGGATTTTTCCTACATCATGAAGCAGTCCCGCATAATATATATTCTCCTGCTCTTTTTCACTTTTTCCCATACGGCGCGCAATTTCTCTGGAGTATTCCGCAACACGTATGGAGTGACCATTGGTATAATGGTCCTTCGCATCAATGGTTCGTACCAGTGCACGAATGATTTTGTGGTTCATTTCCTCGATTTTTTTATTGCTTTCCATCTCACGTTCCAGAGACTGGTTCATGCGGTTAAACATAATAATAAAGAAGGCGATAATAAGAAGCGAAATCGCTCCGCAGATAATAATATTTCTGCTAAGAGTTGCATTTGCATCTGCAAAAAGTGCTGCGTTGTCAACTACCATGACAACATTCCAGTCTTCCATAACCGTATCGGAAAAGACTGTTACTGTCTCTCCGCCCAGTTCCATCTGAAAACAATTTTTTTCCTGCGCATACACATGCTTTAACAATTCTCTGTACTGCGCGTCTTCCTGCATATAATTTTTCCCTTTTTCCGCCGCATCTTTATGAGCAACTACCAGTCCGCTTTTATCAACAACAAACCCGTACCCGATATTTTTAAAACTAATTGCTTCCGTAATTTCCTGAATACGGTCCATCGCAATATCCAAAGAAATCACACTGTCCCCGTCCGATAGCATTTCACTGACAGAAATCATAATCGTCCCTGTCTGTGCGTCGAGATACGGCGAAACAATCGCAGGCTTCCCATTTGCTTGCGACGCAGCTATGTACCAGTCTCTGGATTTCGGATTATACCCTGCATCCGGTTCCCAGCCGATTCCATCAATATAGACTCCGCCAAACAAACCGTAAGCACCGGTAAAATTCTTATCAATTTCTGTCGTATACCTTGCAGACTCATAAATCAAGAATTCTCTGATTTCCTGTTCGGTCGCACCATTTTTCATCATATAGTCCACGGCAATCGAAGTCGCTTCGACAACGCTCTTTCCCGCGATAAGATAAGCTTCCAACTCTTCCGTAATCTGCGCAAGATTTCCCGAACCGATATCTTCCGTATTTGCAATAACATTCGAGCGAAACGCCGTATAATTATACACAACCATCACAACCAGCGCTGCAATTATACTGATTAATGTAAATGCATACCATCTCTTTTTTAATCTTTTCATGAAACTTCCTCTTTTCTTATATATCCCCATTAAAACAAAATCTTCCATCATTAATTATAATCTATTTTATTTTGTGATACAAGATGGTACTAAGTCTTTAACAACTTTTTCGTCTGTACTTGTTGTCCGGTCGAGTACGCTGATGAACTCATTTTTGAAAGCCTTTCTTTTTTCTGTTTTAGTATTCTGCATCCTTCCTATTATTAAAAAAAATGGACGAGTCGTGTTAGACTCATCCATTTCCCTTGTTTACAATTTAGCATAGTTGCATTTGATTTACAACAAAAAAATCTCCCAAAAATCTCCCATAGCGTCCAAAAATATATCAATTTATACCAATTTATTGGACTATTGTTTCAGGTCTTTTTTAGAGGGTAAAGCCCGAAAACCCTTGATTTTACGGCATTTACAAAAGCTTTTCTTACCATTCGTACGGCGTCATCTGATAAACGTAATAATTGAGCCAGTTACTGTACAAATTGTTACTGTGTGCGCGCCACTGCAGATGCGGACGCTGCGATTCGTCATCTCCCGGGAAATAATTCTCCGGTTTCTTAATCGGAAGTCCTTTGGCAAGATCTCTCTCATACTCATTCTGCAGAGTTACTCTGTCATATTCCAGATGTCCCATAACAAAAATCTGCTTTCCGTCCGGCGTCATGCAAAGAAGCACGCCCGCCTTCTCAGACTCCGCCAGTACCACAAGCCCTTCCGTCGCATGAATTGCCTCCGGAGAAACGGTCGTATGCCTACTGTGCGGTGCCACGAAATAGTCATCAAACCCTCGCACAAGCGGAATCTTACGGTTCATTACTTTATGTTCAAAGATACCGAACATTTTTTCCGGAAGCCCGATTTTAGGAAGTCCGAAATGATAATAGAGACCGGCCTGCGCCCCCCAGCAGATATGGAAAGTGGAGGTGACATTTTCCTTGGACCACTCCATAATCTCACACAGTTCCTGCCAATAGTCCACCTCTTCAAACTCCATCTGCTCCACCGGTGCTCCGGTAATAATCAGACCGTCGTAACGTTTGCTTTTCAGCTCTTCAAATGTGTTGTAAAAACGGTTCAGATGATTCGCGGATGTATTGACGGAGACATGTGTACTCGTTTTCATGAAATCCACATCCACCTGAAGCGGTGTATTGGAAAGTGCACGCAAAAGCTGAAGCTCCGTATCCTCTTTTAAAGGCATCAGATTTAAAATACAAATCTTCAGCGGACGGATTTCCTGCCCAAGCGCTCTTTTTTCATCCATCACAAATATATTTTCATTTTCCAGTATTTCCTTTACCGGAAGGTCACTCTGTATTTTGATTGGCATTGTTATAACCTCTGTTTCTTAATTTTGCGTCATCTGACAGTATAACATAAAACGTGTTTGTGTGTCTATGTCACACCTCAATTCCCGCCATAAAAAGGAAGGTTTCCTCATCCACAATCTCCACGCCGAGTTCTTTTGCTTTTTTGTTTTTTCCGGATGTCGAAGTAATATCATTATTGATTAGGTAGGTTGTCTTGCTCGTCACGCTTCCCGTCACTTTTCCGCCGCGCTGTTCAATCAATTCCTTGAGTTCGTTCCGGTTTCCGAAATGATTGAGAGAACCCGTAATTACAAACACTTTGCCGTCCAAATTCTGCTCCTGTTCAACAGTCTGAGGCTTTTCTATCTCAAGTTCTTTCAACAGTCGGTCCAATACAGCATTGTTTTCTTCTTTTGCAAAATACTCACAGATTCCGCCTGCAAGCACCTCTCCGATGCCTTCGACAGCTGCCAGCTGCTCACTGCCGGCTGTACGGATTTGCTCTAAATCATAATCAAAAAATTTGCAGAGCACTTTTGCATTTGCTAAACCGATGCCCGGAATTCCGAGCGAATAAATTACCTTCGGCAAACTTGTTTTTCTCGCCCTTTCGGCGCTCTCAACAAACCTTGCATACGATTTCTCCCCGAAACCCTCCATCCGGGTAATCTCGTCTTTGTATCTGTCAAGGTTGAACAGGTCTGCGTATTCCTGAATAAATCCTTTTCCAATAAATTTCTCCAAAGTTGCCTCCGACATACCGTCGATATTGATGGCATCACGACTTACAAAAAGTGCAAATGATTTCATTTTTTTTGCCGGACACTCCGGATTAATACAGCAGAGCACCTCCGCCTCATTTGCCGCCTGCACTTCCACTGCTCCACCGCACGCCGGACAGTTCCCCGGAAGTGACATCATTCCGCTACGCGTCAGATTTTCTGCCAGCTGCGGTATAATCATGTTAGCCTTGTACACCGTTACTCTGTCACCGATACCAAGTTCAAGCGCCTTCATATAACTGATGTTGTGAAGACTTGCGCGGCTAACCGACGTGCCTTCCAGCTGTACCTCGTCAAAAATCGCCACCGGATTGATGAGTCCTGTTCGGCTCGGGCTCCACTCCACCTCGCGAAGCGTCGTCTCCGCAATCTCATCCGCCCATTTAAACGCAATTGAATGACGCGGGAATTTTGCCGTCAGACCAAGCGATGCAGAATATGCCAAATCACAGTAAGAAAGTACAAGTCCGTCCGAAGGAATGTCATATGTTTTGACCTTCTCAGAATAAGACTCGATGGCTTCCTCCACGTTTCCCGCATTTACCCTGATATATTCCACCACATCAAATCCTTGTTCTTTTAAAAATTTGAAATGATTTTCCCTGTCGTTTTTAAAATCGGGTTCTGTCGCTTCGCCCCCTGCCTCTTCCTCCTTGGTTGCAATCACATAGGAAAAAGCATAAAAATATACATTTCTCTCCGCCGTCACCTCGTTATTGAGCTGTCTGACGGAACCACTGCAGAGATTACGTGGATTTTTATATTTAGCCCCGACATCTTTAATCGACGCATTGATTTTTTCAAACTCTGAGTACGGAATCACCGCCTCACCGCGTAATGTCAATGTCCCTGTGTACGGAATTTTTGCAGGAAGATTCTTAAACACTCTGGCATTGTTTGTGACCACTTCACCGACCTCGCCGTTTCCGCGCGTTACTGCCTTGGACAGTGTTCCGTTTTCGTAGGTCACAACGATGGTCAAACCGTCCAGTTTCCATGAAAGAAGCCCTTCCTTTTCACCGAGCCACTCGGAAAGTTCCTCTCTGCTCTTTGTTTTTGCGAGCGAGAGCATCGGTTTCTCATGGCGCTCCTTCGGAAGCGCATCCACCGCCTCATATCCCACACTTACCGTCGGCGAACCGGCCATCGTAATCCCCGTCTCCTCCTCAAGGATCACAAGTTCATCGTATAATTTATCATACTCGTAATTGCTCATTATCTCAGTATCCTCTGCATAATATGCTTTGGATGCTTTATTCAAAAGCGCAATCAGCTCTTTCATTCTCTCTGTCTGATTCATATTTTGATTTCCTTTTCTGTTTGATTTGATATGAGTTTTATTCTATTTCAGTTGTCTTTGGCTAACTCACCACTTCAAAAACTCACCCGGCACCTGCATTCCGACCGCACGATATAACCTCACACATTCCTGCTGCGTCAAAACTCTGGATTCTCCGCTTTTAAGATTCCCGATTTCCACATTCATAATGCGCACACGTTTGAGCGCTTTGACCTTATATCCGAATGTCTCGCACATGCGCCGTATCTGCCGGTTCATCCCTTGTGTCAGCACAATCCGAAACGTATACTTTCCCTCCATGATGACCGGACACGGCTTGGTGGTACGCTTAAGTTCCTCAAGATACACACCGTTCCCCATATTGTGTATAAATTCTTCCGTCAGTTCTTTATTTACTTTGACTACATACTCCTTTTCGTGCGCCTCAGAACCGCGCATCATACGCTGAATCAAATCCCCGTCATTCGTCAGAAGCATGAGTCCTTCGGACTCCTTATCAAGTCTTCCCGCGTATGTGACGCGTGTCTTCGTCTTTACGTAATCAAGTACCTTTTTGTCTGCGAATTTGTCCTTCTCCGTACACGTCACACCAATCGGCTTATAGAAGGCAAGCAGCACTTTTTCCGCACTGCCCTTAATTTCTTTTTTGGCTTTCTGCTCCTTACCTCCGACAAGTTCCACCTTATCGCCCGGAGATACTTTCATTCCGTTTTGTGCAATCTGTCCGTTAATCAGCACTTTTCCCTGCTCAATGAGCACATCAGCCTGTCTGCGCGAACAAATTCCAGCCTGCGCCAGATATTTATTTATTCTCTCTGCTTTTAGTTCTGTCATATGATTTATTTTCTTTCTTTTTTATCTTTCTATTATACAACAAATCATGTACTTTGCAAAAAAATATTGCTATGGACTATTGCTATTTACACTACGTATCCGACTAAACTTCTGTTTCTTTGAAATAGTCGGCTATGGATTCATTTGTCCCACCGACTTTTGCCAAGTTTTTTCAGTTTAGTCGGGGATATTTCCCTCTATTTCCCCGACTAATCTGATATTCCTGTTCCTGTATCGGGTTCCAGTCTTTCCAATTTTCCGACTAATTTCTATTTTCCTTAAATCAGTCGGGAAAATGCAAGGGTTTTATCCCGACTAGATTGCATCTTTATTACCCGAGTCGGGATTTTCCCAAAAATCCCCCCCGACGAAAACCAAAAAGCTACAGATTAGTCAGGAAAATGACAACATAATAAAACCGGCTCGCCAAAAGCGAGCCGGTCCATATACTCGGTAAATACTATTCTGTTACAACTTCCTTCTTAGATGCAAAGTAGTCTTCGAACTTCTGATTCACAGCTTCATATGTCTTCTGGGAAATCTCAGGAAGTTCTCCGCCCCATTTCTTCTCAGCGAGCTTAAATCCCTTTTCAAACGCTGACTGCATCTCTTTCATCTTCTCTTCGTCATCACCGGCAAGTGCCATTGCAAAATCATAAATACGGCTGGACGTCTGATTCACACCCCAGTAACCGTCTTCTGCAATGTCAGCCTGTGCCTGTGCCTTCGTCTGCGCATCTACTGTAAAATTACCACTTGCTAAGAATTTCCAAATATCATTCGCTGCACCATATGCATTACCCTGTTTGGAAAGCATATCATGTACAAGCTGTGTCATCTGATTCACGCGTGCTTCATTCTCTGCCTTTAATTTCTGGATAATCGCGCTGCGGTCCTGCTTCGTCGTGGACTTCGCTGCTTCTGTCTGTCCTGACGGCTCATATACCACACCTGCGTTGTTCGTTGCTGCCTTAGCACTTGTCGCCTCTGCAGCTACTGCCGGTTTCTGGGCAGATGCAGAATAAGCTGTATATGTGCTCGCGCTACTGCTAACTCCGTTTACGTTCATAACAATTCCTCCTTGATTTCCTGACGGCAATTCCGTTTGCCTGGTTGTCGGTTTCTAAACTATGTATCGGACAAAACCGCGTAAAAGTTTAGCCTTTTTACATAGTTTCATGATAAACCATTTTGCAGGAAAAAACAATATTTTATTGAAAATCTTATCCCACTGCTTATATCATATTCCCAGCACATTACAGGCTCTCAGCTTTTGCAACCGCCTCTTCGATGGTAAGATCATAAAAATCTGCTGCCGCAAACCATCTTCCGGATTTTCCGTCATCTATAAAAGCTCCGACAACCACTCCCGGAATTGCACTCGCTGGATCATTTGGCGCATTTTCGCCGCCAAGATCCGTTCTGCACCAGCCCGGGTCGGCAAGACTCAGGATAACGTCTGTGCCCTCATATTTGGAGCCAAGGTCAATTGTCACCTTATCAAGCGCAGCTTTGCTTGCAGAATAGCCTGCCTGCTGTGGATCGAGCTGAATACCGCTGGATGTATTCACAATTCGTCCAAATCCTCTCTCTACCATTTTCGGCAGGAAATGATAGCAAATCATCATCGGAGCCATCGTGTTAATTTTAAAACTAATCTCATAATCCGACATAGGAGTTTTCAGATATTCATTTCGATATGCCACCTGAACTCCTGCATTGTTTAATACAATATCAATCGGTGTTCCTTTTTCATCAATATATGCAAGCATTTGTTCAATCTGCGCAAAATCAGAAAGTTCTGCTGTCACGACATACGCATCCACGCCCATCGCCAAAACTTCTTCCAGCACCTTTTGACAATGTTCCTTGCTGCGCGCGTGCAAAACAAGGTTACATCCCTGCTGTGCCATAAACTTCGCCGCATGATATCCGATACCGCGACTTGCACCTGTGATAAGCGCCCATTTTCCTTTTACATTTACCATAGTTACCCCTTCCTTTTTTACATGTTTTTTCTGCTATTTTATCATTGCTTAAAAGATACTGCAATATTCTACCGGATATCCTTTTTAACAAAGACAATACTGCCTGCTCCCAGCGAAACAAACATCCATATGACATCCAGCACAATCCAGCGAAGCGGATTTAAATACTTCATCTCGGAAAGCTGTGCAATCTGCCCCATTGGATTTACGTCATGGAGCCATTCATAAAACATCCGCTTCCATCCATCCACATAATGCGGATTTAACACACCGTTTTTAAGCGGCTGCTGTGCAATTATCTGGTTGGTATGCAAACACAAAAACAGCATAACAAACGCAAGTCCCATACATACCGTGACTGCCACGGAGCGATTACCGATGCCCATGGAAATCATGCAGAAAACACTTCCCATTGCAAGTACCGTAAGACATCCGAGTCCGAAATACATTGCAACCTCTGCTCCGGCTACATCACTCTCAAAAAGCGGTAAGCTAACGCTAACCGTTAGAAACGTCGTCAATGCAAAAAGAAGCAAACCCGCCGTCCAGACACAAATCATATGGGACATATAAATATCGCTGCGACGGCTTCCTGCGATAATCTTGTTTCTGACAGTACCTTCACTGAAATCCTCTCCGACATAAAATCCGATAAACGCCGCAGCCGCAAGTCCGTAAAATGTCATCGGCAAAAATATCACTCTGCTCAGAGGAACTTCATAATCCATTGCCGTATATTGCATCACAACAAACATCCCTGCAACCAATAGCATAGAAAAAAGAGCAATCCATATTTTTTTATTGTGGTACATACGCTGCAAATCTGCTCCGAGTAATCTACGCATTATCCTCACCTCCTACCAGAGAAATAAAATAATTTTCCAGCGATTTTTCCTTTTCCGATATAATTTCATACCTTATGCCAAGATCATCCAGCGCACGTGTCAAAGCATCTGCATCCGAAATTTCTGCCCGTATATTTATGTATTTACCGCATTCTTTTTCCAGTTCCTGCGCACTGAATTCTTTTATCATTTTCCCATGATTGATGATTCCGTAATGCGTCGCAATACGCGAAAGCTCATCCAGAATGTGACTGGAAATCAAAAATGTAATTCCCTTCTCATGATTCAGTTTTAAGATTAGCTCGCGCAGTTCTATGATTCCCTGCGGATCAAGCCCGTTCGTCGGCTCATCCAGCACAAGAAAATCCGGTTCACCGGCCAAGGCCATCGCAATGCCAAGACGTTGTTTCATACCGAGAGAAAAAGCTTTCACTTTCTTTTTCCCTGTATTTTCCAGCCCGACCAGCGCAAGCAGTTCTTTTATTCCATCAAAAGAAGACAGCCCGAGAATCCGATATTGCTGTCTCATATTCTCCTCTGCTGTCATATCTAAAGAAAGCGCCGGAGTTTCCACCACCGCGCCTATATTCTTACGTACCGTGACAATTTCTTTAGCTTCACTGTCTGTTTCATACAACGTATAACTTCCTGCTGTAGGCTTTGAAAGTCCGCAAATCATGCGGATCAGCGTTGTTTTTCCCGCTCCGTTTTTCCCCACAAAACCATAAATTGCCCCCTTTGGGATATGCATGCACAGTTCATCCAACGCTTTGGATTTTTTATACTGCTTACACAAAGCTTCTGTCGTCAGAACATACTCCATTTTTGTTCCACCTCCGAATCTTCATCTGTCACGGCCCCTTCTGTTTTCTCTGCTTCCTGCTCTTTTGTCACTTTGATCCCCTGCTCTTTTTCAAGCTGTTCTACACGCCTATCTTCATGCTCCTTGCGCATTTCATCTCTGATATCTTCTTCGATCTCATCAAAATTTTCCAGCATCTTATCCCATTCTTCCTCTGTGTAAGCTGCCCCTCCGGTCTGAATGGAAGGCGGATTGATATTTCCGTTCTGAATCTTTTCATAAAGTGCATCCATATATTCTTTGAACATTTCCAGAAGTTTATCTGCATCCAAAGCCTGCTTAAATACGCCGGCTTCCATATGATTTTCTTTCATTTCTCCAATCATGGCATTCCAGTCCTGTCTTATCGCCGTAAATTCTTCTACCGAGTGAGCCATAGAAAAGTTTCCGATGAGTTCTGCATTGCGTCCGTTGTTTTTCAGAACATGCCAGCTTCCGAAGGTAGAAGCGACTTCTTTTTTTCCAAGCGCATCATTGTAGTTGCATAAGGCAAACATTTCCAGTTCTGTCGCATTGGACGGATTTATTTCATTAATTGCAACCTCATAGGTTTCTTTCACTCCGCCAGGAAAGGTAATTCCGACTTGTATGATCGGATTATCCGGTGTGGACTGTGTCGCATACGAAGCTGTCATACCAAGTGATTGATTGCCTCCCACATCCAAAAAAGCCATCCCGAGCACGACCGGTTCTGCATTTCCGTTCCTCTGCGTTGCCTGCCCTTGTACCGTCGCCATCTGCTCCGCAAAATTCCCTTTTTGCCGTCCCATTTTCGCTGCCGCCTCATAGTCCATACTGATATATTTGTGTTGCGATACTCCGATTGTCATATATTCACTCCCTTTATAAAAAAGCGCCTGCTCCCAATGCTTCACTCCATTGAACTCAGACGCTTTCCCTGCTGAAATATATATCGGCAATATATTTATATACTTTACATGTAATTACAATCTCGTATCAAACAGTCCGCAGAAGCTGTCAATCGGGTCAATGGCTGTAAATGCCTCTTTTCCTTCCAGAATCTTATCAACCAATGCGTCGAGCGTACTGTCCTTGGAATCGTACGTGTTGATATACGTTCTTGCCATCGGAACATCCGCGAGCATCGTCGGCTGACCGCATCCGACAACCACGACCGGAACTTCAAATACATACCACGGAATCTCTCCGCCGCCCTTGGACATACCGAAACTCGGACGTCCGCTCGATACATCACAAAGCGTGATAACAAGATCCATATCCTTTACGAAATCCGCAATCGCATTCTTGCCGGCAAAATAAAGATTAATATTCGGCTTTTCTCCTGCCGCCATCTGTTTTTTCATAATATCAAGAGGGCTCTCGTAGATAAATGCATCAAATCCTTTATCACAAAGCTTTTTCTTGAGCTCTTCCGCCGGATTTCCTCCGCCGTAGCCCATCGCTTTCATCAGTTCGCCCATTGCACCGCCTGCGCCCTTGACATGGACAATCATGATACGTTTGTATCTCTCAGGTGTCACCGGCAAAACATCTTCATCTTTATATTTCACAAGCGTAATTGCATCTTTGCTGATGGCTTTCTGCATATCCATATATTCCGGTTTACGAAGCGTTGCCTGTACCTCTTCCGGTGACGACACAAGTTCCTCTTTGGCTTTCTTGTGAAGTCCCATACGCGCTTTCAATCCGAGTATTCTGGTCAGAGCTTCTGTCATTCTTTCTTCGCTGATCACGCCATTTTTGTATGCACCGAGCATCGTAGCAAAATCCTCGTCAGGATCGTTGAAAAATAAGAACATATCACAACCTGCATTGATGGAAAGCGGAAGCATCTCACTTCTCTTCATACGGTTCGTCATAGCTACCATATGCGAAGCATCTGTTACTACCATACCGTTAAATCCAAGCTTATCACGAAGGAGTGTTGTCATAATCTCCGGACTTAATGTCGCAGGCATCATATCCTCGTCTTTCAGCTCCGGATTCAATGCTTTCGCATAGCTTGGCATCATGATGTGACCACCCATAATAGCATCCAAATCATTTTCAATGAGTGATTTGTACACATGTCCGTAGGTGGCATCCCATGTCTCCACATCAAAATCATTGATATTATTGGAAATATGCGCATCACGAAAATCTAATCCATTGCCAGGGAAATGTTTTGCTGCACATGCAAATCCCGGTATCGTGTGTGCTCCCTTTAAATACTCTACACTCATGCGGGCAACGCGCTGCGGATCATTACCGAATGCGCGACCGATAATCTCTGTATTTTCCCAGTTGTATGCAATGTCACATACAGGCGCAAAAGCCATATTGCAACCGATGGCAGCTCCCTCTTCATTTGCCATTCTTCCGAGTTCGAACGCATATTTATCATTATCGGTTGCACCAATTTTTACTCCTGAACCGATGAGTGTTCCGTCTGCACATGCTCCGTCACCGCCGGCTTCCGTATTACATGCAATAAATACCGGAACCTTTGCATATTTCTGAAGCTTGCGGTTCTGCTCCGCAATCGCCGCACCCGGCGCCGGATTATAACGACATCCTCCGAGATGATATTTTTCCATCAGCCCCTTTAAGTGCTCCTCTTCATGCGAAGAAGTCAGCTGAAAGAAAAGTTGTCCGACTTTTTCTTCATCGGTCATCGCCGCAATCGCATCTTCCACCCATTTGATATCTTCATCATTTAAGTAATAAGGTCTTGCTTTTAAATCTACCATTTTCCCTCTCCTTACTTCAGATTCTCTGTAAATTCCTTCAGTTTTTGCTGCTGATAATCTCCGCCGTAACTGCCATCGACAAGTTTTCCTACCGCCGCGCCCACAAATTCTTCCCATGACTCTTTCTCACGACGCACAAGAATCGGATAATAGTATACCCCGTTCTTTTCTGCTGCATCCTTATCTCCCGGCGCATCTCCCGTCATCAGCACCTTGTCTTTATCGTAGCCTTTCTTTAAAAGCTCCTGAATACAAAACGCCTTGCTTCCGACATCCTGCGCGAGAATAATGTCCACGTGGTCAAGAAGCCCATACCGTCCCCATTCCTCATCCACCGCCTGGCGGTTTGCGGATGAGACGATAGCCACATCCCCAAATTGATTCGCATATGCTAACGCTTCTTTAACACCATCAAATGGTTTCTTCTCATCAAAGGAAAGGGCATTGATGCTCTCATTTACTTTTCGAGACCACGAAAGTGCCTTCTTCAAGCAAACATTATCATTCTCCTCAATAGCCTTCTCCAGTGCCGGATTGGATAATTCCGGACTCTCCGCCACCCATCTTTGAAGCGCTTCAATTCCTTCAATGTCGCAGTACTGCTCATGAATTTCCTTAAGCGCCATTGCCAATCCTTTAAAACGATTGATTCCGCGTGTCATCGTATAAAGATTGATGTCATTCCATCTATCTAAAATGGGAGCTTTCCACTGCGAAAGCCCCCATTCGTCTACCATGCACGGGCCAAAGCAACGGATGTGTTTGATGTCCATCGTGTCCATCGCGCATCCATCGGAATCAATACAAAACAGCCAGTCTTTCTTTTTCTGAAAATTGTCTAGAATTGTACTCATTTCTTACCCCGTTTATTATGTGTTTTTTTGTTATTCTGCGTCACTATCGTTCGCATGTTTTTCTTTTAATGCGATAACATTTGCATCTACCTGTTTCTTATGAAGCGGATACCACAGCCAAAGCACAAGTGCAAGTAATACGAATCCGAGTGCCGGAAGTAACGTAGAAATATTAAAGATACCTGAAAGAACTTCCTGCGTCTGAACCTGACCTGCTGCTGCAGCCTCTGAACTATAGCCGATAGCTGTGAGAAGCCATCCTGATAAACCTGCTGCAAGCGCCTGACCAAGCTTACGAGCGAAGGAATACAATGCATATACGGAACCGTCTTCACGAATACCGTTCTTAAGTTCTGAGTAGTCGATAACGTCTGTAATGAGTGCCCATGATACCATGGAGAATACGCCGAGACCTAACCAGCAAATCATCTGTAATCCGCAGTATACCCACACATTGTCAGGACGGATAACCCAGAGAAGAATCATTACACCTGCTGCAAAGAAGTTAGATACAACAGATACTTCTGCTTTACCGAATTTGCTTGCCAGCGGTTTTGCAACAACAGCAGCAACGATCATACCAACCATCATCAGAACAGTAGATAAGGACTGTGCTGTGGCATTGTTATAATAGTCAGGATAGATGTATGCAGCCATGTTCTGCATTGTAAGCTGTGCAAGAAGCATAACAATGGAAGCCACGATGATAGAAATCAGCGCACGGTTTGTAAATGCACTCTTTAACATCTGTCCAACGGACGGTCCTTTCTGATCTTCACTTGCTTTCACAACAACACGCTCTGTCACAAGTTTGTAGCAGATTAAGTAACATAAAATTGCAAGAACTGAGAATACTCCTGCTGCAATGGTAACTTTGGAACCAATCAATGTTTCCTTAATCGTACCATCTGCCAATGTAATCTTTTCATATGCAAGAATCGGTAATAAGATACCGATGACCATACCTGCAAGCATTCCACCCATCGTACGGAATGTAGAGAGCGACTGTCGATCGCCCGGATCTGCTGAAATTGCAGATGCCATAGATCCATATGGGATATTGATACCTGTGTAACAGAAAGAACCCCATAACAAATATGTGATTGTAAGATATGCAATCTTTACCGGTGTAGAAAGCCCTGCAAGTCCGCTCTGATACATGAGAAACGATGCAATCGCTACCGGAATACACATGCGCAGAAGCCACGGTTTAAATTTACCTGCCGGTGTCACTTTACTACGGTCACAGATACGTCCCATCGTAACATCTGTAAACGCATCCACAAAACGTGCCAACATCATGATGGTACCCACAACTGCCGCGGTTACTCCCATTACGTCCGTATAAAACTTGGTTAAAATCATTGTTGACAAAATAAATGTGAAATCGTTACCGAAATCACCGAACATGTAACCAAGCTTATCCTTAATGCCAAAAGGTTTTACATTTGTGTCTTTCATAAGAAAAAACCCTCCTTCTCTATTTGAATAAAAGTTTATCATATTTTTATAATTATCTATGAGTACTATTATTAGATATTTCCGTATTTTTTTTACTAATACTTGCAATGAAGTAAAAATTGTACGATAATATTCCCAAAATTAACCATACTAAATGTAACAAACCTCATATCATTCTGCAGAAAGGAGAACCCATGGACTTTCATAAAGAACTGGCTTTTGCCGAAAAATTGTTACAGCACTTTCGCATCCGCCTTCGCTATATCACACCGGAAAATCCCGAGGTCTTTCCGTCCTCCCAGGGCGTGGGGCTTCAGGATATTTTAAATTACAATTTCGATGCTGCAAATGTGTTTCAAATGATTGACGAACACTGCAATCCGAACACATTTTACCGTATACGCAACACACTCCTTTGTCAATACATTCTGTTCCGATTACCATCAGCATCCGCAGCAACCTTTGTCTACATTGGTCCGTACACGCTGACTCCGATAGAGAAAAAAGAGATTTTAAATTTGGCAGAAACCTTCAAGGTCTCTCCTGCTAATATTGACCAGTTAGAACAATTTTATTCTTCCATTCCGTTGATTCAGGACGAAAACACGATTCTGACCCTGCTCTACACGCTCGGCGAATGTTTATGGGGTGATGCTGACAACTTCTCTATTGTTGATGAATTTCTGTTTTCCGACTCGGTACCGGACAGCTTTATTCCTTTACCGGAGCAAACACCGGAAGAGGCCCAAATTAACATTCAGCTTATGGAACAGCGCTATGAAATGGAAGGAAAACTGATGCAGGCAGTGTCCAGCGGAAGCGTGCATAAGGCCGAACTGATTTTATCTCAATTTTCTTCCATGCAACTGGAAATGCGAACAGACAATCCGATTCGTGATTACAAAAATTATGCGATTATCTTAAATACTCTTTTCCGTAAAGCAGCAGAGAAAGCGGCGGTACATCCGGTTCAAATTCATGCAATCTCCTCACAATATGCGCGAAAAATCGAACTCGTCACCTCGTATGCCTCCTACATGAATCTCCTCAAAGAGATGGTGCGGAAATACTGTCTGCTTGTCAAAAATCACTCACTGAAATGTTATTCTATGCTCGTGCGCAAAGTGATCACGGACATCAACTACGATTTGACCGCAGACTTAAGCCTCAAGGCAGAGGCAGCTCTGTTAAATGTCAATCCGAGCTATCTTTCGACATTGTTTAAAAAGGAAACCGGCTACACACTGACCGAGTACGTGAATCGCAAGCGCATCGACCATGCAATTTTCCTTTTAAACTCAACAGATATGCAGATACAGACCATCGCCACCTACTGTGGCATTCCTGACGTCAATTATTTTACAAAAATGTTCAAAAAAATGATTGGAAAAACACCGAAGGAATATCGTCAAATGATTACGGCAGCCAAGTAGATATCCGAAATGCAAAACCGGCATAAGTCCAAAGCCCTATGCCGGTTTCTCTATAGAAAACCCTTCTCACAATCTGTCTATAAATCGAATCCAAAATACCTTACTGCATTGTTATAGGAAATACCTTTGACAATCTTTTCGAGTGTCTTATAATCCGCCGGATATTCTCCGTTTTCTACCCAGCCGCCGATAAGTTCGCACATAATTCTGCGAAAATACTCATGTCTCGTATATGACAAAAAGCTTCGGGAGTCTGTCAACATACCTACAAAATTGCCAAGTAATCCGAGACTGGCAAGACTTGTCATCTGTTCCTGCATTCCCGGTTTGTGGTCATTGAACCACCATGCACTTCCCTGTTGAATCTTTCCGACGGCGGATGAATTTTGGAAACATCCGATAATCGTACCGATGGCAGCATTGTCAATCGGATTGAGAGAATAAATAATAGTTTTCGGAAGTTCATCCGTAATATCAAGCGCATTTAAAAAATCTGCAAGCTGTGCGGACGGTGTATAATTGCTGATGCAGTCTACACCCGTATCCGGTCCGATGGAACGGAACACTCTCTGACTGTTGTCGCGCTTTACACCGTAATGAAGCTGCATCACCCATTCACGCTTATGATATTCTTTGCCCATCTCTATCATAAAGGCAGTTTTAAACTTCGCCTCTTCGTCTTCCGACACCGCTTCGCCCGCCAGTCTTTTTGCAAAAATCTGCTCCACTTCTGCCTCTGTCGCCGGCGCATACATCACATATGCCATTCCGTGGTCGGAAATATTGCATCCCATAGATGCAAAGAATTCAATGCGGTTCTTTAACGCCTCCACAAGTGAGACAAAACTGTCAATCTTTACGCCGCTCACTTCGCTTAAGCATGCAAGATACTCCAAATAGTCCGGTTTTTCAAGGTACATCGCCTTGTCCGGTCTCCATGCAGGAAGAACCTGTACATCAAAGCTGTCATCCTCTGCCAATTTCTTATGCCACTCCAACGAATCCACCGGGTCATCTGTCGTACAAAGTAGTGTCACGTTAGAACGCTTAATAAGGTTCCTTGCAGACATGTCAGCCTGAGCTAACTTTTCATTGCATATCTGCCATACAACTTCCGCTGTCTCTCCGTTTAATACACCATCGTATCCGAAGTAGCGTTGCAGTTCCAAATGACTCCAGTGATATAATGGGTTTCCGATCGCCATTTCGAGCGTTTCTGCCCATTTTTGGAACTTCTCTCTATCCGACGCATCGCCTGTGATGTATTTCTCTTCTACACCGTTAGAGCGCATCTGTCTCCACTTATAATGGTCTGCGCCGAGCCATACCTGTGTGATATTATCAAACTTACGATCCTCATAAATCTCCTGCGGATTGATATGACAGTGATAATCCACAATCGGCATAACGGATGCATACTCATGATATAACTTCTTTGCTGTCTCGGTGGACAGCAAGAAGTCTTTGTCCATAAATGCTTTCATTTTACAGCCTCCGATTATCTCTGAACGCGGCCTGAACCGTCTCCGCCTGCGAGCTTTTCAACTTCTTCCATCGTAACCATATTGTAGTCACCTTCGATGGAATGTTTCAGACAGGAAGCTGCCACTGCGAATTCAATCGTGCGCTGCGCATCATAGCCTGAAAGCTGTGCAGCAATCAGTCCGCCGCCGAAGCTGTCGCCACCGCCCACACGGTCTACGATATGCATCTTGTATTTCTTACTGAAGTAATAGTCATTGCCGTCATAGAGCATAGCCGACCAGTTGTTGTCGTTTGCAGATAAGGATTCACGAAGTGTGATTGCTACTTTCTCAAAACCGAACCGGTCAGCAAGCTGCTTCGCAACGTCTTTGTATCCTTCGTGGTTTACTTCACCTGCGGTAACATCTGTATTGGCCGCATGAATACCGAATACGTCTGCCGCATCTTCTTCGTTTGCAATACAAACATCCACATACTTACAAAGCACTGCCATCACCTGTCCTGCTTTTTCTTTGCTCCAAAGCTTGTTACGATAATTAAGGTCACAGGAAATTTTAACGCCTGCTTCTTTCGCCGCTTTGCATGCATCTAGACAAATCGCTGCAACATCATCATTGAGAGCCGGAGTGATACCTGTAAAATGAAACCAATCTGCTCCGTCAAAAATCTTTTTCCAGTCAAAATCATCCTTTGAAGCGGTATAAATGGAAGAACCTGCACGGTCATAAATTACTTTGGAAGGTCTCTGTGAAGCACCTTTTTCCAGATAATAAATACCGACTCTGTCTCCGCCTCTTGCAACGCCGGAAACATCCACACCGTATTTGCGGAGGGAGTTGATTGCCGCCTGTCCGATTTCATGCTTCGGGAGCTTAGAAACAAACGCTGCATCGAAGCCGTAATTGGCAAGAGAAACTGCCACATTCGCCTCGCCGCCGCCGAATGTCGCGCCGAATTTATCCACCTGCGCAAAACGATAATATCCTTCCGGAGCGAGTCTCAACATAAGTTCGCCAAAAGTAACTACTTTACCCATCTTAGTTCCCTCTACTTTCTTTCACAATATCTACTGCTTCTTTTGTAAGTTCCGTAATCTTGTCAAAGTCACCAGCTTTAATCAGGTCACCTTTTACCATCCAGCTTCCGCCGCAGGCAAGAATACGGTTGTATTTCAGATACTCTTTTACGTTATTCTGGTTGATACCGCCTGTCGGCATAAATTTCACTCCGACATACGGTGCTGCAAGCGCTTTAATCATGTTAAGTCCGCCCGCCGGTTCCGCCGGGAAGAACTTTACAACTTCAAGTCCGTTTTCAAGTGCCTGCTCAATGTCGCTTGCACTTGAACATCCCGGTGTGATTGGGATATTTTTTTCCACACAATATTTGACAATTCTTGGATTAAGTCCCGGGCTTACGATGAATTTGGCACCGGCTGCAACCGCTCTGTCCACCTGGTCTGTTGTAAGAACCGTACCTGCTCCGATGAGCATTTCCGGGAACTTCTCTGCCATGATGCGGATAGACTCTTCTGCCGCTTCCGTACGGAATGTCACTTCCGCACAAGGAAGACCTCCGTCGCAAAGTGCTTTCGCAAGCGGTTCTGCGTCCTTTACGTCATCTATCACAACTACCGGAACAATTCCGAGTTTCTGTATATCTTCTAATACTTTGATCATATTAAGCCTCCACGTATTTCTTTAAGGTTGCACGAACTGCGCCTTTGCCTGCGGTCAGTTCTTTGAAATATCCGCACACTCTCTCGGCAAGACCTACTTCGTATAAATCGACACCGAAGATTGCTTTATCGGAAAGCACTCCCCGAAGAGCCTCCTCCACATCATTCTCTTCTCCAAGTTTGATATTTGCCACATACGGACAAACCGTATCAAGAAGCGGATCCGGACTAAGCTCAAACGCATTTCCTTCATCGTCTACTGCCATGAGGTAACGAAGCCATCCTGCAAATACAAGCGGAATCAGTTTTAAATCCATCGCATCAAGATCACTTGAAGCATTGTACGCCTTAATCGTCTCACCAAAACGAATTGCAAGCTTCTGTGATGTATCTGTTGCGATACGCTGCGGTGTATCCGGCATAAACGGATTCGGGATACGTACGTTTAATACCGTATCAATGAATTCTTTCGGGTCAAGAATTCCAGGATTGATAACTACCGGAAGACCTTCTGTATATCCGATGATTTCCACAAGTTTGCGAAGCTGCGCATCTTTCATTTCTTCTGAAATCTTGTCATAGCCGAGAAGGCATCCGTAAACAGCAAGTGATGTATGAAGCGGATTTAAGCAGGTACATACTTTCATCTTTTCCACTTTATCTACTGTCTCTCGCTCTGTGAACATCAGCCCTCCCTTTTCAAGTTCAGGTCGACCGTTCGGGAATGCATCTTCAATCACAAGATATTCACATTCTTCTGCGTTTACAAACGGTGCTACATATGTGTTTTTGCTTGTAATCACCGGCTCAAGATCCTCAAGACCGTCACCTTTTAAAATCTCTTCCACGGATGCATCCGGACGAGGTGTAATCTTATCAATCATAGACCATGGGAATGACACCTTGCTCTTGTCATTGATGTATGAGACAAATCCTGCATCTACCAATCCGTTTTCTGCCCACTTCTCTGCAAAAGTATTTACCGCTGCGTAGAGTTTATCTCCGTTGTGTGAGCAGTTATCCATACTTACCATCGCAATCGGTTTTTCACCTGCTTTATAACGTGTATACAACAGAGAAACTACTTTACCGATATAACTTGCCGGCTTTTCCCATCCTGCCGTAAAGTCAGCCTCTACCGCCGGAAGAAGTTCTCCTTTTCCGTTTACAAGGCTGTATCCCTTCTCTGTGATAGTAAAAGTTGCCATCTGAAGGGAATCTTTTTCAAAAATTTCACGGAGTCTTGAAAATTCTTTGTCATCCTCAGAATCAAGAATGCACGACTCCACGATACTTCCGATGATGGTTTTCTCAATATTTCCGTCTGCTTTCAGTGTCACAAGCAAAGAATAGTCATCATGAGGGCGGTACATCTTCTCAATGATTTCGTAATCGAAACCTTCCGCAACAACAAGTCCTCTGTCAAGAACACCGTCATTTAACAGATTCTGCATGACATTTGCCTGAAAAGCACGGAAAATATTCCCTGCGCCGAAGTGAATCCAAAACGGATTCTCCTTCGTCGCTGCCATTACTTTTTCTCTGTCATACTGTGGAAGACGGTAACCTTTTTCTTCCCACTGCGCTTTATTACTGATTTCTGCATGACTTAATTTCATTATTTTGCCCCCTTCTCAATCGCTTCCCAAAGACCATTCAAATAAGTTGCTCCGAGTGCTCTGTCGTACAAACCATATCCAGGCATTGCAACTTCGTCCCAAATCATTCTTCCGTGGTCAGGACGAATCGGTCCGGTAAAGCCGATTTCATAAAGAGCTTTCATGATTTCATACATATCAAATGTTCCGTCAGAAGAAAGGTGTGCTGCTTCCTCGAAATCCGTCGGAGTGTTGAACTTCAGGTTACGCACATGTGCAAAGTGAATTCTTCCTTTGAGCGCACGGATCATATCCGGAAGGTCGTTGTTTAAGTTGGTTCCGTAAGAACCGGAACAGAATGTCACACCGTTGTGTGGGTTATCTACCATGTTCATCATGCGGAGAATGTTCTCTTTGTTGATGATGATACGCGGAAGTCCGAATACGCTCCAAGCCGGATCGTCCGGATGAATCGCCATGTTAATGTCATATTTGTCACAAACCGGCATAATCTTCTCAAGGAAATATTTTAAATTATCGAATAATTTATCATCATCGATGTCTTTGTAAAGAGCAAATAATTCCTTTACTTTTGCCATACGTTCCGGTTCCCAGCCCGGCATAATACTTCCGTTCATGTCACCGGCGATAGATTCAAACATCTTTTCAGGATCAAGTGCGTCTACTGCTTCCTGTGTGTATGCAAGTACAGTAGAGCCGTCCGGTCTCATGCGGGCAAGTTCTGTTCTTGTCCAGTCAAATACCGGCATGAAATTATAGCATACAAGATGGATGTCTTCCTGTCCGAGATTTTCCAATGTTTCAATATAATTCGCAATGTACTGGTCTCTCTCCGGTGCACCTGTCTTGATTGCATCATGGATATTTACACTTTCGATACCTGCAATATGAAGACCTGCTGCCTCCACTTCATCTTTCATGGCACGGATGCGTTCTCTGCTCCATACTTCACCCGGAGTCGTATCATAGAGTGTTGTGATAACTCCTGTCACGCCCGGAATCTGGCGAATTTGTTTTAACGTAACTGTATCAAATTTGGAACCGTACCATCTTAATGTCATTTCCATAGTGAAAATCTCTCCTTCCGATTCTATAAATTAATCTACTTTTTTAATCTGGTTAAGCTGTGCGTTTAATCCGAGCATCTGTTCCTTCGTTACCGTGATGTTCGCTGCACCCATAAGTTTCATGAGACGAAGAACGGTAAAGCTTTCCATCATCTTCATCATCTGTCCCATATTTTCCGGCTTAATCATCGCATTTTCTCCGCCGCCGAAGTTTGCCATCATGTTTGCGAAAATTGCCTGACCTTCCGGGGATTTCATAATATCTCCCATTGTATCATTTAAGGAGTAACATCCCTCAACCTCTGTAATATCGAACCAGTTAAGAACGGCGCCTTTTTCTCTTAAAATATAAGCTTCGTTCATTGTCTCCACTTTGCGGATAAAACTCTCATCTTTGCAGTCGCCTGCAACCGCAACAAGCTCACTCTCGCCAACGTTCGGAACCATGAAATAGAAGAAATGTTCTTCTGAAGTCTGTTTTCCGAGACTCTTTCCGTTTACAAAAAGCTCTACTTCAGGAAGGTTAGAGTAAACAGTTACCTTCGTCTCGTCCTCCACTCTGTCCACATAGCGTTTTCCGCAGATGTGTACAAACGGATCATCGGATAACCATGCTTTGTATGCATAGAAAGAATCTTTCTTATACTTACGGTCAAATGTAACAAGACCTTTGTGGTTCTGTCCGTCCTCGCCGCCTTCACATCTTGCGTCAGCGCCAAAGTCAAACATGTTCCATACATGTGTCGCCCAAAGGTATGGTCTTGTATAAAGCTGTTTGATCAGTTCTTCATGATAGTATGCCTGATATTCTTCTGTATAATCACCCTGCTTCGGATCAGATGTATGCCAGTTGAGAGCTTCACATCCGTACTCACTCACTCCAATCGGAATGTTCGGGAACGTCGCATGGAAGTTATCAAACCATGGTCCGTTCATGGATGTATCTCCGCCGTACCATCCGAAGTAGTGGTTGTAAGATACCACATCCGGAATCTGGATATAAGGGTCGTTGATATCACATGCTGTGATAGCCGCAATCGTAGTAAGTCTTGTCTTATCCATCTCATGCACCATATCATTTAAGATATTATGGTTTTCAATCAAATCAGGATTGCTGCTTCCTGTCATTGTAATCTCGTTGGAAAGTCCCCATACAACGATACTCGGATGGTTGTAGTTCTGTACTACAAGCTCCTTCATCTGAGAGATTGTATTTTCACGACCATTTGGCATATGATTTGAGATATATGGAATCTCTGCCCAGATAACCATACCTCTCTCATCGCAGAGATCGTAGAAATACTGGTCATGCTGATAGTGTGCAAGACGGATTGTCGTTGCGCCCATCTCACAGATTAAATCCATATCTTCCTCATGGTGTTCCGGAAGAAGCGCGTTACCGAATCCCCATCTGTCCTGATGACGGGAAACACCGCGCAGCGGATAGCTTTCTCCGTTTAAGATAAATCCTTTTTCCGGGTTGATTTCAAAGCTTCTGCAGCCAAATCTGCTTGTCACACAGTCAACGACTTCATCGCCGTCCACAAGGGCTACTTCTGCCGTATATAAATAAGGGTCTTTGCGTCCATGCCATAAATGCGCATCTGTAATCTTGAAGGAAGCTTTCGTCTCATCTGCTTTCTGCTCTGCTGTTGCTACCACGCTGCCATCCGCCTCTTTTAATGTGTAAACAAGCTTCTGGTCAGCATTTGCGTTTGTAAGCCATACTTCCACGTCAACATCTGCATCTTTACCGTTCATCACAGGCGTCACTGCAATACCGGGACCTCCGCAGTAGTCAAGGTCAAAATGTGATTCAGGTACAGCAATGATATTCACATCACGGTATAAACCGCCGTAGAATGTAAAGTCAGCCTGCTGCGGGTAAACTCTGTCGTTTATATCATTAATCACGCCCACAACGAGGAAGTTCTTATCTTCAAGTGCCTCTGTAATATTAACACGCCATGTAGAGTATCCGCCGTCATGACTTGCCAGTTTCTTTCCGTTTAAGTAAACTTCAGCGGATGCGTTGGCACCTCTGAACTCGAGATAATACTGTGCATTCTCCGGCAAATCGATTTTTTCAAATTCTTTCATGTAATAGCATTTCTCACGGAAGTAATCGTTACCGCCGTCCTGTCCGTCGATGTCGTTCCATGAGTGTGGAAGTGTTACCCAGTAATAACTCGGTGCGATTGCCTTCGGAACCTCATTGCCTTCCTTTGTGAATGCCCATTTGTAATTAAAATTCAAAACTGTTCTCATGTGCGTATGCCCTCCATATAAATAGTTTTTTACATCATGCTTGTATTTTATCACACTTTCTTTTTTTTCTATTGAATAATTTTTAGGGAAAATAGGACAATTTTTATATTAAAAGTGGTAATTTCTAAAAATTGTCATAAAAACACGGACCTGTTGCAAAATAGATAAATAATCAGCCTGTAGTGTGGCAGGCTTTATATTATTAATATTACAAGGAATTTCCGACTTAATTTCCTTTTTTTTCATTTCGTCGGTTATTTTTCCAAGCTTTATCCCGACTAAAACGAAATTCTTCTGCTTAGGTCGGCAAAAAAATCAACCTATTTCCGACTGATTTTTGAAAAACAGCAAAAAATCGGGTATTATTCAGAAAATAATTCCGACTCAGGAGCAAAAAGTTAAAAATAGTCGGAAACGATACTTAGAATCTACCCGACTAGTGTACAGAAATTAGTATTTGGTCGGAATCATCATGCACAAAAAAGCTGTTGCTCCACGGATATGATATGCCACATCCATTTTACAACAGCCACTCATTTCAATCAGATTATTCTTCGCACAACTCCGCTGCAAGTGTCTCAAGCTGCGTTCTGCTCTCCTCATTTAACGCAGACATGATTTTTACTTCTGTCTTCGCAAATATCAAATTCTTGCTCTTTTCAAACATTCCCTTCATCACCTTCACCGCTGTCGGTGCCCAGGTTCCGTTCTCAATCAGGGCAACCTGTCGATTTTGGAAATTGTGTTCTGTAAGTTCATGAATGAACTCGCGCATAAACGGGAAGACATCGCCGTTATATGTCGTAGTCGCCAAAACTAACTTGCTGTAGCGGAACGCATCCTCAACCGCCTCTGCCATGTCACAGCGGGCAAGGTCATTGACTACCACCTTCGGACATCCTTTCTCCTGCAAAAGCACGGCCAATTCCTCGACTGCTTTTTTCGTATTCCCGTAAACGGAAGTATAAGCAATCATCACACCTTCTTCCTCCGGACGGTAGCTTGACCATGTATCGTAAAGACCAATGTAATATCCGAGATTTTTCGATAAAACCGGTCCGTGAAGCGGACAGATAATTTCGATATCAAGACCTGCTGCTTTTTTCAAAAGTGCCTGTACCTGCACTCCGTATTTTCCGACAATACCGATATAATAGCGTCTTGCCTCACAAGTCCAATCTTCCTCTACATCAAGCGCTCCGAATTTACCGAATCCATCTGCTGAAAAGAGCACTTTATCAGCCGCATCATACGTCACGATCACTTCCGGCCAATGCACCATCGGCGCTGTATAAAAAGTAAGCGTATGCTTACCGAGCGAAAGAGTTGCTCCTTCCGCCGTCGTAATTCTACGTTGTGCATAATCCGTCCCGAAGAAATTCTGCATCATTTTAAACGCCGGTAAAGAAGCCACTACCGTTGCCTGCGGATAAGCATCCGTAAACACTTTGATGTTCGCAGAATGATCCGGTTCCATATGCTGAACTATCAGATAGTCCGGCTGCCGATTTCCAATCACTTCTTTTATATTTGCAAGCCACTCTTCCCCGAAAGCTGCATCAACGGTATCCATGACTGCAATCTTTTCGTCCATAATGACATAAGAATTATACGCCATTCCGTTCGGCACCACATACTGTCCCTCAAACAAATCGACCTGATGATCATTGACACCGACATATTTAATATCTTCTGTAATCTTCATATTGGTACTCCGTTTCTTTTTTGTTTTATTATATGTAAACAAGCCGCAAAATTCAATGTAGAATCTTACGTCTTGTATTCCAAATATTGTCACTTACTGCAAATCTTACTCTAACTTTTCTTTCTCCTGCCCTGCGAGGCGCTTAAGGCGCCGGAATCTCTCATCCGTCTCCCTCTGTAGCCGCTCCACGACATCCTTGTACTCATCCTTTTGCAGGTGCTTTGTTCGCCCCATCATGGAAAGCCAGTCAAGTACCGGAATCTTTTTTCCTCCTTCTTCCGGATCATAAGAAATCGTTGTCTCTCCGCGTTCCACCTCATAAAGCGGAAAATAGCAACAGTTGACCGCCGCCTCAATCACACGCCGCTCGGTGGCCGGCTTATCATTCCAGTTGAGCGGGCAGGCGGAAATTGCCTTTATATATGCGGTTCCCGTCGTCTTTGCATAATGCGCTGCCTTTGCTGCCTTTTTAATAAAATCAGTCGGATGTGATTCCGCCACGGTCGCCACATACGGAATCCCTGTCGCGGCCATAATCTTAGGCATGTCTTTATGAAAAAACGTCTTGCCATACTGCGTTTTCCCGACATGCGAAGTTGAGCTTCGCGCTCCGAGCGGTGTCGAATACGAAAGCTGATATCCCGTATTCATATATCCGCCGTTGTCATACTCAAAAATAAGAAGTCTATGTCCCCGAAGCGCTGTTCCGAGCGCAGAGCCCATACCGATATCAAGACCGCCATCCCCACTTACCATCACAAAAATAATGTCGCCCGCAGGAATCTCTCCCTTCTGCTGCTTACGATAGCAAATCTCCGCCACTCCGCTTAAAGTCGCGGCTCCATTTTGAAACAGGTTATGCAGATACGGAACTTTAAAACTCGTACGCGGATAAGCCGTAGTGACAATCATGCCACACCCCGTTTGGAACAAAAATACAACCGGGTCCTCAATTCCCCGGAGCAGTAAATTTAAATTGACCGGAATTCCACATCCCGGACATGCGCCATGCCCCGGTGCAATACGCCCGGGCATCGCCGTCACATCATTTAACCTTCCCCCGGTTACCTTCAGCTTACCATCCTCTCCCTCTTCAACCTTTGTTGCTCCAATGCTTGTGCGTTCTCCTGACACCGGTGCAAATAACGGTTGCTTTTCTTCCTCTTCCAAAGATTTCCCCGATGTCACACCATAGTATGCCTTCTCCGGTTTTGTCGGGTCATCGGCCCACTCCAGTAGAGTCTTCGCATCTTCCCTGCTGAAATCTTTGCCGCCCAATCCATAAACAAGATTTTTAATGCAAGCACTATTTCCCGCTTTTTGCATTGCCGCTCTCACTTCAAGAGAAAGATTTCCACCGCCTGCACCATAGCTGTCCTGACGATCACCGACTAATATATGGTCTGCTTTTGAAAGAGTAGCTGCCAATTCCTTCTCAGGGAACGGGCGAAGCACATGAAGCGTTGCCGCGCCGACTCTCTCTCCCTTTTTCCTCATATCTTCCACCGCTTCTATGGCAGTATCATAAGCAGAACCGAGCAGTACGAGAATCCTTTCCGCATCCTCGCAGTGCGTTGATTCGACCTTTTTGTAATCCCTTCCCGACAATTCACGGTAAGCTTCAAACAACTCGTCCAAAGCCTTATCTGCCTGTTCCATTGCCAAATGCAGCTGATAACGGTTATTCATAAGGTCCGGCTCATTCATATAAGAACCGACCGTGATAGGATTGTCTAAATCAAGAAACGGATATGGCTCTGTCTTAGGTCCGATAAAACGTTTGACAACGTTATCATCCGCAAACCGATAGCAACGCGCTTTCTGATGACTTGTAAAAAAACCGTCATAAGCCACAACAACCGGAAGCCTTACCTGCTCTGCCAATTTGAGCGCAATAATGTTAAAGTCATAAACCTGTTGTACCGTACTCGCAAACAAAATCGGCCATCCGGCGTTTAAAAGATACATAATGTCGCTGTGGTCTCCTTTGATGGAAAGCGGTCCCGAAACGGTCCTGCACACAACGTTCATCACCATCGGATATCGCGTGCCCGACTGCACCGGAAACTGTTCTATCGCATAGAGTAGTCCGTTTGCACTGGTCGCATTCACAACACGGCCTCCTGCCACAGCTGCTCCGTAACAGATACCGGCTGCACTATGTTCACCTTCCGCAGCCACCATAACAATATCCGTCTCGCCGTTTGCTCGCATGATATCGAGGTTTTCCGCTATCTGCGTGGAGGGTGTAATCGGATAATACCCCATCAAATCATATCCAATCTGCTTGATTGCGATTGCTGCCATCTCATTACCTGAAGCATACTCAAGTCTCTGCTCCTGCATTATACTTCGCCTCCTTCCATTCTCTTTTCCGTCAAGTAAGATTCCGACGTAATATAACCATCCGGCCCAGATTCTTCATAATATTCCGGTGCACGCAAAAGTTCCTGATTCGGCATAAAATACTCCTTATCGGAATGCTCCGCCTCAACACCTGTCACAAGTGCATTCACCGGGCAGACATCCACACAGCGAAGACACCCTTTGCAATGATAATAATCAAGTCCTTGATTCACCATCATTTCTTTCCCATTATACTCACCTTTTTTAAACTGGAACACCATATCCGGACACGCGGAATGACAGAGTCCGCAATTAATACATCTCTCTTTGATAAATAGCGGAATATATCCCTGTCTTGATGGAGAAAGGTCGGAAATGACAGTACTTCCGAAAAGCGGATTAACGCCGCCGATCGGAGCTGTCTGATATCCCCATTTTGGTTGCCCTTGGCTAACTATATTTTCTGCGTTATGACACTCTCCCTGTTGGCTGTAACCGACGCTATCTGTTCCCGCCTCCGGTAATTCAAGTCTGCGCACCTCCTCATACCCTCTTCGCAACCCTTCCAGATTTGCCGCAAGCGCATCCGGATACTTCTTACCGAGAGTATCTTTACAAATCATTTGTCCCACAGAAGTGTCTGACATTCCCATAAGTTTGAGCGTTGCACCGAGCATCACAACGTTGATTCTCGAATGTGTTTCCATTGCGATGCGCTGCGCTTCAAGTCCGTAAAACTCTGCCCCCAATGCATTTCGACAAGTCTCTATCATCGCATCTGAAATCTCCTGTCCCGGCTCCAGTGCCAGAATAATTGTTGTATTTTCATCACACCCACTCAGAACAGAGGCGTCCTTTAAAAGCGCCTGATGAAACACAACCAAAAGATCCGGTTTTTCAACCGGAGAATGTTCTCTGATTTCCTTGTCTTTATCACAGTATCGAATGAATCCTTTGACCGGAGTACCTGTTTTTTCCGAACCGTAGCTTGAAAAATTCGTACTGTTTACTTCCAGATATTTGACACCGAGCTCACCGAGCATTTTTCCGCACAGATTGGCCCCCAAACCTCCGATGCTCTCCAGCCGAACCTCATAATATTCTTTGCCCAAAGCAAGCTTTTCTTTCAATCCCATTCCCACTATTCTTTCACCTCACTGAACTGCTCCTTACCAACCTTGCACAAATCGCATACAAATTCTTCCGGCAAATCTTCAAACTTCGTGCCCGGTGCTATTCCAAGCTCCGGTGCTCCTTTTTCCTCATCATAAATCCAGCCGCACACATCACAAACATATTTCATTTTCGTCACCTCACTTTTTTGGAGTTAGTGTTTTCCGGATTGCTTAAAAATATGCAAAATAATAAAAAAACAGCCGGACCCCATCCCATAGGATATTGTCCGGCTGTTCAAATTTATAATATATTTTTCAGTTTTATTTCAGCGCATCCATAACTTCCGCGCGATACGGAATGGAAGGAACTGCGCCCTCTCTCGTTACCGCAATGGAAGATGCTTTCGCGCTCATCTTCAGGATGTCCGCAATTTCCATTCCCTCGATGAGTCCTGCCAGAAAATATCCTGTAAAGGTATCCCCGGCCGCGGTCGTGTCAACCGCCTCTACCTTAAAAATCGGTTGCTGAATACGCACATTACCTTCTGCATAAATTGCACCGTCTTTTCCGAGCGTTAAAACAATCTTCGCATTCGGATAAAGTTCTACCACTTTCGCGATAATTTCTTCCGGATCGGTAAGACCGGTAATCTGCCCGCCCTCAACTTCATTCATAAGGAACAAACTGATTTTGCTCATATCAACATCTTTCAGCCTATCGTTAAACGGCGACGGATTGAGAGCAATCTGCATTCCTTTTTCATAGGCTTTATCCACGATGTAAGGAATCATGTTCACCTCATTCTGAAGAAGCAGCATATCACCTTCTTCAAATCCCGCAAGCACTTCATCCACATACTCTTCCGTCAGTCTTTCATTCGCACCGCCGTAAAGAAGAATACAGTTCTGGGCACTTTTATCAATCTGAATAATGGCGTGTCCTGTCTTGCCCTTAATTTGGCGGATATAGTCCGACTTCACACCGTACTCTTTGCACGCATCAAGAAAAAGCTGACCGTCATTTCCAATCATTCCGCCGTGATAGACATCCGCCCCTGCCTTTGCAAGCGCGATAGACTGATTCATACCTTTTCCGCCGAGGAAAATATTCATTCCGTCGGTAGCCTGAGTTTCCCCCGGCTGAACGATATGGTCTACATTATAGACATGGTCCAAATTCATGGAACCGATATTTAATACTTTCATAGTTTAACCTCCATACACTTCGCACATATCTCTGCGCGACTTTTCATGCCTAATTTGCATTCTCGCTTGTAATTAAGGTTACCTCAACCGGAATGGATGACGGAATTGCTTCGCCGCCGATAAGTTTCAGCGCATTTTCAACCGCTGTGGAACCGATAAGATCCGGCTGCTGTGCAATGGTTGCAGCCATTCTTCCTTCTTTGATAGCTGCAATCGCATCATCTGTTGCGTCAAATCCGACAACTACGATGGATTTTCCGGCTCCCGAAATTGCCTCTACCGCTCCAAGTGCCATTTCGTCGTTTGCTGCAAATACCGCTTTGATATCACCGTTTGCCTGAAGGATATTTTCCATAACGGACATTCCTTCTGTTCTGTCAAAATTTGCCACCTGACTTGCTACAACATCAAGTTTTGCATCTGCAATGTTGTGGAATCCTGTTCCGCGGTCGATGGCTGCGGACGCTCCGCTTGTTCCCTGAAGTTCTGCTACTTTCGCACCTTCTCCTACCTGCTCTACAATGTACTGTGTTGCAATTTCTGCTCCGGCTACATTGTCGGAAGCAATCTGACAGTCAATTTCCACACCGTTTACCGCACGGTCTACGGAAATCACTCGAACACCTTTATCTTTCGCTGCCTGCACCGCACCGGTAACTGCATCTGAGTCAACCGGATTAACGATAAGAACGCTGATGTCTTTTGCAATCAAGTCCTCAATGTCACTTACCTGTTTTGTTACATCATCACCTGCATCAACAACCGTAAGAGAAACTCCTGCTGCATCTGCTGCTTTTTTTGCACCTTCTACAAGTGTAACAAAGAACGGATTGTTCTGTGTTGATACGGATAAACCGATGCTTCCGTTACCAATCACTTCTACTGTTTCCTTCTGTCCGAAAGTTTCAACATTTTCCGGATTTACAAGTGTAACTTCAACCGGGATAGACGCCGGAATCGTTTCGCCGCCAATAAGTTTAAGTGCGTTGTCTACCGCTGTCGAACCAATGAGCTCCGGTTGCTGTGCAATCGTTGCATCCATTCTTCCTTCTTTGATGGCTGCAATCGCATCATCTGTTGCATCAAATCCAACCACTACGATATCTTTACCTGCACCGGAAATCGCTTCCACAGCTCCGAGTGCCATTTCGTCGTTCGCTGCAAATACCGCTTTGATATCACCGTTTGCCTGAAGGATATTTTCCATAACGGACATACCTTCTGTTCTGTCGAAGTTTGCCACCTGACTTGCTACAACATCAAGTTTTGCATCTGCAATGTTGTGGAATCCTGTTCCGCGGTCGATGGCTGCGGATGCTCCGCTTGTTCCCTGAAGTTCTGCTACTTTCGCACCTTCTCCTACCTGATCTACAATATACTGTGTCGCAATCTCTGCTCCGGCCACGTTGTCAGAAGCAATCTGACAGTCGATTTCCACACCGTTTACTGCACGGTCCACAGAAATAACTTTCACGCCTTTGTTTTTCGCTGCCTGTACCGCACCTGTCACCGCATCCGAATCAACCGGATTTACAATTAAAACACTTACATTCTTAGATACTAAATCTTCAATATCACTTACCTGTTTTGTTGCATCGTCGCCTGCATCAACAACCGTAAGGTCAAGTCCGACCTTCGCTGCCTGTGCCTTTGCACCTTCTACGAGAGATACGAAGAATGGGTTGTTTTGTGTCGATACAGATAAACCGATAGTTCCGCCGGAATTTGCAGATGTCTGCACAGCACTGTTTTCGCCGTCAATTGTAATTCTGCAGCCCGCAAGCATAAACATCATTACAAAACATAATGCTAAAGATAAAGCTTTCTTCATCATTTTCATGTCTGATACCTCCTATTTTATCTCTTGCGGTCTGATAATACTGCTACAAGGATAACGATTGCTTTAATAACTTCCTGATAGTAAGAACCAACACCCAAGATGTTCAAACCGTTGTTGAGAACGGCGATAATGAGAACACCTGCAAAAGTACCGATAATCTTACCACGTCCACCACTCATGCTTGTTCCGCCAAGTGCTACTGCCGCGATGGCATCAAGCTCGAATCCGTCACCGAGTGTCGGCTGTGCAGAATCCAGACGGGAAATCATGATAAGTCCGGCAAGAGCTGCCATGAATCCTGATATTGCATATACGGCAATTTTTGTTTTACTTGTGTTAACACCTACAAGGTTTGCACATTTTGCGTTGCTACCTGTCGCATAAATTTTTCTTCCGAATGTTGTTTTATGTAAAACAAACCAGAAAATTGCAAGTGCAACCAAAAGGATGATAACCGGAATCGGAATGGAAAACCATGGATTTGCTGCCGGCCCAAATTCTAAGTTTCCTTTTCCTACTGCTTTAAATAAAAACTGACCTGCTTCTGTCTCAATACTTGCAACAAGTCTGGAGATCGGCTTTCCATCTGTAATAATCATGGAAAGACCACGATAAGCCGTCATTGTAATGAGTGTTGCGATGAAAGGCTGAAGACGTCCTTTTGTCACAAGCACACCGCTGATCACTCCGAGGAGTGTACCTACCACAAGTGAGATAAGCATTGCAAATCCTGTCGGAACCCCATACACAATAAGCTCTGCACAAATGATGGCACTAAGCGCGAAGGTAGAACCTACGGAAAGGTCGATACCGTCCGACAAAATGACACATGTCATACCAAATGCGATAAGGCCGTTAAAAGACGCCTGTCGCAAAAGGTTTAAAAAGTTGCTTGCCGTTCTGAATTCAGGACTGACAATACTAATTACAATTACCAATAATACTAAAGCGATAAACGCACCGTATTCCCCAACGAGCGCTCCTATATTTTTCTTGCTCTTGTTCATTACAAACTACCTCCTGTCGCTAACGTCATAATCTTAGCCTGATCTGCATCTTTACCATCAAGTATTCCTCTCACTTCACCTTCACGTACTACCATAATACGATCGCTCATTCCGAGTACCTCCGGAAGTTCAGAGGAGACCATGATAACAGCAACCCCTTTCGCCGCCAGTTCATTGATGATGTTATAGATTTCTTTCTTAGCACCGATATCCACACCCCTGGTCGGTTCATCCAAAATTAAAATTTTCGGGTCCGTGTATACCCATTTTGCCAAAACAACTTTCTGCTGATTACCGCCGGATAAGTTGTTACATTCATGCCACGGTCCGAAACATTTTACCTTAAATTCCTCGATTCCCCTTTTCACAAGTTCATCCTGTTTCTGTTTGCTTAACACTTTGTTTTTGGAAACCTTACCTAAATTGGCAATCTCAATATTTTCGGCTATGCTCTTTTCAAGAAGAAGCCCTTCTGTTTTTCTGTCCTCTGTAATAAATCCGATTCCGGCCGCTATCGCCTGACGCGGGTTCTTAATCGTGACTTCTTTTCCGTCTATGTATATCTTACCACTGTCCTTTTTCAGATTACCGAACACCGCCTGCATAATTTCGGTTCTTCCGGCCCCCATAAGTCCTGCCACTCCGAGCACTTCTCCGGCTCTCACCGAGAAATCCACATCGTGGAAGAGTTTTCCACTTGTAAGACCTTCCACTTTAATAACCTCTTCCCCGATTTTGACATCTCTCTTCGGGAAACGTTCTCCGATTTCACGTCCAATCATCATCTGCACAACGTCATCCATTGTGATATCTTTGATTTCTTTCGTATCGATGTATTCACCGTCACGAAGAATTGTAATTCTGTCGCAAAGTTCAAAAATCTCTTCCATTCTGTGTGAAATGTAAACGATGGACACACCCTTCTTACGAAGCGAATTGATTACCTTAAAAAGACCTTCTGTCTCACTCTCTGTCAAAGCTGCTGTCGGTTCGTCCATGATGATAACTTTTGCATCCACCATAAGTGCCTTACAAATTTCTACCATCTGTTGCTGTCCGACAGACAAATCTGACATAACCGCATCCACCGGAATATTCACGCCGACCTTCTCCATCACTTCATGCGCTTTCTCACGCATGGCTTTCATGTCGCAAACACCGAGTCCCTTTGTAATTTCCTTACCCATAAATAAATTTTCTACCACAGTAAGGTCGAAGAGAACATTTAATTCCTGATAAATAAATACAATACCTGCTTTTTCTGCTTCCTGCGGAGTTTTGTAGGATACCTCCTGTCCATCCACAAAAACGGTTCCGCTGTCCTTCGTGTAAACTCCCGTCAGGATTTTCATCAACGTGGATTTTCCTGCCCCATTTTCACCCATGAGTGCATGAACCTCTCCATCCTTCAAAAAGAAACCCGCATTTTTTAACACCTGGTTTGTTCCGAAGGATTTATTGATGCCCTTCATCTCAATATTCATGTTTTTTGCCTCCTTTCCCGTTTATGCAAAGATACATCCTGCCTGCAGTATCACATTTGCATACGGAGTTGTTTCGCCCGTTCGAATCACGGCCTTACACTGTTTCGTCTGCGCTTTCAGCTCCGTGTGAGGAACATATTCTACCTCAATGTCCTGACCTGCAAAAAGCGACTCAATCTGACCGAGCACTTCTTTGTTCTGTTCCTTAATTTCTGTCGCAAGAACAATTTTTTCAACCTTCATGTCACCGGCCACAATCTCCAGCGTTCTCATAAATGTCGGCTCGCCGAAGCAAAGTGCCAAATCAATTCTTTCCACTTCATCCGGAATCGGCAATCCGCAATCCCCGATACAAATGGTGTCCGTGTGTCCTAAATAGGATAAAACTCTCGAAATATCACTATTTAAAATACCTGCTTTTTTCATCCTTTCCCTCCATTCTTTTTATTTTGTGTCGTTTCTCTGACGATTAACTTTGGTTCCAATATATATTCTTTTTCTTTCTCTTCTTTTTGTAACAAAAGTTCCACCGCTTTTACACCGATTCTCTCAATCGGCTGTGCAACTGTTGTAAGTTCCGGAGTCACAAGCTCTGCCAGCCTGATATTGTCATAACCAATCAGCTGAATCTGTTTTGGTACCTGTATCCCTTTCTGATGCAACACTTTATAAGCAGATATTGCTACGATATCATTGCATGCTACAATTCCATCTACTTCCGGATAAATCTCCAACATTTGCTCTGTTGCCCTACGTCCGGCTTCCGAACTGTAATCACAATCGATTACTTTTAAAGCTATGCCACGTTCATTGCAAACCTCTTTGTAACCGAGATATCTTTCTCTGGCACTGGAGATATCCTGCTTGCCTCGAAGACAAACAATGTTTTGACATCCGCATTCTATCAGATGCTCTGTTGCTATCCTGCCACCTTTGTAGTGGTCACAATGAATATATGCATCTGCTCCGCTTTGTGCTGTCAAACGATCGGTCACAACAACCGGAATCGTACATCCTTCTATATCTGAATCGACACCCTCACTGCTGGTCGTTAAAATAATCCCGTCGGCGTTCATCGCGCTTAGCATCTGAAGAATATTCTTTTCTTTTTCAATTTCGCCATCCGTATTAAAAAGAACAACTTTATAACCATAGGCATCTGCCGTCCGCTCCACCGCTCCGGAAAACTGGGTAAAGAAAGGATTTTCAATACTTGGAATCACAAGTCCGATAATCTTAGCGGAACGTTTAAACAGTGTTCTTGCCACCTCATTTGGCACAAATCCCGTTTCTCTGATTGCCCTAAGAACACGCTCTCTCTTCTCATCATCTACCTTGGCTGTCCCATTCATCACTCTGGATACCGTTGCCGGTGATACATTCGCTAACGCAGCAACCTCTTTGATACTTGCCAAAAAACCACTCCTTTTTGGTTATTTTCACCTTTGAAACCCGTTTCAAGCTTGATTAAATTATAGCATTTACACATACTTTGTCAACCATCTGTACCTTTTCTTTTCTCATTACCGTGCACTTTTGTTAGTCTTAGACAAAATCACAACATTTTTTTGTCTATTATAACCAAATCCGCGCTCAACAGACTAAAGTTCATACATAAAAACTGCCGGACGTCGTCTCTTAAGACCTCGTCCGGCAGTCATTTTCATATTATATTGTATAGGTATTGTTACACAATTCCCTGAGCCTTCATAGCCTCAGCAACCTTTAAGAATCCTGCTACGTTAGCACCGACTACATAGTCGCCTTCTTTTCCGACTTTCTTTGCTGCGTCATCAAGGTTATGGAAGATGTTTACCATAATCTGCTGCAGTTTGGAATCCACTTCTTCGAATGTCCAAGAAAGTCTTTCGCTGTTCTGGCTCATCTCAAGAGCTGATGTTGCAACACCACCTGCGTTGGAAGCTTTTCCAGGACAGAACAGAACACCATTCTTCTGGAAGTACTCTGTAGCTTCCAATGTGGTAGGCATATTAGCACCTTCTGCTACCGCAAATACACCGTTTGCAACAAGTGCCTTTGCATCTTCAAGGTCAAGCTCATTCTGTGTTGCACACGGAAGTGCGATATCAACTTTGGCTGTCCATACACCTTTGCCTTCATGATACTCAGCATTTGGTCTTGCAGCTGCGTACTCTGTCAAACGGGCACGTTTTACTTCTTTTACTTCTTTTAATAACTCAACATCAATTCCGTCCGGATCGTAAATCCAACCGGTAGAATCCGAGCATGTCACCGGCTTACCGCCGAGTTGCTGTGCTTTCTCGATTGCGTAAATTGCAACGTTACCTGCACCCGAAACTGCGATTGTCTTACCTTCCAGAGACTTTCCGTTGCATTTGAGCATTTCATCTGTAAGATATAACAGACCGTAACCTGTTGCCTGCTTTCTTGCAAGGGAACCACCGTATGTTAAACCTTTACCTGTGAGAACACCTTCATAGATGTTGCGGATTCTCTTGTACTGTCCGTACATAAAACCAATCTCACGAGCACCGACACCGATATCTCCGGCCGGAACGTCTGTATCTGCTCCGATATGTCTGTAAAGCTCTGTCATAAAGCTCTGGCAGAATGCCATAACTTCGTTGTCTGATTTTCCTTTCGGATCAAAGTCAGAACCACCTTTACCTCCGCCGATCGGAAGTCCTGTTAAGGAGTTCTTAAAAATCTGTTCGAAACCAAGGAACTTGATAATACCAAGGTTTACGGAAGGATGGAAACGAAGTCCTCCTTTGTATGGTCCGATGGCACTGTTAAACTGTACACGGAAACCATTATTTACCTGTACCTGACCATTATCATCTACCCATGGAACACGGAACATGATAATTCTTTCCGGTGTAACTAATCTCTCTAATAATGCTTCTTTTCTGTACTCCTCTTCGTTTGCTTCAATTACGACACGAAGAGATTCCATTACTTCTTTTACTGCCTGGTGAAATTCAGGCTGAGCCGGGTTTTTCGCGATGACTAAGTCAATCACCTCATCAACATATGACATTCTATTGTCCTCCTTTTATGAAAAGATTTGTGGACCCCTTTTTTGCCCGTGTACTATTATAAAGCGAAAAAAAGCAAAGTACAAGATTTTTTTGCTTTTTTTCACTAAATTGTTAAAGTATTTATTTTTCAAACGGATAGACAAGATTCATCTGTTTGCGGATGTCGTCCATCGCCTTCATCATTTTCAGTGTTTCTACATGCGGCATTTCCGGACAGGAAAGTTCTTTTTTCTTCAGCGCCTTCTTGCAGGACTTCACTTCGTATTCGTATCCTGTCACCTGTTTCGGACATTTCTTAAATAAGATGCGTTTATACTTGTCATCGTAGACCGCTACAGACTGGAAATTGTTAATATTTTCAATAACCATGAATCCCTTCGTCCCCTGAATCACGCCCATACGGTCACTGACCATAAGCATGGATGTATGAAGAACCGCCAGTCTTCCATCGTTATATTCAATGGTAATGCTCTCCTGTGCATCCACCCCCTTTTCTGTCATAACTGCATGGGATGACACCTTTTTAATATCATCGCCGAAGAACATATATGCCACATTGAGAGGATAAATACCGACATCAAGAAGCGCACCTCCTGCAAGATCCGGTTCAACAAGCCTCTCCTTAAACGTCATCTCATAGCCAAGGTTTGCCGTAAGTAACTTCGGCTCACCGATGATTCCGCTCTCCATAATGTCTTTGATTGTCTGATACATAGGCATATAGCGAATCCAGATTGCCTCTGTAATGAACACCTTCTTTTGTGCCGCATAATCCAAAAGCTCCTTTGCCTGCGCCTCATTCACACAAAACGGCTTTTCCATAAGCACCGGCTTACCGAAATCAATACACATTTTCCCGTGCGCAAGATGCATCGTATGCGGCGTTGCCACATAGACAAGGTCTACCTTCGGATCCCTGAGCATATCCTCATAGCTTCCGTAAGCCACCTCTACTTTGTTGTCCTTGGCAAACTGTTGTGCCTTCTCAAGACTTCTCGAAGCGACCGCATAGGCCGTTGCTCCTTTCATACGCACAAGCGTATCTGCCATAACTGCAGCGATTCTTCCTGCTCCTAAAATACCCACTCTTAATTTGCTCATCTCTTTCCTCCTCTTATACTTATGATATCTGCGACACGTCACCAACATACACACGTTTTTCTTCCGGAACCCATTTCTCCAGTACTGCATGAAGCTGCCAACGCTCAAACGGCTTTGACAGAAAATCCTCAAATCCATTGCGTAAATACTCTTCTCTTGCTCCTACAAGTGCATTGGCAGTCAACGCAATAATCGGTGTCCCTTCTATCATTTTCCCATAATCCGTTCTCAAAATACGTGTTGTCTCAATTCCGTCCATCTCCGGCATCATATGATCCATAAAAATTAAATCATATTTGTTTTGGCTCACCAGCAGTATTGCTTGCTTCCCATCTTCTGCCTCATCAAGATCTACTTTGTAGTATTCCAGCATATGATAGGCCACTTTTCTGTTGATACGATTGTCATCTACCACAAGCACGCGGTAGTTTTCTACCTCAAACATATGCACCGTTTTGTTATCCTCGGGCGCCGGCTGTTCATCTGCCATGTCACTATTGACTATCTTCTGCTTTATCCGAATGATAAAGCTGGTTCCTTCACCATAGGTACTCTTTATATCTAACGTCCCCTGCATAAACTCTACAAGTTTCATGGTAATCGCAAGACCAAGACCTGTTCCCTCAATTTTTCTGTTTCGCTTCATATCCACCTGCCGGAACGATTCGAACACATGCGGTATCTCTTCTTCTTTAATCCCAATTCCGGTATCTCTTACACTCAACAATAATTCAACATGATTATCATCCAGATGCTTTGCCCCCACAACAAGCTCTACATATCCTTCATTGGTAAATTTAATGGCATTGTTAATCAGATTGATTAAAATCTGTCGAATTCTCCCCTCATCTCCATAGAGATAGGACGGCACATTTCGGGCTACCTTTGTTTTCAATTCCAGTCCCTTTTTTGTAGCCGAGGTTTCTACCAGATTGACCGTATCTTCTACTAAATTTTGTACACGATATTCGGTTTCCACCAGTTCCATTTTCCCGGATTCTACTTTGGACAAATCCAAAATGTCATTAATAATAGACAAAAGATTTAAAGCAGCCGTCTTTATATCGCATGCATAATCATACAATTTGCGTCCCTGACTCTCCTCAATAATAAGCTCACTCATACCGATGATTGCATTCATCGGTGTACGTATTTCATGTGACATATTTGCAAGAAAATCCGACTTGGCAGAGCTGGCCTCTTCCGCCTCTTTTCTCATTCCATCCAGACTTTTAATGTACTCATGCGTCGCAGTTACATCAACAAACAATACACTATATCCTCTTATTGCGCCTTCATGGTCCAGCAATGTATGAAGATGCCCTTCATAATGTTTTCCGTCTGTCTCAAACTCCCCTTCCCCATCAAGAATATGTGTCGGAAACTGCATAATTTCAGTTATTTTTTTATAATTCTCGATAGTCGGAAACAATCTTTTCGCCATATCATTATACATTAAAACACGATACTCTTCATCCAGCGCAATCATTCCGTCTCCGAGGGAATTCAGAACCGTATCTGTCGCCGTTCTTTTTAAATCAAAATCATTTTTATTCCATACCCGAAGCACAAGCATGGAAAACATAAAAGCAAGTGACGGCGCCGTCGGATCATATCCTTCCGGAAAAACCTTACACAAATATAAAACCAATACCAAAAACGCAAAAGTCGCACCGATTATAATCGTACGAAATTTCTCGTTTCTTTTCAGACTTTTTCCTTTTTTACCAAATGTCACTATAATAAACAAAGAACTGATCCAAGGTACAACGACACATATCAATACATAGAAATAGAAACCGATACCATAGTTTAATATAACATGCGGATAGACCCCTTCTGTTGAAAACCCAATTTCTTTATAATATAACTGATGTATCGGTGTTGTCCATACCATCAAAATAACTACACATCCGCACAAGAGCAATAAACGCTCATACCATATACACGGCTTATATCCACAATATTCATTGATAAACATCATAAACAGCACCGCCACAATACTGCTGCCTATATATTCCACGCGAATTGCAATCATAGCTTCATTTAGAGTTTCTGCAAATAGTTCCAGCATATATCCTGCGTTGTGCACCAAAGTGGCCGCCAAAAAAGACAACATCAGCTTTTGTGCATATGATGCTCCGACACGAAACATAGCAACAATCGCAAAAACCGTGAATAATATTGCCAATATTTGTATACCTACCAAAAATTGAAACACTCTTATTTCCTCCCTAGAACTATTATGATTCTATACTACCAAACCATGCTCTGACTATCAACAAAAAAGCCGCTTATCACAAGCGACTTTTTCACAATTCATTATATTATTCAACAAACTCTGTCTTCACATAACCGGTCTGTCCGTTAAATTTAATCTTACACCAGCCGTCCGCCTGCTCCATAATCAGCTCGTATGTCTCGCCCTGATATGCGACGCCGAGCTTGTCCGCTGTGGTGGAAGCAGATTTTCTGACATTTACGGTCTCTTTAATCGTAACTTCACCGTTGGCCGTAATATCAGTTGCCGGAGCATCTTCCTGTTCCTCTTCTTCCGGTTCTGCAGTCTCCTGACTATTCGATGCAGACTCTACCGGCTCAAGATACTCACTCTTGATATAACCTTCATTTCCGTTATAATCCACACGACTCCAGCCGTTCTCTTTCTTCTCGTAACGGGTAATCGTCTCTCCCATTGCCACGCGGCCGATACGGTCTGCATTTTCGCTGTCAGATGCTCTGACATTTACGGTGTCGGTTGCTTTAACAAGTTCCTCTACCGCCTGAGACTGTGTTTCCTGCTGTTCCTGTGCTTCCTGCTGGGCGTCTGCCTGTTCCTGCGCCTGCGCCCCCTCTTCCGCCTGTATCTGTGCCATTGCCTGGCTTACTTCCTCGTCAAGCTTTGTCGCAAGGTTGCTCATAAATGCATTCAAATCAGCGTCCGCATCAATCGCTTCCGCATATTTGGTCTCAACCATTGCAAACAAATCAGCGACATCAGTCTGCGCAACAATAGACTTGATATACTCCGTATCCTGGTCGTTCATATTGCCGTCACAGATATAAAGACTTCCATCCTCCTTCGGACATACATAAAGCGTTGTAAGTCCCGGTGCAAGTGTATTAATGTTCGTAAACTTAATCTCGTAGTATACAAATGCCACATAGGAACCTGTCATCGGACCCGGTTTCGTGTATACCTTGATACCGTCAAACTCATCAATATATGCGCTCTCTTTTTCAATCTTGATAAGTTCTTCCTGACTTACCACGTCGCGAAGCGCCGTGATAGTAGCAGAATCGCCGTTTGTCATCGCATTGAAATACCGATTAATCAAATCGTTGACATCTGCATATGCATTTTCCTCCAGCGCAACATCCGGTACCGTATAGTCTACTGTCGGTGCCGTTTCGCCTACAGCGGCTTCATCTGTTGTAATCTCTGACTGCTGCACATCTCCCTCTGCTGCCGTTTCACCTTTCCCGCATGAAACCGCAACAAGAACTACGATAAGTACCGCAACAACCGCAACCGCGATATAAAACATTTTTGCGAACTGTTTTTCTGTTTTCAGTTTGTTCCCAAACTGTGCAAACAACTTGGCAACCTTATTCATAAAACCCATAAAAACTTCCTTTCTCTAAAAAGCAATCTCATAACTGATGTAACCACCCACCAGTTTAGCGTACCCAAGAGGAATCGAACCCCCATCGGCTGAACCGGAATCAGCTGTTTTATCCGTTAAACTATGGGTACATATATGTTACAAAATTATTACACACATGAACCATCATAACACATATCCTTAGAAATAGCAAGCTACAAGGGAGTATTGCCATCTGTTCTCCTTTTTATCCAAGTGCAACGTCAAGAATCATCATAATCGTAAATCCAAGCGCAAAAAATACCGTACCGATATTGGAATGCTTTCCCTCCGACATCTCCGGAATCAGTTCCTCCACCACTACATAAATCATTGCACCTGCAGCAAAGCTTAAAAAATACGGCAGAACCGGAACAACCAGCCCCGCTGCAAGTATCGTAAGCAGCGCACCGAGCGGCTCCACAATTCCCGAAAGCATTCCGTACCAAAATGCTTTCCCTTTGCTTACACCTTCCGCACGAAGCGGCATAGAAATAATCGCTCCCTCCGGGAAGTTCTGAATGGCAATACCAATAGATAGTGCAAGTGCACCCATCATACTGATTTCCGCCTCTCCCATCGCAAGTCCTGCATACACAACCCCGACCGCCATTCCTTCCGGAATGTTATGCAGCGCTACAGCAAGGACAAGCATTGTCTTTTTTTTAAGATTACTTTTCGGACCCTCCGCCTGCTCACTGTTCAAATGTAAATGCGGAATGATATGATCAAGTATAAGCAAAAATAAAATACCAACCCAAAATCCGACCGCCGCCGGAACAAAAGCAAATTTCCCCATAGGCTCTGCATAATTCATCGCCGGAATCAGCAGACTCCAGACCGAAGCTGCCACCATAACACCTCCGGCAAATCCGGTAAGGGCTTTCTGAAGCAAAGTGTGCATTGATTTTTTCATAAAAAAGACACAGGCTGCACCGAGCGACGTACCTATGAAAGGAATCATAATTCCCCTAAATATTTCAAATGACATAGTCTTACCTCCGTATTTTCCTCCTATCATTATATAGGATTTTCTGCTGTTTGTGAAAGTCCACCCTATACAAAAAAGCCAATTCAGGGAACCGGCTTTCTTGTACTATAGGATATAATTAAGGTACGAATGACACCGAACATAATCGGTATCTATACTTTACACAGTTAGAATAAACTAACTTTAGTTATTTGTCAATAACTCATTTAATTTTTTCTCCAAACAGCCGGAGTGAAAAGCAGTAATACCGGATAAAGCTCCAATCTTCCCGCAAGCATATTAAAAATAAACACACACTTTGATAACACGGAAAATCCCGCAAAATTACCGGTAGGTCCGACATCCATAAGACCCGGGCCGATGTTGTTGATGGTCGCTGTCACAGCCGTAAAATTGGTCACAAGATCTTTGCCGTCCAATGTAATAAGCAAAAGTGACGCACAGAATATAACCGCATATGTCATCAAAAACGCGCCCACACCTCTTACCACGCTCTTGTCGACCGCCTTGTCATCCAGTTTCATCGTGTGAACACTTCTCGGATGAATCAGTGTTTTAATCTCCTGTCCGATGGTTTTGAACATAATGAGAATCCTTGATACTTTAATACCGCCACCGGTACTGCCCGCACAGGCTCCGATAAACATAATCAATACAAGAATCGTTTTTGACATCTGCGGCCAGAGATTAAAGTCCGACGTCGCATATCCGGTCGTTGTGATAACGGAACCAACCTGGAACGCCGCATGGTGGAATGCCATAGGGAGACTTTCAAACTGTCCTCTGATATTAAACGTAATCAAACCGATACTTGCCAGAATAATGATGAAGTACCAGCGAACTTCTTCCATTTTAAATGCATTGCCTTTATTCTTGCCAAGCAGATAATAGTAAAAGTTGAAGTTCACGCCGAACAAAATCATAAACACGGTAATAACCGCCTGACAGAACACAGAATAGTCTGCGATGCTGGAATTTTTGATACCGAAACCTCCCGTACCTGCAGTACCGAACGAGAGGGTAATCGCATCAAATACAGGCATTCCGCCGACTAAGAGAATAATCATCTCGATAATGGTCATCACAATATATATTAGGTACAAAATCTTCGCTGTCTCTCTCACCTTCGGCACGAGCTTACCGACCGAAGGTCCCGGGCTTTCTGCACGCATCAGGTGCATATTGCTTCCACCCGTCAGCGGCAAAACAATCAAAAGAAAGACAAATACTCCCATACCGCCGATCCAGTGCGAAAAGCTTCTCCAAAACAGACAGGCATGACTGAGCGCTTCCACATCGTTTAAGATACTCGCACCCGTTGTCGTAAATCCCGACACAATTTCAAACAAAGCATCCACATAGGACGGTATCTCCCCGCTTAACACAAACGGGAGCGCGCCGAAAAGCCCCATCACAATCCAACTGAGGGAAACAATTACAAATCCCTCCCGTGCATAGTAGTTTTTATTTTTCGGCTTTTTCCCAATCATGAGCAATCCGATAACAGCACAGATTGCCGCCGTCGTAATAAACGCCACACCACTCTTTTCCTGATAAATCAGCGCAACCAAACATGGCATCAGCATAAAAATTGCTTCCAAAACCAAAACCCAGCCGATAATGTAGCGGATAATTGAATAGTTCATTTTTCTCCTCCGGTATTATTCCACAATGTCATTGATATCACGCAGTCCCTGCTGTGTTGTAACGATAATTACGGTATCCCCGACATGGATCTTTGTCTGACCATTCGGGCGGATAATTTTCCCTTTATGATTGATGCAGGCAACCAAAATATTTTTCTTCAATTTCAGTTCCATAATCGGTTTTCCGACAACAACCGATTCCTCCCTGATACGGAACTCAAGCGCCTCAACCTTATTGCCGATAAGACGGTACATCGTCTCAACATTACTTCCGACCGAATTCTGCATCGCACGGACATAACGGATAATATATTCCGCTGTAATATGTTTCGGATAAATCAGACTTCCGAGCTGGAACTTTGCCACAACATCTTCAAACGAAATCCGATTGATTTTCGTCACAATCTTTGCCTTTGAGCAGCTCTGCGCATACAGCGACAGAAACACATTTCCTTCATCGAGTCCCGTCAGCGACACAAACGCTTCTGCATTCTCAATTCCCTCTTCCATCAAAATGTCATGGTTGGTCGCATCCCCGTGTATAATGACTGCCTCAGGCAAAAGCTCGCTGAGCACTTCACAACGCTCTGTATCTTTCTCAATAATCTTTACATGAATTCCCATGCTCAAAAGCTGTTCTGCAAGATAATAAGCAATCGTTCCGCCGCCCACGATAAGCGCATCCTTTACCTGATGTGTCTCAACTCCGATTTTTTCAAAAAACGTCTTCGCATCCTTCGGGGATGCAACGATGCTGACCACATCATTTCCCTGAATGACAAAGTCACCGCGCGGAATCACAACCTCGTCTTTGCGCTCAACCGCACAGAACAATATACCGGAATTGAGTTTTCGTCCGATTTCCATCAAACTGTATCCCTCAAGTACGGAACCTTCATGAACAACAAATTTAAGGATTTCCACCCTTCCCTTTGCAAAGGTATCAATTTTATCTGCCGACGGAAAACGCAAAAGTCGCGCAATTTCCGTTGCTGCCGCAAATTCAGGGTTAATGACCATGGAAAGACCGAGTTCATCTTTGATATAACCGATTTCATGACTGTATAATGGATTTCGCACACGCGCAATGGTGCTGCAGTTACCGACTTTTTTGGCAAAAAGGCAACACAGAAGATTCTGCTCATCCGATCCTGTGACCGCAATCAGCAAATCTGCCTCCTCAATTCCCGCCTCTTTCTGAATGGAGTAACTGGCCCCGTTTCCGACTACACCAAGCACATCGATACTGTTCGTAATATCCTGGATTACCTCATTGTTCATATCGATGACCGCAATGTCATGTCCTTCCTCAACAAGCTGTTCTGCAATCGTAGCTCCGACTTTACCGCAACCTACAATTATGACTTTCATACTTCATTCTCCTTTTTTTCTATCAGTTGATTTATTCTGAAAAACTCTTTCTTTACAAGTACCAGTGACACTACAGCTGCAACCAAGTCCGCAATCGGAGCCGCATACATAATTCCGTCAATGCCCGCAAACAGCGGAAAAATTACAATGAGCGGCAGCAAAAACAATATCTGCCTTGTAAGCGATAAAAACACTCCCTTTTCCGGTTTCCCGATGGATGTAAACAAATTGGAAGAAATCGGCTGCACCGCATTTAGGAACGTAAAAAACATATAAATTCTGAAATATCTGGTTGCAAACAGATAATACGCCTCACTCTGCGATGAACCGAAGAAGTCGATAATCTGTCGCGGAAAAAATTGAAACAGCAGGAATGCAACAACCGATATCGCTGTTCCGATTTTAAGTGCAAGTAAATATACTTCTTTTACCTTGCGGTAATTTTCCGCTCCGTAATTAAAACTTGCAATCGGCTGCATACCATGCGAAAGCCCTATACAGATAGAGAAAAATACCATTCCGACCTTCGAAATAATTCCTGCACAGGCGAGCGGAATCGCCTCCCCGTACTGTGACATCGCCCCATAATAGGTAAGTGACTTATTTAAAATAATCTGTACAATCATCATGGCAATCTGATTAAAAAAGTTTGCCACACCGAGTTTGGTAAGCATGCTTGTATAATTCCATTTCAGTCGCAGATGCTTCCATTCAAGTTTCACTGTTTTGTAGCGGATGAGATAAGATAAAATCAGCATTGCCGCAACAATCTGACCGATGACCGTCGCCAGCGCCGCTCCCTTCATACCCATCTGCAACACAAAAACAAACACAGCATCAAGCACAGTGTTAATCAGTGCTCCTACAATGTTACAAAGCATGGCCGCCCGCGGATTACCGTCCGCTCTTACGAGATGTCCTCCACCGGTAGATAAAATCAGAAACGGGAATCCAAACGCCGTAATCCCGGTATAATCCATCGCATACGGCAGCACATCGGAAGGTGCCCCGAACGCAATAAGAAGCGGCTCTAAAAAAAGATTCGTTATGACACACAGGAAAGCACCGCTGATAAACAGCATGACCGCTGCATTTCCGATATAATGAATTGCCTGTTCCGGTTTTCCCCGTCCCATCGTCAGGTTGAAGGCGGCTGCACCGCCGACTCCGAACAAAAGGGCAAGTGCAAGACAGGACGTACTGAGCGGAAATGCAACATTCGTTGCGGCATTTCCCAGTTCCCCGACACTATGACCGATGAAAAACTGGTCAACAATATTATAAAGCGCTCCTACAATCATGGAAATAATACTCGGAACCGCGAATTGAAACAACAACTTCGGAACCGGAACCATCCCCAACTTATTCTTTGGATTCATCGAAACAATGCCTCTTTTCAAAAAACTCTCAAAAAACTGAGAAAACCATATACAATGGTTTCTCAGTTTTTATTATTTTTACCATATTAAGCTATATTCCGCTTGCGCACATCCGCGCGAAGCATCTGATAACATGCTGCTGCAATCGGAACACCGAGCAGCATACCACCGACACCGAGCACTCCTCCGCCAATGGTAACGGCAGAAAGTACCCAGATTCCCGGAAGTCCGATGGACGAGCCAACGACTCTCGGATATACAAGATTCCCTTCCAACTGTTGAAGGACAACAATAAACACAAGGAACAAAAGTGCCTTAATCGGTGAAACCGTCAGAATCATAAACGCTCCGACCGCCGCTCCGATGTACGCACCCGCAACCGGAATGAGCGCCGTAAATCCGATAAAGGCACCAATCATGGTTGCATACGGGAATCGGAAAATCCACATACAAACCATACAGAGCAATCCGAGGATGACTGCCTCCGTACACTGACCCACGATAAATCTGTGGAAACAATCATGGAATGTATGATACACGTAACTGATTTTTTTGTACGCTTTTTCTTGACAATATGTTTTAAAAATACGTCTTACCTGCGCAAACAACGTCTCCTTGCTGATGAGCAGATAAATCGAGAAAATCACACCGATCAGCAATGTAACTGCACCGGAGAACACACCTGAAATAACCGAAAATACAGACCCCATAACACCGCCAATACCGGACGCAATCCATGTCAGTGCATTCTTTAAAATATCTTCCCAATCGGATATACTGTTCTTCTGGATACTGATTCCCGCTTCACTGAGCAGGTTCATAAGTTGCTTATTATTCTGTACATAAACCGTTGCTTTATCCAAAACAACCGGAATCTCCTTTACAAGCAGCTTTCCACACTCAATGAGCTGTGGAACAACGAGACTGAAAACAAGGAACAAAATACCGACAACGGAAAGATATGCGAGCAACATGCATACTATTCGCTTGCTTGCACTCACCCACTTCTTATCCTTTATCTTTCCTTTGGTAAAATAATATCTCTCGTAAAAGCTCATGAGAATATTAACAACATAAGCAATCACACAACCGACAATCAATGGCTTTGCAGCGGACAACGCAAGTCCTGCAACCACTACCAGTTTATCCCAATAATTAAAAAACAAGAATAACAGTGCTACTGTCACACCGATTTTAAAACAGGTTTTCCACTCCAGTTTCATGTCTTTCTACACTCCGTTCGATAAACTAATACACATTGCACATTATAACGCAACACCCTGACACTTACAAGTGCATTCCATGTAAAATTTGCTACTGAATACTTACCACTTCGTACCCCTGGTCTTCTACTGTTTTTTTCAAAATCGCATCGTCAAGTTCCATTGTACTCTTTACGACTGCACTGCCAGTTTCATGGTCAACAACCGCTTCCGTCACACCCTCAAGCTCCTCCAGACATTTCTTAACTCTGCCCGAACAATGCATACACATCATACCCTTGATTTCCATTTTCTTTTCCATTCGCTTTACCTCTTCTTTCTTTTTTTTCGAAAATTTTTTCAGATTTAACCTCAGTGCATTCGTCACCACACAAAAACTCGACAGACTCATCGCCGCCGCCCCAAACATCGGATTTAATGTAACCCCGAATACCGGATACAGCACACCTGCCGCAATCGGGATTCCGAGTGAATTATATACAAATGCCCAAAACAGATTTTCTTTGATGTTTTTTAATGTAGCTCGGCTAAGAAGCAGTGCCTCAACAACTCCGCTCAGCCTTCCTCCCACCAGAACAACATCCGCCGCCTCCATTGCAACGTCCGTTCCCGACGCCATGGCAATACCGACATCCGCTGTCATGAGTGCAGGTGCATCATTGATACCGTCACCGACCATCGCAACCTTCCCATGCTTCTTAAGATTTTCTATTGCATCTTTTTTGCCCTCCGGCAAAACACCCGCAATCACCTCATCTACACCTGCCTGCGCTCCGATGGCGTGCGCTGTCGTCTCATTATCTCCGGTTAACATAACTATTTTCATTCCAAGTGCGCGTAGCTCCCGAATCACCTGTGCACTATCCTTTTTCAACACATCCGCTACCGCAATTATACCAAGCATTTTTTCTCCGTCAGCAAAAAACAATGGTGTTTTCCCCTGCGCCGATAATTCCGCGGCTTTTTGACGAAGATGCGCTCCCACATCCATCCGGCTTTCCATATATGCAAGACTTCCGCCAACCAGAGTTTCACCCTGATATATTCCGCTCAGTCCGTTCCCCGCAAGTGCGGTAAAGTCCTTCACTTCCTCCTCTGTCTGTATGCCCTGTCCCTCTGCATATGTCATCACAGCCCTGGCAAGCGGATGCTCACTTTTCTTCTCAAGCACGGCCGCCGTTCTCAGCAGAAGTTCTCTGCTCACCCCCTCCGCCGGCAAAACATCCGTTACCACAGGTTTCCCCTGCGTAATCGTTCCCGTTTTGTCAAAGACTACTATCTCCGTTTTGCCCGTCTGCTCAAGAGCGGTTGCATTTTTGAAAAGAACTCCCATCGTCGCGCCCTTTCCGGTTCCGACCATAATTGCAACCGGTGTCGCTAATCCAAGCGCGCACGGACAACTGATGACAAGAACAGCAATCGCCCTCTCAAAAGCGAAGTCACTGCTCTGTCCCATTCCAATCCATGCCAAAAACGTCACAAACGAAATGAAGATAACAACCGGCACGAAAACACCCGATACTTTATCTGCCATTTTGGCAATCGGTGCCCTGGAAGATGCTGCTTCATTTACCATTTTAATAATTTGCGAAAACGTCGTATCTTCCCCTGTCTTGACTGCTTTGCATTTTAAAAATCCGGACTGATTGATTGTTGCTGAATAAACATGGTCGCCCTCCGCTTTATCCACCGGAATACTCTCTCCTGTCAACGCCGACTCATCGACGGCACTGTTTCCTTCCAATACATTTCCGTCCACCGGAATACTCTCTCCCGGCCTGACCACAAAAATATCTCCGACACTCACCTGCGAGGCCGGAATTCTTTTCTCCTTTCCGCCCACCAGAACGGTTGCTGTCTTCGGCGTAAGTTTCATCAAACTGCTTAAAGCATTTGTCGTCTTTCCCTTTGCCCTCGCTTCGAGCATTTTTCCCACTGTGATAAGTGTCAAAATCATCGCTGCCGACTCAAAATAAAACCCGTGCAGATAATGGGCTCCCATCGCTCTGTTGTCAGACACATAGCACTCTGTCATATCAAACAGTACTTTCATGCTTTTAACAAAAGCCGCACCGGAACCGATGGCTACAAGCGTATCCATATTCGGCGCTCCATGCAGAAGACTTCCGAACCCGTTTTCAAAAAATTTTCGGTTTATGAACATAATAGTAATCGTAAAAAGCATCTGCCATATCGCAAGCGCAAGTGGATTTTCTGCCAAATCCTCAGGCAGAGGCCAGTTCCACATCACATGTCCCATTGAAAGATACATCAGCGGCACAAGCAGGCACAACGAAGATACGAGACGAAACTTAGTACTCTGCTCCTCGCTAATATATTCCGTTCTCTTACCGGCTCTGCCCGCATAGGCTCCATAGCCGGCCTTCTCAACCGCACGTATTACATCTTCCGCCAAGGCATCCCCTTCCACCTGCATACTGTTCATAAGCAGATTGACCGACACTTCCGTGACACCTTCCACTTTTGCAACTGCCTTTTCTACACGCGCACTGCACGCGGCGCATGTCATTCCCGTTACATGATATTTCATCATATCAAATCACCTGATTTTATGCCTTTCTGTTTACTCTCTTATACACTTATTTTCCCCGCTCGTCAATGGTGTTCCGTCAATAAGAACAAAGCACCGTTCTGCGCCAAACAGCTACAGAACGGTACTCCAATCATTCATATAAACAACTATGCTTTTTTCTTCTTCCCAAAGGTAAAGCTGAGCACCAGCGCAAGGAACAAAACAGCTATCACCATCCAGAACGCGAGTACCTTCGGTCCCTGTCCGACAAAGAAGTCATAATATCCTTTCAGATAAATAACAATAATCAACGTCGGAATGACATATGTCATGTATCCTCTGAGCGCTTTCGGGAATAACTTTCCTTTTCCTTCGTTGACTTCCGCAAGGAAATTATCAAATCCCCAACCGTTCTTTTTCACACAGAACATAACAAACAGAAGACTTCCGAGAGGAAGAATGTTATAAGAGACAATAAAATCCTCCAAATCCATCAGCGTTGAGCCGGCACCGAGCGGCTGTACAGATGATAATACATTGTAACCGAGAATTGCCGGAAGAGATAACGCTATTACAAGCGCAAGATTTATCCATACGGTTTTCGCTCTGCTCCATCCGGTGGAATCCATCATCATTGCAATGATATTTTCAAACACGGCAATCACGGTAGAAAAAGCCGCAAATGTCATAAAAATAAAGAACAAAGTCCCCCAGACAGCTCCTGCTTTCATATGCGCAAATACCGTCGGAAGTGTAATAAATAGTAAGGACGGACCCGCATCCGGCTCAACTCCGTAAGCAAAACAAGCCGGAATAATAATAAATCCTGCTGTCAGTGCTACAAATGTATCAAGGACAAGCACATTTCCCGCTTCGCCTAAAAGCTTGCGTTCTTTGTTTAAGTAGCTTCCAAATATTTCCATACTACCCATACCGACACTGAGTGTAAAGAACGCATGTGACATCGCATTAAATATCACTGTCCCAAGTCCGTTATCCACCATTTTTCCGAAATCCGGCACAAGATAAAACTTTACCCCCTCTATCGCATTCGGGAGAAAAACAGAGTTTACGGCAAGAACAACCATAAGACCAATCAAAAGAAGCATCATAACTTTTGTGATTTTTTCCACGCCATTCTGCAATCCCTTTGCACAAACGCCGAAGGAAACGGCAATGACAAGAATCGTCCAGAAAACAAGTTCTCCCGGATTGCCCGTCAGGAGTTCAAACTCCACCTTTGCCGCTGCTGTATCAACCCCGTTAAGTGTTCCGCGAATCATCCGGTAAGCATAAGCTAACATCCATCCTGCCACCATCGTATAGAACATCATGAGCAGATAATTACCGGCAATTCCGAATTTTCCGAACCGATGCCATCTTGTATTCTCCGGTTCAAGTTCGTTAAACGCTTTCACAATACTCTTGTGACTTTTTCGGCCGATGGCAAACTCACAAATCAAAATAGGAAGACCGAATCCAATCAGACAGAGCAGATACACAAGAATAAAAGCTGCTCCTCCATTCTGCCCGCAGATATACGGGAACTTCCATACATTTCCCAGACCGATGGCACATCCTGCTGATACAAGAATAAACCCAAGTCTGGAGCCAAAACTTTCTCTTTCTTTCATAATACATCCTCTTTACTTTTTATTTATTGCAATGCACGTTCGACATCATCCAGCTTCTGCGAAAAAACCGCAAAAAATGCATCTTCCGATGCATCAAAGGAAAAATAAAATGTCTGCAGGACATACATGGTAAGTGATTTCACCTCATCCTCCCGTGCATCCTCAAACAGTTTCGTCAATTCCTTCCGAAAATCATGCCAGCGCAATACATACGAATGATATTGCTGTGCCGGTTCCACTCCTATCCAGCGACTTACTTTCACCTTGGAACGATTCTTCTTTTTACACTCCTCCGCCAGAAGAATGTAATTCATTTTCCTGTCCTCATAGTTTCTGCCAAGCGGAAACAATCTGCACATTCCGGGGCGATTCGCATGAATGCTGCAACGCCCTTCCACATTCAAAAACGGACATGCGTCCGTCTTTGAATTCATCTTTATATGAGGTAAAATCAGTCCGCCGACAACCGTCAGGGAAATCTTCCCGCTTCCGAGAAGCTCCTGTGTTGTCTGCCCGGTTGCCCTGCGCATCATCCACACGTCGTACGGGTCAAGTACGATTGTATCTCCCATACCCGTGCAACACTCACAGCATCCGATACAATCCTGACAGTTCGCGCGAACCAATTCCTCCAGTTCATAAAATTTACCGTCCGTCTTAAGACTCATCTGCTTTCTCAACCTCTTCTATGACAGATGTACAGTTCGGACATCTTGTTGCCTCCAAATGAATATCACTCTTACAGAACGGACATTTCTTCGTAGTCGGTGCATCTTCTTTTTTCGGTTTCATTTTGTCCGATGCCTTGTTAATCATGCTGACCAGAAGAAATACAACAAATGCCATAATGACAAAATTCATGACCGCCGTTAAAAACTTACCGTAATTCAGCGTTGCCTCGCCGAGAAGTGTAATGCTGTACCGGTCAAAGTTCATACCGCCGAACAAACCAATCAGCGGATTGATAATATCTTCCACAAGTGATGATACAATACCTGTAAAGGCACCACCGATGATAATACCGACCGCCATATCAATTACATTTCCGCGACTGATAAATTTTTTGAATTCTTCGAAAAACTTTTTCATTTTAAAAATCTCCTTTTTATGTATCTTTGTTATCCGATGCCGTTTACAAGGTGATCAAGATTCTCTTTGATATGATTGCTGATTTCCGTGATATTGGCCGAAGACTGTGCAATCTCTCCCGTAGAGTCTGCAAGATGTTGCGTTCTCTCACTCACCTTGTCCACAACTTCAAGAAGCGCTTTCGCCTCATTTGCAATCGCATTGATTGCACGCTCAATCTTAATCTGTCCCTCATTGCTGTCGCCTGCCGCCTTCTTGGAGCTTGCTGCCAGCACATTAATCTGACTTGCAACAACCGCAAATCCTCTTCCGGCTTCACCGGCTCTTGCCGCCTCAATAGATGCATTGAGCGCAAGAAGGTTCGTCTTTGTCGCAATATTTACAACCTGATTATTGTTCGTCTTAAGAAGTTTGAGCAGTTCGAAAATTTCTTCCAACGAGTGTTCCAACTTCTGGCAGAATTCCGTTACATTCATCACTTCATCGGAAATACCGTTGCTCTCCTCAGCGTTCATCTCATTCTCGGATTCCATCTGCTCTACTGCATTGTTGAGTCCGATGAAATCTTCGTTAATCAAAGTAACCATCTTAGAGATTTCATCCTTCTGACGATTCAGCTCCTCCATCAGTTCCGTAATTTCCTGTTTTTCCTTCTGTGCCAAATCCTTAATGTAATGAATACAATTCGCCTTGTTGTTAAAGCCGTTATAGATTGCTGTTGCCATCTCTTCACAACTCTCATAACCACAGCAGGAGCAGTCGATATGTCTCTGCTCTTCCGTAAACTTATTCATCTCTGCAAAAATACGATTGAGCGCTGCGCGGTCCGGCACCTGATAACGACACTTCGCCGATCGGTCCGTATACCGACGCAAAAAGTCATTTAAATTTAAATCCTTAAACTGAAGGTTGAGTTGCTCAAGCCTCTGCTCCGGCGTCAATCCCCTGGCCCATGCGCCCTTTTTCCCTTCCTGTTTACAGCTTTCACGAATACGGAGCATCTCATATAACACATCTTCCGTCTCATTCTTGGAAGGTTCTGTGGCTGTACCGTACAGACATCCCTGAGAACAGTTAAGTGCATCTATGAACAGATACGGTGTTTTCTCTTGTGCAATTCTGTGCTTGTTCTGCTCCAGAAAATGGTACATGTGCTTTTCGCCTTCCATTTGGCGAATCAACGTACTCTCTCCGCAGAACCAGAATACATTTTCTTTAAGGCCACCCGGCATCGGATATTCCGAACCGAGACCGTATTCGATTTCATCGCTGCACGGCGTTCCTGTAATACCATGTTTACGGATATACTGCATCAGATGGTCAAAAGTCACATTGTATGATATATATCCCTTGTTATTCGGGTCATCAATCTCCATCTTCTTAGCAATACACGGACTGATAAATGCAAGCTTGTCTGTAATACCCATGTATTTCTTCGCGTAGATAGCTCCGCACATCATCGGACTCTGTACCGGAAAAAGCTTCGGAATAAGTTCCGGTATATAGCGCTCAATATATCCGACTACCGCAGGGCACGGCTGTGAAATACCACCCATAAAATTATTCTTCGTTATGTAATTGATATAACCCCATGTCGTGATATCTGCAGCAAAAGAAACACTGATTATGCGATTTACACCTGCAGCCTTGAGACCTCCGAGCACCTGCTCGTACTCATCCGGATAGTTCGCTTTAAACGCCGGCGCAAGCAAAATGGAGATCCTCTCACCTCTTGCCAAATCGGCAAAGAAGCGCTCTGTATCGTCGTTAAACTCCCTTGCATTGTGTTTTCACACATCAAAACATGCCCCGCACGCAATGCACTTATCACCATCGACCTCAATGCGATTCATCCCGTCCTTCTCAACCTGTATATTCGCACCAAGACAACTGCAGGCACTAATACATTTGTTACATCCAACACAGTTTTCATTCGTAAATACCAGTGACATACCCTTCTCCTTCTTTCACACATCACTTTATTCTTATGATAAATAAAGAAAAGCCGAGATATTCCCGACTTTATTCTTTCGAATTATTATACCACTTTTTATGCCAAATGTAAATGAACAATCATTTCACAATGAGAAGTCATGGGAAACATATCTACCGGTTGCATCTTCGCAACCTTATATCCATGTTTTGTCAGATATCCGAGGTCGCGCGCCAATGTATCCGGTCCGCAGGAAATATAAACAATCTTCCCAGGTGCCAGTCTGCACACGGAGGACAGAAATGCCTCGTCACTTCCGCTGCGCGGCGGGTCCATTAATACGACGTCCGCTCTCACGCCCTGCTCTGCCGCCTTCACCATCCATTTTCCTGCATCTTCGCATACAAATGTTGCATTGGAGGTCTTGTTGTGCTTTGCATTCTCCCGCGCATCTTTGACCGCTTCCGGATTAAGCTCCACACCGATCACACTGCCGGCCTTCCTTGCGGCAACAAGTCCGATGGTTCCGATACCGCAATAAGCATCAATTACGGTTTCCTTTCCGGTCAGCTGCGCCATCTCCATTGCTTTCTCATACAAAATCTCCGTCTGCTCCGGATTGACCTGATAAAACGACTGCGGAGAAAGCCGGAACGATACGCCGCAGAGACTGTCCTCAATGTATCCCTTTCCATACAGCACAATATCTCTCTTTCCTAAAACCATCGTCGTACGCTTCTCGTTCACATTGATGACAATCGTGCTGATTTCCGGATGAAGCTTGACAAGCGCCTTCGCAAAATTGTTTTTGGATGGCAAAATCGGTGACCGCAGAACGAGAATTACCATAATCTGCCCGGTCGCTTTTGACACGCGAACCACGACATGTTTAAGCAGTCCCATATCCGTTCTCTCATCGTATGTTCTGATTTTAAATGATTTCAGAAGATTTCGCACAGACAAAATAATTTCATCCGCCTTCTCATGCTCAATCATACACCTGTCTATCTTGACAATGCGATGTGATTTTTCTTCATAAATACCGGAAATCGCACTACCCTTTTCGTATCCGAATACCGCATGTACCTTGTGACGATAATGATACGGGTGTTCCATTCCGAGAATCGGTTCTACCTTCCCGAACTTTCCCAAGAGTTTTTCCATCGCCTTCTGCTTATCCGCAAGCTGCTGCTTATACGGAACATCTATAAACTGACATCCTCCGCACTTTTTCATGTACGGACAGGCTCCTGTCTTTGTATTCTTCTTATTTTCGATACGCCGGGGCGCATCTTTCCGCTGTCTGCTCATCTTGCTACTCCCTCCAAATCAAACGCCGGTATAAAACGCTCCGACGCCGTCTCTCCTTCCTGGATAAAGGCGTTCGTCACCCCGATATCCAGCGCGTATTGTACCAGCCTGTCGTATTCCCTTTTCGTCACTTTCCGCTGCAGATGCGGATACTCCGCAAGCCGCACCCGCGCATCCTCTCCGGGCGTATACTGATTCATCAGACTGATAAAAATCTCATCTCCGTACGTCTCGTGCAGATAACGGACAATCTCCTTTGCACCGCGCACGTTGCCCGGCAAAAGCAAATGACGCACAATGACACCTTTTTGTATCATGCCTCCCTCATCAAAACTGCAAGGTCCCGTCTGCCGCACCATCTCCGTGATGGCCTCCATAGCTCTTTGCGGATAATCTTCCGCCTTGGCATATCGCATTGCTGTTTCCTTCTCCCAGTATTTAAAATCCGGAAGATAAACATCAATAAGCCCTTCCAATCTGCGCAGGTGCTCCACCTTTTCATAGCCGCTGCAGTTATAAACAAACGGAATACCCAGTCCTCGCACTTTAGCACGTTCTATCGCTTTAGAAACAGACGGAATGTAATGATCCGGCGTCACCAGATTGATGTTGTTTGCTCCTTTGTCTTTGAGCTCAAAAAAAATATCCGCCAATCGCTCCACCGACACCTTCTGTCCCGTTTGTCCTTTGGAAATCGCATGATTCTGACAAAACACACATCCGAGACTGCATCCCGAAAAAAAGACTGCGCCGGAACCCGTTTCGCCGGAAATGCAAGGCTCCTCCCACATATGGAGCGCAGCTCTTGCAAGCATGACCTGCGCCCCGACATGACAGGCACCATGTCTGACTTCCCTGTTTGTATGACAATTTCTCGGGCACAAATTACAATCACTGTACATCACTTATCTTCGCTTTCTCTTGAAATCAGATATAGTATAATATAAATATTTTTTATCAGCAATAGGTCACGCTCTCACAGACATAAGACTGCATCCTGTTTTCCTCCCGATTGTAATAATACACATGGTCTGCCAAAACCTCCTTCGGGTCCACCTGCGTGCGGTTTACTTCTCGTACCATATCATTGAGCCTTCCTCCCTCGGTTCCGCTCTCCGGGACAAGAATCACCTCGTGAACGCTGCTTGGAATGATGTATACATTTTTGCCGAGCGCATTGGCAAAATTGCGAACAACGTTCGGATATGCCATTGTTGCAGCACCGTTCATCTTCATCGGATTGGTCATGACATACATCGGAATTTCATCCGGAATCGTTTCCTCCTGCTGTATTTTCTCTCCCATCATCTGCTCAATAATCTCACGCATTCCGGTGATAGCCGCCGGCAAGAGATTCGGGGTATTATTGCAAGCCTCCCTATATATCTCTTCTCTGCTTACCCCCCACATTTTCAAATGCGAATTGTGAATCAGAATCGTAGCATTTCCTGCTTCCTCATCGTGAATGAGATAATAAAACACCATCACAAGATCCATATAATCAATGAAAGGTATATTTTCGAGGAGCTTACGATTCTTTTCACGGTTAATCAGCTTAAACACGATGCGTTTTTTTGCTTTCCCATAATCGACAAAAAATCCGATATCCAACGAATTTTCAAGCTTGTATTCGTTGTTTCTCCTCACAATTTCCGCCGCAAGAAGCTCAAGCTCCACTCCCTCCTTATACCACTCATAAAACTCCCCGAGATAGATGGTCGGCGAGATGTTCTTATCTTTCTCAAGTATACTGACTGCCTCCTCTGTGATTCCGTTATTTTTCATAATGGAACTAATCTCCACTTTCTGGTCCTTTGGAATCAGTTTCTTGATTTCGTGTAAAATTTTAACTGAAAATTCTTTCATATGATATTGTCCTCCGTTTAGAAATGATTTTGAATTGTACTTTTGAATTGATTTCATAGATAAAAAAAGACAATGAATCGCTTCATTGTCTTTTAGGCTAAAATTACTGCTTACTGTTATACACGTGAAAGATATTCACCTGTACGTGTGTCAATCTTGATGACATCATTCTGATTTACAAATAATGGTACATAAACTGTAGCACCTGTCTCAACAACCGCAGGTTTCGTAGCACCTGTTGCTGTATCCCCCTTAAATCCAGGCTCTGTCTCTGTAATCTCTAACTCAACAAATAATGGTGGCTCAACTGCAAATACCTTGCCGTTGTGAGAACACATTTTAACCATTTCGTTCTCTTTTACAAATTTCATAGCGTCGCCGACTGCATCCTGATTAAGTGCAATCTGCTCGAAAGACTCAACATCCATGAAGTTGTAAAGCTCTCCGTCAGAATATAAATACTGCATATCCTTTCTGTCGATACGCGCCTGTGGACATTTCTCTGTCGGTCTGAATGTTTTTTCAACCACACCGCCACTGATAATGTTTTTTAATTTGGTACGTACGAATGCAGCTCCTTTACCCGGTTTTACATGCTGGAATTCGATGATCTGGTAAATGTTACCTTCTACCTCGATCGTCACACCATTTCTGAAATCACCTGCAGAAATCATAATCTATTTTCCTCCTAAAATTTTTCACAACATAATTCTTTACTAGTGTATACTAAATTACTACTTTTTTCAACTACTTTTTTCGCGCCAGTTCGATGACTGCATCGATGGCTTCCAGATATCCTGCAAAGCCGTGTCCGTATATTTGTCCGTCGCAACCATCCTTTGTCAGGGATATTTTTCGGAATCCCTCACGCTTCGTAATATCCGAGATGTGAATCTCTATTTTCGGAATGGTAGTCACGGAAGAAAGCGCATCAAACAGCGCATAGCTGTAATGCGTCAGTGCCCCCGGATTGATAACAATACCATCTGTTCCGTCAAAATATGCCTCCTGAATCCAGTCAATGAGCTGCCCTTCATGATTACTCTGCTTTGCGACAAGTTCAAATCCGTCTTTATCTGCTTTTTCCTGCAACATGTCAATCAAATCCTGATACGTCTGCTTTCCGTAAATTTCCGGTTCACGGATTCCCAAAAAGTTTAAATTCGGTCCGTTCAGCACTAATATTTTCATTTCGAAACCGCCTCCTCTATCTCATCCATAATTTCATCAAAACTTTTTCCGTCTACATCGATTACGACATCTGCCGCCTCCTCATAAAAAGGGCTTCTCTGATTTATCATAGAACGAATCTTCTCCTGCGGATTTTCTCCCTGCAGAAGCGGTCTTGTCGTATCATCCTTCAGACGTTCATAAATCGTCTCCGGCTTTGCACGCAGATAAACCGTCGTCCCAAGTTTTCTCATAAGGCTGCGGTTTTCCTCCCGCATCGGAAGTCCGCCGCCGACTGCAATCACATAATCCTGCTTATATTCAAACAGCCGTTTCAGACACTCTGTCTCCATATCGCGGAACGCCGTCTCCCCCTGTTCCTTAAATATGAGACTGATGGTTGTCCCTTGTTTTTTTTCAATTTCTTTATCCGTATCGGTATATGGCATTTTCATGCGGTAGGAAAGCCTTTTTCCGACCGTACTTTTTCCACAGCCCATATAGCCGACTAAAATCACATTACTCATAAATTCCCATTTCTTCTTTCATCTTTTGTAATAGCGGCTCTGCCTGCTCTTCTGTTACATCACACTGATTCCAAAGCTCGTACGCAATGATTCCCTGATACAAAAGCATCTTAAGTCCGTTCATTGTCTTTCCGCCATGCGCCTTCACCAGCTTCATAAACTGTGTCTCATACGGACGATAAATCAAATCGACACCCGTGTGAATCCGGTCATAAATCTCTCCGTCTGCCAACACGACATCCTCCACATTCGGATAAAGACCGACGCTTGTACACTGCACAGCCAGAAAACTTTCCTCCGCCAGTGTCCCGACATCCGAAAGCGCCAGCGCCACAATATCGGTTTCTTCCATCTGAATCTTCATTTCCCGCACAATCTCCTGTGCCTTTTCCACCGTGCGGTTACAAACGATGATTTTCTTTGCCCCCGCTGACGCGCACAGATACGCAACCGCCCTCGCCGCTCCTCCGGCTCCGAGCAGAAGCACATTCTCATCCTTGATATGAATCCCTTCCGTCTGCATGGCGCGAAAAAGTCCTGACATATCTGTGTTATAACCTTTGTATCCCCCCTCGCATCGTACAAGGGTGTTCACCGCACCGATATTTTCCGCCAAAGCATCAATTTCTTTCAGATAAGGAATCACGTCGCTCTTATATGGTACCGTCACATTCATTCCGAGTATATTGAGCTGATATGCTCCCTTTACCGCTTCTGCAAGTCCGCCCTCCTGTACGAGGAACGGAACATACACTAGGTTTGTCCCTGACATCTGCGCCAAATTATTATGTATCACCGGCGAAAGCGTATGTTCCACCGGATTTCCGATAAGCCCGCAGGTTCTTGTCTTTCCGTCAATTTTCATTCTTTTTTCCCTCTTTTTTTCTTATAAAAATGAAGCACGATTTTCTCAAGATATCTTTTTAAGACAATCTGAATTTCCTCTTTTTTATCAATCGGCCGGACAAGAATCGAATAAATCCCCGCCCGGTTGGCGCCCCAGACATCCGTAAACAACTGGTCACCGACAAAAAGCGTGTTTTTTTCATCGCTCCCCATCATAACCATCGCCGCATGATAGTTTTTCGTCCCGGGTTTCCCGGCCTTGTAAATATAGCGTACATGTACTGCATCATTGAACATTTTTACACGCGGCTCTTTGTTATTGGAAAGGAGCATAATGTCATAACCGAGAGCCTTGAGACGCTCCATCAGTTCGATACTCCTCTCATCTGCCGGTGCACCGTGCTCCACAAGCGTATTGTCAATATCAAAAATAACCGCCCGGTATCCTTTCTGCCGGTACGCCGCAAAATCAATCTCATAGGTCGATTCCATATACTCTTTCGGATAAAAACTCTCAAACATTGGTATCTCCTTGCCGTTCTCTCAAAAAAAGACACCCTGCAAGGTGCCTTTTATGTTTTTCATTATTGTTATTTCTGAATGACGATTCCATCCTCCGTCGCCGAAACGACCGGTCCCGCCATCTCTTTCGGTCCGACAAAATACTGGTACTGCTGCAACACTTCATCTTTCTGCATATCAGAAATAGCACTCATCATATCCAAATTGTGAAGATCTGCATCTTTCCCTATGTAGTCGTATGTCTCATTGACATTGAAACTTAAGGAAATATCCTCAAGATTGGCCATGCGCGGTGCCGGATTGATCGTCTCCTGTGCATACTCTACATTCGGAGAAGCCACATTCTGCTGCATTTGCTGCTCAGCTTCCATGTCCTGTCTCTTTACATCTTCCACGGAAACCTGCTGTATCTGCGGCATTCTGTACTGATTATAAAAACCACCGTACTGCCCTATCTTATCAATCGACATACCCTACACCTCCTTTGCCGGAATACTTTCTTCTAATGATTATATCGTCATCTACAACAAAATCTTTACTTTTACTTGTTCAAAACGCGCTTAAGTTCATCCATGAATGTATTGACGTCCTTAAATTCACGATACACAGACGCAAAACGAACATATGCAACTGCCTCAAGATTTTTCAGTTTATCCATAACAAGCTCACCGATTTCGGAACTTGAAATTTCTTTTTCTTCTCTATTGAAGATTTCAGTTTCCACCTCATCCACAAGCTGATTAATCTGATTGGCACTGATTGGACGTTTGTGACATGCACGAAGAACCCCCGCCTCAATCTTGGAACGGTCATACGTTTCTCTGTTGTTATCTTTCTTAATCACAATCAGCGGAATCGTCTCTACCTTCTCATATGTTGTAAAACGCTTTGCGCATTCATCGCACACACGTCTCCTGCGGATGGAATTGTTCTCATCGGCCGGTCTTGAATCAATAACTCTCGTGTTCTCATGTCCACAAAACGGGCATTTCATAAATTTCACCTCATCTAACTGTATTTATGTTAACAAAAGCTAACCATTTTCAGTATAGCGGAATTGTAAAATTATGTCAACCTTAAACTTCGACAAGAATAATATCCGGTCCGATTTGCTTAATTTTCTGGTATGGGATACATATCTCCTCCCCGATTCCGAAAAAACCTTTTAATCCACATTTTTCCCGCACGATAATCTGACAGATACATCCGCTGCATGAATCAAATTCCATATTATAAACATTTCCGAGTTTTCGGCAATCCTTAATACTGATTACTTCCTTTTGGCAAAAATCATCCAGATACATAATCGCCTCAATTCCTTTTTAACATTATACGGAACAAAACACGGAATGTTGCCTTTTGCAAATCAAAAAGGACTGCTACCGTATAGTAACAGTCCTGTCTTATTCTTTATTATCCTCTCGGATGAGCCTTGGCATATACCTCGCGAATTCTGTTATGATTCATGTTGGCATAAATCTGCGTCGTCGAGATATCGGAATGTCCGAGCATTTCCTGTACACTCTTAAGATCCGCACCGTTCTCCACCAAATGTGCAGCAAACGAATGTCTGAGCGTGTGCGGTGTAATATCCGCTGTAATACCTGCCTTCTTGGCGTAATGCTTAATCAGCTTCCAGAATCCCTGCCTGCTCATCGGTTTGCCGGAGCAGTTTGCAAACAACACATCGGATGACTTGTCCTCCACCATCTCATCTCTTGTTCCGTCAAGATAACGTCCAAGCGCTGTCTTGGCCTTATTACCGAATGGAATCATTCTCTCTTTGTGCGCATCCTTGCAAAGTATAAAACTCATGGCTACATTGACATCGGACACCTTCAGCGTAATAAGCTCCGTCACACGAATCCCTGTCGCATACAAAAGTTCCAACATCGCTTTATCACGAATTTCCTTCGGCGAATCTCCATCCGCCTGTTCCAAAAGTGCTGCCACTTCATCCATGGAGAGAATCTCCGGAATCTTCTTCTCAATCTTCGGTGCCTTCAGGTTACGACTCACATCCGTCGTTACCTTCCCCTGCTGAAGCATATATTGGAAAAATGCCTTAATCGATGCAATGTTTCTTGACACCGTTGCAGCCGCAAGCCTCTGCGCCTCCAATTCTTTAATATAATCTTTTAAATCATCTGCTTTTACTGCAGCTACATTCGTAATACTCCGCTGCCCCAAAAAATGACATACTTTGGCAAGGTCTCTTTTGTATGACAACTCTGTATTGTTCGAAGTTTGCTTTACATTATGTAAATATGAAATAAACTCCTGTACTTCCCTTTCCATAAAAAATGAAACCCTTCCTCATCGCATAGTTATGTCATCTGAACAGACGTCTGAACATCATTATACGTGTAAAATCGAAGAAAAGCAAATACTATTTTTTCGGCTTTTTAGCGTTTTTTCAGCACTAACCCCCGAAAATCGCAACATGTGGATTACATAATTTTTCCACGCCACTACATATTGTAAATAAATTTTTTCAAAAAATTTTAAGGCACCATTTTACGACAAAAGGATTTACATAACACTCCAACAGTATTCCGATTATTGTAACCCCTGCCAAAAGTGCTGTCTTTACCATTGTATGCCATTTGCCACGCCTATTTCCTGTCAGTGCATTCCCTCGATAAAACAGTCCTTCATTCCACGCTGTCAGCACATTTACCCATTGAAAAACCGCCGGAACATAAATAACATCCTGAGGCAATACAAACCCGAGAAACAGTAAGATTCCCCTTATCCCATACCGCACAACAAGCACCGAGAGCATGCTCCCCATACTACATCCGAATACCATCAAAAAACCGAGCAGCAAATATTTTCCGGGAAGAGCAAACGAGGCCAACACCAGCAAAAAAAGTACTCCGAGTCTTTTTTTGAAAAGAAACCATAAGTAATCTTCATGCGCAAAATCCATATAGGATATCTGCATAAGATTCTGTACACTCAAAAAATCCGTTTCCGTATCCCGGTAACTTCCCGTAAAATAAATATATAACACACCGATAAAAAAGCCCGCCAAAAAAAACACAAGCCCTCTTTGCTCCTCGTGAGATTTCATGTCCGTCTCCGCCTTTCATATGTCCTTCATTCTCCCATACGTCTTTACTTGTTCAATATATGCGCAGACATAAAAAAATAGAAACAGAAGTTGTCCTCTTCCGTTTCTATTTCTGACATTTCTTATTTTCCGTATTTTGCTTTGTATGCAAGAATCGCTGCAACCGTTTTTCCGTCCTGCATCTTTCCCGCAAAAATCATTTCCAGAAGTTCATCAAGTTCATATGCCTGTACATTGATAAACTCATCCTCATCCAAATGCTGGTGCGTCTTTTTCAAATTGCGCGCAACATACACTTCTATCTGCTCGTCACAGAACGCCACCGTAGTCTTTAGCGAAATCAGAAACTCAAAATCCTCTTTTTCTGCGCGATATCCGGTCTCTTCTTCCAATTCTCTGTAGGCACATGTAAGATACGGTTCTTCTTTGCTGTCTCTCCCGCCCGCCGGAACCTCAATGGTCTCTCTGTCCAGCGCATTGCGGTACTGATGTACCATCAGAATCTTGCCATCCTCACAGACAGGCACAACCGCTGCTGCTCCTTTGTGCCCGATAAAGTCCCATGTCGCCACATTTCCGTTCGGAATCTGTACAGTATCTTTGTAAATACTGATAATCGCCCCTTCATGTACCAATTCTCTGTCTAACCGTTCTGTCTTTTCTACACGCTCCATGTCATATCACTCTTTCTCTATTCTCTGACTATCCAACGTTCCGATTACATTTCTGCCAAAAGTTTCTCCACTGTCACCAATTTCACACAGAGTACAAACAACTCTGTCGCCTCTGCCATCTCTTCCGGTGTCGGGAACGAAGGAGCAATTCGGATATTGCTGTCTTTCGGATCTTTTTTGTACGGAAAGGTAGCTCCCGCTCCGGTCAGAACAACTCCTGCCTCTTTACATTTCGCCACGATTGCTTTGGCACAACCCTCCATCGCCTCAAAAGAAATGAAGTATCCGCCCTTCGGCATCGTCCACTGACCGATGCCAAGCCCTGCCAGCTCTGACTCGAGAGTATCGAGAACTGCCTCAAACTTCGGTCTGAGAAGCTCTGCATGAAGTTTCATATGCGCCTTTAATCCGTCTATATTTTTAAAGAATCTGGAATGTCTGAGCTGATTAATCTTATCATGACCGATCGTCTGAATCGTCATCTGTGCTTCAATAAAATCAACATTCGCCTGTGATGATGCCACCGCAGAAACCCCCGAACCCGGGAAACTGATTTTTGAAGTCGATGCAAACATATAAACCATATCCGGATTACCGGCCTTTTCACACTCATCAAGAATGTTTAAAATCTCATCCTGCTCATCCTCGTATAAATGATGAATGCAATATGCATTATCCCAGTAAATTCTGAAATCTTCAGCCGCCGGCTTAAGATTTGCAAAACGCTTTACAACCTCATCCGAGTATGTGATACCTGTCGGGTTTGAATACTTCGGCACACACCAAATTCCCTTTACTGACTCATCCTCATGGACATACTTCTCAACCAAATCCATATCCGGACCATCATCATAAAGCGGTATATTAACCATCTCAATACCGAAAAACTCTGTAATTGCAAAATGTCTGTCATATCCCGGTACCGGACACAAGAATTTCACCTTATCAAGTTTACACCATGGTGTAGAGCCGTTTACTCCCTTGGTCATGGAACGGGACACGGTATCGTACATAATATTAAGGCTGGAGTTACCGCAGACAACAACATTATCCTTCTTAACTCCCATCATATCTGCCATAAGCTTTCTGCATTCACCGATACCATCCAAATCACCATAGTTACGGGTATCATTACCGAGTACCGTTCTCATATCCGAACTGCTGTTAACCACATCCAACATAGGCATTGCAATATCAAGCTGTGAAAATCCGGGCTTTCCTCTTGCCATATTCAGACTGAGACCCTTTCCCTTTGCATCCGCATATTCTTTGTTAAGAGCTCCCTGAAGTTCCAATAATTCTGCTTTACTCAGTTCTTTGTATGCTTTCATACTGACACCATCCTTACTTCTTGTATCCTATGACCCATCCAAAACATCTTGGATAATTGTATACAATCATAATCTTCGTCTATTTTACTACACTACATCGGCTATGACAAGACATATCTTCCACACAAAATATAAAAAATCACCAAGTCTTTCACGAAAGCTTTGGTGATTTTCACAACATTTTCACTTGCGGAATTAATCTTCCACATCTTCACTTGCTGCCACTGCCGCTGCCACGGAAGATACTACCGCCACAATAACCGCAACAATAATAACCAGCAATCCGCCTGCTAATAATACAAACATCTCATTCACTCCTCCACTTTCTCATATCTTTGCCAAATTTTATCCGGTCCGCATACATGCTTCGTTCCATCACCGTCTAAAATAATGTAATCGCCTTTTTTAATAAATGTACAGCCACGTCTGTTTTTGATATAAGGGCACAACATCTGTCCATCTTTCTCGATAATCACAAGATTCTCCAGATCTGCAAAACCGTTCGTGATTACTTTCTCATATAATGCGTACCCGTCTTCTAACTGCTTCCCGTTCTCGTATTCGAATACTTCCGCTTCTATCGCCGTTCTCACACATTTCATAGGCCGTACCTCCCACTTGTTCTCTTTTTTTAAGTATAGCACAAAACAATTCGAAAATATAGCAAAAGAATAAAAAAGAGCCAAAAACAATCGTTTTCAGCTCTTTTCATCATTCAAGTTTTATTTCGCGTAATCTGTTACTCTTGATTCTCTGATGACATTTACCTTAATCTGTCCCGGATATTCAAGCTCTTTTTCAATCTGCTTAGAAATATTCCGTGCCAAAAGTACCATGTCGGTATCAGAAATCTGCTCAGGAACTACCATTACACGAACCTCTCTACCTGCCTGAATAGCAAAAGATTTGTCGACACCTTTGAAATTGTTAGTAATATCTTCAAGCTGTTTTAATCTGCTTGTATAAGTCTCTAAAGTCTCTCTACGTGCCCCAGGTCTTGCCGCAGAAATTGTATCAGCTGCCTGTACAATACATGCGATTAATGACTGGGCTTCTACATCACCATGATGAGACTCGACTGCGTTGATAACAACTGCAGATTCCTTATACTTTCTGCAAAGTTCCGCACCCAACTGAATGTGGGTTCCTTCTCTCTCCTGGTCAACAGCTTTACCGATATCATGTAATAAACCTGCTCTCTTCGCAAGTCTGATATCAAGTCCCATCTCAGCCGCAAGCAGTCCTGATAACTGCGCAACTTCAATGGAATGCTTTAATGCATTCTGACCATAACTGGTTCTGAATTTCATCTTACCGAGTAATCTCACAAGTTCCGGATGAATACCGTGTACACCTACTTCAAGTGTAGCATTCTCACCTTCTTCTTTGATCATTACTTCTACTTCTTTTTGCGCCTTCTCAACCATCTCTTCGATTCTGGCCGGATGGATACGTCCATCTACAATCAGTTTCTCCAAGGCGATTCTGGCAACTTCACGTCTGATTGGATCAAATCCTGATAAAATAACCGCTTCCGGTGTATCATCAATAATCAAATCCACACCTGTCATTGTCTCGAGTGTGCGGATATTTCTTCCCTCACGTCCAATGATACGGCCTTTCATTTCGTCGCTCGGAAGCTGAACAACCGATACTGTCGTCTCTGATACATGGTCAGCCGCACATTTCTGAATGGCTGTTACTACGTATTCTTTCGCTTTCTTGTCCGCTTCTTCTTTGGCTCTGCTCTCCATCTCTTTGATCATGACAGCAGTTTCATGTTTCACTTCATCTTCGACAATTTTTAACAAGTATTCTTTTGCTTGTTCAGAGGTCAATCCTGAGATTCGTTCAAGTTCCTGTACTCTTTGCTCATTGAGCGATGCAATTTCTTTTTTCTGTTTTGCAAGCTCTTCTTCACGCGCAACCAATGCTGCTTCCTTCTTTTCGATTGCGTCGGCTTTCTTGTCGACGTTCTCTTCTTTCTGCTGAATTCTGCGTTCAAAACGCTGTGCTTCCGCTCTACGTTCTTTGATTTCCTTATCCAACTCGTTCTTCGCACGAATGGACTCTTCCTTCACTTCGAGCAGGCCCTCACGTTTCTTTGCCTCTGCAGTCTTCAAAGCCTCATCAATGATTTCTCTGGCCTTCGCATCTGCATTACCTAACTTGCTCTCAACATTCTTTTTATATCTGGATGTTGCGATTACAGCAGTAACAGGAATAGCAATCACAAGCGCAACAACTACTGCGACAATTGTAATTACAATGCCCGGCATGTACAGGAGCACCTCCTTATTAAATTTTCATTGTACTGATATTATATAGAATGTATGTAGAAGACATCCTAAAATCCAATTTACAACAATACAATTCTAAACTGATTTAGACGTTATGTCAAGTATCAGTCCGTTTTTTCGTGTCTAATTGTATAAATCGTCCAAAGAAATTTCTGCCAATGCATGCTTCACATTGGACATAGCGTATCCTTTTCGCAAAAAAAATTGTAACATTTTAGCTTTTTCTGATGCTTCCTGCGGAATCTGCCCCTTATACTTCTTCTCAAAAAGAGCTCGAATCTGCTCACGCTCACGCTCTGATATCTGCCCGTCATCCAGTTTCGCCATACATTCCTGTATTACCTTGGCATCGATTCCCTTCTGAAGGAGCTTCCGTTCCATCACTCTCCGGCTCTGCGACTCCATATGATACGATATGTAATCCTCTGCATATGCCCTATCATCCAGATATCCAAACGACTTCACATATGCGATTGCCTTATCCGTACAGCTCGGCGGATACATACCTTCGCAGAGCTTCTCACGCAGTTTCGCCTCCGTATACGGACGTTTGGTAAGAAGATTCATGGCACGAAGTTTAGCGCGTTTCAAGAGCACCTGTTCTATGATTTCCCGGTACATCTCCTCTGATAATACTGCATCCTTTTTTATGCCGTATTTATGCAATTCGCCTTTGTACAAGACAAAGGCGAATTCATGATCTACATACACTTTATATTTTGATTGATTGTGTTCTTTGATATCGGTTATTAACATATTATGTAAACCCTTTTATCTGGCTACGGCAACTAAATTACTCAGACTTCTTCTTAGTATCTGCCGACGCATTCCCGTCCGGTGCTACAACATCTGCCTCCAGACCGAACAACTCTCTTACCTGCGCTTCCACCGCCGCACACATCTGCGGATTATCTCTGAGGAACTGCTTGGCATTCTCTCTCCCCTGACCAATCTTGTTCCCTTCATATGCATACCATGCACCACTCTTATTGATAATTCCGTTCTCAGCCGCAAGGTCAAGAATATCGCCTACTCGTGAAATGCCTTCACCGAACATGATATCGAACTCTGCTTCTTTAAACGGCGGAGCTATCTTATTCTTCACAACTTTAACACGGGTACGGTTACCGATTGCCTCCCCGCTCTGTTTAAGCTGCTCAATTCTTCTGACATCCAGACGTACAGAGGAATAGAACTTAAGCGCACGACCACCTGTTGTCGTCTCCGGATTACCAAACATAATACCAACCTTCTCACGTAACTGATTGATAAAGATTACCGTACAATTTGACTTACTGATGACAGCTGTCAATTTACGAAGTGCCTGTGACATCAATCGTGCCTGAAGTCCGACGTGGGAGTCTCCCATATCTCCGTCAATCTCAGCCTTCGGCGTCAACGCTGCCACCGAATCGACAACTACGATATCAATCGCACCGGAGCGTACCATCGTCTCCGTAATCTCAAGTGCCTGCTCACCGCTGTCCGGCTGTGAAATATATAAATTATCAATATCAACACCGATATTCTTGGCATAATTCGGATCAAGCGCGTGTTCTGCGTCAATGAATCCTGCAATACCGCCGCGCTTCTGAACCTCTGCAATCATATGAAGAGTTACGGTTGTCTTACCACTGGACTCCGGCCCGTAAATCTCTACAATTCTGCCCTTCGGGATACCTCCGAGACCAAGTGCGATATCAAGACTCAGGGAACCTGTCGGTACCGTCTCCACATTCATATTCGCAGTATTGTCGCCAAGCTTCATTACTGCTCCTTTACCATACTGGCGCTCAATCTGCGAAATCGCCGCGTCTAATGCTTTCAGTTTATCTTCTCTTTCCATTTTCATTCTCCTTGCAGGAACATCTGTTCGTTTTTCTCATAATAAAACAAATGTTCGATTTTGTCAATTATTTTTTGCATATTTTTTCAGGCTTGCCTTTGTAAGCTCCGTATGCAACGGAACTATCTTTCATTATACACATAGTAAGTCCAATAAAACGCCCTCAATGGCATCCGCTCCTTTCTTTTTTCTTCTCTTTGGGAAATTACGGCGAAAATGCCATAGAACAGAAGCAGATTGCTTCCACATAGAAATGTAACACAAAAAAGGATATATGGCAACCCATATATCCTTTTCCTATACTCATCTTACATTCTTGAAAGATACTCTTCGTAATCCTGCATGGTAATTGTAATCCAGCCGGTATAATAATCACCTCTGTAATTATATCCGACTTCCATTCCGAGTGGTGTGTAGAACAAAATTAACGTATTCTCATCTCTGAGCATGGCAAGAATTTCTTCGTCGGAATATGGTTCCGTACCACCTTCACTAACTCCGTTCTGCTTATTGCTTCTGTTGCGGAACTCCTCTCCGAAACTGTCATCCAAATCAAGAATCGACGTATTGTCAAGAATTGTACCCGTGTCAAGATTAATGTTGTAACTGCGGATTGCAACTTCACGATATGCATAACCGAGTTCAATATCTTCCCTTACAACAATACTTATCATATTCTCCGTATTATATGTCACATAAGATTTTATTTCTGCCCTGACTCCGGTTCCCGTTTCACTGAGTGTATCAAGAATATTCTCTTTATTTTTTTCAAAATTATCAACAAAATATGTCGTTTCCTCTTTTATTTGGCTGTTGATGGCCTCCACACCCGGAATATCCCCTTCCAGCTGAATGTAGGAGGTATGTATATTTACACCATTCTCTTCTTCGACACAATCAAGAAACTCTCTCTTTATTTCATAAGAAACCGTTTCATCGATACAATCTACCGTATCCTGATAGTACGGTCCCGAAAAATCTTCCTCATCATAATTCGGATACCGGTAAGCCTCTGAGTCCGTATCCCCGGAGTTCTCTTCTTTATACTCATCCCCTAGAATTTCCTCCCACGGGTCGGAGGTCTGTGCCTCATATTCCGTATCCATCTTTTCTTTATCGTCAGGAATCATTTTGGATAAAGACACCGCAATGAAAATACAAAGTCCGATAACAAGCACGAAAAGGAGTGTCACGATAACAACAGCCACATTGCTGTTTCCTTTCTTTGACTGCTGCTGTATCTGCTCTTGAATCTGATTCGATGTCAAATCCGAGAAAGGTGCAGAATTCGCTTCCGTTTCCGGTTGCTCATACACAACTTCTTCCTTCTGTTCTGTCACTTCTCCGAACAATTCTTTACTGTCCATTTCTTCCCCTTTCAGCCCTTCTTATGCCAGGGCTTTCTGTATGCATTCTATGGCAAATTCCATCGCCGCCTGCACGGTCTGCAAGCGCACCTTTTCACGGTCACCTTGGAACTTGCACTTTCTCACTCTTGTTTTTCCGTTTACATAACATCCGATATAGACCAGCCCAACCGGTTTTTCCGGTGTTCCTCCGTCCGGTCCCGCAATACCTGTCACAGAAAGTGCAACATCAGCTCCCGCAGCCTTTGCCGCTCCCTTTGCCATCTGTTTTGCCGTCTGCCTGCTGACTGCACCATGCTCCTTAAGCGTTTTCTTTTTGACACCGAGAATCTTGCGTTTGGACTTATTGGCATAGGTAATATAGCCCTCATCATATACCTCGGACACACCGGGAACATTCATAAATGTCCCCGCCAAAAGGCCGCCGGTACACGACTCCGCTGTCGTCAGTTTTAAATGGTATTTTTTTAAAAATGCTGCCAGCATATGTTCTGTCATTTATGCTTCGTCCTTCATTACATCTTTATTTTTCACAAGATAATCAATCAGAGATACCACGGTTAAAATAACGGAAATCCAAAGGAGTACATCCGCAATCAAAAGAAGCCATCCATACACACCCATCGTCTCTGTCGGGTCAAATACAATCCCTGCTCCGTTTACCACGAGCAGCATCATAACAAGCATAATCATCGTCACTGCCGTTTTCCATTTACCGAGCCATCCCGCTGCAATAACAATTCCGCGCTCTGCAGCAATCAGACGGAATCCGCTGATAATGAATTCACGGCTGATAATCACAATGGTCATCCACGCCGGAATCTTTCCCAGTGCAGTCAAACACACAAGTGCTGCGCTGACAAGCAATTTGTCTGCGAGCGGATCCATAAACTTACCGAAATTGGTTACCAAATGATATTTTCTGGCAATATAGCCATCCAGCAAATCCGTCAGCGACGCAACTGCAAACAATATAAGTGCCACCCACTTAAAGTTCGGGTACTCCGGCGTCAGTAACAAAAATGCGACAAAAAACGGTACCATAATCACGCGCAACATTGTCAGTTTATTCGGTAAATTCATTTTCATCGGTAATCTCTCCTATCAAATCATATTCGTATGAGCCGGTGATTGTCACCGGAACAAAATCTCCCGTCATTAAATCCATATCTGTATTTACAAACACAAGTCCGTCCACATTCGGCGCATCTTTATACGTTCTTCCGACATAAGCATTCTCGTCCGCCACTTTTCCTTCAATCATGACAATCACTTTTCTGCCCGCCATTTCTGCAGCCTTATCAAACGCAATTTCCTGCTGAAGTTCCATAATTTCAGCCTGACGGTCGCTCTTTAACTCCTCGTCAATCTGGTCCGGAAACTCCGCTGCCGGTGTATCTTCTTCCGGCGAGTAAGTAAATACGCCGAGACGGTCAAATTCCATCTCATCAACAAACATCATAAGTTCCTCGTGATCCTCCTGCGTCTCACCCGGAAATCCTGTGATCAGCGTTGTACGAAGACAAATATCCGGCATTGCTCTCCGGAGCATCGCAATCTTTTCACGGAGCTGTGCCTGATTCGTTCTGCGTCCCATACGTCTTAAGATATGGTCCGACGCATGCTGAATCGGAATATCAAGATACTTACAGACTTTTGGTTCCGTGCGGATAACCTCCACAAGTTCTTCCGTAATTTCTTCCGGATAGCAGTACAAAATACGTATCCAATAAAGTCCCGGTATCTTGGCGAGCTTTTTCAAAAGCTCTGGCAATGACTTCTTTCCGTATAAATCTTTTCCGTAAAGAGTGGTTTCCTGTGCAACCAAAATCAGCTCTTTGACACCGTTTTCTACGAGTGTTTCCGCCTCCTGCACGAGTACCTCCATAGGTACGGAACGGAAATTCCCCCTGACTTTCGGGATGATGCAGTAGGTACAGTGCTTTTCGCATCCTTCGGCAATTTTCAGATATGCGTAATGTCCGCCGGTCGTCACAACACGCTTTTTACCGCAGACAATCTGAGCATTGATGTCCGACACGTAGTTTGTTTTTTGTTCGGACTCACACTGCTCCACCGCCTCTGCAATTCTGTCAATCGACATCGTTCCGAGAATGACATCAACCTCCGGAATCTCCTTCTGTATCTCATCGTGATACCGCTGTGCCAGACATCCGGCTGCTATGAGAAGTTTGACATTTGCTGTCTCTTTCAGACTTCCCATTTCAATGAGCGTATTGATGCTTTCTTCCTTGGCATCCCCGATAAAACAGCAGGTATTTACAACGATTACCTCTGCCTGCGTCTCATCATCCGTAAATGTGTGCCCTTTTTCGGAAAGCATTCCCAGCATCATTTCCGTATCGACGAGATTTTTATCACAGCCGAGAGAAATAAACATAATCTTCATATTCTAATATAGAAAAAGAGAAAGACTATTCTTCCTCTTTTTCATCTCCTATAATCTTAATCAATCCCTGATTCAACTCATCTACTGCAACAGAAAGAGGTTTTTTCTCCTTTGGCATGTCAACCATCGGTTCGTCGCCCGAAATAATCTGTCTCGCTCTCTTGGATGTTGCCATAACGATAGAATAACGGCTGTTGACTACCGGAACCTCTCCCGGTTCAACCTCGCTGTTAACTACCTGCATTAATTCTGTGTAAGACGGATGTATCATTTTTATTCTCCTTTCAAAAGATCTTTCAATTCTTTTCTGATAGTATCGATAAACTCCTCATTGCAACCAGGAGTATTATGCGCCGCACCCACAATCGCGTTAATCTGTGCAATGCAATCTTCTAATTTATCATTTACCACAATATAATCGTAGGTGTCAATCCCTTCCGACTCTTCCACGGCACGTGACATTCTCTTAGCAATCACTTCATCGGTCTCCGTACCTCTTCCTTTCAGCCTCCGGTACAACTCCCCTGCACTCGGCGGCATCACAAACAAAAGAAGTGCCTGCGGATAAATTTCCTTGACCTTGTGCGCGCCCTGAATTTCAATTTCAAGAATTACATCTTTACCGTTTTCAAGTTGCTCTTCCACATAAGCCCGCGGCGTTCCATAATAATTACCGCAATAGGACGCATACTCAATCATTCCATCCTGTGCAATACGCTCCTCAAACTCATCCTTGGTCACAAAGAAATATTCTCTTCCGTTCATCTCGCCGTCTCTCGGACCGCGTGTTGTCATGGAAATACTAAGAGCATAATTATCATAGTCCGCTGTCAGCTTCTTCATCAATGTGCCTTTTCCTGCTCCGGAAAAGCCTGAAATCACAATCAAAATCCCTTTTCTATTCATGCTTTTCTCCCATCTGTCCATCTACGCGTGATGCCAGCGTCTCCGGTGTCAGCGCAGAAAGAACAATCCGGCTGTTTTCCATCAGCAGGACGGCTTTCGTTTTTCTGCCCTGCGTCGCATCCACTACCATTCCGCTCTCCTTGCCATGCTGGACCATTCGTTTGACCGGGGCGGAATCCGGTTGCAAAATTGCTATAATCTTATCTGCATTGAGCATATTTCCGAATCCGATATGAATCAGTGTATGCATATACGCCATCCCCTTTTATTCGATATTCTGAATCTGTTCTCTCACTTTTTCGATTTCAGTCTTCAGCTCAATCGCACAGTTGGAAATATCAAGATTGTTAGCCTTGGATAACGTCGTATTCGCCTCACGGTTCATTTCCTGCGCAATGAAATCAAGCTTGCGCCCGATGCTTCCGCCATCAAGCAACGTCTGGCGCGTTGTCTCAATGTGGCTGCGAAGACGAACCATCTCCTCATCCACACAAACCTTATCTGCAAACAGCGTCACTTCCATAAGCACTCTGTTCTCCTCTGCCTGTGCATCCGACATCAGTTCTCTGACTTTATCATAAATCTTGTTCTTGTACTCTTCAATAATCTGCGGCGAACGCTCCACTATATAATCCACGTGGGCAAGCATACCATCGAGCTTGCTGATTAAATCGTCACGCAGATTCTCCCCTTCTTTGACACGGGATGCAACAAACTGCTCTGCCGCACCGCGAACCGTCTTCTCAAGGAGCTTCCAAAGTTCCTCTTCATCGATATCTACTTCATCCATGCTGAGCACTTCCGGATATCTGGAAAGTGAAGAAACACGGACATCATTTTCAAGTCCGAACTCCTCTGCCATCTGCGTAAGATATTTCAAATACTCTGCTGCAATTTCTCTGTTATACTTCACGGACGCCGTCTTCTCCGAAAAATCCTCGAAAGAAATAAAAACGTCCACTTTTCCTCTCTGAATATACTCCTTTAGCACATTACGAATCGACGATTCAAAGAAGTTAAATTTCTTCGGCATTTTAATTGCCACATCAAGATATCTGTGATTTACGGATTTCAGTTCCACCGTAAATTTACGATTTCCCTCCGTCATCTCACATCGGCCGAAGCCTGTCATACTTTTTATCATTGCCATACCCATCCTCTTTCCTGTAAAAAACTCCCATACACATCATTTAATTATAATAGAAATGCCTTTTTGCGTCAATTGTTATTTCCATCGTCTATCTGCCTGATTCCCGAGATGTCTGCATCTATCACCATGGAATAATTCGTGTAGTAAACGACGAACCCCGGTTTGGCTCCGCCCGGCTTTTTGACATGCTTGCGTTCCACATAGTCAATCTCGACCTTGTCTTGATCTTTTGCTTTGGAAAAATGCGCCGCAAGACGCCCTGCCTCCTCAAACGTACGATCCGGCATTTCCTTTCCGCCGCTCTTGACAACGACATGCGACCCCGGTGCCCCCTTTGCATGGAACCACCAATCATTGCCCTGTGCTAACTGAAACGTAATTTCATCGTTCTGCAGATTGTTGCGCCCGACATACATATCGTACCCGTCGCTGCTGACAAAGTGGAACGGTCTGCTCGTTATTTTTGCCTTTTTACGACTTCCTTTGTAGCGGATGTATCCGCTCTGAATCAATTCTTCCTTAATCTGAAGAAGGTCCTCTTCTTTTTCCGCAATATCAAGCGCATTCATCACCGACTCAAGATGGTCAATCTCCGCTTTGGTCTCCTTGACGAACTCCGTCAATGCCTCATACGTACGCTTCATCTTCCCATACTTATCAAAATATTTCGCCGCATTTTCCATCGCGGTCAGCTCCGGGTCAAGAGGAATGGTAAGTTCCTCATTTGTATAATAATTCATGACCGTGATATTTTTCGCCTGTGGCTCGGCGCTGTATCCATACGTGTGCAAAAGCTCACCGTACACTTTGTACTTCTCACGCTTTTCCGTGTCCTTAAGCTGTCTGCATTGAATGTCATACTTCTTGACATTGCGTTCAAGTGCCGTGGAAACGATGCGGTGCAAATCCGCCGACTTCTGACGGATACGTGTCTTGGCACTCCTCTGTGCATAGTACTCATGCAGCACCTCAGAAATACTCTCATATGTCACTTTACGATTGTCCTCGTAAATACGAAACGGAAGCACACCGAATTCTATCGGCGTTTCCTGCACATCGTATATGATGCATGGTGAAAAATCTCTGCCTCTTACACTTTCCGCAAAGGCTTCAAAAGTTCTTTGCAAGGACTCCTGCTGTGTCTCGGAAAGCGCATTCGCCGGCGCATCCGCATCCACACCCGCACGATAACAGATTTCCTGCGCAAGAATCGGCGAAATACCGACATAACTGTTATAAATGCTTTTGTACACCGGCATTGCTTTGCTTGTAATAACATACGAAAACTGTGATACTATGTCAGGGTTTTGAGCGAAATCATGTTTATTTTCAGTTTCAGGAATAAAGTAAATTCTTCCCGGAAGCACCTCTCTGACACTGGACACCATCCCCGAAACATGTTTGATACTGTCGAGAATTTTTTTCTGTTCATCGTAGAAAATAATGTTGCTGTGTTTTCCCATCAGCTCCATGGCCAGCGTCTTCCTGCAGAGGTCTCCCATCTCATCCAGATGTTCAACCTCAAATTGAATCACGCGCTCAAGTCCCGGCTGGGAGATTCCGACAATCCGTCCGTTTTGCAAATGTTTGCGCAGAAGCATACAGAAATTCGGTGCCGTCAGCGGACTTTTTTTGTTCTCCTGTGTCAGATAAATGAGCGGGAGTGATGCATCCGCACTCATCATAAGCCGATATTGCTGCCCCGCGGATTTTATCGTGAGCAAAAGCTCGTCCTTTTCCGGCTGCGCAATTTTGTAAATGCGTCCGTCTAAAAGCTTATCATTCAATTCCTGTACGATACTCGCAATCGTCACGCCATCAAAAGCCATCTTGTTTCCTTTCCTGCGGCTTTCCGTAAAACAGGACCGGAGTTGTTCCGGTCCTGCTCTTTAACCTATAAGCCAATCATACATTTCCTGATATTTCTTAGCAGATACTTCCCACGAGAAGTCCGCTGCCATCGCACGGTCAACCATCTTGTTCCATTCGCGTTTGCGCTGATAATATACATATTTCGCATAGCGAATCGTCGCAAGCATTTCATATGCATTGTAATTTGCAAAACTGAAACCGGTTCCTGTGCTCTCAAACTCATTGTACGGCTCAACCGTATCCTTTAAGCCACCTGTCTCTCTGACAATCGGAAGTGTTCCGTAATGCAGAGCCATGAGCTGTGACAACCCGCACGGCTCGAATAAAGAAGGCATAAGGAACGCATCACAAGCTGCGTAAATCTTATGAGACAGCGCATCGGAATAGTAAATATTCGCCGATACTTTATCATTGTATTTCCAGTCAAAATGACGGAACATATTTTCATATCTCTCTTCACCGGTACCGAGTACAACAATCTGTACGTCCTCCTGACAAAGCTCATCCATAATGTAGGCAATCAGGTCGAAGCCCTTCTGGTCTGTCAGTCGTGAAACAATACCGATCATCATCTTCTTATCATCCTGTGCAAGGCCGAGTTCTTTCTGCAGTGCACGTTTATTTTTTACTTTTTCCTTACGGAAATTCGCTGCATTATACGGTGCAACGATATGTTTGTCTGTCTCCGGATTGAAATCTTCATAATCAATACCGTTTACAATTCCGCGGAGCGAATTGGAACGTGCATTTAAAAGTCCGTCCAAGCCTTCTCCGTAGAACTTCGTCTTAATCTCTTCCGCATATGTGTCGGAAACCGTCGTAACCGCATCTGCGTATACGATACCGCCCTTCAAAAGGTTTGCATCCTGGTATGCCTCCAACTTATCTGACGTAAAGAAGTAATCCGGAAGTCCTGTGATGTTCTTTACATCCTTCACATTCCATTTTCCCTGGAACTTCAGGTTGTGGATTGTCATAACCGTCTTAATACCCCGGAAGAACTCTCCGCCTGCAAAGCGCTCCTTTAAATACACAGGAATCAATCCTGTCTGCCAATCATGACAGTGAATCAAATCAGGGCGGAAGCCTGTAAGCGGAAGTGCAGAAAGTGCAGCTTTACAGAAGAAGCTGAACTTACGGATTTCATCCAACACATTGTCACTATAAATACTGAAACCGCTGAAATACGACTCGTTATCAATAAAGTAATATGTAATGCCGTCTACCTTGGCTTCGAGTACACCGACATATTCGCTTTTCCAATCAAAATCAAGATAGAAATGCGTCTTATATTTCATTTTATCTTTTAATTCCTGACGGATACATGTGTATTTCGGCAATACGACACGCACATCAAAATATTTTTTGTCAAGACTCTTAGGAAGTGAACCGACTACGTCTGCAAGTCCTCCTGTCTTAATAAACGGAACGCCTTCTGAAGCAATAAACAGTATATTCTTCATCTCAAATTAACCTCCAATATTCTTCTCGTCATCTGACACCCCAGACAGATAAATACGTTGCTAATATTATACACCAATACACTGTTTTTTGAAAGCACTATTTTCACTCCGTTTAGTTTCTGTAAAGCAGTCTTATCTTGTCTGCAATCAGGGCAATAAATTCCGAATTCGTCGGCTTTCCTTTCCCGGTATTAATGGTATATCCGAACAATGCATCGAGTGTTTCCATCTTTCCCCGACTCCATGCCACCTCGATGGCGTGGCGGATAGCACGCTCCACCCTGCTCGGCGTGGTCTGAAACCGTTTGGCTATGGTCGGATATAATATCTTGGTAATGGAATTGAGCATCTCAATATCTTCCACCGACATCATAATCGCTTCCCTAAGATACTGGTACCCTTTGATATGTGCAGGAACACCGAGTTCGTGAATCATGTCTGTCACATCTTTTTCAAGGTCTCTGACAGGCTTTGGTTTTTCCTCCGTGTGCATTTCCTGCTGCAAAAGTTCTCCTGTTTTTTTGGAAGGCACTTTGATGACAATCTGAAATTCTTTATCCTGATGCATCAGTTCTGTAAGTATTTTAAACATCCGTTCGTTATCTTGTGTAGTCACAACATTTAATTGCTGCATGTTCATCCCTCCATTCTTTTGAGCCAAATTATAACAAACGATTTTTTGACATCGCAACATGCAGTTATCGCACGGTTTTTGCCTTTTCTACATTTCTTTCCGTGAAAACAAAAAATGTATCAGCTTTTTTCAAATTAGCTGATACATTTTTTCTGTTTTTGCGATATTTCTTCGGATAATCTTTCTTATTCTTCCCCAAAACTACGGATGACTGACAGAAAAGCATCCCCATATTTTTGCAGTTTGTGCGCTCCGACACCGCTGATTTCCAGCATTTCCGCCTCACTTGCCGGCATTTTTTGGCACATCTCCACAAGCGTTCTGTCAGAAAAAATCAGATACGGAGGAACCTTTTCTTCCCTCGCCAAATCAAGACGCACTTTTCGCAGTCTTTCGAAGATGGAATTCGACTTTGCCATCTGCGAAGCCCTCTTGCTGCGGGCTTTGGAAACCTTCTTTTTCGACTCTTTTTTTATCTCCCGCAACATCAGTTTTTCTTCTCCGAAAAGAAGCTTTTCTGCCTGCTTTCCTGTCTGCAAAACAGGGTATTCCGATGAAGTCACTTCGATATAACCGTTCATTTGCAACTGCCTTGAAATCTGTGACAGTTTGTCAAGGCTTACTGCCTTGAGCGTTCCGAAGGCCTGCTTCTGGTCCAGTTTGAACTGCTTCACTTTCGGCGTAAGGCTTCCGTGAAGCATCTCGACAATCACTTTTTCTCCGAAATGTCCTCCCGCCTGCTCCACGCCTTTCACAAAGAGTATCGCCTCCTCCGTGACATCTGTCACCTCGGTATCATTCAGACAACCGGAACAATTGTTGCATCCTCCTGCCATCTCCTCTCCGAAATAGTGCAACATAAACTCGCGAAGACATCCCTGCGTGTAACAATACCATGTCATACGGCGCAGTTTTTCCCTCTCTGCCGCCTTTACAATCTCAAGTTCCGTCTCCGTCAGTTCGTCATTTTCTCTGTCCTGCTCAATGAAATATTCATTGGTGACGACATCCTTTTTCCCGAACAGTAAAATACATTCCGCCGCTTCTCCGTCTCGTCCTGCCCTGCCTGCTTCCTGGTAATAGCTTTCTAAATTTTTAGGCATATTGTAGTGAAATACGTAACGGACATTGGACTTATCAATCCCCATACCGAACGCATTGGTTGCCACCATAATCGGTTTCCTGTCAAAAATAAAATCATCCTGATTACGTCTGCGCTCCTCGTCGTCAAGTCCCGCATGGTAACGGGTAACCGGATAACCTTCCTTTAAAAGAAGCTCGTGTATCTCCTCCACGCCTTTACGTGTGGCACAATAAATGATTCCGCTCTCATCGCTATGTACACTGACATATTGTTTCAAAGTCGCTTTCTTGTCTTTCGGAATACTGACACCAAAATACAGATTCGGACGATTGAATCCGGTAACAACCAGTTTCGGTTTTCTGAGTCCCAACAGCTCTGTGACATCCTCCCGTACTTCCTTTGTTGCCGTCGCCGTAAATGCACTAACCACCGGTCGTATTTTCAGTTTGTTGATAAAAGTTTTTATTTTCAGATATCCCGGTCTGAAATCCTGTCCCCACTGTGACACACAATGCGCCTCATCAATACTGACCATAGAAATCGGTGCGTTTAGTGCAAAAGCAAGAAACTCTGCCGTTTCGAGTCGTTCCGGCGCTACATAAATAATTTTGTATTGTCCTTTCGCCGCGTTAGCCAGCGCTAACTTATATTGTCCGTATGTAAGGGAACTGTTAAGGTAAGCTGCGTGCACTCCCATTTCATTTAACGCACGCACCTGATCTTTCATCAGGGAAATCTGGGGCGAAATCACAATGGTAATCCCGTCCATCATCAGTGCCGGAACCTGATAACACACACTCTTGCCTGCGCCTGTCGGCATAATTCCGAATACATCCTGTCCGTCAAGAACCGCATCAATCAGCTCCTCCTGCCCTTCACGAAACGTGTCGTATCCATAGTACTGCCTCAGTATTTCGTTTTTGGATTGTTTATCTACGTTCATTTTAATTATTTTCCTTTTCAAACACGTATACAGCATATATAATAATACTATATTTTTTATAATTACTAAACAGAAATTGTTAGGAGATTTTTTATGAAAACAAGAAGAATTTTTATGTCCCTGTTCGGTGTCATTATCTGTGCCATCAGCGTCGGCATTTTCAAAATCGCCGCACTCGGTGTCGACCCGTTCCAGTCGCTGATGAGCGGACTTGACACGCTGATTCCGATTTCCTTCGGAACGCTCTATGTGATTGTCAATGCGGTACTTCTTTTATTCAGTTTGATTGCAGACCGTCATTACATAGGAATTGCTACTTTTATCAATTTATTTTTGCTCGGATATATTACGCAGTGGACGTACGAATTCCTGCAGACCGTGATTGTAAATCCGTCCATGGTGATAAGATTACTCTGCCTGCTTGTTGCAATCGTCATTATCTGCTTCGGTTCCGCACTTTATATGACAGCTGACCTCGGTGTCTCCACCTACGATGCAGTAGCCCTGATTCTTGTCAACAAATGGCACATCGGTCAGTTCAAATACATCCGCATTGTCACAGATCTTATATGTGTTGCACTCGGAGCCATACTGTTTGTACTCGGTGGCGGAAAAGTTTCCGAAATACCGACTATCATCGGTATCGGAACCATCATCACAGCCTTCTTCATGGGACCTCTTATTGAAGTGTTCAATCAAAAAGTTGCAATTCCGATGTTAAATAAGAAATAATGGTTCTATGTATGTAAAAGCCGGACGAAATGATTCGCCCGGCTTTCCTTTTTATCCGCATCTACACTGTTACTTTTCTTCGCAACTCACAAACACTTCCTGAATATCCACATCGTAACAATCAATCAGCATAAATTTTCCGTCCCGGCTGTAAATGAAATCTGCGGCCATCGTCATGCCTTCCATATGTGCATCAAGCAAAAGCCTGTAATACCCGTCTTCCGTTACCGGGGCTTCTGTCGACATCTTTGAAAGATCGGAAGTTTTTGCAATATAAAATCCTTGATTAAATCTGACCATATTATCCTGATCCTGTATCTCAGCATCACTTTCCTGCATCTCAATACCGTGTTTTAGAAGTCCTGATGCAAACTCCGCCAAAAAGGCTTCATATTCTTCCTGCGTACTCTCTTTTTCGATAAGCTGCGTCGGACGGCACGGTGCAATCAGATGTTCTTTCCCATCTGCGTAAAAAGCCTCAAGTTCACTCTGCATATGAAACATCTCCGTCAGATATTTTATATCAATCTCCCTGCGCGCAATGAATTCCTCCAATGTTCCATCCGGAACGTCCTCGTCTGTCACGCCCCAGACTTCATTCAAAAATTCCGGAGTTACCTCCTGCAAACTTCCGCTTCCTGTCAGATATGTATCTCCGCAAATTTCATTTACCTTGTCTGTAAACAAATCAAAATCTTCCGGAAAATCATCATATCCATCGACATAAACTCTCTGATATTCACCCTTTTCATCATAGTAATAAAAAACAATGCTATAAGCGAAAACCGAATCCTCACCGCCGGTCTCATCTTCAAGTCCGAGAATATAGTCTCGAAGATAAAGAAACGTTTCTTCCGGGACCTCTGTCACATCCACTGCCTGCTCCATATCATAAAAAGTAGTGCTTCCCATATCCACGTTATTAAATCCATAATAGAAATGCGGGTAATCCACATGATAAATCCATTCATCATTTTCTGCTGCCGACCAGACTTCCAACGAATATATTTCATTGCGCTGTCTGTCTGCAAGCTGATAAACTCCACAACCGCAAAACAAAAACATCGAAACTATGCATAAAACAGTTGCGAATACATGTTTCTTCATATGTCATGCCTCCCTAATTGCATTTATATACTTAGGATAACACAAACACTTTTCTGTACGCAATCATAAACAAAGCAATCACGGCTGCCGCATTTCCTGCAAGGACCGACACACACTCGCTCGAAACAGTTATTTGCGCCAGATTCTGCATAAGCAGGTGCAGCTGCTGTGAATATACAACCTTAGCTACTTTAGCTATTGTGTCATTAAACATGGACAACATCGGAAGGAAAGAAAACACCATCATAACCGGTACGGTAAGTGAAGTTGCACCCATCTGGTTTTTGGAAATGACACCGATTGTTGCACCGAGTAAAATGGAAATCATATGTCCGATTGCCATAACTGCAAAAAAAGCAAACAATTCTTTATTTTGGTAACCGCCGGCTAACCCAATCACGACAGAACCTGCCATGCACATCAAAAAAATGTAAATTGCATTTCCGAGTAAATACTCCAATGCTTTAACATTGGACAGTTGCAATACTCTGAGTGTGTTTTTTTCTTTTTCCTCAGCAATAACAGCCGCAATGCTCGTCAGCGGCGCCATTCCGACATACATAACAGCAAACAGGTTTGCAAAAAAGTGCTCAGGCATATTTTGTATTTCTATCGCATTTTCCATGATAAGTGTCATAAACGGAAACATGACAAACTGTATCAGTATCGTTTTATTTTTCATCGTATCCCTCAACTGTTTCCACAAAATCGCTGTTATATGATGTCTCATTTATCCAATCCCCTTCCTGTCAATTCCATGAATACGGTTTTCAAATTCGGTTCCGTAGAATGTATGGTTTCTACTTCACCATTTTCAAAGTAAGCTGCAAGCAACACTCCGCTTTCTTTTGCATGCAATAGTTCCACATCCTCACCGTTCTTAAGATGAAGCTTAATCTTTTTCTGATGATTATACCGCCTGCAGATTTCTTCCGGCTTACCATATTCTACAATCATCCCTTCGTTCAAAAGTGCAATGTGGTCGCATAATTTCTCTGCCTCATGCATATTGTGCGTTGTCAGAAAAACAGTCGTGCCTTTTCTTTTTTCTTCCAAAATCATGTCATGAATTGCTTCGATCGTCATCGGATCAAGTCCGCTGGTCGGTTCATCCAAGAATAATATCTTAGGCTGTCTCATGATTGCTCTCGCAAAGGCAAGCCGGTTACGCATTCCTTTTGAAAGATTCATCGCAGCTGTTTTTCCGGATTTTCCAAGTCCTACTTTTTCGAGCACTTCTTCAATTCCGTCTGCTTTTTCTCCGTCCAACATCCGGTAAAACTTCAGATTGTCGTAACAGCTCATTCGCTCATACAAACCGAAACTGTCCATCATAATGCCCATTTTCAAATAATCGTTACCACTCATCTTTTCGACATCTTTATCAAGTATCCTACAGTTCCCTTTTGCCGGGCGAAGCTGCCCTGTAAGTATATTTATCAGCGTCGTTTTTCCCGCTCCGGAAGGTCCGAGCATTCCGAAAATCTCACCTTCCGCAATTTCCAGATTTATGTTTTTTAACACCTGCTTTTCTCCGAAATTGTGTTTCAGCTCTTTTACACAAATTGCCTGCATACTACATTTCTCCTCTTTTCAATCGTTCCAAAGCTTCCTGCATTTTTTCGTTTTCTTTTTTCTCTTTCGTTACCGACAATGTGATACTGATTGCGCTGCATACGGCAAAACAGAGGAAAAACATAATCCACGGGGTCGGTTCATTTACCGGAAACCACCCAAACACAGCTGCAAATATTCCGATCATAACAATTACCAACACAAACATTCCGACCGTTCTTTTGAATATACTCCAGTCTTTCAGAACAACATCGGAAAAGAAAATCCAGCGGACTGCAGAAATTACTACTGCCATAGCAAAAAACTGTAAAATTGTACTTATTGCCAGTCCTTCGTTCCCCAATGCAAAAATGGTCGACATTCTCTTTGCATTCGCGCCGAATAACATACAGAATACGCAAAGGCACGCCACCGAAATACCGAATATAAAAATGATTTGTCCCAGAAAATCAAAAATGGTTTGTTTCTTTTCCATTTACATTACCCCCAATCGTTTCTTAATTTCATCCGCATATTGTCTTGAAACCATAATCTGCTCTCCGTTTAACAAAGTCAGCCGAAGCTTACGCGACACATCATTTTTGAGCGATTTAATAAAACGCAAATGCACAAGCGTGTTTTTGCTGACCCGAAAGAAACCGCCCTGACAAAGTCGTTCCTCCATTTCATACAGTTTCAGCTTCGATTCGTACACATCTTCTTCCGTATAAACAAAAGTCTTTCTCTCCACCGCTTCTATGTAAGCAATCTTAGCTACATCAAGCAGATAATTCTCTTCCTCTTTTGTCACCATCAACTGTTGATCAAGTATCCGAAGCGTCGCCATTATTTTATCAATTTCCGGTGTGAGGCGGTTGCACGTAATGGCAATTTCAGTATCCGCCGTCTGTTCATTTATCTGAATTGTTATTTTCACGTTGTTCCCTCCCTTTGCCTTAAGCTAACATATTACCCGTATTGCCGCAAGCACTCCGGACATAAGTTGCCAAAACCCAAACACAAGATGCCCTCTGAATACCTTTTTGTCCATAATCCGACTTATTAAACGATTTTGATATTCGGTTGGGTAGTTTTTCTATCTAAACCCCGACCAAACGCCCATTTACTTTGATTGGTTGGGCAAATTTTCGAGTCATATTCCAACTAAATGTTAATTTTTAAAATTTAGTCGGTTTATTTTCCTTCTTTTAGAACTTTTGCTCCTCAAAATCACTTCAAAAAAACCGACTAAAACCCCTGAAAAGAATATAAGTTGGAAAGAGCGTCTGTTTTTCACCCAACTTACAAACACTTTTTTTATTTTAGTCGGAACAAGACATGAAAATCATCCCACCCTAAACAATAAATTTGAAATCCAGTCGGAATTTAGACATTAAAATTCTCAAAAGCCAAACATACAAACAAAAAAGCCATGCGCACGCGCATGGCTCATCCTGTCACTTTATTCTATTATAAAATATGCGTAACTTTTGCAGGTATCATAGTCACCGGCCTTCCTGAAATCCATAAGTTCTTTTACCAGCCGGTATTCTCCGCTCTTTAGGGAACCGTATATCCACGTCCAATTGACATCCCATTCAACGCGGCCCTCCATAGGAATATTCCAAGCGATATCCTCCCAGCAAACTTCCGCAAATTTTTCTGACGGAATCCACTTACCGTCTATCTTCTTTTCCAGCTCATACCATGCCCCGGTGTTAAGCTCTCCCGAAGGGGAACCTCCGCTTTGCGTACATACAAGTGTCATTCCGTCCGGCGTCACATTCTCGGCTGATAAAACAACTCCCCAGTCGTTATATTCTATCAACCGGTCAGACGAAACATTCTCCTCTGATATCTGTTCCTTCGGAATCTGTTGCACTGACATCTGCTCCGTAAGCAATTGCTTCTTTGGCATCTGCATCACATTCCCGCCCTGAGATTCTTTTAGAGCCGGATGATAATCTTTTTGAAAAATATACCAAATTCCGGTGCCGACAATGATCGCCAAAAACAGAAGCAAAATTACTGTTGTCCATTTTCGCATACTGTCACCCCTTTCTGTATGAAAAACATACGATGGCGGGGACTGATAATTATGGACAAATGTACAACTTACAACGCCTTATTTTTCCACTTACCGATTTTATAGAATATAACCGTTAAAACTGCTCCGAGTACCCAGGCGGACAAGAGTGAAATCTGAATACATTCACTGCGTCCCGTTGGGAGCTGCGGCGTACGTGTCAGCCAGGAAATTCCGTAAGCAATCGGAATACGGATGAGCACAGATGTAAAAAGTGAAATCCACATCGGTGTTATAGTATCTCCCGCTCCCCGCATAACGCCTGATAAACTCTGGGTAACCGCCATCGCGATGTAACCGACAGCCAAAATGCACATCATGTAGTAGCTCATATCAACAAGCTGCGGCGTATCCGTAAAAATACGCATCAGACCTTTTCCGAACAAAAGAATAATTCCCGTAATCACTGCCGAACAAAGAACTGCCATAATCGTTCCCTGTTTTGCCCCCTGTGTCACGCGGTCGTACTTCTGCGCACCGACATTCTGTCCCGTGTATGTCGTCATTGCCGTTCCGAACGAAAAGTTCGGCATCATGGCAAATCCATCCACACGCATAACGATAACATTCGCCGCGATGAACATTTCACCGAAGCTGTTTGTCAGCGACTGCACGATAATCATGGCAGATGAAAAAATCGCCTGCGTTGCGCCTGCCGGAAGTCCGAGTCTGACAATCTGAGACACATGTGTCTTGGACATCTTCAGTTCCTCTTTTCCAAGGTCAAACGTCTCTTTCATGCGCATAAGTTTTCTCAAACACATCACAGAGGAAACTGCCTGTGCAATTACCGTCGCAAGCGCAACCCCTGCTACTCCCATATGGAACTGTGCCACGAAAAGCAAGTCAAGAACGATATTTAATACTGTGGCAACAAGAAGATACAACAGCGCCGAGAACGAATCTCCCATTCCACGCAAAATTCCGCTCAAAATATTGTAGTATGCCATTCCTGCCACACCAAGCGCCAAAATAATTAAATAATTCGTGCAATCCTGCAACAATGACTGTGGTGTATCTAATAGGCGCAAAAGCGGTTTTACAATCACCGGCGTCACAATCATCAAAAGAAGGGATGCCAGTGCAGTTAACGAAATACAGGTACCGATAGTCTTTGACAAATCCTCTCTGATTTTAGCACCGAAATACTGCGCCACCATGATTCCTACACCTGCTGAAATTCCGATAAACAACACAAGCAACAGATTGAAAATCGGTGCTGCACTTCCTACTGCTGCCAGCGCATTATCGCCGACATAATGTCCCACTACAATACTGTCAACCGTACTGTAAAGCTGCTGGGCAATGTTTCCGATAACCATAGGAATCGAAAACAAACCGATGCTCTTCCACGGTGTACCGACCGTCATATCCGTCGGCTCAAACAATTTCTTTATCTTTGCTAACATTTCTATACTTCCTTCCAAGCGCCATTGCGCACAAAGGTTATTTTAACACCTATTTCCATGTTTGAATAGTGAAAAATTTATAAACTATAATCCACTTCCGCATTCGGACAAACCGAAGCAAGAGCATCTAATGCCTCACGGGCATGCGAGCCCACCAGATAGTACATTTTAATTTTATCAATATCTTTTGTACAGACGTACAGATAATAATATCCTCCGCTGCTGGTATTGTAATGTCTTACATATATTTTTTCGATGTCTTCCAGCGGCAGAACAAAAAAACCATCCGAAGCATTCGCAAACATATGAACTTTGCCGATGTGCACTCTTTCATGGTCAAGTGAAGAACGGTATTCTTCGTCCAGCTGTTCAATATTATATCCCGTTTTTTCTGTATAACGGGTAAACTGCTTTTTTCCGTTTATAAGCGTATATATTCCCGACCAAAGATATATCAGCACTGCAATTGACCAAAGAAAGCCGCAGACAATAATCGCAACATCATCCAAGTCACCGGAGGAAACAATCATCCATATCACTCCGGCACCGAGCACCAGCGCAAACACTATTTTTAAAATTGCCATCGCATACATTTTTCTGATTTCTTTTTTCATTACGCTCTCCTTTTTTATCTTTTTGTCTTAATTTTTTTCACTTTTGACCAACCGGAATATATCTTCTTTGACTTCCCGTCAATGCTGACCGTCTTATACGTTCGTATTCGGACATAATACGTCTTCTTTGCCTTCAATTTTTTAATCGTTTTGGACGTTGACTTTTTATTTTTAACGGTCACGGTCTTCGTCTTTTTCTTTGTAAAATTCTTATTTGTGGAATACTGAATCTGGTAGCCGTCAATTTGTGTCGAGACCTTTTTCCACTTTACAACAAAAGCTTTCTTTTTTGCGCTTAGTTTTGTGACGGATGACTTTTTCGGTGTGATTGTGAAGGTTTTCTTCATCGTCCCACTATAATTCCCCGTCAATGTCACTGTAACAGTCGCTTTCCCTACTTTCTTGTGGTTTACATAACTAACCTTGTAACACTGACTGCCTATCACTCTCCCCCTCTTATCCGTCAATGTCACAGAAGGTTTGCATGCTTTCCCGGTATATGTATAACTGCCTTTGGAAAGTTTCATAGACTTTGGCGCGGCAATAACTTCCGTTTGTATCACAGTTCCGCAGATACTGCACACGTTTCTGACCAAACCATCTGTTCCCGGCCTTGCCGGTGTTATCTGCTGCGTTACCGGCCCGTGTGTATGCACCGGTTCCTGCGAAGGGCTTTCCGGACTATCTCCCGGATTCGGGTCTTCGTCTGTCCCAGGATTACCTCCCTCGGTAGAATCATAAAACGTAACATCCAGTCGGGCCACTACTTTCCCTTCAAGCTGCTGTTTTACATCAGCAACCGTATTCAAACTGTCAAAGTATTCGGAGCAGAACAGATAGGTGTATTCGCCTGTTTTAATATAATCTTCGTTTTCTGAATAAAAATAGTATTTTCCGTCCGGTTCTTCCGGAAGAACAAACCATATTCCGTTTGCCCAATCCGTCTGTTCATCTGCACTGTCCGATGTCCAATAATCCGTCCGGATACCGATAATCATATCACTTAAATAGAACTGGTACTCTTGTACTTCTTCTGCCGTATACGCAGTACCGTTTTCATCCTTCCAAACTACCTCACAATATGGTGCCTGTGCAGACGGATTAAGTCCCGTACTTATCACCTTACTCACGTCAACACTCTGCGGTGCAGAGAGAATCTCAACACTTCCCACAAGCGGAATCGTACCATCATAGAGCGATATTACCGACCAAGCACCGTCTGCGTAAATCAGTTCATAATACTCAGCCTTGCTCTCCGGCATCACGAAACCTGATGATGAACTTGTCGTATCATCTACCGTAATATATGTTTTCCCATCCTCGTATTCTCCCGGAAAATTCTTGTCTCCCGTATGCAGCAACGTTGTCCCCGTCACCTTTCCTTCAATAGAAAGTGTTCCGAATTGATTGAGCACAAGAATTCCTCTTGAATCCGTCTGCATCTGTGTATCGTAAGAACCACCAATCAGGTCCCCGCTAAAGAAAACATCCGTCATTTCATTGCAATCAAGACAAGCACCATTTTCGATGGTTACATGCTTTGCCTCTCCGGACACAAGCTGGAAATATGCATTGTTATCCAGCACAATCGTTCCTATTCCGTCAATGCTCGCCCGATTGACATTTGTCACTTTGACATCAAGCAGCGTGCTGTCATTTCCATAAAAAGAAACATTGCTTAAATTTCCGTTTCCCGATATCGCAATCTCGGATGTTTCATTTTGGTTTACATAAATCCCATCCCGCACTACTGCTTTCGGTCCGATTGACACGGTCGCTTTTCCGTTGTACGCAACCTTGGAATCCGTCCCCTCGTCATGTCCCATATAAATTGCCTGAAACATCGTCTTCTCATTTGCATTTTGAATGGTTAAGGAAGCATTGGTTCCAAGTGTCTGTGTTCCTTCAAACGCCCCACCATAGACGGTCGGCAAAAGTTCCTCTTCATTTCCGCCGAGATTTCCGATAATATTGTCTCCACCTTCCTGATAAGTGTCGACATTATCAAGTGTCAGACTGTGTCCGGCAAGAAAAATCTCTCTATGAGGAACGCTGCCGAGCGCATTGGTCGATATAAATACGATTCTTAAATTGCGCAGTATCACATTATCACCGCTAAGCTGAATCGGACAACGACAGACAACTTCCGCGTCCGACGTCCCCTGTATCGTCACATTTCCCGGAATCTCAACCGGTAACATCTTCCCGCTCTCGTCCGCTTCATCTCCGACTGTAATTTGTCCTACCACGGTAATCAGTGTCTCACCGGAACTGAGCGCACTTAAAAAATCGGATGTCGTCGAGACGGTAACTCCCGTATTCTCTGAATTATTTTCCTGTAATATTTCCACTTCGGACGGCTCTGTGGCATAAACCGGTTGCCAAACATTAAGAACTGTCATAAGTACTGCCAGCCACGTCGCTGTCTTTCGCATATATCTTTTCATCATCGGTCACTCCTCTTTGACATCTCACCGAAAAACACTACTAAATCCATCCTGATTATATCAAATGTAGCAAGAAAAAATAACCCCCGTACAGTTGCACTTTCTATGTGCACTACACAAGGGTTATTACTTACATTAATTCTGCAACTTTGCAGCCTCAAGACTCAGATTATCCATAACTGTCGCCACATTCGCTACGCTGTCCAAGTTGACACTACATGTTTCATAGGTTGCATTTGCTCCGTTCATGACACGCTGCATGATATCAGACACGTGTCCGATTTGCTCCGACACCTGACGGTTCTCTTCCGTCACAATTTCTACTGTCTGTTTCAGATGCGCCACCTGCTGCGCAATGTTCTGTGTGCTTGTATGAATCTGACCGAAGCTTTCTGCGGTTTCGCTGACATACTGATTCTGCATCTGACTGCTTTCCAAAAGTTTGTTCATCGCAATCGTTACATCCTCAACCGAACTTACGATTTCTTCAATCAGCTTATCAATATCGCCTGTCGCATCGTTCGTCTGCGTGGAAAGATTGGTAATTTCCGTTGCAACTACTGCAAATCCTCTTCCCGCTTCTCCGGCTCTCGCCGCCTCAATACTTGCATTGAGTGCAAGAAGTCCTGTCTGGTCTGCGACATTTCGAATCATTTCCAAAATATCCTGCATGCGGTTTGCAGACTCTCTGAGCCCTTCCATTTTCTGTACAACCATCGCATTGGACTGCTCTGAAATATGTACCTGGTCGAGAAGGTCATTCATAACCGCATTCCCTGCTGCCAGCTTATCTTCCGTACTGTCCACTTCGCCGACAATGGAACCAACTGCATCACCGACACCCATAATATACTCGTTGATTTTTTCTGTGCTCTGTTTCTGCGCCTCTATCGCTTCCACTTCTTCGTTCGTATCCGCAACAAGCGTCTCCATCGCACGCTGCGTATCACCAATCATCTCCTTGAGCTGTTCCGTTTCACCGACTGCCTCCTCAATATTGGCCGTCATGGAAGAAGCAACGTCGAGCGTCGTATTTAAAATCTGCTCTGAATTCTTTTTCTGACTCTCTGCCTTTAAAATATTCGCCTCGTTAATCTGTTCAATCTTACGGATGGCAAGTATGGTAAACACCGTTGTCAAAATAAGACACGCAACAATAATCTCCGCATTCGTAAGAGCGTTCCCCGTAAGCTGCCCGTTTATCGCCTTTCTTACAATCACAACCACATTGACTATCAGCGCATACACACCGAGTCCGACCATAAATTTAAGGTCGACATAGACAATTAAAATCACAAAAAATACAATCACATAGCAAAATGCAATATCCGAAGATGTCGTTGCCATAATGTAAGCATACAACAGTGCAAAACCGCCGCCGCATATGTACCTTACCATCGAAGATGTCTTACTTTTCCGATATATAAGTACTGCCAAAACACTCGGTAAAATACAAAGTGCTGCAACAATTGCATAGGACCCGATAGAGCGCGCGTCCTTAAACACTTCAATCAGATAGGCAAGTGCCAATATCACATTCATAATAATAACACCGATAAGTGCTATCTTGTTTTGGTTCTGCTGAGCAACCTCCTTGATAGAATAATCAAGATTCTGGGCTTTTGTCTTTTTCATGTTTTCCTCTTTTCTTTGCATACTTTAAATATACAAACATTTGATTGGCGAATCATTGTGTATATTATAACAGATTCTCTTTGATTTTCATAGCATCATCTTCTCGTTTTCCTTAATACCTCGTTTCACTCTTTGGTTGTTCTCATATGAAGTTGCGCGGGGTATTCGAGACCTTGCCTGGTTTCTGGCACCCCGCTTTTTGCATTGCGGAGTATCTGCGCGAAAATCTCCTTCCTATACCCTTCAAGACAAGGAATGCAGCCCAAAACAAACAGAAAAATGACAAAACGGGGTATGAGACGAAAAGATACAACTGCTATACCCCGCGCAATAAAATTTAACCTTTTTTTAATTACAAAATGAATATCCGTATGCTATACTAAATTTACTTATATATAAAGATACTTACATATCAGAAAGAGGTTTTCTTATTGTTTAATATTCCAACTGTTTTTAAAGAAAAATTATCCGAAACGCTCAAAGCAGTTCTTCCGATTCTTGCCATCGTTTTACTGCTCTGCTTTTCGATTGCTCCGATTCCGCCGAGTATTCTGATGACATTCCTGATTGGTGCGGTTTTGCTCATTATAGGAATGCTCTTTTTTAACGTCGGCGTAGATATGTCCATGAATCAGATCGGTGAGCGCGTCGGTTCCATTATCACAAAATCGAAAAACATTTTTATCGTTGTGCTGATTACATTTATTATGGGATTTGTCATCACAATTTCCGAGCCTGATCTGCAGGTTCTGGCACAGCAGATTCCTTCAATTCCGAATCACACGCTAATTTTCGCCGTCGCAGGCGGTGTTGCAGTCTTCCTTGTTTTTGCGATACTCCGTATGCTTCTCGGAATTCCACTCTCCTACCTGTTGCTCGGCTTTTATGCGATTGTTTTTGCCCTGGCCTTTCTCGTGCCGGGTGATTTCCTTGCGATTTCGTTTGACTCCGGCGGTGTGACAACAGGCCCTATGACGGTACCGTTTATCATGTCGTTCGGTATCGGTATCGCTGCCATCCGAAGCGATAAACACGCAGAGGACGATTCCTTCGGTCTCGTCTCCTTATGTTCCATCGGACCGATTCTGGCAGTTCTGATTCTGGGACTGATTTACAAACCGGATTCCACGGAACAGGTTTCGGAATCGATTCCTATCATTGACAACACGGTGGATTTGTGGCAGCTTTTTGCCTCAGGTTTTCCACATTATATAAAGGAGATGGCAATTTCGCTTCTTCCAATTGTCGTGTTTTTTGCCATCTTTCAGTGCATTGCACGTGACATTTCCAAGCGTTCGCTCATCCGAATCCTTGTCGGCGTGATTTACACTTACATCGGACTTGTTCTTTTCCTGACCGGTGTCAATGTCGGTTTTATGCCGGCCGGAAATTATCTCGGTCAGACGATTGCCGATCTTCCATATGCCTGGATTATCGTACCGATTGGTATGATTATCGGTTACTTTATTGTACTCGCCGAACCGGCAGTATTTGTCCTGACAAGACAGGTCGAGGAAATGACCTCCGGTGCGATTTCTTCAAAAGCCATGGGACTGAGCTTATCCATCGGTGTTTCTCTTTCCGTCGGTCTTGCTATGATTCGTGTCCTTACCGGAATCTCGATTCTGTGGTTCCTTGTACCCGGATATCTGATTGCTTTGGTTCTCACGTTCTTCGTGCCTAAGATTTTTACAGCTATTGCATTTGACTCCGGTGGTGTTGCTTCCGGTCCGATGACCGCAACCTTTCTGCTTCCGTTCGCCATGGGAGCCTGCACGGCCCTCGGCGGAAATATTATCACCGATGCCTTCGGTATCGTTGCGATGGTTGCAATGACCCCTCTGATTACCATCCAGATTATGGGACTGGTGTTCCAGATCAAGGAAAACAGATTGCATCACGATCTCGCAGAAGAATATGTGGAAGTTACTCTTGACAGTTATGACGATTATGAAATCATTGAATTATAAACGGAGGGTTTTATGGGAAACATTTACCTGATGACCACCATCATCGATCGTGGTATCACAAAGAAATATTATGAATTGTTTCAGGAAAATAACCTGAACGTTCTGTTTGGTTTTTTGGGAGCAGGAACGGCTTCCAACGAGGTTCTTGACTACCTCGGACTTGACGGCGTCGAAAAAGCGGTTCTCTTCTCTGTCGTGGAAGAGCACACATGGATTCAAACCAAAAAGGGCCTCGAGAAAAAGCTGAAAATCGATGCGCCGGGCGGAGGCATTTCATTCATCATTCCGCTATCCAGTGTCGGCGGCAAAAAAGCATTGCAATTTCTTATTGAAAGTGAAGAATATCAGAAACAGGAGGAAACAACCTTGAAAAATACAAACCACGAATTGATTGTTGTCATTGCCGAACAGGGATATACAGAACTTATCATGGATGCTGCCAGAGGCGCAGGTGCTTACGGCGGAACGGTTCTCCACGCGAAAGGAACCGGTATGGAAATGGCCGAAAAATTCATGCATATGTCTCTCGCTGCCGAGAAGGAGGTCATCTACATTGTCACAAAGACCGAGCAAAAAAATGACATCATGAAAGCCATCATTGAGCAGGCAGGTCCAAACAGCAAAGCAAAGGCGATTACGTTCTCTCTCCCGGTCACGGATACGGCAGGTCTTCGATTGATTGAAGATTAATATTTTTAATGCAAACAAAAACAGAGTCTGCAGTTCAGGCTATCACTTTCCTGCCTGAACTACAGACTCAATTTTATTTTCTCTTAACACTCATCACACTTGTGCTCCACATGATTATGGAGTAATTTGTGTTCTTTATCTTTTAATAAACCATTGTAGAGCATGGTGATAAACGGATTTTCACTCGAAAGCTTAATCTGTGAAGCCTGGTCGATGTTATAGATACCATCCATACGGGCTTTCTTTGTACGCGGTCCGATCGGTGTCGGCTGACCGCCACCTGCGATACATCCGCGTTTACAAGCCATCACTTCCACAAAGTCATAATAAACTTCTCCGTTCTTCATCTTCTGCAATAACTCATCCGCAGATGCCAAGCCGTTTACAATCGCAATCTTTACTTCACGCTCGCCCACCATGATAGACGTTTCCTTGATACTGTCATCTCCGCGGACACCCATGAAACTAATCGTCTCTAAGTCTTCCGGACGGTTGCTGTTCACAATTCGGCGAAGAACCGCTTCCGTCACACCGCCGGTTACACCGAAGATGGCTCCTGCACCTGACGCAAGACCAAATGGCATATCCAATGATTCTGACGGTACCTGTGTTAAATCAATACCTGCCTCACGAATCATACGTGCAACCTCTACGGTTGTAAGTACATAGTCAACGTCCTGCTCTCCGTCTGTGAAATGCTCCGGACGCAGAATCTCGTTTTTCTTTGCTGTACAAGGCATAATGGAAACTACAACCGTCTTTCTCGGATCCTCTGTATTCATACGGCCGTCTTCTTTCAAGAGCGCACCGAACATCTGCTGTGGTGAACGACAGGTAGAAATATTTTTTCTGTATTCCGGATATTTGTTCTCACAGAACTTCACCCACCCCGGACAGCATGAAGTAAACAGAGGTAAATTCTCTCCGCTCTCCAATCTTTCCAGAAACTCTTTTGACTCTTCAATGACGGTAAGGTCAGCGGCAAAATTCGTATCATAGATTTCCTCAAATCCCATTCTTCTGAGTGCTGCCACCAGCTTTCCTAACGAGTTCTCACCCTTCGGAATACCGAACTCATCTCCGATGGCCACCCGGACTGCAGGTGCAATCTGAACAACCACTCTGTTATTTTTATCTGCCAATGCATTCCATACTTCATGTACGTTGGATTTGATTGTAATTGCTCCGGTCGGACACACCGCACGGCACTGACCGCAGCCCACACAATCTGTCTCTGACATACACTTATTAAATGCAGGCATAACACGCATTTCCGAACCGCGGTGTGCGAAATTAAGCACACCGATTCCCTGAATTTCTTCACAGGTACGCACGCAGTCGCCGCAGAGAATACATTTATTCGGGTCGATAACAATGCAGTTGGAAGAATCGTCCATCGGTATCGTTTCCTTGGTATTCTCGAAACGAACAGAAGTGATTCCGAGCTGCTGTGCCAATGTCTGAAGTTCGCAGACACCGTTCTTTCGACAAGTCGTACAATCTCTGCAATGAGAAGCAAGCAGCAATTCCAAAATCATCTTTCTGTGATGCTGTAATTTCGGAGTATTGGTATAAATCACCATTCCGTCTCTCGGTTCCTCAGAACAGGAAGCAAAAACTCTTCCCCTGTTATCTTCCACCACACACAAACGACATGCACCGTAAGTGGAGAGCTCTGAATGATAGCAGAAAGTCGGCAAATCGATTCCTGCTTTACGGATTACGGTCAAAAGATTTTTCTCGTCATCAAATGGTACTTTTCTATTGTTAATTGTAATATACTTCATCTTTAACCCCCTAGTTTTCTACGCCGATTGCACCGAACGGGCACGCACTCTCACAAGCTCCGCACTTGATACAAATACTGCTGTCAATTGTAAACGGCTCTTTAATCTGTCCTGAAATCGCACTGACCGGACAATTTCTGGCACACTTCGAACAGCCCTTACACTTCTCAGGGTCAATCACATAACGACGAAGCGCCGTGCAAGTACCTGTTTTACACTTCTTATCCACAACGTGCTCTAAATATTCATCTCTGAATAATTTCAGAGTACTCATAACCGGAAGTGCTGCACTCTTACCAAGGCCGCACAATGCAGTATCGGTAATCATAGTTGCCAATTCTTCTAAAAGGTCTAAATCTTCTACTTTTCCCTGTCCGGCAACAATACGCTCTAAAATCTCCAGCATACGTTTGGTACCTTCACGGCAAGGAACACATTTACCGCAGCTTTCATTCTGCGTAAAGTTCATAAAGAACCGGGCAACTTCTACCATACAGGTATTACTGTCCATAACTACAAGACCGCCGGAACCGATCATAGCTCCCATCTTCTTTAAGGAATCAAAGTCAAGGCTTACATCAAGCTGCGGTGTCACAAGACATCCGCCGGACGGGCCTCCGATCTGAACTGCCTTAAACTCTGCCTCACCTTTGATACCGCCGCCGATGTCAAAAATAACTTCGCGAAGCGTTGTTCCCATCGGAACTTCAATCAGACCGGTATTTTTTACACTACCCGTAATGGCAAATGCTTTTGTACCCGGACTGTTTTCAGCACCGATTCCTTTATACCACTGCGCACCTTTTAATATAATCATCGGAACATTGGCATAGGTCTCAACGTTATTTAATACCGTCGGCTTTTCAAACAAACCTTTTTCAACCGTACGAGGCGGTTTTACACGTGGCATACCTCTGTTTCCTTCGATGGAAGCTGTCAGTGCACTTCCTTCTCCGCATACAAACGCTCCCGCACCTCTGTTAATATGTAAGTGGAAACTGAAATCCGTTCCCAAAATATTGTCACCTAATAAACCTGCTTCTTCCGCATCGCTGATTGCCTGTTTCAGACGACTGATTGCCAGCGGATACTCTGCACGCACATAAATGTATCCTTCCTGCGCACCGACTGCATACGCTGCAATCATCATACCCTCAATCATCTTGTGCGGGTCGCCTTCCATAATACTTCTGTCCATGAATGCGCCCGGGTCACCCTCATCACCGTTACATACGACATAACGGATTTTTTCCTCTTGTCTGGCTACCTGTTTCCATTTATAGCCTGTCTGGAAACCACCGCCTCCGCGTCCGCGCAGATTCGACTCTAAGATTTCATCAATCACTTCCTGCGGAGTCATTTCAAATAATGCCTTTGCAAATGCCTGATATCCGTCATGGGCACAAGCTTCACCGATAAACTCCGCATCGATACGGCCGCAGTTTTCCAGTACAAGACGGGTCTGTTTTTTATAAAAAGGAATCTCTTCCTGTTTCGGATATTGTACACCATTCTGGCTATAGATGAGACGATCGATAATCTCACCGTTTTTTATCGTTTTCTCGAAAATCTCTTCACAGTCTTCCAGTTTTACTTTTGTGTATAAAACACCCAGCGGCTCAATTCTCATCAAAGGTCCCATCTCACAGAAACCGTGACAACCGCTCTTCTTTACTTCCATAGGACCGTCGCCATGTGCAATTTCCGGTCCGAAATGCACTTCTACATCCGGATTCTCTCCAATCAATTCACTGATTTTTTCGTAAATTTCTCCGGAACCGCTGGCAAGACAGCCTGTACCTGCACAAATTAATACTCTGCACTTACTATTTTCCATTCGCTCCTTATTCTCATCACGGAGCTGGTTTAACATTTCTTTATTCTCTAATTTTTGCATATGTCCCTCCGTTCCGCCGATTATAATTCCATGTTACCTTCTCGCAAATCACGAATCAATTCGGAAGCTGCGTCCGGTGTCATTGACGGAAATACTTTATCATTCACCGTAAGTACCGGCGCCAATCCGCATGCTCCGAGACAGGATACGGTTTCTAATGTAAAAAGCATATCATCTGTGGTTACTTTGTCTTTCGATAAACCAAGTTCTTTATGTAAGCGCTCTAAAATCGGAATCGACTTTCGAACGTGACATGCGGTACCATCACACACCTTAATGACATATTTTCCCTTCGGCTCGAACGAGAAATTCTCATAAAACGTAGCAACACTGTACGCCTTACTTTCCGTAATACCGATCTGCTTTGCAACATAAACCAAAAGTTCCGCCGGCAAATAACGATACTCACTCTGAATATCCTGAATAATCGGAATCAGCGAAGCCGGTTTTGCTCCGTATACTGCTATAATTTCATCTGTTTTTTCATAGTAGCTTTTGTCTAGCATCGTGTTCTCCTTCTCTATGATTTTTTGTGTTAACCCATCATTTTCATTATATTTCATTTCGTCCGGTTCTTCAAGTAAAGAACATACATATCAGCGAAAACTTGTATCTATCCCCAAAGCCTACGGATTTTCTGTAATCTAAACACCTTCCTTACCCTATTATAGAAAAAGAACTCCCCTGACAAATATCTGACTACGTTAAGTCCGGAACAAAAAATAAATAGTATTGGCTTTCACACCAATACTATTTATTTTAATTATCCCTCTTCATCATGTTTGACTAAATTATAATTTCGCAAACTTCACTTTCTTACCTACTCCCTTCCTTTTCAGAAGTTTCTTGTAAGCCTTATATTTTGACTTCGGCACCTTGACAGTTGCCTTACTGTTAATGCCTTTAAAAGCACTCTTTCCAACTTTCTTTGTGCTCAGTTTTTTAGTCTTAATCGTAATATTCTTAAGTTTTTTGCACTTGTAAAAAGCCGCGGAACCTATTTTTGAGACATACTTTCCAATGGTAACCTTAGTGATATATTTGTTATTCCTAAATGCCTTAGAAGCAATGCCGGTCACCTTGTACTTGATACCGTCCACTGTGATCGTGGCAGGGATGGAAACAGTCTTTTTCTTTTTGCTGACAGGCTTTAAGTACTCTACAGTACCCACCTTGCCGTCTGTTGTTCCTGCCTTAGTCACCTTGTACCAGGCAAGTTTTTTAACATCCTTAATCTTGTCACCCTTCTTTGGAGCAACATTTTCCTGTCCGTCCTCCGGATTTGTCGAATCATCTGCCGGGGTATTTGGACTTGTCGGATCATCTGCCGGGTTATTTGGATTTGTCGGTTCATCTGCCGGGTTGTCTTCCGACACATCTGCCTTTTCAGAAATCTTGGCTACACAAACATTTACAAGTTTAGCATATCCGCCACAAGATACTTTACAGGAATATGTATATGTTCCAACTGTCTTTCCGGTCGGAATATGGTAATTGGCTGCTGTGGCACCATCGATTTCCACATCATTTTCATACCACTGGTAGGTGAGTGTCTCACTACCCAACGTAAGAGTTACCGTCGCTGTCAGCACATTTGATTCCTGATACCCCTCCGTTAAAGCCACAGTTGTATTTGTATCACTAACAGAAAACGGAACATATCCGCAAATACATGCTTCGTTTTCATTTTCAAACACATGCACTTCTTCTGAATCATCTACAACGCCGCATTTTTTACACACCGTTTTGTGCCCCGATGTCAGACAATGATACCCTTTGAAAATATGATCCGTACAAACAACGTCAATATCTAAATTGTCCACTCCTTCTACTTCAACAATTTTCATACCTCCTATGTCATTCGGCAGACTTATGCTTGTCATATCGTCAGCGACACTCTCAACAGTCAATGTAACAGTACCATCCTCATTTTCCACATAGCTGAACTGACATCCAACACCAGCCAGCCCAATAGCGTCAATGTCGTAATCCGCATCCGCAGGATAAAATATCGTTTGCAATGAACTACATTCCCCAAAGGCATCATCATTAATTTTAGTCACTGTGGAAGGAATTACCAAAGTAGTTAATTTATCACAATCATAAAATGCATTCCAACGTATCGTGGTTACACTTTCCGGAAAGGAAATGCTTTCCATACTATCACAATTATAAAACACATTATTCTCAATCGTAGTTACATTTTCCGAAATCTCTACAGTTTCCAGCTTAGTACAGTCTGCAAATGCATAGCTGCCTATACTGGTTACTTCTGATGGAATCGTTATATTTGTCAATTGGGAACAGCCTCTAAATGCACTTCCGTGAATCGTAGTTACAGTACTTGGAATTACATAGTTACCGGCTGCTGTCGGGTATGCATACAAAGTCTTTTTATCTTTGCTGTACAAAATACCGTTTTCTGATAAAAAATCAGCATTTTCTGAATCAACAGATATATTTGATAAATTAACACACCCTGCAAATATACCGACGCCAACTCTTGTCAACGTCGCCGGTATATTTACTTTTGTCAAATTACTACAACCTGAAAACACGTTCCCGTAAAGTTTGGTAACACTATTTGGAATCTCAACAGTCTCCAACGAAGTGCAATTATTAAAAGCATATTCTCCTATTGAAGTAACACTATCCGGAATCGTAATGCTGCTTAACTTTGAACACCCGCTGAATGCCCAGTAATTAATTGTATTTACGGAGTATGTCACAGTTTCATGTGTAATCGTAGCCGGAACTGTAACGCTCGTCGCACGAAACGAGGCACTGACATCTTTTAAAATCGCCGTATTATCCTCTTCATTAAGACTGAATATCAAACCTTCCGCTGTAGTAACGGTAACCTCTGCTGCCTGCACCTTGCATTCCGACACAGTAACTATGCTGACAGCCAGTGCCATCGCCAAAACAATACTTGTTATTCTTTTCGTATATTTTAAATTCCTTTTCACGCTTTCATCTCCTACTATATAGCATAACTTTTAAACCACATTTGTTTAACGATGATTAGTATATCTTAAATGATTGTTGTTAACAACACATATTTTATACATTTTTCAAAATATGTGTCGCTAAACCGCGTAATGCTGTATTTTTCTCATCAAAAGAGTTCATTTCGATGAATACGACTACGTATTTATCCGCACGGACTTTAGTGCCCTAACATCTCCTCAATAAATATCCCGTACCCCCTCGTCGAATCCTTCACCAGCACATGGGTCACAACTCCGACCACCTTCCCGTTCTGGACGATGGGTGAGCCGCTCATCCCCTGCACAATTCCTCCTGTTGTCATTAGAAGCTGAGGGTCCGTGATAGTTAACATAATTCCCCGATTTGCTTCCGAGGGATTATATATCACATCATCAATCATAATGTCATAAAATGCCGATGCTTCCTCTATGCAACAGTAAATCTGGGCAGGACCACGCTCCACTTCCTGTTTGAGCGCTACCGGATAAAAAACGCAGTCTCCTAAAAATTCCTTCCCTCTTTCCGTTTCCATATAACTCTCCGATAACGTCCCGAAAATACCTTTCGACGTATTCTCTTCGATTTTCCCGACATAATCACTACTGTCAAATGTCATGACACCTGTCAGTTCTCCCGGGTGTGAGTCATCCGCTTTGCGGATTCCGAGAATGTTCGTTTCATAAACACTTCCTTTTTTGAGCTGTATCAGACTTCCGATATCTGCATCATTGACTCCGTGACCGAGCGCAGCAAACTCTCCGTCCTTGGTAATATAACTTAAGGTTCCGATTCCCTGCGCACTGTCACGCACCCAAACACCAATTTTATAAATCCCCTCCTCGTTTTGACACGGTGTTACTTTCACTTCCGACTCTTCCCCATTGCGCAAAATGGTCAGTACCATCTCATCCCCGTCAGCATTTTCTATCATATTTACAAACTGTCTTTTCCCCGCCACTTCAATTCCATCGACCTTCAAAATATTGTCTCCCGGTTGAAGAATATCCTCAGAGGGCGCAACTTCCTCTTCGAATAAGTTTACATAACTCCCTGTATCGATTACAAGCACTCCACTTGTACGGACATAGATTCCGACCGGTATACCGCTGATTGCAATTTCCTGCCCACTGACTACATTGAGATTGACAGACTTTAACGGAATAATTCCCATATATTTTAAATCCATCGTATACGACGAGGCCTCTCCCGGTACAATGGAAACCGATGTCGCTATCGGCGTTTCCAGATAGGAGGAATCGGGCATCGCCATCGTTGCTGTCACAGGAACTTGAAATGTTATTTTCTCCTCCTGCCCTCTCCTGAGCAGAATTTTGTCCGGAACCGTATCTATCACATAATATTTGTAGACAAAAAACATTGCAAATCCGGTCGCAACAAGCATGCTAAGCAAAAATAATCTATATTTTTTCAGTCTGCGGTCAATCATATAGTTCCTCCATAGTTGCAATAATAAAAAAATACCAGGCAGATTACTCTACCTAGTATTTGTTTTACATTTGAAAAATAAATTAGTATTGTTTTGTCTGAATTGCCATTTCTTTCAATTCCTGCGCATTTTTCATGACTGCATCCGTGATAACATCACCGCCGAGAAGTCTTGCAATCTCACCAAGCATTCCCTGCTCATCCAGCGCAGTCAAAGTTGTCGTTGTACGCTCCGCCGACTGCTGCTTTTCAATCATGAAATGATGATCTGCCATCGCTGCTATCTGCGGCAGATGTGTAATACAAATCACCTGATGCTCTCTTCCGATAATTCCCAGTTTTTCTGAAACCTTCCATGCAGTCTTTCCGCTGATGCCCGCATCAATTTCATCAAAAATAAGAGACTCAATCTCATCCTGCCCCGCAAGTACGGTTTTTAGTGCCAGCATAATTCTGGAAAGTTCTCCGCCGCTTGCTACATGCGTGAGCGGTTTTAACTGCTCACCCGCATTTAAAGAAATCAAAAAGCTTACCCTGTCATACCCTGTTTTGGAAAGATTCTTTTCGTCTCCGACAACCTCAATTTCAAACTGCGCATACGGAAAATTGAGTTCGAGGAGTGCTTCCTGCATTTTGCTTTGCAAAACTTTTGCCTCAGTTTTTCGCACATCATGTGCCTTTTGACAAAGTGTGCAGAGCGACTGATACAGCGCTTCTTTTTTTTCTGAAAGCTCTTGTTTATATTGTTCGAAATCTTCAAATTTATTCAAAAACTTCGCTTTTTCCTGCGCATAAGCGAGAATTTCTTCTACGGAATTACCGTATTTCGTCTTCAGTTTATTGATTGTGTCAAGACGGTCTTTTGTGTAGGAATACTGCTGCTCATCCAGTTCCAAATCATCCGCATAATGTTGCAGAAAACGGCTCGCATCACGAACAAGTTCCTCCGCCTGAACAAGCTGTTGCATGGCAGTATCTAGCGCTTTGTCATAATCCATTGCATCGCCGACGCCTTTGAGTGCGCGTCCGATGAGTGTCTGCACGTTTTCCTGCTCATAACCGCCGAGCAAATGAAATGCAAGTGCTACAGACTGACCGATGGCCTTGATGTTTTCCATGCGGCGGAACTCTTCCTCCAGTTCCATGTCCTCGCCTTCTTTGACATCCGCCTCCTCAATCTCTTTGAGTTCAAACTGCGCCAATGCAATCTCACGGTCTTTTGCGGCGTCCTCCTCCATTGCCAGCTGCAATTCCTTCTCTGCTTCTCTGTATTTTATGTAAACCTCTGACAATTCTTCCATCAGGGAAGAAAGCGGCTGTCCACAATACAGATTGAGTACTTCCAAATGCTTTTTCTCATTTAAAAGTGACTGGTGTTCATGTTGCCCGTGAATGTCAATAAGAACAGATGCAGCTTCCTTAAGTGTCTTTCCGGAGACCGTTTCCCCATTGAGACGGCAACTGCTCTTACCGGGCATAATGCGCCTCTGAAGGATAACTTTCCCGTCTTCCTCCGGAAAAATTTCCATTTCCTTAAGCTGCTGCAATACCTTTTCGCTGCGGACGGAAAACACAAGCTCCACGTACGCATATTCTGCTCCCCGGCGTATCAGGTTTTTGTCCGCCTTGGCTCCGAGAGCCAGATTGATGGAATCGATTAAAATCGATTTACCGGCACCGGTTTCACCGGTCAGAATGTTGAGTCCGTCTGAAAACTCAACTTCTGCCTCATCCATCAGTGCCACATTTTTCACTACGAGTCTTTCTAACATATTTTATTCTCCTTATGGTTCTTCCAGACAGTTTTCCCTCTACTCTAAAAGAAGCATAATTTGATTCATAATGCTCTTCGTATCTTCTACAGACCGGATTGCCATCATAATCGTGTCATCCCCGGCAATAGAACCGACAATCTCCGGATATTTCATCGTGTCAATCGCAGCCGCGACCGCCATCGCCATTCCGGAAACTGTTTTTACGACAAGGATATTTTGTGCCATGTCCATGGATACGAACCCTTCCTTCAGGACATTGACATATTTTGCCGACAAATGCTTATCATCATTGTGGAGCATGACATACTTCTGATGTCCGCCTCCTGCAGGGACTTTTGAAAGCTTAAGCGCCTTGATATCACGCGAAACCGTCGCCTGCGTCACATCGAATCCTTCCTGATTTAAAATCTCCGCCAGTTCCTGCTGCGTCTCCACATTTTGTCTCTCTATGATTTTGATAATTGCTGCCTGTCTGCCTTTTTTCATACTTAATTCTCACTCATTTTTTTGTGAAGTGTCTCTAAAAAACTGACCTTACTTATATGTATCAGTTTCGTTGTCTGCTCTGATCTGCGCACGATGACCTTATCACCGGTCACAAGACTCTGTGTCAGACCACCGTCAAAGTTAATCTCCGCCTCCTGCACGCATCCTCCTCTTCCCTCTTCGATGCGAAGCTCAATGGTATCCTCCGCAGAAAGAACAATGCTTCTTGTGTTCAGCGTGTGCGGACAAATCGGTGTCATTACCATGAGTTGTGCACTCGGTAATGCAATCGGTCCGCCGGCTGACATATTGTATCCGGTCGAACCGGTCGGTGTCGAAACAATCATCCCGTCCGCCTGATAGCGATTCAGCTTCTGACCGTTGACAGCTACTTCGTAAGCAAGCACCATCAGATGTCCGTATCGGTTGACAACCACATCGTTGAGTGCATGTGCCCTGCAGATTTCCTGTCCGTTGCGAAGCACACTTCCGACCAGCATCATGCGTTCTTCGACTTCATAATCATCGCCAATCAGATGCTCCAGTGCCTCCTCGATTCCGCTTTTTTCCACTTCGGCAAGAAAGCCGAGTGTCCCGAGATTGATTCCGAGAAGCGGAATATTAAGATGCAACGTATCTCTTGCTGCCTGTAAAAGCGTTCCGTCTCCGCCGAGCACAAGAATACACTCCGTATCCTCCGGAATCTGAAGAGGATTGCGTTCCCTGCTCTCTTTGCCATCGTATTTGGACGGATTTTCGCGTGCAAGCACAGAGACATCTTTTCCGTGCGCCTTTAAATATTCACATATGTAATTGGTCGTCTCAAGCTCCGGGTCCTTTGCCCGGTTCGTTACAATGTAAAATTTGTTCATGAAAGCGTCCCATGAGCTTTCGCTGCCACCTCATCAATCAGATGAAGCGGAGCTGTCTGCTCTTTTCCTGTCTCCTTTTGCATATACAACAGATACTCTATATTGCCTTCCGGACCTTTGATTGGTGAATAATCAAGTCCGAGAATATGAAATCCTGTCTCCGCCGCAAATGTCATGATTTTTTCCATGACTTCACGATGTACCGCAATGTCCGTCACAACACCTTTTTTGCCGACCTTCTCTTTGCCTGCCTCAAACTGCGGCTTGATAAGACATACCATCTGCGCATTCTCTTTCAAAAGCTTGTAAGCCGGCGGCAGAATCTTCGTCAATGAGATAAACGAGACATCGCAGGAAGCAAAATCCACCTTTTCGCCGAGTGCATCTTCTTCCATGTAGCGGAAATTCGTCTTCTCCATACATACTACGCGCTCATCGTTGCGGAGTTTCCAATCGAGCTGTCCGTGCCCGACATCCACCGCATACACTTTTGCTGCTCCGTTTTGCAGCATACAATCCGTAAAACCGCCGGTCGACGCACCGATATCCAGACACGAAGCTCCATTGACATCAATCGGGAATACCTCCAGTGCTTTCTCCAGTTTCAAACCGCCACGGCTCACATAACGAAGTGTTGCACCTCTTACTTCTATTTTAATTTTTTCTTCTTCAAACATCGTTCCCGCTTTGTCTTCCTTCTGCCCATCCACATAGACGATACCGGACATCAGAATCGCTTTCGCCTTTTCTCTGGAAGGTGCGAAGCCCTGTTTGACAAGAAGAACGTCAAGTCTTTCTTTCATAGAATCCTCTTGCTGCTAATATTTTAACTGCCCGTACGCCGCCTTAATTTTATCGACGATGGACTCTGTATCAATTCCGACTTCTTTTTTCAGAAGTTCCACATTACCATGTTCCACATACGCATCCGGCAAAGTAACAGCCACCACATTCACGTCCAAACCATTGTCATAGACATAGTCAAGTACCTTCTGTGAATAACCGCCGCTGAGCACGTTTTCTTCCAAGGTAACAATCATCTCATGCTGCTCTGCTGCATCAAGAATGGCTTCCTCGTCCATCGGCTTCACAAAACGCGCATTGACGAGCGAGCAGTTTGCAAATCCTTCCTCTTTCAGGCGGATACGCACCTCTTCTGCTGTTTTTACCATACTTCCGACTGCAAAAAGTGCAATATCTTTTTCTTTGTAAATCCATTCTGCCTTTCCGTACTCAATCGGCTGTCTGTATTCTTTCAGACCGTCATACGCCTCTCCGCGCGGATAGCGGATTGCCATCGGTGCAGGGAAATCAATCGAATATTTGAGCATATCGGAAAGCTCCCATTTATTCTTCGGAGCCATGACATGCATATTCGGAATGCTCGATAAAAAGGACAAATCAAAAATACCCTGGTGTGTCTCTCCGTCGCTTCCGACAAGTCCTGCCCTATCGATAGCAAATGTGACCGGAAGGTTCTGGATACACACATCATGAAGCATCTGGTCATACGCTCTTTGCAGGAACGAAGAATAAATCGCAACGACCGGTTTCAGTCCGCCGGCTGCAAGTCCCGCCGCAAACGTAACCGCATGTTCTTCCGCAATTCCAACGTCAAAAAACCTCTCCGGAAAACGGTTACGGAAACGTTTCAGTCCCGTTCCGTCCGGCATAGCTGCCGTGATGGCAACCACCTTGTCATCACGCTCTGCAATTTTATTCATCACCGTTGCAAACACATCGGTGTAATTCGCTTTTGATTTCGGAGTCTTCGGGAGACCTGTCTCAATTTCGAACGGCTCCGCACCGTGGAATCTCGCCGGATGACGCTCCGCCGGCTCATATCCTTTCCCCTTCTGTGTAATTGCATGAATCAGCACCGCGCCGTTGATACGCTTTGCCTCACGAATCACTTTTACCATTCCCTGAATATCATGCCCGTCCACAGGTCCCAGATATTTCACTCCCATATCTTCAAAAAACATTCCCGGAATCACAAGGTGCTTGAGACCGTTTTTGGCATTTTGAATCTTTTTGACAATGGAAGCACCATACTTTGGCATTTCTAAAAGTCTGTAATAAATACTGTCCTTCAAATCCAAATACTTTGCATCGGTACGGATGCTGTTCAGGTAAGAAGAAACCCCGCCGACGTTCTCTGATATGGACATATTGTTATCATTTAAAATAATAATATAATTTTTCTCTAATCTGGCTGCATTATTGAGCGCCTCATACGCCATCCCTCCGGTCAGGGAACCGTCGCCGATGACAGCAACTATCGTGTGGTCCTGTCCCAAAATATCACGCGCTTCCACAAGCCCGAGTCCTGCAGACACAGATGTGGAACTGTGTCCCGTGTCAAAGCTGTCGCAATCACTCTCTTTGCGCTTCGGAAAACCACTGATACCGCCGAATTTGCGCAGCGTCTCAAAGCCATCTCTTCTTCCGGTCAGGATTTTGTGCGTATATGCCTGATGCCCGACGTCCCAGATGATTTTGTCCTCCGGAAGGTCCAGTGCGAGATGCAGTGCCATCGTCAGTTCCACCGCACCTAAGTTAGAGCCAAGATGACCTCCCGATACACTGATTTTTTCTATTAAAAAATCACGGATTTCCTGCGCGAGCACGTTGTAATCTTCCGGATTGATATGTTTTATGTCATTTGCTTTTGTTATTTTGTCAAGCAGCATAACTCTACCTCTCAGTATCTGTTGTTACTTCGTCCTGTGAATCAGCGAAAGAATGAGTTCATCCAAAAATGCGTGTTCTCCCGGAAGCTGTCCAAGAAGCTGCACCGCCTCTTTGGAAAGTGCTTCCACCTGTCGGGCAGATGCTTCCAGCCCCGCCAGTGTTACATAAGTTTCTTTGTTATTTTTCACATCGCTTCCGACCGGTTTCCCAAGTTCCTGTTCCGAGCCGGTAATATCCAAAATATCGTCCTGGATTTGGAATGCGATACCGATATTATACCCAATCTTCTCCAAAGCATTGATATATGTCTGCTCCGCACCTGCCAATATCGCCCCAATCATAAGCGCTGACTGAATCAGGGCAGCCGTCTTATTTTCATGAATAAATAAAAGCTGGTCTTTAGAAAGCGGAAGCTGTCTCTTCTCCGCCTCCACATCACAGACCTGTCCGCCTACCATACCGAAAATTCCGGCCTTGCGGGCAAGAACCATCATCGCACGCTCTGCACGGACATCTCCCGGATTCCTTTCAAACGCGGAAGCTGCAATTTCAAACGCATAATTTAAAAGCGCATCACCGGCAAGAATTGCCATCGCCTCACCGTATACGACATGCGTCGTCTTCATTCCGCGACGGTATTCATCATTATCCATCGCTTCCAAATCATCATGCACAAGGGAATAGGTGTGAATCATCTCAAGCGCTGCCATAAAGGATTTGATAATCTCACCGTCCCCGCCGAACATACGGTACGTTTCCGCCATCAGCAGCGGACGGAGTCTCTTGCCGCCAACCTTCACGCTGTAGTTCATCGCCTCGAGCACCGTCTTCTGGTTCCCCTCTTCTTTCGGCAAAAAGGATAAAATAATCTCTTCCGTCTCCTGTGTTTTCTGACTAAGCATCGCATCAAAATTCATCGGTCATTCCTCCTTCTGCAAGGACTCTGACTTCCTTTTCCACTCTGTCAATCATACCATTGCAGAGATTGACAAGGGTAACGCCTTCTTTGTAAGCCGCAAAAGAATCTTCCAGCGAAGTCTCCGGCTGTTCCAATTTCTCTACGACTGCTTCTAATTTTTCAAATGCTTCCTCGAGAGAAAGCTGTTTTTCTTCACTCATTCCGCTCTCCTGTCAACGCGTGTCGCCTGCGCTTCCACGCTTCCGTTTCGCAAATATATCGTAAGTGTATCGCCCGGCGTAATTTGATTTACGTCCGTCAGCGTTGTATCGTCCGATGTCGTCACATATGCGTATCCCTGCTTTAATTTTGCCAGCGGAGAAAGGCTCTCAAGTTTGGCCGCATAAAGTGCCAGCTCATTCCTCTTAAAAAGAAGTCTGGACTCCATCGCTCTGACAATCTCTTCCTCCATGGAAAGAATACGCATACGGTGTTCTTTCATTATGGCTTGCGGGGATACTGTTTTTAATTTCAGGGAAAAGTTTTCTGTCCGCATCCTCTCCCTGGCACATCTTGCAAGCATCGCATCTGCCAAAGAACGTTTCAGCTGTGCAATCCTGCGCAAAACCTCCTCCATATCGCACACGGCAAGTTCTGCTCCTGCCGACGGTGTCGGTGCACGAAGGTCCGATACATAATCAATGATTGTCGTGTCCGTCTCATGTCCGACCGCAGAAATAACCGGAACCTGACAGTCAAACACCGCCTGCGCTACCTCTCGGCTGTTAAACGCCCAAAGGTCTTCCATACTTCCGCCGCCCCGGCCGACAATCATGACATCCACACCTTCCGTATCGAGAGTACGGATTCCTTCCACAATGCTCGGCACCGCATATTCCCCCTGCACGATGGCGGGATAAAGAATAATTTCAATGTACGGATTCCTGCGTTTTGCAACATTGATAATGTCCCTCACCGCCGCTCCGGTACTCGCTGTCACAACCCCGAGTCTCTTGACATAGCGCGGAATCGGCTGTTTGTAACAGGCATCAAACATGCCCATCTCCTCAAGCTCTTTTTTGAGCTTTTCGTACTGTTCATATAACGCTCCGCCGCCTGCCTGCTCTATCTGTCTGGCATAAAGCTGATATTTTCCGTCCCGCTCATACACATCAATGCTTCCGCCGACAATGACCTGCAGCCCATCGACCATGCGAAAATCCAGTCCGCTCCGGTTACCCGCAAACATGACACACGAAATAGCAGCTCCACTGTCTTTTAAGGTAAAATAAATGTGACCGGAGCCATGGTACTTGACATTGCTCAACTCACCCTTAATCAAAATGGAACTGCATAAAAAATCCTGGGTAAACATATTCTTGATGTAACTGTTAATCTGGCTTACGGAATATACATTCTGCTTCATCGCCTATTTATCTTCCTTTGGCACAAACTTTGCAAGCACGCCGTTGATAAACGCCGGGGACTCCTGCGCTGCATATTTCTTTGCAAGTTCCACGGCCTCATTGATTGCCACGGAACCCGGAATGCTCTCGTCGTAAACAATTTCATACACGGCAAGACGAAGAATGGCAAGTTCCACCTTTCCGAGTCTGCCAACATTCCATCCCGTTGACTTCTCATCAATCTGTGCATCAATCTCATTCAGTTTCGCAACAACAGCGTCAAATTTTTCCTGTATCTGCTGCTGCTCTTTTTCCGTCATTCCTTCCTGCTCTTCATCACCGAAAAAGAACTCTGCCTGCTGCGCAAGTTCCTCCTCATCATTGAAGGCAACACGGAAGACCAATTGAAATACTTTTTCTCTCAGTTTACTTCTGCTCATCTGCTAGTCCTAACTTTATGTTTATTTCACTTCCTGCATATTGACACCGGCAATACGGATATTCACATCGGAAACCGTAAGTCCCGTCATATTTTCAATTGCAGCTTTTACCTTTGCCTGTACATTCTGACATGTCTGCGGAATGTTGTGACCATACTCAATCATAATGGCAAGTTCTAAGGAAACCACGCCCTCGAGCACTTCTACTTTGACACCCTTGGTAAGCTTTTTCATGCCAACCTTGCTCATAAGTTCATTCGTAATATTGCCAACCAGTGCAGATACGCCGTCTACTTCCGTCGCAGCAAGCGATGCAATCATAGCTACCACGTCATCGGCAATCTGAACTGCTCCTAATTTATCATCCTCTTTTAAAGTGTAAGTACCACGTTCTGTATTTTTTTCCATTTTGTGGTCCTCCTTTCCATATTTATCAGAATTATATCAAATCTTTCTCTATTATTCAATCCAGAAAATCAGTGTATACAATTCGTCGTTATAGCTGTATGACACAGAAGACGACTGCTTCATATACGAAAAAATTTCCTGCTGCGTAATCAGACGCTCTTTCATTTGCTGATACAGTACAGCATCCGCACACATAAAAGTGACACAATTTTGGCCGACTGTCGCCGCCTGTTCAAACAACACCTTGAGCGATGTCTCATCGTAGGCTGTAAAGTACAGACCTTCCCTGACATAGTAATTGTTCCTCGTCGCCACACATGCAGGGAGCGGAACGACATTATCTATGACATGGGATTTTGTAAGTTGCTGCGTCGTAATCAGAAAATATTCATAATTGACGGACTCCGGTCCCGCCATGCCCGACGATGTATTTCCCGGTCTCACGTAACCTGCATCTCCCCATGTCGGATCCATATAATAATATTCTCCGTCCACGCGAACCAGATTCCAGGAGTGAAGTTCTCCGTCCACACTACCGTAGGCGAGCGTAATTTCAACTCCCATCTGCGACAAAATGTATTGTGTCGCCTTGGCATAGCCCTGACATACGCTCTCTCCGCCTATAAATACCGAGCATATATTCTGGTTATTCTCACTGTTTGGCGTATACGTTGTATTGCGAATAATATATTCGTATACGTATTTCACCTTTTCGTACTGACCGAGCGTCCCCGGCGCACCTGAGATGCACTGCTGCACATAAGCATTTATTTTCTGCCAGTTTTCCTGAACCTCTTCCTCCGTCATATGGTAATTCGGAGAAAATGTAATGCGGATAACCTCCGTATTGCGGAGCTGCTTTTCTATTTGATATGCAGCGCAATAAAAAATATCCGGATGGTCGTTCATCACACACTGGAACACTCTGCCCACCATGTTTTCATCCACCGTTTCCAGCACGACATCCTCCCTTGCAATGATGGACTCATACATCTGGCTGTACACGGTTTTCTCCTCATCGGAAAGCGCATTATAATAATACAGGATATTCTGTTGTTGCAATACAACTGTATCACCGGTCTGTGCATCCCCTGATTCGGCAACATACTCAGAATCCGGAGCTGTCGCACCGCTTGACTCTATCCCGCCTGCTGCCAAAGCACCTTGGGAAGTCGCACTCTCTCCCCTGTCAGGCAACACAGCTGCCACGATAATTCCGATAATACCTATGATACAAAAAACTGCAACTCGACTCGTCCACTTTTCACTCATACTTTAATTCTTACCAAATTCTGCCAACTTTAATCCTTCGTTACGATTGAGCACCATCTGAACACTCCACTCATTGATAAAGAGAAGAAGCGGACGTTCTTTTAAGTCCGTTACCTTCTTCATATCCGAAGTGCCGACAATGCGGTTCAAATCAATATCGTCATTTTCCACCCAGCGGATGTACTCGTACGGAAGCGGCTCTAAACGGATATCTACATTGTATTCATTTTCCAGACGGTATTTTAATACATCAAACTGAAGAACACCGACAACGCCGACAATAATCTCCTCCATACCGGTATTAAACTCTTTGAATATCTGGATGGCACCTTCCTGTGCAATCTGTGTGATACCTTTGACAAACTGTTTTCTCTTCATCGTATCGAGCTGACGCACACGTGCGAAATGCTCCGGTGCAAATGTCGGGATACCCGCATATTCAAAGCTCTCTTTTGGCATACAGATAGTATCTCCGATAGAGAAAATACCCGGGTCAAATACCCCGATGATATCGCCTGCATACGCCTCATCGAGAATCTTACGCGAATCTGCCATAATCTGCTGCGGTTGCGAAAGGCGCATTACCTTGTTACCCTGTACATGCTTTACTTCCATGCCTGCATCAAAGCGGCCGGAACAGATACGCATAAACGCCACTCTGTCACGATGCGCCTTGTTCATATTCGCCTGAATTTTAAATACAAAAGCGGAAAAATCATTTTCCACCGGATCGATGAGTCCTTTGTCCGACACTCTCGGAAGCGGTGTCGTTGTCATTTCCAAAAAGTGTTTCAGGAACACTTCCACACCGAAGTTTGTCAGAGCCGAACCGAAAAATACCGGTGTCAGATTTCCCTTCTGCACTTCCTCAAGATCAAACTCTGCACTCGCTCCGTCCAAAAGTTCAATCTCATCGTTGAGCAGGGAAAGTGCATCTTCACCGATTTGAGTTTTCAGCTTGTCCCCGTCATCAATGGAAATAATCTCGGTCTCTCCCTCTTTCGTACCCTTTTCCGTGTCGGAGAAGGTAAACACATTGCGGGATTTACGCTCATACACCCCTTTGAACTGCTTTCCGGAACCGATCGGCCAGTTCACCGGACATGTCGCGATTCCGAGTTCTTTTTCAATTTCATCGAGAAGCTCAAACGTATCGTTCGCATCCCGGTCCATTTTGTTGATAAATGTAAAAATCGGTATTTTACGCATAACACATACCTTAAAAAGTTTACGTGTCTGCGCCTCCACACCCTTGCTCGCATCGATAACCATAACCGCGGAATCCGCCGCCATCAGAGTACGATACGTATCTTCCGAGAAATCCTGATGTCCCGGAGTATCCAAAATATTGATGCAGAATCCGTCATACTCGAACTGCAATACGGAAGACGTAACGGAAATACCTCTCTCTTTTTCAATTTCCATCCAGTCCGACACTGCATGTCTGGCTGTTGCCTTACCCTTTACGCTACCTGCAAGGTTGATGGCACCTCCGTATAACAGGAATTTTTCTGTTAAAGTCGTTTTACCTGCGTCCGGATGCGAGATAATAGCAAACGTCCTTCTCTTATTTATCTCTGCGTCATATTTACTCACTTGTCTTTTCCTCCAGCTCTTATGTTCTTAAATTACAGCATACTGCTGCCGTCAATCTCACCTGCTACCCCGAGATACTCAAGTACGGTTGCGCCGATATCCGCAAACGCCTTCTTCGTCCCGAGGTTCTCTGCCTGAATGTTCTTCCCGTACATAAGGCACGGTGTATACTCACGTGAATGGTCGGTCGACTGCACATATCCCGGGTCACATCCGTGATCCGCCGTGATAATAAGCACATCATCCGCTCTCATCTTTTCCATAATGGCAGGCAGTTTTTCATCAAAATAGGCGAGCGCCTTCGCATAGCCGTCAATGTCATTGCGATGCCCATATAACATATCATAATCCACGAGATTGATAAAGCACAAACCTTCAAAATCTTTGTCAAGATAAGAAAGTGTCTTCTCGATACCGTCCGCATTCCCTGTCGTGTATGTGTGCTCTGTAATGCCGGCACCTGCAAAAATATCATAAATCTTACCGACCGCTATCACATCTTTTCCCGCTTCGGAAAGATAGGAAAGCATGGTTTTCTTCGGCGGAACAAGGGAATAATCATGTCTGCGCGATGTTCTTGTATAGTTTCCGCTCTCCCCGATAAAAGGACGTGCAATCACACGTCCGACACCGTGCTCACCCGTCAGCATTTCCCTCGCTGTTTTGCAGTATTCATACAGTTTTTCTACAGAAACAACGTCCTCATGGGCTGCAATCTGAAATACGCTGTCAGCCGATGTATAGACAATCAAATCTCCCGTCTTCACATGCTCATCACCGTATACTTTGATAACTTCCGTTCCGGAATACGGCTTATTGCAGAGAACACCTCTTCCCGTTCTCCTTGTAAACTCATCGAGCACCTCCTGCGGAAACCCATCCGGATACGTCGGAAGCGGTTTTTCGGAAATCACTCCCGCTATCTCCCAATGTCCGATGGTCGTATCTTTCCCGCATGACTTTTCTGTCATACGTGCAATACGGGCAAGCGGCTCTGCCACCGGCAAAGCCTTCCCCGCTACGTCAACACCGTCTATATTAAACAAACCGAGTTTCTGCATATTCGGCATCTGAAAAAAATCCGAGCTGCTGCATGACCCAATCGTATTCGTTCCCGCGTCACCATACGACTGCGCATCCGGCATCGCACCGATTCCAAAGCTGTCCAGCACAATCAAAAATACTCTTTTCATAAACTGCCTCCTTTTCTGCTTGTATTCTTCCCATTTTTTCCATGTAAAAGTATACCATAATCACGGAATTTTGACACTATTTTTCTGCCACCGGCGATATAATGATATTTTCTGCTGCAATTCCGGTTTTTCTCGTCACAATATCCTCAATCTGTGCACGCTGTGCGTCCGTCAGTTCCACTGCTGCCACAATGACATCCACCGTTTCTCCGGTAATGCTGACTACCACATCTTCAAAGCCCTTTGCCTCGAGAAGAATTTCCGCCGAACACTCTTTCTGCGCGATGTCCGTCAGCGCAATCATGCTGTCCACCGCCTCCTGCTTTGCGCTGTCCGGCAAATTATCCGAATTGATAATTTCCATCAGTGCCTCTTTGTTTTTAGCACGTGTCTGCTCTTTTAAAACATTGGCTCCCTCCAGGGAACTGATCGCCGTTGTACTTGTAAAAACTGCCTCGCCCGGTGTTTCGCCATCGTAATCCTCCGTGACGGCCGCAGTAATATTTTCCCCCTGTTCCTCGTCGAGATAATCACTGTAAAGCATCTCATCCTCAGAATCCATACTGTCAATATCGGTCAAAGTTGCGGAAGCATCCAGCTCTGTCTCCTCCGTAATCATTGCCAGTTCTTCCTCCGTCACATCGGTAATCTGCGACAGTTCGCCACCTTCTGTGATGTCTGTGATGTCCGCCAGTTCCTCCGTTCCGGTTACATCCGTCACCTCCGCCACCTGCGCTTCCTCAAACTGAGCCGACGTCGTGAACAAATCCTCTTCGTCCACCTTTTTGCCCATAAAATTCAAATACCCTGCGATCGCAATCATAAGCGCAAGCGCCGTAATCATGATCTGATTTCTTTTCCACAATTTTTTCACGGTAATCTCCTTCCCTGACTATGTATTAAGTTTTACTACTCTAATTTTATGTTCTTCAATTCCAAATAATGCCATCACAAGCTGTGTGATATCGTTTTTTACCTGCACGTTGTCTGCCCCCTGTGCCGCCACTACTACGCCTCTGACAACCGGCACCACTTCCTTTACAACAATCGGTACCTGTCCTCCGTCACTCTGCGTCATAAGGACAACCTCGGAATCGTTCTCCGTCTCACTGATACTTCTCGTACTGCCCTCTTGCGTTTCCTCCTCATTACGCTTTATGTAAGGACTGTTTCTCTCCACTATGATTTCCGATGACGAATGCATAGTTATGTAAACCTTCGTTTTGCCGGCGCCGTCCATACTCTGCAAAAACTGTTCAAGCTGTGTGCAAAGACGCTGGCGGTATTGCTCCAATTCATCTCCCCCTGACACATCGCCCATTTCCGGATATACCTCGCCTTCCTCCGACTTCTCCTTTTGTACTTTTTTATCTTCTCCTTCCTGCCCTTTGAATGCGCCATTCTCCATCGGCATTGCTATAATCACAAGCATAATCCCTGCCAGAAAAAGCAACAGAAATCTATCTTTCCCCCAAGTCTGTAAACGCTCACCGATTTGATTCCACTTCATAATTTTCTTCCATTCCCTCCACGATTTCAGACGCCGCCTGCGCACTGATTTCCTCCAGTTCATCTGCTCGTTCTGCGCTCATTTCCACTCTGCTTTCCCACTCCTGCTCCCACGCCCGATAACTCTCCCAAAAGATATCACCTGACAAAAAGGGGGAAAGAAAAATACAAAATGCAACCCAGCCTGTCAATGCACTCAAGTATTTTTCATACGTTTCATTTGGACACATATGCAAAAACACGCGTGCAAAAATAAAAAAGCAACATATTTTTTCAAGATACTCCATTACCCTCCTCCTTTGAGCATAAGCATGGTCATTGCAACGGAAACACAAAATGCAATGGCAGCACAGGTCACAATGCGCATAACAAGAATACCTCCGTCACCGATTTTGGTAATCGTGTCGGACATCTGGCTCTGCCCCATCATACGGACACAGGCCGCCGCCAGCTTCATCGACATGGAAATGCACAGCAGTTTCCATACCGGACGCAGAATGACCAAAAACAGAAACACCATTGCCGCCGCACCGATACTGCTTTGGATCAGCCCCGCAGAACCGAGAAGGACATTTGTCACCGATTCGGACATATCTCCGATTCCCGGAAGTGCACCGACCGCCTTTTGAAACACGGTCTTCTGCACACCGTCAAGCCGCGTGGAAATTGCATTCTGCAAGCCACTAACCGCTACTGTCACAGTAAGACACAGCCGAATCCCCCATGAAATAAGCCGTTCCAAAAGCCGCACAAACTCCTTCATCCGACGTTTCTCATCAAGCCCGTCCATAATCACAAGAAACGCATACGATTGCGTTACCGGAAGCAGAAGTCCTGCCAATATGTAATCCATTCCCGCAAGCAACAGAATAACAAACTCATAATGTGCCGCCGCGGTGACAGCGCCACCGGCCAGAGATACGGACAAACAGTAAGCCGGGACTAACGCCGCCATAAACTGCCTGCAGACCTCAAGCACCTCTCTCCCCGTTTCCATCATTTGTCCGAAACATTTTAACAGCAAAAGCACAAGCAACAGATACACCAGATAATGCGCAATATCCGCCACCTGTCTGCTCTTTACTACTCCGAAGGTATAATGAAGCAGCATGGAAAAAAGGCCGAGTACCAGCACCGTGACAAGCAGGCTCTTGCTCTCCCGAATCCCCGGCAAACAAATATCTGTAAGCGCAGCCCCTATCATCTCCATCGCAGCGCTGAAATTCCCCGTGGCAAGTTCCTGTGTAATATCGGAAAACCCATACTTTCCAACGTTTGCCATGCGCTCCACCAATGCATTTACTTCCGCCAAATCAAGCTGTTGCCAAATCTTTTCATTCATCCGACATAATACCCCGTCACCGTCTGCAGAAGCGCCCAAAGCACAGGCATTCCAAGGAGCATGACCGCAACCTTTCCGCACAGTTCAATCTGACCTGCCATCAACGCATTTCCGCTATCTCTACACACACCGCTTGCAAATTCACACAGATAAGTGATTCCCAGCGCCTTCCACAATACTCCCATATATTCGGAAACATCACCAAGATACCGCTCCCATGACCTAAGTATCTCAGACAAATCAAGCAAAAATCCGAGAAGATACACAGCAAGCACCACACCTGCCGTCAAGGAAAGCAGAAGCGCCCACTCGCTTTTATAAGAGCGCATCATCAATATCAGAATTACCGCCGCTATTGCAAACAGCGCTATCTTTATGACATCCATACCCTCATCCTCCCAGATGAAACAGTCGTTCCACACTCTCAAATAAATCGCTGATATACGGCAAAAGCCATGACAAAACGAGAATCAGTCCCGCAAGTCCCACAAAAAAAGAATACTCCTCTTTCCCGCTGTTCTTAAGCACCTGCCCGAGTATCATCACAAGAATTCCCACTGCCGCCATTTTAAACAGCAACGCAACACTCATTCGTTTTCTCCCTTCTAAAACAGAAGAATACATACAAACACACCCGACATGATTCCAAGCGTCTGATATAGCTTGCATTTTTCTTCCTTTTGTTCCGACAATCTGTGGAGCAAAAGCTCCAGCCTCTGCTCATATGCCTTAAGAGCCCGACTCTGTCCCTTTGCATCCGAAAAACCGGTCTGCTGCATACAGTCTAAAAACTCCCGATAATCCTTTTTATTCATCGTATCTTTGAGCATTGCCGCATTATTTTTCCAAAGAAAAGAAACGTCCTCTCCGGAAAAAGCATCCATCTGCTCTGCTACCTTCTTCAAAAAATCAGAAAACGGTGCCTCCATACGGTCCGCACTTCGGCGAAATGCTTCCGGAAGCGATGCATACTCACAGACGACAAGATCATTGATGTAGTGCATCATATCCCTGACCTGTCCGAGCACCCGTATCCGCATGGAATACTCACCGACAAGTGAAAATCCGACACCTCCCGTGCCTGCGAGCACAAGCAGGAAACCTAACCATTTCATATTATGACTTCTCCCTTCTCATCATAAAGGTGCGCACTGTATTTTTCTTTTATTAGAAGAAACCGTTTAAAGTACGTTGCCGTCAACAGTGGCTGCAAATAGGGCTTTTCCATAAGTTCTTCCGGAGAATCCCCATGAATGGTCGCCATAACGCGGACTCCGCAATGAAGAAGCAAAAGCAGAGTCTCCACATCTTCTTTCGTTGCAATCTCATCCACAGCGATGACTTCCGGTGCCATGGAGCGCAACATCATCTCCATCCCAAATGCCTTCGGACATGCATCAAGCACATCCGTCCGCATTCCGACGTCGCTCTGCGGCTCTCCCATAAAACATCCGGCGATTTCACTTCTCTCGTCCACCACGGACACAACACATCCTCTTCTCTCCCTGCTGCCATCGGATATTTGACGAACCACGTCCCTGAGCATCGTTGTCTTCCCCATACCCGGCGGTGCAATAATGAGACAATTATGTATCTTGTCCGTCCCCTCCTCGTACAAAAAAGGAAGAAACGGAGTCGCAACTCCTTTGACCTCATGCGAAATGCGGATATTTAAAAATCGAATATTCCGAATTCCGCTAATGCCGTCCGCCGTGCGAATCGCCTGTCCTGCGACTCCGACACGATGTCCGCCCGAGACAGTAAGGAATCCCTGCTTGAGTGCCTCACCATACGCATACGGCGAATATTGACACAGATAGGAAAATATGTTGTCCACCTGTCCGGTCTCAAGGCAGATTGCATCCGAAAACGCGTTACCTTCGGCTAACTTTTCTTCTCCCACCGAGGTCAGATAATACTCTTTTCCGTGTCGGTAAATCATAACAGGTCTCCCCGCCCGAATTCTGATTTCCGACAAATCCCCGCAATGCCGCGCAACCCCCTCAAACAAATGTCGCAAACTACTCGGAAACAGTTGTAAGATACTTTTTTCTTTCACCATATTCTTCACCTCTTTAAACAAAAAAACATAGGACAAGGCTGATACCCTATCCTATGCTTGTTTCATTTTGAATATGCTATTTATTTTTCCTCTGTTTCTTTTTCCGCAGCCGCTTCCTGTGCCTGTTTCATCTGCATCTCCTGCACGACAAACGGGTCATCGATATGAAGCATAAGTACTTCTATCTGTTCTTTGTGCTGGTCAATCTCCTTGCGGAGTGCCGCCATCTTATCTTTGAATGCTGTCTGAACCTCGTCAAGTTGCTCCGCATAAAGCTTTTTCATTTTCTCAAGCTCTGCCTCATGCTCTTTTTTGAGCTCTTCTGTTTCCCGCTCGTGTTCCGACTGCATCTGTTTTTCTTTCTCTGCAAACTCTTTCTGTAAAGATTCTTTCAACTTTGCCTTCTCTTTTGCAAGGATATCATTGATGACTCCGTTCGCCTTATCGAGTTCTTTTTCCACTTCCTCCTCCAGCGTTTTCATTACCTTGCGCCATTCTACCCCTGCTGTGATATGCACCGGCCGCTCTTCCTCTGCCTGACTCATCGCCGCCTTCATAGCCTCCACAGCTTTGATTGCTTCTTCGCTCATTTCTGCCTTCCTCCGTTGTCTTTCTTATGATAATAAATTTCCTATCTGTGCTTTAAACGAATCAATCTGTGCCTGCAAACTCGCATTCTTCTGGCGGAACGCCTCCTGCACTTCCATAAGCTGCTCGTCATAGAGCTTTTTCATCTTCTCAAGCTCATCCTCATGGGACTGTGCATTGCTCTTGTAAAGAAGCATCTGTTCCTGCGCTGCATCAATTTCTTTCTGCTGCTGGGAAAGCTTTGCCTGAAATACTTCCTGAATTTCGGAGATCATACTCTCATAGATATGTTTCATTCGCGACATTTCTGCCTCATGTTCACTCTGTATCTTCTGCACTTCATCGCTTCCGTTACCGAAAAGTTCCAGTGCCATGGATTCCTTTTTCTGACGGAAGGCTGTCTGAATCTCTTCAATCTGTTCATGATAAAGATTCTTCATCTTCTCAAGCTGTGCTTCCTGCTTCTTGTTCTCTTCCTCAAACTGTTCACTCTTCTGACGATACTGCTCCATCTCATTTTGAAGCGAATCGTTCCTGTCACGGAATGCGGACTGAAGTTCTTCAATCTGTTCATGATAAAGCTTTTTCATCTTCTCAAGCTCCGCCTCGTGCGCAGCCGCCATTCCTTCTGTGTTGTTTTTTTCCTTGTATTCTTCCAAATCCTGCTTTAAGCTGGCTGTCTTGGCTCTGAACGCCGCCTGCACTTCATCAAGCTGCTCATGGTAAAGCTTCTTCATTTTATCCAGTTCTGCCTGATGTTCTTTCTTACTGATTCCTCCAAGTAAATTCAACAAAAAACTCATTCGCAACACACTCCGTTTCTCTGCTGTAATAATATGTTTATTTTAGCATTTATTTCTGTACTTGTAAAATAAAAAAGGAAGTTCCGCGCCCCGACCGAAAACGGTCTTTGGGCAGAACTCCCTTAATTTCTCTTATATTACTGTGCGTCTTTGATAGAGAAGCTGAGTCTTCCCATCTTGTCCTTTCCGAGACATACGACTGTCACAACATCTCCGAGTGTGAGAACATCTTCCACATGATTGATTCTCTCTTTTGCAATCTTAGAAATGTGCACCATTCCTTCTTTGCCCGGTGCAAATTCAATGAACGCACCGAACTCTTTGATACTTACTACAGAACCTGTGTATTTCTGTCCTTCTACGAAGTCAGAAGCAATCATCTTAATCATTTCGATTGCCTTATCCATTCCTGTCTGGTCATTTCCGCATACAGAAACAGCACCATCGTCTGTAATATCAATCTTAACACCTGTACGTGCAATAATCTCGTTGATTGTTTTTCCGCGCTGACCAACAACATCACCGATTTTTTCAGGATCAATCTGAATCTGGACAATCTTCGGTGCATACTGACCAACCTCTGCACGCGGCTGGGCAATGGCAGGTTTCATACACGTATCCATGATGAAAAGTCGCGCTTCTCTTGTTCTGCGGATTGCTTCTTCCACGATCGGTCTTGTCAGACCGTGAATCTTGATATCCATCTGGATTGCTGTGATACCGTCTGTTGTACCTGTTACCTTAAAGTCCATATCTCCGAAGAAATCTTCAAGACCCTGGATATCTGTTAAAACGATGTAATCATCGTCTGTATCGCCTGTTACGAGACCACAGGAAATACCTGCAACCATCTTCTTAATCGGAACACCTGCTGCCATAAGTGACATACAAGATGCACATGTGGAAGCCATAGATGTAGAACCGTTAGATTCAAATGTTTCAGAAACGGTACGGATTGCATATGGGAACTCTTCTGTCGAAGGAAGAACTGCCATAAGTGCTTTCTCTGCAAGTGCACCGTGTCCGATTTCACGACGTCCCGGTCCTCTGCTGACTTTTGTTTCACCAACGGAGTATGACGGGAAGTTGTAGTGGTGCATATATCTCTTTGCTGTAATGTTTGCATCAAGTCCGTCTACTTTCTGCATTTCAGATAACGGAGCAAGTGTTGTCACGTTACAAATCTGTGTCTGTCCACGTGTGAACATAGCAGAACCGTGTACACGAGGAATGATATCTACCTCTGCATCCAGTTTTCTGATCTGATCAATGGCACGACCGTCCGGACGTTTGTGATCTTTTAAGATCATCTTACGAACTGTCTTTTTCTGATACTGATATACTGCTTCGCCAAGAACAGCAAGCCAGTCTTCTTTATCAGCGAAAGCTTCTTCTAATTTTTCTGTTACCTTGCGGATATTTTCTTCACGAACCTGTTTTTCGTCTGTGAATACTGCCTCTTCCATTTCAGCCGGAGGAACGATTTCCTTGATGGCTGCAAACATTTCTTCCGGAATCGCACAACTTACATATTCGTGTTTCGGTTTTCCTACTTCTGCAACAATCTTGTTGATGAAAGCGATGATTTCTTTGTTGATTCCGTCAGCCATGTAAATAGCTTCCAAAATCTTATCTTCCGGAACTTCATTTGCTCCGGCTTCAATCATGATAACTTTTTCAGATGTAGATGCAACTGTCATCTGAAGGTCACCGTTGTCCCACTGTTCCTGATTCGGGTTGATAACGAACTCGCCGTCCACAAGACCAACCTGTGTCATTGCACATGGACCGTCAAACGGAATATCAGAAATACATGTTGCAATGGATGTACCGAGCATAGCTACAAGTTCCGGACGACATTCCGGATCCACGCTCATTACCATATTGTGAAGTGTCACATCATTTCTGTAGTCCTTCGGGAATAACGGACGCATCGGTCTGTCGATCACACGGCTTGTAAGGATGGCATTTTCGCTTGCCTTTCCTTCCCTCTTATTAAATCCTCCCGGGATTTTACCTACTGCATATAATTTTTCTTCATACTCAACGCTGCATGGGAAGAAATCAATTCCGTCTCTCGGTTTTTCTGAAGCGGTTGCTGTGGATAATACAGTTGTTTCACCATAATGCATAAACGCACAGCCGTTTGCCTGTTTGCCTACTCTGCCGATGTCTACTCTAAGTGTACGTCCGGCAAGTTCCATTGTGTAACTCTTATACATCTTACTCTCCTTCTCTTTCCGGGCTTTGCCCAATTTGGTGTTTCTACTTATAACAGGTAGAAGACGCCGAAACTACTGAACCTTGCACGAACATTGTCACTTTTCGGAGTCTGTTCCCCCTATCCATGCATGCTTCAGTGGTCTCGGAATACTTCTTCTACCTACAAAAGAGGCGGATATGCAATCCGCCTCTCTCATTTCATTGCCTATTTTCTGATACCAAGTTCTTCAATTAAAGTACGATATCTTTCGATATCTTTTCTCTTTAAGTAGTCAAGAAGACCTCTTCTCTTACCGATCATCTTGTACATACCACGTCTTGAATGATGATCCTTTGGATTCTCTTTTAAGTGAGCTGTAAGCTCTTTGATTCTCTCTGTAAGAACCGCTACCTGAACTTCAGGTGAACCTGTGTCACCGGCTGTTCTGGCAAATTTCTGCATAATTTCTGTTTTCTTTTCCTTTGAAATCATTTTGATTTCCTCCTTCTTTTTCATAAGGCTCATGCTAAGAACCGGGTTGGAATCTCCCTCGCCTGAGCATGGCTAGTTTTCATACCAAATGAGTATAACACACGAAACAAGTTATGTAAAGGGGGAAAATTGCGGTTTTTCAGCGGTTTTTTCTTTCATTTTCTACATCCTACCACAAAATCACCTTTCCCGAAATCCCTTGGCAGATAGATATTAAAATTCCCTCTTCTTTATCGGTTGTTTTTGCCCCCCATTCTTCATTTATGTTAACCACTTATGGCACATGATACCTATATATGCTTCTTTTCCTGCATATATAGACGACTTTTTCTCCTTGCTTTTAATCCTTCCGGTTCATTTTAGTTCACTTTTAACATATATATTTGCTGTTTTACCTGTTTCTATCTGAAATCGCGCCCTATTTAGTTTACATAATAAATAATTCCAACCTATATATTCCCAAATTATTACACTTCTATCTGTTTTCATCACTCAGTCCTCCGAAAAATCCCCTGACCAGAAATAAAATCGAAGCAGAAAGTAGCCCGAAAACAAAAAACAGGCACCACAAAAGTGATGCCTGAAATCATACAATACCCTATCGGGAATCAATCATATAAAAGTCTTACTGCTGCTACCGGTGTTCTGTAGTAGGTGCTTGAAATACGGATACCTGTCTTCGGTGAACTTGCATGGATAACCTGTCCGCCTCCGATGTACATTGCCACGTGGTTGATACGGCTTCCGCTTGAATAGAATACAAGGTCACCCGGTTTCATTTCGGAAACCTTAATTCTCGTACCGCAGTTTGCCTGCGCTCTGGAAGAATGAGGAAGACCTACACCGAATTTTGCATATACGCTAAGTACAAATCCGGAACAGTCGGCCCCTCTTGTAAGAGAAGTTCCGCCCCATACATACGGATTTCCGAGGAACTGTTTTGCATATTCACAAATTTCCACACGCACGTCTGACACACCTGCTCCATATAAGAACTCTGTCATATTAAGTGCTGTTTTTAACTTCCTGTCAACGGTTACATAGTCTGCAGAAACATAAACTTTCTGTCCGTCGTAATCAACAGCTACCCATCCGTCGAGCTTCTCTAACACAACAAGCTCTTCTCCATACGCAACCATATCATACACTTCTGCTTCCAGAGACGGTTCCATTCGCATCTTTAATCCGTCTGCGTTAACCGTAGCTAACTCTTTTACAATAGAAGCGGCATAAACTTCCGCTGCTGTTCCCGTAAGCAGATAATCTGTGCTGACATATCCTTCCACACTACCAGAAGTGATATGTGCCATTCCGTTCTGAACATCGAGAATTTCACATCCTGTGTCATTTTCCATCTTTCCGACAATCTTGCTGTCCTTTTCCGCGCTGGCACGAACATTTAAATGATCTTCCACGCGGGCAATACCAAGATTCGTATAACCGAACAGTCCACCTGCACCTTCCTCTTCATCGTAAGACTGCTCGTCCATATCTTCCGGTGCAACTGTAAGTGATGCTGCTACCAGTCCGCCGGCTCCCGCTGTAAAGGACACCGGTGTCTCCTTATCTTCTGCCGGCTGCACACCTGCGCCTATCGTTAAATCTGCCGGTTTTTTCGCTTCTGCATCCGTCGCCGCATCCAATGAAATGGTCTTGGATAAAACCTTATCGGCTCCTGCTGTAAATCCTCCTATTGTAAGTACCGGTGCTCCCATTGTCTGCATAGGAACTGCAATTGTCAGTGCAAGTCCGAGCGCTGCAACTGTCATTCCTGCTTTTCTTTTATTATACATAACATACCTTTCTGATTCGTTATATTGTTCGTCTTAAATGTTACATTTTTGTTACAAATGTTACAGACATTATAACAATCGGGTTTGGATATGTCAAGTTTTTGGCTTTTGGCAATATTCGGCACATCTTTACACCTCTACTACCTGCGCGTCCGCCAAATGAAGTTTCGTATACAGGAAGACTCTGTCTCCTGCCTCAAGCACCATATTTCCGTTCGGAATCATGGAATGATTCCTGCGCTTTACAAGCACAATGACCGACTGACGTGATATGTCAAGATTACAAATGGCAAGTCCGACCCACGGATGTTGCTTTTTGAGCACAATTTCCTGCAATTCAATATGATCGTGTTCATCACTCTCATACGGGATGGCACCGAGCACAACGATATCGTCATCGACGAGTACCACATCACCGCGCGGAATCAAAATATCATCCCCGCGCTTGATGACTGCCATAATCATACCGGACGGAATGGAAATATCTTTTACTTTTTTGTCACACCAGTCCTCTCCCTCTTCAATGTGGATGCGTATGAAGTCCATGTTCATCTTATATCCATAGTCATTTCTGCTCTTAATTGTGGAATATTGATTAACAAATCCTGCAGAAATAATACCGGTAGGAATCGCCACCATACCGACGCCGAGGAACGAGATAAAAATTCCGAATATTTTTCCGAGTGTCGTAATCGGATAAATATCTCCGTATCCGACCGTCAGCAGCGTCGACGTTGCCCACCAAATTCCGGAAAAGGCGTTAGAAAACACCTCCGGTTGCGCCTCATGCTCCAGACTGTACATACAAAGGCTCGAACCGATCATAAGCATCAATATGATAAATACGGAGGAAACAAGCTGCTGTCTCTTTTCATAGAGAACTTCCGTAATAATACTCAGGGAATCATGATATGCATTCACCCGGAAAAGACGAAGTATCCGCACAACACGAATCATACGGAATGCAACGGTTCCCGCCGGAAAAAACACCGGAAGGAAATACGGAAGCCATGAAAGCAAATCTATCACACCCATAAAAGAAAACATGTATTTTCGGACAGCCTGTCCCTCTGTCAGCCCCCTCACATTTTCATACATAAAACGCGCCGAAACGATACGGAGTATATAGTCCAGTGCAAAAAATACGGCAGTTACCGTCTCTATTGCCAAAAGCATCTCCCCGTACTGCATCCGGACCCCTTCATACGTGTACATAATACTTGCCGCCAGATTCAGAAGAATGGTAAGAACATTCACCACATCATACGCGCGGCTGACATTGTCTAAATGATATCCGACAGCTGTTATCTCATACAACCGTTTGCGCAGCCGGTACCATTTTTTATCTTGCATAAAATCACTCATTTTCAATGACTCCTTTATTCAAAGCTTCTCTGTCATTCATTATACACTATTTTTCTATGTTTTGCTGTACAAACATATGTTCGAGTGTTATAATTTCTTTTAAGATGTAAAAACTACAACTGAAAGGTGGTGTGATACTTGAGACAGCGTACTTATATTTGTATCGATTTGAAATCGTTCTATGCTTCCGTTGAATGTGTGGAGCGCGGCCTGGATCCTATGACAACCAATCTTGTCGTCGCAGATATGGAACGAACCGAAAAAACTATCTGTCTCGCAATCACACCTGCCATGAAGGCACTTGGCATTTCCAATCGTTGCCGCGTATTTGAAATACCGAAGCACGTCAAATATATTGCTGCTGTTCCGCGGATGCAGTTGTACATTGACTACGCTGCGGAAATCTACAGCATTTATCTGAAATATATTTCAAAAGAAGATATCCACGTCTACTCCATCGACGAAGCATTCATGGATGTGACGGACTATCTTACGCTTTATGATATGTCCGCCCGACAGCTCGGAAAAACCATTTTAAATGAGATTTATGTAAACCTAGGTATCCGCGCTTCGTGCGGAATCGGTTCAAATTTGTATTTGACGAAAGTAGCTCTTGATATTACGGCCAAACACGCAGATGATTTTATCGGCGAGCTCAGCGAAGAAAGCTTCCGTGAGACGCTTTGGAATCACAAACCGCTCACGGATTTCTGGCGTATCGGAAAAGGAACCGCACGTCGGCTTGAAAATGCAGGATTTTTTACAATGGGCGATATTGCGCACGCGGATGAAGCTTTTCTCTATCATCTGTTCGGTATCGACGCAGAACTCTTGATAGACCACGCATGGGGACGCGAACCGGTTACGATAGCCGATATCAAATCGTACCGCGCTCAGACAAACTGTCTCTCCAGCGGTCAGGTACTTGCCCGCTCCTACAGTTATGAAGAGGGTAAGCTGATTGTCAAGGAAATGGCAGACCTGCTCTGTCTTGACCTTGTCGACAAAGGGCTTGTCACCAAATCTATCACTCTGCACATCGGATATGATAACCGCCTTTGCGAAGCGCCGGCGCACGGCACGATATCCCTCGATGACGAAACAAGCGCAGACCTTCTGATTGTCCCGGCGGTCGCGTCACTCTATGAGCGGATTATCAATCCGTCCCTCACCATCAAGCGGGTCAACCTGACGTTCAACCATGTCATTCCCGAGGAATTTCACCAGTACAATTTCTTTACGGATGCGGAAAGTCTGGAAAAGAACCGGAAAATCCAGAAAGCGGTTCTTTCTATTAAACATAAATATGGTAAAAATTCAATTTTAAAAGGTATGAATTTCGAACAGCATGCAACCACGCGCGAACGCAACACGCAGATCGGAGGACATCGAAGTGGCAACACGACCTAAACACAAAATGTCTGTGCAGGACAGAGCCAAACAATTTATGCCTTTCGCTGCGCTGAAAGGACTGCCGGAGGCACTTGCCGCAAAGGAAAAAATCATTGTACCGAAGATAGAACTCTCACCGGAAATGGCCGATGAGCTTGACCGGAAGATGCATCTTTTAAAGAAAGGCGAAATGGTCACCGTCGTCTATTTCCACAGAGATGAATATCTTCAGATTACGGGGCTGACTGCTCGCATTGACCCGACCTGCCGCATTTTGCAGATTGTAAATACAAAGATTGATTTCGATGATATTTTAGATGTTAACTTTATATGAACTTATCGCGCTCGGTTGACGTGCTTAGTCCCAACCTTTTATAATAATGATGTATAGCAAAACATATTTTTTGAAAGGCAGGTATTTAATTATGGGACGTTTGGATGGAAAAGTTGCAATTATCACAGGCAGTAACTCCGGTGTAGGAGCTGCCACTGCAAAATTGTTTGCAAAAGAAGGTGCAAAAGTTGTTATCAGCGCCCGCCGTCTTCCACAGCTTGAGGAGGTTGCTGCGGAGATTAAAGCTGACGGCGGTGAAGTACTGATTGTTCAGACAGATGTATCAAAAGTGGAAGATGTTGAAAATCTTGTCGCTAAAACTGTAGAAACATTCGGTAAAGTTGATGTACTGGTGAATAATGCAGGTGTTCTCGAAGCCGGGTTAAAACCAATTGAATGTTATGAGGACGAAGATCTCGACTGGGTATTCGGAATCAACACCAAAGGTACTCTTTACTGCACAAGAGCCGTGTTAAAGGAAATGATGAAAAACAATTCCGGTTCCATCATCAACCTTGACTCTGTAGCCGGACAGTTCGGTACCGGTGGTGCCTCTTATGTTACAAGTAAAGCAGCTGTCATCGGTTTAACAAAACATACTGCTCTTCGATTCGCAGGCACAGGCATTCGTTGTAACTCTGTAAATCCAAGTACGATTGCCACTCCGATGGCTAAGACAGACCCTGCAACTCTCAATCAGGATATGTTCGGTCAGATGAGAAAGCACATGAACTTAAGCGTTCCTGTGTCTATGCCTGAAGATATCGCTAATATCTTACTCTTCCTTGCAAGCGACGAGTCAAGAGCCATCACAGGTCAGATTATCGTATCCGATTTCGGTGCGACGTTATAATAAAACCAACTACGGGGATTTTACACCAATGCGAAAACTATTTTATGAAGATATTCATATCACACATTTTAAGGCGGTTGTCTTATCTTGTGAAAAACCAGATTCTACTACAGGTAAGGACATGTATCGCGTTCTTCTCGATGCGACTGCTTTTTTCCCTGAGGAAGGCGGACAATCCGCAGATATCGGAACCATAGACGGCCGGGAAGTCCTTGATGTGCAGATAAAAAATGATTTAATTTATCATTTTATGAAAGAACCGATTGCCGCCGGCAAAACGGTCGAATGCCATGTTGACTGGGCACAACGTTTTGATTTTATGCAACAACACTCCGGTGAACACATTCTCTCCGGAATTGTGCACGAACGCTTTGGCTATAACAATGTCGGTTTTCATTTGAGCCCACGTGAAGTTACGTTGGATTTTGACGGACCGATTGAGAGTGAACAGCTTCGTGATATCGAACTCGCAGCCAACCGTGTCATCTGGCTGAATCTTCCGATTGAAATCAGCTATCCTGAAAAGGAAGAACTTGCCACACTTACCTACCGCAGCAAGATTGAAATCGACGGACAAGTGCGAATTGTCACAATTCCGGGGGTGGATGTATGCGCCTGCTGTGCTCCGCATGTGGAAGCCACCGGACAAATCGGTATGATAAAGATTGTAAATGCCCAAAACTACAAAGGTGGAATGCGCCTTACGATTGTTTGCGGACAGCGGGCACTATCAGACTACAGGGAAAAACTTGACAGCGTCACAACCATTGCCCAATCCATGTCCGTGAAACAGAATCAAGTAATTGACGCTTTCAATAAGCTGAAAGCAGAAACTCAGGCACTCAATGAAAAAGCAAATGATTTACAGGCAAAATGCCTGGCCATGTTGCTGGACACTCTGCCGATTCCATCAGAATCAGAGCACGCGGTTCTTTTTACAAATATCAGTGATAACATCGCGATTCGTAATGCAGTAAACAATCTGACCGGACAGTACGAAGGATACTGCGCCATTTTCTGGGGATGCGATGGGGATTACCGCTTTATTGCCGGAAGCAAACATGCAGACTGTAATCTGCTTGCACAACAGTTCCGCGCACAACTTGGTGCCAAGTGCGGCGGGAATGCTCTTATGATTCAGGGAAGCGCGGCTGCAACTTCCAAAAACATTCTTGCCGTCTTCTCGTCTTTCCAAACAGCTTAGTCTATACAGAAAAATTGATATGCTAAAAATACCCGGGATTTTGACGTCATCCCGGGTATTTTCATGTGCTTTTTATATAGACTCACGTGGTCTCTTTAAATATAATTAAATTAACTAAAACTTAAATTCCAAAATATGCTTTACCTTTTGCCACATCTGCCCCGATTGCAGATTTTAGTTCATCAAGGTCAGCAAATTTCATTTCCCCGCGCTCATAGTGATGCAGATGCACGATGATATCCTTGTCATAAATATCTTCATGAAAATCGTAGATGTAAGTTTCAACGCCGAGACGGTTTGTCTTGCCGTCCGGCGACTCAACCGTCGGCTTGTAACCGATATTCGTTACACCATAGAATGTCTGCTGACCATAAGTTACGGTCGAAAAATAAACACCGTCCGGAGGCATAATCTTCTGCGGCTGCGGATGAATATTGACGGTCGGCATTCCGAGCGTCCGACCGATTCGGTTTCCGCGTTCCACTCTTCCGCTGATAAAAAAAGGCTCGTCCAAGAGCTTTGTCACAAGCTCCATGTTTCCGTTTTCTACCTCAGTTCTCACGTAGGTAGAACTTATATCTCTACCATTATGACAGAGTTTGCTTATGATGCGCACCTGTACCCCGCGCTTCTTTGCAAGCTGATAAAGCAGTTCTGCATTCCCTGCCCCCCGGTTTCCGAATGACACATCCTCTCCCGCTGCAATAAATTTGGCGTTCATTTTATCCAGCAAGAATTGGTTTACATAATCTTCCGGCGTTACCGCCGCGGTCTCCTTACAAAACGGATACTCTACAAGATAGTCAATCCCCATCTCTTCGAACGCAATCCTCTTTTCCTCGCGCGTCATCAATTCCTTGACATCATCTCCCTGAAAAAAAACAGCCGGTGAAGGATCAAACGTAAATACCGCCGTTTTAAGACCGAGCTTTTTTGCCTCAAATATTTCGCGCAGCAATCTCTTATGTCCCCTGTGAATTCCATCGAACTTTCCGATTGCCACCGCACATCCTTCTTCAATTTTAAAATCCGTTGTCCCTGAAATAAGTTTCATGCTAAAAATACTCTTTCCCGTACTTTTCTTTCAATGCCTCTTTGTCGAGGAACATCTTATATGGTTTAAAGCGCCTGCGCTCCGTGTCATATACATAGATTCCGTAAAAAATCTTATCTTCGTTGTAGACACGCAGCTGAGCCGGCGTTTTCTTTTCATCCGTATAAAACTCCACTCTCGGTTCATACATCTTCGGATACAGGCTGTTTCCGTTATCGATAACCTTGCGGAACTCGTTTTTGACCGTTACTGCCGGAAGGTGTAAAAACACATCATCCACCGGATATAAAATTTCATCAAGTCTCCGGTCATCACGCACCTGCTCAATTTGTTCAAGCGTAAGCGCATCCTTTATCTCAAACCGGTCCACTCGCGTACGAATCAGATTCTCCATCGCGCCTCCGCAGCCGGCTTTCTCTCCGATATCCTGGCAGAGCGTGCGAATGTAAGTCCCCTTAGAGCAATTTACACGAAATCGCACAAGCGGAAGATTTATTTCGAGAATCTCAAGTTCATAAATTTCTATTTCTCTCGCTTTACGCTCCACCTCAATGCCCTCGCGCGCCAAATCGACAAGTTTTCTGCCGTTAACTTTGAGTGCAGAATACATCGGCGGCACTTGTAATATTTTCCCTTTAAAAGTTGACATAATATTAGTTATGTCATCCTCCGATACAGTAACCGGTGCTTCTGACAACACCTCCCCCGTCATATCCTGCGTATCGGTCGTGACTCCAAGCCGAAGCACAGCCTCATATTCTTTTGTCTTATCTGTCAAAAGGTCACAGAGCCTTGTCGCATTTCCCAAACATACAGGAAGCACACCCTCCGCCTGTGGATCAAGCGTTCCGGTGTGCCCTATTTTCTTCTGTCTGAGAATTCCACGCAGCTTTGCTACCACATCGTGTGACGTATATCCTTTTTCTTTGTACACGTTTATGATACCGTTCATCTGCCATCCTCCATCTGAAGCGCGAGTTGCTCTGTCAGACTTTTTATAATTTCCTCATATGTGCCCTCAATGTTACAACCTGCAGCGCGCACATGCCCGCCTCCGCCGAAATGCGAAGAAACCTTGGAAACATCAATATCGTCCGTACACGAACGCATGCTCACTTTATAAAGATTTTCTCCCACTTCATAAATATAAACCGCAACATCGACACCTTTTACAATACGGAGCTGATTTACGATACCGGAAAGGTCCTTTTTGTCCGCGCCGTATTCTTCCATCGTCTTTAAATCCGTCATGGAGACCATCACTCTGCCGTCCATGAGAGTATATGCATCCATCAGCGCTTTTCCGAGGAGTTTGGACTGCACGGCTGTTTTTTCATAAAAGGTCTCATCGATAAGCTTCGGAAAATCAAAACCGAATTCGATAAGCTCCGCCACAATCCGAAGGGTCTTTGGCGATGTATTGGAATACTGCATCACACCGCTGTCATGGATAATTCCGATGTACAATGTCTGCGCCATCTCCTTATCCATGAGTTTTTTGTAATCTTCCTTCTGTGCAATCAGCTCATACACCACTTCCGCCGCAGAACTTGCCTGCGGAACAATTTCATCGACATCACAGCCGCCCTGATTGCTGATGTGATGGTCGATATTGATGACTTTCTTTGCGGTTTCAATATATTTGACTGCTTCTCCGCAGCGTTCCGGAACCGTATCTGCCACAATCATAACATCATAGACAATATCCTCTTTATAGTCTGTCACAATCTCCGACACACCGGATACAAAATCAAAAATCGCCGGTGGCTGCTCTATCATCACATCTACCCTCGTCTGCGGATAAACTTTTCGAAGAAACTGCCAAAGTGCCATGACAGAACCGACACAATCACCATCCGGATTGACATGTCCCGCTATTGCAATTTTGGACGCACCCTCACACTCTTTTACAAGATCAATCATAATTCACCCTATTCTTCCGTCTCCTGTCCCTCGTCACGAACGAGGTTCTTATTTACCTCATCGATCTTCTTCGACATACTCACTCCGTATGCAATGGACTGATCCATAATAAACTGAATCTGCGGAGTGTTGCGAAGATTAATCTTTTTGGCAAGTTTGGAACGGATAAAGCCTTCCGCACTCTGCAGTCCCGCAAGCGTATCTGCAATTGCCTGCTCATCGCCGAATACAGAGATCCACGCTTTGCACGTCTTTAAATCCGGCGCCACTTCTACTGCGACAACACTTGTCAGCGGACTTATCCGCGGGTCCTTCATTTCGCCGCGGATAATGTCTGCAAGTGCACGCATAACTTCACCGTTGATACGGGTATTTTTTACACTGTTTTTTCTCATATCATTTCCTATCTTGGTACTTCTACCATAATATAAGCTTCTACGATATCAAGCTCCTGCATCTGATCATAGCCATCAAATACAAGACCGCACTCGAAGCCTGCTTTTACTTCTTTTACATCGTCTTTGAAACGTTTCAGTGAAGCAAGATCCCCCTCGAAAATCTGGTCACCCTCACGCGAAATACGAACTTTACAGCCTCTCTGGAAATATCCGTCAAGCACGTAGGAACCGGCAATGTTACCGATTGCCGAAGCCTTGAATATCTGACGCACTTCTGCATGACCGATGACTTTTTCTTCAAAGATCGGATCAAGCATACCCTTCATCGCTGCCTGAACATCCTCGATAGCCTGGTAAATTACCTTGTAAAGTCTCACATCAACACCTTCGCGCTCTGCCGTTGCTTTTGCCATCGCATCCGGTCTTACGTTGAAACCGATAATGATGGCCTGTGACGCACTCGCAAGAATAACGTCGGACTCATTAATCGCACCAACACCACCGTGGATACATTTTACAACAACCTCTTCGTTGGAAAGCTTTAACAGACTCTGTTTTACCGCTTCCACACTACCCTGAACATCAGCCTTGATAATAAGGTTAAGTTCTTTGAGGTTACCTGCCTGAATCTGTGAGAACAGATCATCTAAGGACATTTTGCTCTTAGTTTCTTCAAGTTTCTTTACTTTATTCTGAGCCACGAATGTTTCTGCAAATGTCTTGGCTGTCTTATCATTTTCATGTGCGATGAGAATCTCTCCTGCATTCGGAACATCGGAAAGACCGAGAATCTCAACCGGTGTACATGGTCCTGCCTCTTTGACGCGGCGGCCCTTGTCATCCACCATAGCTCTTACCTTACCATGTGCTGCCCCTGCAGAAACAAAATCACCGACATGGAGTGTACCCTTCTGTACTAAAACAGTCGCAACAGGACCACGTCCCTTATCAAGCTCTGCCTCGATAACGAGACCTCTTGCGCGTCTGTTTGGATTTGCTTTTAATTCAAGAATTTCAGCTGTCAAAAGGATTGTCTCAAGTAAGGTATCAATACCTTCCCCTGTTTTCGCAGAAACAGGAACGAATTCTGTTGTTCCGCCCCAGTCAGCCGGAATGAGTTCGTACTCTGTAAGTTCCTGTTTTACACGGTCAATGTTAGCACTTGGTTTATCCATCTTGTTGACTGCAACAATGATTTCAATTCCGGCTGCTTTTGCATGGTTAATTGCCTCCACGGTCTGTGGCATAACACCGTCATCTGCTGCAACTACTAAGATTGCGATATCCGTAGAATTTGCTCCACGCATACGCATTGCTGTAAACGCCTCATGTCCCGGTGTGTCAAGGAACGTAATCTTCTGGTCGTTAATCGTAACTGTATAAGCACCGATATGCTGCGTAATACCACCGGCCTCGCGGTCTGTTACATTTGTTTCACGGATCGCATCAAGAAGAGATGTTTTACCGTGGTCAACGTGACCCATAACACAGATAACAGGTGGTCTTGCAACCATATCCTCTGTATTTTCTTCATCCTCTTTCAGAAGTTCCTCGATGACATCCACCTGTACTTCTTTTTCACAGATAATTTCGTATTCGATAGCAATTTCTTCCGCTGTCTCAAACTCAATCTCCTGATTTACCGTCACGATCTGTCCCTGCATAAAGAGTTTCTTAACAATAGCGGACGGCTGAATCTTCATCTTATCTGCCAAATCTTTGATCGTAATTGTATCCGGAATGGTGATAACCTTAATCTGTTCTTCCGGTGCCACCTCTTTCTTCTCCGGTTTAATAAAGCGACCTGCTTTATTTTTATTCTTCACCATCATCTCGTTGTCATCTTCGTAGATGTGATCTTTTTTACTTCTCTTATCTCTATCCTGATTGCTGCGACGTTTCTCATCATCGCGATGTTTTTCCTGTTCTTTTATCGGACTTTCCGGAATAAACGAACCTTTACCGCCCTGATTTTTGCGGAATCCATTCTGCGGCCTTGCATCTCCTTTGCCGCCGCGTTCGCTATTGCCAAAAGGTTTTGCATTACCGCCACGACCCTGATGATCACCATTACCTTGACCACCACGGTTAAACCCAGAACCACCCTGTCTGTCAGAGAAGTTTCTGTTTTTGTCGTTGAAGCGTTTCTGTCCATCGTTTCTCCTATCTGCGTTCTGCACTTTTTCTGCCTGCTGTACATCAGCACCCGCTGTACGTACTTCCTGTACTTCCTGCGACTTTACCTGTGGCTTCGGCTTACCCTGTGGCTGCGGCTGTGGCTTCGGGGTCGGTGTGATTGCCACCGGTTTAATCACCGGCTTCGGAAGCGGTCTGTAAGGCTGCGGAGCGTTGCCGCGCTGATTGTTTCCGTGTCCGTTTCTGTCACCACCGTGTCCCTGTTGCGGACGATTACCGCCCTGTGGGCGTTTTCCGCCCATGTTGCTGTTGTGCGAATTGCTGACAATGATGATACTCTTTTTCTTCTTCGGAGCTTCTGTCTTCGGTGCCTCTGCCTTCGGAGCTTCCGCTTTTGGAGACTCTGATTTCGGAACCTCGGCTTTTGGAGCTTCCGCCTTTGGCGCCTCTGTCTTCGGAGCTTCCTTTTTCTTTCCGAAATTTGCTCTGACTGCTGCTGCAGCCTCATCATCAACACTGGAATCGCTTCGTTTCACTTCGATTCCTTTTGTCGCCAAAAATCCTTTCACATCATCATTTGATATATTCAACTCTTCTGCGAGTTCGCGTACTTTAATTTTCGCCATATTACTACCTCCGTCTAATTTTGTGTCTCGTCAAGCAATTTACATAGTGCCTGCGCAAATCCTGTATCGGTCACCGCGAGCGATGCCCTCATCTCTTTTCCCATCGCGTGCCCAAGCTCTTCCTTTGTCCCGTATATAAAACACGGCACTTCGTAAAAGCTGCATTTGTCGGTAAAAAGCTTCTTTGTGTTATCAGACGCATCTTCTGCCACAATCACAAGCTCAGCCGCAAATGACTTGACTGCCTTTTCCGTGGAAAACTCTCCGCTGACCGTCTTCCGGGCTCTTGTCGCAAGCCCGATGAGAGAAAAAACCTTCTTTTTCACTTGTTCCTGATTATTCAATGTTTTCCTCATACTCCTTTTGCAGTTTCTCATAAATCGACTTGTCAATACTCATTTTGAAGGAGCGCTCTAACCCTTTGTTTTTCATAGCCATCTTTAAGCATTCTTCCTGCCGACAAAGATAAGCACCTCTTCCATTTTTCTTACCGGTTAAATCTAAGACAATTTCATCTTCCGGCGTTTTGATGACGCGCATCATTTCTTTTTTCGCCTTCATCTGTCCGCATCCGACACATTGTCTGAGTGGAATTTTTTTACCCATAAGACTCCTCTATTCTTCTACTTCCTCGTATGCTTCCTCGTCGTATTCATACTCTTCATCATACTCATCGTCAAGATAATCTTCATAACGGAAACCAGGTGCATCTTTCGCCTGTGTCTCGCTCTTGATATCAATCTTATATCCTGTGAGCCTTGCTGCAAGTCTTGCATTCTGACCTTCTTTACCGATGGCAAGTGATAACTGATAGTCCGGTACAACAACCTTGGCTGTCTTTTCATCCGGGTCTGCAAATACTGCAACGATTTTCGCCGGAGATAATGCATTCTGAATCAGGTTACCTGGATTTTCATCCCAGTTGATAATGTCAATCTTCTCGCCGCGGAGTTCATCCACGATGGAGTTGACACGGGAGCCGTTCATTCCGACACATGCACCTACCGGATCCACATTCGGATTGTCGCTCCATACCGCCATCTTCGTACGGCTTCCCGCCTCACGGGCAATCGCTTTGATTTCAACCGTGCCGTCGGCAATTTCTGCCACTTCCGCTTCAAAGAGACGCTTTACAAGTTCCGGATGTGTACGGCTGACTAAAATACGTGCTCCTTTTGTTGTATTCTTAACTTCTACGATATATACCTTAATTCTGTCTGTCGGTTTGAAATGTTCTGTCTTTACCTGTTCGTTCTCATTCAGGAGTGCATCTGCCTTTCCGAGATCAATGCTGATGTTCTTACCGATATATCTCTGCACGATACCCGTTACGACATCTTTTTCTTTTTCATAGTACTGATTGTAAATTACGCTTCTCTCTTCTTCTCTGATTTTCTGAAGGATTACGTTCTTTGCATTCTGTGTTGCGATACGACCGAATTCTTTTGACTTGATTTCAATCTGAACCGGCTCGCCTACTTTGGCTTTCTTGCTATATTTGAGTGCTTCCTCAAGCGAAATCTGCAGACAGTCATCTTCTACGTCTGCGCCTGTTGCAACGACTTCTTTTTCTGCCACCACTTTGAAATCACATGTTTCGCGGTTCACACTGACTATAATGTTATCCGCCTTACCGAAATGATTCTTGCAGGCTGTCAGCAACGAGTTTTCGATTGCTTCAAACAGAGTCTCTTTGCTGATTTCTTTCTCCTTTTCCAGAATATCCAGTGCTTCCATTAATTCCTTGTTCATTTTCCTTTTTCCTCCTAATTAAAACTCGACATACGGACGCACAAGGGCAAGGTCCGCTCTCGCAAATTGTTTCTCACCATCTTCTGTCTCGATTGTGATACTCTCTTTATCATACGCTTTTAATATACCTTCAAAGTCCTTCGACTTATCGATCATCTTGTAGGTTTTGAGTTCGATGGCTTTGCCCATATGTCGCTCAAAATCTTTGTCCTTCTTTATCGGACGAAGCAGTCCCGGACTGCTCACTTCCATAATGTAGGAATCCTCAATAAAATCTTCTTTGTCAAGCAGTTCTGAAAACGCCCTGCTCACAAGCTCACAGTCATCGATAGTAATACCACCCGGCTTGTCAATGTAGGTACGCAAATACCAGTTGCTCCCTTCTTTGATATACTCAACATCCACCAGTTCAAAGGCATTTGCCTCCATAATCGGTGTGAGGAGCTGCTCAGCACGACTTTCGTAGTTGTCACGTTTTGACATTCGTTCACCTGTCCTTCCACAATGTAAAAGAGTGGACTTGCAAGTCCACTCTTTCATATATCATTATTTAACTCTATACTATTATAACACGCAATCCTGTCAAATGCAAGACTTTTTACACCGGACCGTCAAGGTCGCTTAAATCATTCTCATCTCCGATATCAATTTCCTTAATCTCTCTGCGGAAGAAGATATCATACATAACCGGAACAATGAACAGCGTCATGAGCGTTGCATATGCCAGACCTCCGATGGTAACAATAACCATACCACGGCTCATAACCGCGGACGCATCTTTGGACAATGCCATTGTCATCATCGCAAGAATCGTTGTGAGAGCTGTCATGAGAATCGGACGCATACGCGCCTTTCCTGTCTCTACAAGTGCTTCCAGCTTCTCCATACCTGCAAGTCTGAGCTGATTGGTGTAATCCACAAATACAATACCGTTGTTTACTACGACACCTGAAAGAATCAAAAATCCCATCATCGCAATCATCGAAATATCTTCACCGGTTATCATCAAACCGAGGAATCCTCCCGTAAACGCCAGCGGAATCGTAAAGAGAACGATAAACGGCGAAAGAAGACTTTGGAACTGTGCTACCATAATCAGGTAGATGAAGATAATCGCAAGAAGAATCATGAGAATCATATCTTCCAGCATACTCATAACCTCAGTACTTTCACCTGCAAGTTCCACACGGACACCATCCGGAACCTGATATTTGGCAAGTTTGTCTTCCACCTGTCTGGAAAGGAGCGTTGTATTATATCCGTCCATCGTCTCCGCTGACACCGTAATATAACGTTCCTGATTGGTACGGGAAATACGGGCAATACTTTCACTCTCAGTTACCGTCGCAAACTCTTTGAGCTTATGAGTTTCTTCCACTTCCTTGCCATCCTCATCCGTCGTCTTAACTGAAAACTCATAATCCATCAAATTATCCTGTGTAATCTTTTGAGTCTCATTTACAAGAACAACCTGATAAGCATCGTCTTCTGCCGTCAATGTGGTAACATCCGCATCTGTTGTAAGCTTTCCTGAAAGTTCCATGAAAATCTGTGCTACGGAAAGCCCCAGGCGCATTGCCTTATCCTTATCAATCGACACAACAAGCTGCGCATCCGCCTCTTCCTGTCCGTTCGTCACATTGTCAAAGCCTTTCACTTCCTCAAGAAGCTCCACCATATCGTTGCTGACTTCCAGAATTGCATCGACCTCTTCGCCGTACACCTGAATCTGCAGTCCGCTACTCATAAGTGCGGAAATATCCATATTGGAAGTTGCAATCGAATATTCCGTCTCCGCATATCCTTCCTGCATGATAGCTTCCAGTTTGTCTGCTACAATCTGGTTGTTTTTACCGGTCGCATCATCCAAAAGGAAATAGAACGAAAAGTCCTTATTGCTGCCCGAACTCATCAGCATATCCCCACTGCCTCCGCCGGACATAATACCAACATTTTCAATTCCATCAATCGCCTGAATCTTCTCAAGCAAATCATCCGCAGCCGCATAGCCGTCTTCTACTTCCCATTCCGTCGGAACGGACATCGTCATGCTCATCTGATTTCCTCCCATGGAAGGAAGAAGCACCATTCCCATATTCATTACACGAATGATACAAAGTACCAAAAGGGCAACTGCCACGGCAATCGGAACAATCTTAACTTTCAGACATGCCCGAATCGCTTTCTCATACAATCCGACCACCTTATCAAACCACTTATGGCTCTTCTCGCTGGAATTTTTCAACACCGTCGCACTCATGCACGGAACAAATGTGAGTGCCACAATCAGACTGGCAATCAAACTGTATGCAATCGTAAGTGCCATATCCGTAAAAATCTGTCTCGTCAAACCGGTGGTAAACACAATCGGAAGGAATACACAGATGGTCGTAAGTGTCGATGCCGCAATCGCGCCGGAAACCTGTTTGGCTCCCATCACCGCTGCTCTTGCGGCCGAAACACCCTTATTGCGCAGTCTGTAAATATTCTCAATCACGACAATCGAGTTATCCACGAGCATTCCGACACCAAGCGCAAGTCCCGAGAGGGAAATAATATTGAGTGTAATGTCCGAGAAGAACATCAGCACAATCGCAAAAAGCACACTCATCGGAATACTGAACGCAACCACAAGCGTCGGTTTGTAATCCTTTAAGAAAATCGCAAGGACAATAATCGCAAGGAGCGCACCCCAAATCAGATTGGAAAGTACGGAGTTGATAATCAACCCGATGTAATCTCCCTGGTCCATCAAAGGAATCAGATGAAGCCCCGGATACTCTGTCTCCAGTTCTTCTATTGCCTCGTTACATGTCTTTGATACATCCGATGTGCCCGCAGTACTTGACTTCATGATACTTAAAATAACCGCATCATTTCCATTTAACTTTGCATAACTGTCTTCTGCATTGTCGATTACCGTAACCGTCGCAACATCGCTGATGCGCACATCACCGACTTTATCTACTTTGCAGAGAATCATATTCTCAATTTCTTCCACACTTGCGAATTCATCTCCGATGCGGACAAGAATCTGCGTATCGTCATCATTTTCAATATAGCCGGCCGGCATAGAGAAGTTCTGCGCTGCAATAAGCTGTGCCAATGTCTCAAGCGAAAGAAGCGCATCCATATTCGCACTGTCAAGAACTGTTTCTCTGCTATCATCCAGCTGCTCCTGTGCCTGCTCAAGCTGCGTTTTCCCCTGTTCAATGGAAGTCTTCCCTGATTCCATCTGTGCGGCATATGCTCCGAAAGAAGCGGCTGCCGTAATCTTTCCTGTCTCTACATCCACATATGCAGCTTCCGCCTCCGCAATGGAAGCTTCCACCTGCTTATTCACTTCCGTCGCGGCCGCAATCTCAATCTTTAAGTTCGCAAGCTCTGTCTCAATCTGTGGAATACGGGTATTTACAATATCGTAAAGCTGCTGCAGATTTTTCTTAGTCATGGCATTTGCAGCTTCTTCCTGTCCCTGGTCTTTCAGCATCTTTTTGAATGCTTTGAGTTTTTCCGGATGATCAAGGGCGTCCTTGATATCCACGGGAATCGTATCAAGCTGCGCCTGTATCTGTTGCTGTGTCAATGTCTTAGCATTTTCTGCTGCCGCAGATTCAATCGCCGCCGCAGCATCCGGTCCGAGCATTGCCAAATAACCGTCAATATTTGTTGCGTCTACCGTAACTCCGGATATACCGGCTGCTTGCAATGCCTGCTGCACCGCTGCGATACGGACCTGCGCATAAATCTGCGCATAGATGGCATTATATGTCTCCTCTGACTGAATCGTATTTCTTGCACTCGAAAAACCTTGGTTCATCTGCTCATAGTTTTCCGGTATCTTATTGTCCTTGTATGCTTTCAGCTCTGCCTGCAGAGCCTTTTCATCCGTCTGCAATCCGACAAGAATGGCTGCATACGCAGCCTTAGTCGCAATCGCCTCATCAAGCATCTTGCTGTATTTGGCAAGTTCCTCACTCGCCGTCGCCTGCTCCTCTTTTAATTTTTCCTGACCGCTGTTAATCTCTGCTTTGGCGTCATTGAGTTCTTTCTTAGCATCATCCAGTTCCGCCTGCGCCTCATCCAGTTTGTCTGTTGCAATTCCAAGCACCTTGGCATTGAGGGCATCAACTTTCTTTTCATCAAGACGAATCTCCACCGACTTTTCCACCATACCTGTCGGCGTCACACTCGCCACACCATTCTGACGCTCCATGTATGGAACTACCGTCTCATCCACAAAGCTTGTCAAATCATAAATATCGTTTCCCTCATAGTCAACTGCCACATACATGGTTGCCATCAAATCCGGTGAAATTTCCATCAGCGAAGGAGTTCCTACTTTGTCCGGAAATTCCAACTGGTTCACCTGCGTAGAGAGTTTAACCATGGCACTATCCATATTTGTATCGTCCGAAAACTCCAGTGTTACCAAACTGTAATTCTCGTAAGAAACACTATTTACGTTTTCTACACCGTTTACCGTTCCGAGCGATGCTTCCAGCACCTGTGTCACATCACTTTCCACTCGTTCCGGCGAAGCACCCGGATATGTCGTAATTACCATGACATACGGAATATTAATCGTCGGCAACAAGTCGGTAGTCAACTTCGTAAAACTCACAATACCGAGCACGAGTAGCATAACTACCCCTACCAACACCGTAAATGGGTTTTTTACACTAAATTTTGACATTTGTCCTCTCTCCTGTTTATGTTTCTTTTATACTTTTTTAATTAAATCTTTATATATTTCATACAAAACAATACGAAATGAGCATTGCCCATTTCGCATTGGTATTCTTTTCTTTTCAATTGTTGGATTAAATATCTCCGGCCGTCTTAATAAACAGCGAATCCTCCTCGTTTATCTTCTTCGCTTTCACTACATATTCTTCCTGAACCTCATTCATAAGAGGAGCAGCCTCTGCCTTGGTCATTTCGTCAAGCGCCTGCTTCACAGCTTCCTCGTAGAACTCAAGTGCTGCAATGTCCTCATATCCCATGTAGAAATCTGCATACTCGGAATCACCTTTTCGAATCTGTCCGCTGTAATCATAAGACACTTCCATCTTACGGCGAACTGCAACATAGGTCTCCTCAATCTTGATAAAGGTAACCTGCGTCGTCGTTGTCTTGTTACCTTCAATCAAAAGGTCTCGACTCAGCTTCATACCATTACTTAAAATAACACTTACAAGTGTAGCGTCAATATTATCTACAACAATCTGATTAAATACTTCCTTCTTCATTTCAGACAAACCTCCCAAAGCACATTACTGCTTGTATTTTACCACGCTTAATTTAAGGCGTAAACTGTTTTTTCACAAATATTGGTTAAAAATTCAATAAAGACGCATCATTTGTAAGACAAAATAAAAAAGCATTGAAAACCTTACATTCTCAATACTTTCTCGGGTTGGGCTGTATAAAACAGTAAGCAGCTCGTAGGGGAATCGAACCCCTGTTTCCGCCGTGAGAGGGCGGCGTCTTGACCGCTTGACCAACGAGCCATGAGGACTTTCGCGTCCTCGACTATCTTATTATAAAATGCTTTGAATTGCAAGCACTTTTTTTAAAAAATACAGGAATTTACATCAAATCAAACAAACTGTACTGGTTCGACTCCGGAATGTCGCCGAGAAGACCAAGTTCTCCCATACGGTCGAGCACGCCCTGCGGTACTTTGCTCCGGCTTTTAAGGTCATCCTTCGAGAGGAACGGACCGTCCTTTGCCGCCTCCATAATCTGCTCTGCCGCCTTATCTCCCATTCCTTCAATACTTGAAAAGGACGGCATAATCTTTCCGTCGATAATCTGGAAATTCCTTGCATGCGCACGGTAAAGGTCAAGTTTCATGAACTCAAAACCGCGGGCATACATCTCCTGCACAATGCGCATATCGCGCAGCGTATCCTGCTCCTTGTTGCTAAGACTATCTTTTCTCTTTTTGTAATCATCAATCTGACGTTCCAGATAATCTCTACCCTGACACATAATCTCGTAAGAAAACGCCGTGGCACGAATGCTGAAAAATGCCGTATAGTACGCCAGCGGATAATATACCTTGCAGTAAGCGATACGCCATGCCATCATAACGTACGCTGCAGCATGTGCTTTCGGGAACATGTATTTAATCTTTTTACAAGACCAGATATACCAATCAGGTACGCCTGCTGCCAGCATCGTCTCTTCCCATTCCGGTTTGACACCTTTTCCTTTTCGCACACTCTCCATAATCGTAAATGAAAGTGCACTCTCCACACCCTTACTAATCAGATAGACCATGATATCGTCTCGTGTGCAAACAGCGGTAGAAATCGTTGCCTTGCCCTCTTCAATCAGGGTTTTTGCGTTACCGAGCCACACGTCCGTTCCGTGAGACAGTCCCGAAATACGGACAAGGTCGGAAAACGATGTCGGACCTGCATCAATTAACATCTGCATGGCAAAGTCGGTACCAAACTCCGGTATACCGAGTGCACCAAGCTTACAGCCACCGAGCTCCTCCGGTGTTACGCCGAGGGCCTGTGTAGACTGGAACAGGCTCATAACCTGTTTGTCATCGAGCGGTATCGTCGTCGGGTCCAATCCCGTTAAATCCTGCAGCATTCGAATCATCGTCGGATCGTCGTGTCCGAGAATATCAAGCTTTAACAGGTTGTGGTCAATTTTGTGGTAATCAAAATGCGTCGTAACGATATCGGTCGTCATATCATTCGCCGGATGCTGTACCGGTGTAAAAGAATCGATTTCCTCTCCGAGCGGAAGAACGATGATACCGCCCGGATGCTGTCCTGTTGAGCGGCGCACTTTTTCACACCCTTTGGCAATTCGCTCAATCTCACAGCTCCGCTTGGAAATTCCTCTCTCCTCGTAATAATTTTTGACATAACCGTAAGCCGTTTTATCTGCCAGTGTTCCAATGGTTCCCGCACGATACGCCTGACCTGCACCGAAAATAACCTCGGTATATTTGTGTGCCTTACTCTGATACTCTCCGGAAAAGTTAAGGTCAATATCCGGCTCCTTATCTCCTTTAAATCCAAGGAATGTCTCAAACGGAATATCAAAACCGTCTTTTACCAATAGCTTTCCGCAATTCGGGCAATACTTATCCGGCATATCACATCCGGCCATACCGGAGTATGTAAGAACCTCCTCCGAATCAAAATCATAATAGTGGCACTGTTTACAATAATAGTGCGGACTTAACGAATTTACCTCCGTAATTCCTGCCGCGTACGCCACGAAAGAAGAACCTACCGAACCACGTGAGCCAACGAGATATCCGTCCTCCACTGACTTCCACACAAGCTTCTGCGCAATGATATACATCACGGCAAAACCATTGGAAATAATAGAGTTCAGTTCTCTCTCCAACCGCTCTTTTACAATATCCGGCAATACTTCACCGTAAATTTCATGGGCTTTTCGATAACAAATATCCGTCAGTGTCTGGTCGCTGTTTTCGATGACCGGAGGACATTTGTCCGGGCGTACCGGGTCCACGACATCCACCATATCCGCAATCCGGTTCGTGTTCGTAATCACGACTTCTCTTGCCTTGTCACTTCCGAGATATTCAAATTCCTCTAGCATCTCATCTGTCGTACGCAGATAAAGAGGTGCCTGTGAATCCGCATCCTTAAATCCTTTTCCCGCCATGATAATGCGGCGGTACACTTCATCCTCCGGATCAAGGAAGTGCACATCACAAGTCGCACAGACCGGTTTGTCAAACTGCTCACCGAGGTCACAAATTTGCTTGTTAATGGCTTTGATATCGTCCATCGTCCGGATGCTTTCCACTTTATCCGACTCAATCATAAACGCATTGTTACCGAGCGGCTGGATTTCCAGGTAATCATAAAAACGCACAATCTTGGCGATTTCCGACTCGCTCCTTCCGTCCAAAATCGCGCGGTACAATTCTCCTGCCTCACACGCACTTCCCAAAATCAAACCTTCCCGGTATTTCATAATCAGGCTTTTCGGTACTTTCGGACGACGGTTAAAATATTTCAAATGTGACTCTGAAATAAGCTTATATAAATTTACACGACCGACATCATTTTTCGCGAGAACAATCGCATGATAAGACGGGAGTTTTCGTATTGCCTCCTCACTGTCTTCTCCGAGCGCATTTACTTCATCGAGCGTATGTACTCCCTGACAGGACAGCATTTCAATAAATTTCTCGAAAATTTCTGCCGTCGCCCCCGCGTCATCGACTGCCCTGTGATGATTCTCCAAAGAAACACCAAGCGCTTTTGCCACATGATCAAGTTTATATTTCGCCAGATTCGGCAGCAGCACTCTTGCCAGCGCTACCGTATCCAGATAGGTATAGTCAAATGCCAGATTCTGTCTCTTTGCTGCCACGCGGATAAAACCGATATCAAAATCCGCATTGTGTGCCACAAGGACGGCTCCTTCACAAAATTCCAAAAACTGCGGAAGCACAGTCTCTATCTTCGGTGCATCCACAACCATACTGTCATTAATTCCCGTCAACTGTTCAATACGGAACGGAATTGGCTCTTCTGGGTTTACATAACTCGAGAATCTGTCTGTAATCTTACCGTTTTGGATTTTTACGGCACCGATTTCAATGATATTGTTCTTCTCGTTGGAAAACCCTGTCGTTTCAATGTCAAATATAACGTAATCTGACACAAGTGACTGGTTGCGTGAGTCGGTTACGATATTTTTCAAGTCATCTACAAGATAAATTTCCGAACCGATAATCACCTTAAAGAAATCCTGGCGGTCAAGCGTCCTTCCTTCCTTTTCCGCCTCCGCTTTCGCTGCCTTAAACATGTCAAGGTACGGGTGGAACATATCCGCCAGCGCTGCCACAACGCCATGGTCTGTAATTGCAATCGCCGGATGTCCCCACTTGTACGCCCTCTTAATTATGTCAACCACATCTGCCACACCGTCCATATCACTCATCTTCGTATGACAGTGGAGTTCTACTCTTTTCTCCGGTGCATGGTCATTACGCACTACCCTGAAATCCTTAGATTTCTGTATACTCTTAATCATAACTACGATATCGCGGTCAAACGAATCATGCGTCGGAAGACCTTTGACCATAACAAATTTTCCTTTTCCGGCCCCATCCCGGATATTGGACAACTCCTCATTCGGACAAAACATCTTGCACTTGATGGTATCTGTAAAATCGGTAACCGTAAACGAATAAATTGTTTTTTCGTTACGGATTTCCCTCTCTTCCACAGAAAGAATCTGTCCGCGGATGGCTACTTCTCCGATTTCACCGACAATGGCATCAATCGGCGTAAGTTCTCCTTCAATATCATATCCGTAAATCACATCCGGATTATCGGACCTGCGCTGCGGTCTGCGATATGTCCGGTTCTCCGTTTTTCCGCCAAAAGAACTTTCCTTTTTGGAAGCGGCCGTTTTCTCTGCAGCCTTCGGAGCCTGTTTTTCCGCAGCATTTGCCGCCTTTGTCTCCTGAACCGCAAGCAGATCATCCGTACCTGCACCGCTCATGTCCACATACTCCGTATCGCTTCCTTTCGGACCCTCGGAGGATGTTCTTGCCACAATCTCTTCGACTTTTCTGGCAATCCGGATATCATCTTCCTTTCGGAAACGACTCTCCTTCGGTTCCGTATATGCTACATCAAATACCGCGGTAATACCGCAGCGTTCACATACGATTTTTCCGAACACATCCAAAAGTTCTTGTTCCTTTTGATGATGCAGCGGAATGTTTTCCACGCTGAAAAGCACATTTTTCCCGTCGGGATATGAAAATTCCCCTTTCTTTACCATACTGTACAATACGGGACTGTAATTTTTCAGTTCCAGCAATATGCTGTCCATATAAACATCAAACAGTTTCTTTGCATCATACTGGTCTGATAAGTGGAATTTTTCATAAATCTTCACCTCAGGCACCACCGCGCCCGCCGGATTTTCCGCAGCCGAAAAAAGCTGCCTTTGCAGCTCTTTTTCAATATCATATATATACTGTTTTTCAATCAGTCGATTGCACGTTATGTAGATCTTGTACAGGTCCCGCGCACGCGTCGTTGCGATGCGCTCCACTGTTGCCAGTTCCATATAAGCCCTGCAATCACCTTCCAACACAAGTGTCGGAAATACTTCAAAAAAACGTTGGCTCATTTATTCATTACCCCAATTAAGCAATTCATCCCTAAGTGTCGCAAGAAGCATATCTTCCGGTACCTTCTTAACAATTTCACCTTTTTTAATCAGAAGCCCTTCTCCGATTCCGCCGGCGATTCCGATATCTGCTTCTTTCGCTTCTCCCGGACCGTTAACCACACATCCCATGACCGCAACTTTCAAATCAAGCGGAATATCGGCCACCATCTTTTCTACCTCATTGGCAAGACCGATCAAATCAATTCTCGTTCTTCCGCAGGTCGGACAGGATACTACTTCAATGCCGCCCTTACGCAATCCGAGCGTACGGAGAATCAGTTTGGCGGACTTAATTTCCTCCACCGGATCTCCTGTCAAAGATACGCGAATGGTATCTCCGATGCCCTGATGCAAAATAATACCGAGTCCGATGGATGATTTTATATTACCGCTTGTAATCGTACCGGATTCCGTGATACCGACATGGAGCGGATAGCTTGTCTGCTCCACCAGCTTTTCATGGGCAGCTACGCACATGAGTACATCCGAAGACTTGATACTGATAACAAGGTTGTCATAGCCGAGTTCCTCAATGATACGCACTTTATCAAGCGCACTCTCCACGATGCCCTCCGCTGTTACCCCGCCGTATTTTTCGACAAGATTCTTTTCCAAAGAACCGCTGTTGACACCGACACGAATCGGTATATTGCGCTCCTTTGCCACATCGACAACCGCTTTCACACGTTCGATACTTCCGATGTTACCCGGATTGATACGGATTTTGTCCGCACCGTTCTCCATCGCAGCAATCGCCATCTTATAATCAAAATGAATATCTGCAACAAGCGGAATATGAATCTGCTTTTTAATCGCAGCAATTGCCTTTGCTGCCTCAAGTGTCGGAACCGTACAACGGATAATCTCGCATCCCGCCTGTTCGAGTCGCAGAATCTGTGCTACGGTCGCCTCCACATCCTCCGTATGCGTATTTGTCATCGACTGAATTAAAACCGGATTCCCTCCTCCGATTTTTTTATCTCCAATCTGAATCACCTTTGTATGATCACGATACATCTTCTGCATCCTCCTCATCCACATCTAAAACAATCTGCCCAAATCATTAAAAAGAACAAATACCATCAGTGCCATCAGAAGAACCATTCCAATCATATGGACAATGCCTTCTTTTTCCGGCGGAATCGGCTTACCACGCACCGCTTCAACAAGCAGGAAAACAAGTCTTCCACCATCCAGTGCAGGGAATGGTATCAAGTTGAGCACTCCCAGATTTGCCGAAAGCAAAATGGCAAAATTAAGCATGTTCAGCCATACATAATAGGCTCCGTCCGGTTTGGACTGTTCATATATATTATTGACCGTCTGTGCCATTCCGACCGGTCCTGCTACATCATCCTTGCCCACCTGTCCCTGCACAAGCATCTGCAGGCTCTTAAATGTTGTCTCAATCCAGTAACCGACCTCATAAGCACTGTATTTAAGTGTACCTAAGAAATCAAATTTTTGATAAACGCCGGAACCTGATAATCCCATATAATATCTTCCGGCCTCATCATCATAAATCGGTGAAACTACCGTTTCATGTGTCTTACCGTCGCGCTCGTAAGTCACCGAGACATCCTCACCTTTGTTGAGCATCGACATAAAACTGATTTCCCTGTAAAGATGAATCGCATTTCCGTTCATCTCCAAAACCCTGTCTCCGTCGCGAAGTCCTGCCTGATACGCCGCACCGTCCTCCAATACCTTCTGGATTACCGGCGTATCTGCACCGTAACTTCCGACAATGATAGCCGAAAAAAGAAAGGCCAGAATAAAGTTAAAAAACGGTCCTGCCACCACGGTCGCTATCCTTGCAAATACAGGGGCATCCGGAAATGCGCCCGATTTTTTGCCCAGCTCCGTAGTGTGCACCATATCTTCTGTCTTTATCTTCTCTGTCTCCGATGCTTCTTCCTTATCTTTTTCTTCTGACTCCTGTGCAAGATTCAGACCATCTTCTCCCTCAAACATACAGGCACCGCCGATTGGCAGAAGCCTTACGGCATATTTCGTCTCGCCTTTCGTAAAGGAAAAAATACACGGACCCATTCCGACAGAAAACTCCACCACGTGGATTCCATTCATCTTGGCGATGATAAAATGTCCGAATTCATGTGCAATTACTACAACACAAAAGATAAGAATAAATAAAAGGATACCCAAACCTTAACACCTGCTCTCAATAAATTCATAACAGGAAGCTTCCGTTTCCAAAATCTGCTCCACTGTCGGATCGGCAATCACCTTATGCTGTTCCATGGACGCACCGATAAGCTCCGGAATATCCAAAAACCGAATCTTACGGTCGAGGAACAGACTGACTGCTTTCTCATTCGCCGCATTAAACACAGTAGGCATACTTCCGCCCACGCGGAACGCCTCGTAGGCGAGCTTGAGACCGGTAAACACCTCCGGGTCCGGCTCTTCAAACGTAATCTGACCGAGTGCAAAGAAATCCACCTTATTATCCTGCATCGGTAATCTGTCCGGGTAAAAAAGCGCATACTGAATCGGCAACTTCATATCCGGAACGCCGAGCTGTGCCATGACAGCACCGTCCACATACTCTACCATAGAATGTATGATGCTCTGTGGTTGTACTACTACTTTTATTTTATCCGCTGTTACGCCGAATAACCATCCGGCTTCGATAACTTCCAGTCCTTTGTTGACCATAGTTGCGGAATCAATCGTGATCTTGCGTCCCATCGCCCAATTCGGGTGTTTGAGCGCATCCTCCACCTGTACTTTTTCCATCTGCTCCCTCGTCCATCCGCGGAACGGTCCGCCGGATGCGGTAAGCAAAATCTTACTGATTTTATCCTTCGGCTCACCGTTTAATGACTGAAAAATCGCACTATGCTCACTGTCCACCGGAAGAATCGATACTCCATGTTCCTTCGCAAGAGGCATTATAATATGTCCCGCTGTCACAAGTGTCTCCTTGTTGGCAAGTGCAATGTCTTTTCCTGCTTTTATCGCCGCAATCGTCGGACGGATTCCAATCATACCGACAATCGCCGTCACAACGACGTCTGCCTCCGGAAGTGCAGATATCTCAAGCAGTCCTTCCATCCCTGAAAGAACCTTTACATCCGTATCTTTTACTTTAACTTTAAGTTCCTCTGCTGCTTCCTCCGTCCACATTACCGCATAAGACGGTTTGTATTTCCTGATTTGTTCTTCCATTTTTGCAACATTGCTTCCTGCTGCGAGTGCAACAACCTCCAGTTTTTCGGAATAGCTGCTCACAACTTCCAGTGTCTGTGTCCCGATGGAACCTGTGGAACCTAATAAAACAATTTTTTTCATTTTTTAACCTCTATAAATGTAATAAAAGCATTGCTCCGTAATAAATGAGCGGTGCTGTCACAATCACGCTGTCAAAACGGTCCATGATTCCGCCGTGTCCCGGAATCAGCTTACCATAGTCCTTAATATCGTTATTTCTCTTAATGCCGGAAGCAGCAAGGTCTCCGATCTGGCTGAGTACGGAACCGACTGCCGCAATCAAAGGAAATGCCTTAAGCACATCCCCCGCCACAAACGTTACACCTGCCTTCTGCAATACGAGCGCATACAAAAATCCTACCAGTGCCGCGCCGCAAACGCCGCCGACAGCCCCTTCAATCGATTTTTTCGGGCTTAAAACCGGTGCAAGTTTGTGTTTTCCAAGCAAAACTCCCACAAAATACGCCGATGTATCGCAAATCCATGATGCAATAAAAACAAGCCATACAATAAAAATACCGTTTTCCATCATGCGTGTCTGATATATATACGAAAGAAGTACCGGTGCATAGATGAATGAAAATGCTGCTGCCATAGCCTGTGCGGCATCATACTTCGGAAAAGCAAAAACATAGACAAGCATCATCCCCATGATGGTCAAAATAACAGGTGCCATCAAAAAAGGCTTTGCCTGCGGAAATGCAAGTACTATGTAATAGGCGAGAATACCAATATATCCTACCAGTTCCACGCCGCATATTTTGGACTCGTCCGGACGCACATGCGTCGCTCTGATGAGCTCATTAAATCCAACCATCGAAATAAGGAGCGTTGCCCCAAACAATACCCATCCTCCGAAAAGCATGGTTATCCCAAGTATCACTACAAGAAAAAATCCGCTGATTACCCTCGTCAGCATACTATTCCTCCTTTACAAGGCCGAAACGGCGGTCACGCATATTATATGCTTCTATCGCCTTTTCAAGTTCCTTTTTATCAAATGCCGGCCAAGGCACCTGCGTAAAATAAAACTCCGTATAAGCGAGCTGCCAAATCAAAAAATTGGAAATTCTCTGTTCTCCGCTCGTACGTATCATCAAGTCCGGCTCAGGAATTCCTTTTGTGTCCAGATAATCCGCAAAGCGTTCGATTGTCATATCCTGCGGTTTCAAATCTCCGCGCTCTGTCTCCTGCATAATTTTGCGCACGGCACGGACAATCTCATCCTGCCCGCCATAGTTGAGTGCAATCTGGAAATGCAGACCGGTATAATCCTTTGTCGCCTCCTCAAGCTCAGCAATGCGTTCCTGCAAATCAGGTTTAAGACCGGACTTATCACCGAGTACCCTGACGCTCATATTATTCTTCTCCGCTGTCTTTAAACAGGTGCTCATATATTTGTCGAGCAACTTCATAAGCGCATCCACCTCGTCCTTCGGACGATTCCAGTTCTCGGTGGAAAACGCATAAACCGTCAGATATTTCACGCCGAGGTTATATGCAGCCTCACAGATAACCTCCACATTTTTACTTCCCTGTACATGGCCGTAGTTTCGCGGCATTCCTTTGCTTTTGGCCCATCTTCCGTTTCCGTCCAGAATGATGGCAATATGATTCGGTATTTGCATAAAAATCTCCTTTATACAGACGTTATAGAAAGGAAAGGGGAAAGGCCGCGTGACCTCTCCCATATATGATTCCCCAAATTATACGGTAAGAATCTCTTTTGATTTCTCATCAATCATTCCGTCAATCTGTTTGATGTATTTGTCTGTCAGCTTCTGAAGCTGTTCTTCCAGCTGTTTGATTTCATCTTCTGAAACATCTGTCTTGGCAAGTTTTTTGAACGCATCGTTACCGTCACGTCTCACATTACGGACAGCCACTTTGTTCTCCTCACCTTTTTTCTTTACATCCTTAACCAAATCTTTACGACGTTCCTCCGTCAGTTCCGGGAACACAAGGCGGATTACAGAACCGTCGTTGGAAGGTGTAATACCGAGGTCTGACATCATGATTGCCTTTTCGATATCTTTAATGAGAGTTTTCTCCCAAGGTGCAATCTGAATCATTCTCGGTTCCGGAACCGTAATATTGCCAACCTGCTGAAGCGGTGTCGGTGTTCCGTAATAATCTACTTTAATTTTGTCAAGCACGTGCGGATTCGCTCTTCCCGCGCGGATTGTTGCATATTCAGATGCTAAAAAGTCAATGGTTTTCTGCATCTTATCATCATAAACTTTAATTCTTTCATCCATTTTTGATTCCTCCCTATACCGTTACTTTCGTTCCGTTAAAATTACCTTTGATGGTATTTACAATACTATTGTCTTCATTTAAGCCGAATACCCACATCGGCATTTTATTCTCCTTGGCGAGAATGGAAGCAGTCATATCAACCACCTGTAAATTCTTGGCAACCACCTCATCGATGGAAACCTCGTCATATTTCTTTGCTGCCGGATTCGTTCTCGGATCATCATCGTATACTCCGTCAATTGCCTTGGCTAGCAGAATGACATCCGCTTCCACCTCAATGGCACGAAGCATAACTCCCGTATCCGTTGAAAAATACGGATGACCGGTTCCTCCGGCAAAAAATACAACCATTCCCTGCTTGAAACACTGATTCGCACGGTCCTTTGAAAACAGTTCCGTAAAGGCTCCGCACGTAAACGGTGTCAAAATATTTGTCTGCATTCCAACACTGCGGAAAATCTCCGAAACATAAATGCAGTTCATAATCGTCGCCAGCATACCAATCTGGTCTGCCTTTGTACGATCAATATTCTCACTTGTTCTGCCTCTCCAGAAATTACCTCCGCCGATAACAATTCCGACTTCCACGCCGTCATCTACAAGCTGTTTTACCTGAAGTGCAACACCTCTGACCGTCTCTTCGTCAAATCCGGTCTTCTTCTCCCCGGCGAGTGCTTCCCCGCTCAATTTCAGCATGATTCTTTTCATGGTATTCTCCCGCCTTTATTTCTGGATTAAATCTTCAAAGAAGGATGTTGGATTCACTTCTGCGTAGCACTGAGAACACATACCTTCAATAACTGCACCGTTATTAATCTGTACGGATTTGGATTTGATATTACCCATTACAATCGCAGACGCATCCAGAATCACCGGTCCCTGCACGTCAATATCACCTTTCACCGCACCTGCAATCACTGCACTGGATGCTACGATATCACCGATGATAACGGAATTCTGGCCGATTTTGATGGTTCCTTCCGCAGTAACTTTTCCTGTTACATGCGCAGAATCTGCAAATACTTCTGCCGCCTTGGAATCACCTTCAATCGTTCCCGATACATTTAATTTACCCAGAATTTCAACATTACCTTTTACTTTTCCGAGAATCTCGATACTTCCTCTGGAAATAACATCACCTGTAATTGTCATTCCTGCTGTAATCACTGCAGTTTCATCTGCTACTTCTTCTTCCGCTAAATTGATTTTCTGTTCTGCCATCGCTTTTTCTACCTCTTTTTCTAATTCTGTCTCTTCAGTTTCTGCTTCCTGCTCTATGGTAAGGAGCTGTTCCGGTGTCTGGATTTCTCTTTCTTCAAAATCCTCACCGCCCATCTCTTCCTTTGCAACGATATTTGCAATACTTGCAATCTGTGCTGCAGCCGCATCAATCACCGGTTCCACCGTCGGTGCTTCCGCTTCTTCTTCCGGCTGTTCTTCCTGGATTTCTTCTTCCACGATCACTTCTTCAACAAGCTCTTCTTCGCTCTCTAACGCATCTGCCGTTTCCGTCTCTTCCGGCTCAGCTTCCTCGGTCGCTTCTGCTTCCGGCTCGACTTCCTCTGCCGGAATTTCATCGACCTCCTGCATCTGAGCAAACTCTTCAGCAAGTGCCTTCTCAACCTCTTTCATGGTTTCATCCACCGCCGTATCCTCTTCCAACAGTTCTTCGTCGATTTGTACTTCACCCATCTGGTCTTCCGGCAAAAGTTCACCTACCGCAAGCGACAAATCTTCTTTTAAATCCTGAAAAAATCCCACTGCTTATTCCTCCGTTTCTAAAATGTTTACTCTTCCTGTTGCAGATGCCTTACCATTGTCATCTCATCGTCAACCGGTACGATTTCCACCTGCTCCATACTTTGCAACTTCTCGATAATCAGAGGCAATGCCTCTACCGTCGATATTTTATCTGATGCATCATGCAAAAGCACAACCGCCGTATGATACTTTAACACATTTTCTGTCACATTGTCCGCAATCTGCTGCGGTCTTAAATTTCTCCCCGTCGCGTCACCACACGACACATTCCAGTCAAGATAATATATATCTTCCTCTGTCAGATACTCTGCAAGCTGCTCCATCGGAACATCGCTCACCTCGTTGGAACTTCCGCCCGGGAAACGATAAAAACGAGACCACACTCCGGTCATCTCATACAAAAATTCCTGCAGACTTTCCAAGTCTTCCGTAAACGCCTCTTCCGAAGCATAGATTTCATGATACCTGTGACTGAACGAATGCATACCAAGCGTATGTCCTTCCTCCACAATTCTGCGGTACAACGGCTCATACATCTCCTGCTTCTTCCCTGTCACAAAAAAAGTCGCTTTGACATCATATTGCTTTAAAATATCCAAAATCTCGTCCGTATTCGAACTCGGCCCGTCATCAAAAGTGAGATACACCCGCGTGACATCTTCCGTTTCAGCCTTCTGCTGCTCTTCCCGTTGCAAGACCATCTCCTGTGACGCAGACAGTTTCTGTTCCACCTGCAACCCATTCTCTGCTGACGCCTCGTTGCTTTCATGCCACTCGGTCTCCGTCATATCCTTTTCATACACCATTTCCGTCTCATCGGCCAAGCAAAACTCTCCACCTTGCTTCATAGCACTGAGCTGATTTACCTGTCTCTGAAGCTGTTCTACTTTGATGAATAAAAGGATACACAGCAAAAGCGGAAGAAGAATCCCCAGAATCAGGAACGCAATAATCAATTTTTTGAGCGTCTTGACCCTTCCGGTCCTTCCCTCCTCGTTTGATGACATAACAAAACTCTCCTTTTACATACTCGTTATATTTTAACACAACTTAGCATGTAAAAAAAGTATTTTAGTATATAATTCTGTTTCTTCCCTGTTGTTTTCCCCTATACAATTTCTCATCTGCCGCCTTGAGCGTCTCATCAATGCTGTCATACACAAAAAATTCGGTAAGACCGAACGTCATCGTCACACTGATTTCCTTATCTCCTGCAGGAATTTTGACCCCCTCCACTTTCCTCCGGAGTTCTTCCAGCATCACAGCAGCTTCATCCCCGTTACAGTTTAAAAACACAAACAAAAACTCCTCGCCGCCCCATCTGGCAACAAAGTCCTTGCGACGCATCTCTTTTTCGAAAAGCTGCGCAAGCATCTTTAGCACTTTATCTCCGACGTCATGTCCGTAGGTGTCATTCACCTTCTTAAAAAAATCGATATCTGCGATACTGACACAACAATTCCCCGCCATAGCGCGGTTCTCTGAGATGGCACTTAAAATTTCCCTTCCTTTTCTTCTGTTGTATAGCCCGGTCAGCGCATCTTCATTTGCCTGTTTCTCAAGAATCTCATTGTACTCAAGCAATTTACCTTCCAATTCCTGACTGCTCTCGCTGCACACAAAACAAATCAGCGACAGACACCAGAAAATCATAATGGTGTTGACCATCTGCAATGTGCGTATTTCGCCGGAAAGCAGTATAAAACCGGGAGTTCTTGCATAATATATATTAAACATGGCGAGTCGGAATGCAGTAATTACAACTGCGAATGTTATCTTCCTTGCATAATTCTTATATTTAGAAAAGAAGTACAAAACAAGAAGAATCATTAAAAAGTGCTGTACACCTGTGTTCCATCCATAAAAATGAACATAAAGAATCACACAGACGGACGTTACCACCGCAAATCCCCAAAATGTGAGCGCCATTCTCCCACGATATGTCATGCAAAACATAAGCATACATGCTAATATACACAACACAAAAAGAACCATGCTCTGCATGTGCATATACACGGCGCAGCACAGTATTATGTTAACCACATAATAAACGATATAAGACAAAAGAAGCATCCGTACAATGACCGTAATCTTCTTCGGTTCATTCTGCCGGACTGTATCCTTTGCCACATAATCCTTTAATTTACAAAACATCGCTTTAATTGTGTCCATTCCCCCACCCTCATCAAGATGTTGTGTTTTATTTTACACCATTTTGAAAAGATATGCAATCAAATAGAGGAATATCCGAAGACATTCCTCTAAATTTTCATTCCTTTTAAAACTTTTATAACGATTAAAAGACCTCACGAATGGTCAAACCAACCGGTTTAAGCAACTCATCCATAGATTGGTACGCTCTCGGCGTCACCTCATTGGCAATACGCTGAAGTTCATCACCAACCGCAATTCCATACCACGCTTCTTCATACACCAAAGTCTGTCCATTGTACGCCGCCAAATCAACCTCGGCTGTCACATACTGACTTTCCTTTTCACCTTTCGGCGTAATCCACATCACAATATAACTGCCTGATGCCGGGTCGTCTGCCCCGAGTACAGACCATTTTACCTGCATGCCGTCTATGTTTTCTTCATATTCATACTCAAGTGCTTTTTCCCAGTAATCATATGTAATCTTTGCTTCTGCCTGATACTCCGCAAATGATTTGGATATCACCTTGTTGCACTCATCATTGATTTCCCCGCGCTCAATCAAATAGCCTTTCAGTTTATCCTTCGCCGTCGTCGGCATTGTCTTTTGCACCACAACCTTGAATTTCATCTTCTTGCTGTTGCAATTGTTTGAGACTGTAATATATGTAGTTCCGCTCTTCTTTGCATAAATAACAATGTTCGATTCTTGCCCCGGACTGTCATCCGAAGGCTCCGGTTCTGTCAATGCAAGTGTCGCAATCTCAGGATTCGAAATCTTGCAGGAGATCTTGTCCGACAGATGGGTAATCACCACAAAACCCGCATCTTTTATTCTTACGGTTCTGTCAATCTTATAAATTGCATCTTTTACCTTCACTTTACATTTGAGCGTTTTATTTCCCACTTTAGCCGTGATGGTAGCAGTTCCTTTTTTCAAACCGCGAATGTTTCCCTTTTGATCCACCTTTACAATCTTCTTATCGGAAGAACTCCATTTCACCTTTTTGGCAGTTCCTTCCACTTTGAGCTTTATCTTCTTGCCGACGCAAATCGTCTCACTTTTCACTAATGACGGTTTCTCTTTTACCGTAACTTTACATGTATATTTCTTTTTGCCGACCTTGGCCGTAATCGTTGCTGTTCCGGCCTTTTTGGCTGTGACAACACCCTTGCTGCTGACCTTGGCAACCGACTTTTTAGAAGATGACCATGTGACCTTTTTGGTTGTATTTTTCACCTTCAGCGTCTTCTGCTGACCGACAATCAGCGTCATCTTACTTTTGCTGATGTTCACTTTAGAGGCCGCCTGTGCGTGCACCGGAAATACGAGCACAAGTGCAAGGCAAAGCATGATTACTGTTACAATGTTTCTTTTGACTGATTTCATACAAATCCCTCCTTATGTTTTGCTACTTTCAACATACCCCTATCTATATGTAATGTCAATATAAAAGACAGCAAAAAAACAGAAGGTTGACACCATTGGTATCAACCTTCCCTTTACGTGAAATTACATTCCCATCTGAGCAGCAACTTCTGCAGCGAAGTCTTCATTTTTCTTCTCCATACCTTCACCAACTTCGAAACGAACGAATTTAGTGATTGTAAGAGCTTTATTTACTGACTCAAGATATTTTCCGACTGTCTGCTTACCGTCTTCTGCTTTTACATAAACCTGGTCAAGAAGACTGATTTCTTTAAGCTGCTTAGAAATACGACCTTCAATCATACCACCGAATATCTTATTCTCAACGATGTTAGCCTTATCCTGCATTGCAAGGTCGCTTAACACAGCCTTGGCAGCATCTGAAAGGAAGTTGAATAAATACTTATCATTTTTCTTTTCTTCATATGCAGCAAGATCTGCATCTGAGAACAACTTGTCATTTACAGCTTTTTCAAACAATGCATTTAAAATCGGTTTCGGAAGTGAGGCCGGGTCATTTAATGAACTGTCCACTGTAATCTCTCTCATCTTATCAATTTCTTCCTGCGCAATATCGGCTCTTCCGACATACTGCGGATTCATAGCTGCAACCTGCATTGCAACGTTCACTAAAGCTTCCTGCTCAGCATCGCCGCTTGCACCTGTAGCAGCAACTAAAACACCGATTTTTCCGCCTGCATGAATATAAGTAGCTACACAATCACCGGAAACTTTTGCAAATCTACGGAAAGATAACTTTTCACCGATTGTAGCTGTCTTTTCTACTAAAAGCTCCTGAAGACCGTTCGTAGCAAGAACTGCCTCAACATCTTCACCGTTTGCACCACCGTTTAATCCTGATGCAAGAGCAGTATCAGCAACAACCTGTACAAACTCCTGGAATACTTCATTCTTAGCAACGAAGTCTGTCTCAGAGTTCACTTCGGCTACAACTGCCTCTGTACCGTTGGTTGCCACACGAGCAATACCTTCAGCTGCAATTCTGCTGGCTTTCTTTTCCATTTTAGCTGCACCGCTTTTTCTTAATACGTCTACAGCTGCATCCATATCACCATCTGTCTCTGTAAGAGCTTTTTTACAGTCCATCATACCTGCGCCTGTTAATTCTCTTAATTCTTTTACCATAGCTGCTGTAATTGCCATAATATTTTCCTCCGTTATTCTAATACTTGTTTACGAAACCGAATTATTCTGCATCTGCCTCTTCTGCAACTTCTGCAACCTCTTCAGCTGCTCCCTGGTTTGCTTCGATAACAGCGTCTGCCATCTTAGAAACAATAAGTTTTACTGCACGGATTGCATCATCGTTACCCGGGATTACGAAGTCAAGTTCTTCCGGATCACAGTTTGTATCAGCGATACCAACTAATGTGATTCCTAAAGCGTGAGCTTCCTGGATACAGATTCTTTCTTTCTTAGGGTCTACTACAAAGATTGCATCCGGAATATGTTCCATCTCTTTGATTCCGCCTAAGTTCTTTTCTAATTTTTCCCACTCTTTTTTAAGAGCGATAACTTCTTTTTTAGGAAGTACATCAAATGTACCGTCTTCAGACATCGCTTCAATTGCTTTTAAACGGGCAATTCTTGACTGGATTGTCTTGAAGTTTGTAAGCATACCACCTAACCATCTCTCGTTAACGTAGTACATTCCGCAACGTTCAGCTTCTGTCTTAACAGCGTCCTGAGCCTGTTTCTTTGTACCAACGAAAAGAATTGTTCCGCCTGCTGCAGCAACTTCTGAAATTGCCTGGTAAGCTTCGTCAACCTTACCTACAGATGTCTGTAAGTCGATGATGTGGATACCATTTCTCTCTGTGTAGATGTATGGAGCCATCTTAGGGTTCCATCTTCTTGTCTGATGTCCGAAATGAACACCTGCTTCTAATAACTGTTTCATTGAAATAACGCTCATGTCTTTACCTCCGTTTGGTT